>DAHVCP010000014.1 GCA_027314025.1 Acidobacteriota bacterium
GCTGCCGTCCGCTGCCAAAAAGGGCGCGGCGGCGCTGAAGGACGCGGGCCAGCCGGTCACGCGCGCCGCGGCCATGGCCAAGCTGTTCGCCAGCGAGGCAGCCGTGCGCGCCGCCGACGACTGCGTGCAGATCCACGGCGGCTATGGCTTCATCAAGGAATATCCGGCCGAAAAGTTCTATCGCGACGTCAAGCTCTGCACCATCGGCGAAGGCACCAGCGAGATTCAGCGGCTGGTGATCGCGCGGGATTTGCTGCGGGGGGCCGTAGGGTAGCCGTCCCGGCTGCCCAGCGAAGCCGCCGTCCGCGGCTGTCAAAAAGGGTGCGGCGGCGGTTTTTCTGGGGGCGCGGACGGCCTCGTCCGCACCGGCTAAACTGCGGGCCGGCGGCCCGCGCCCCCAGGGCCAGAGTAGGGTAGCCGTCCTCGGCTGCCCAGCGAAGCCGAGATCCACGCTGCCCAGCGCAGTTGCCGTCCCGGCTGTCAAAAGCGGACAGGCGAGGACGCCCATCCCACTTTCTTCGAGCGGTCTTCGCGTTTGGCGCAAGGGTGCGCCCGGCGCGCTCGCTATTCGACTCTGGCGGCGGCGGGTGCGGCCGCGGCGCTGGCTGCGGAGGCCTTCGCCCCATGCGGCATGGCGCCGGCAAGCAGCAGGACCGTGCCGGCATACATCAGCGTGTCACCGAGATAGTTGAAGCCGGTGAAGGTGGTGTGCTTCAGGAACGCCATGGGGATGTAGACGACCAGGACGACGAACACCGCCGCCGCGCCCACCGCCGTCGCCGCCGCCCGCGTGCGCATGCCGACGAGCAGCAAAACGCCTGCGACCGCATAGACCGCCGCCGTCAAATACGTCCAGAACGCATGGCCGAAGATGCCCGCGGGCGTCACCGCTTCCAGGGGAAGGCCGGGGACATGCCGGCCGTGCAAAAACTGCTCGACGGCGTAGAAGACGACGCCGACGGCGATGCAATATCGCGCGATTTTCACCGCGACTTGCGCCGCCAACTTCGCCCTCCCGCGGTCCAACGCGCCGAGGCTGGCCGCCAGCGCCAGCGGTCCGGCGGAGAACGCCAATTCCCGCAGCATCTGCGCCGCCGCGAAACGGCTGTGGAGATCGTGCGCCCAGCCGGGCGCGTCCATCAGAACCACGAAGAGGAAAAACGCCAGCGCCAGCAAGCTGGCCGCCAGCCGCGACCGAATCTTGGTCGCCAGGCTAAGGCCCGCGAGGAGGAAGCAGGAGCCGACGAAATAGGCCCAGAAGACATGCCAGGGAAGCCAGCCCGGTACCATGGCGGCGATTTCCTGGGTGATGGTGAAATGCTCGCTGCCGAAGGCGGCGACCGGCGCCGCATAGAACAGCGGGCCGAACAGGACCAAGCGGTCCCAGCCGCGCGCTCGGGACCATTCGCCGCGGGCGAAGATGAGCCCCGCGCCGAGGAGCAAAACCACCGCGAAGACCGCATAGGCCACGAGTACAGCGCCGGGCATGGCGAACCTCCCTGGGCCGGCGCCGTTGGCGGCGCCCCCGCCATCATCCTCCAAGAACGGCGAATTTGCACGCACGTTTCGACCGGCGGTCGCCTAAGCGGGACGCCCCGCAAGCGGCGGGGTTGGGGCCAGCGGCCATCATCGTGCGCCGGCGCCCCGCCGGCATAGGTTTCGGGTCAGCCGCGCTGCGCGGCCTCCCGCCTTGCGGGGCCGCGCATGCTAAACTCAAAAAATCGTGCGTCCCGTGCGGGGACGTAGTTCAGTTGGTTAGAACGCCGGCCTGTCACGTCGGAGGTCGCGGGTTCGAGCCCCGTCGTCCCCGCCATTCTCAGCCGTTTTCCGATGCTGCCGCAGGCGTGTTCCTAATTCGTTCGGCGAGTTCGGGCATTCTGGGTAGCGCCCGGAGCTTCGCGCACGCTGCGTAGGCGGCGTCCCGCTGGCCTGTGGCCGCGAGTTCCCAGATCAGGGTTTTGAGCCTGTCGTCGTAATCAAAGGTCGCGTCGTAGGACTGGAGGAACCTGGAGAAGGCCTCTGCGATCTCCCCTGGCGCGGAGGGGAGCAGGCGGGCCAGGTCTTCGAGGAAGCCGTACGCGTGAACGTCGCGCCCCATCGCGGGGGCGACGGCTTTTAGTAGTTCCCCGTTGGCGCCGCGGGCGTTGGGCAGGGCCCACGCGAGGGAGCCGAGGGCCAGGAGCACGGTGGCGGGGGCCTTATCGTTCTCGAGTGCGGTGAGCGCCGCCTGCCAGAATGCGGTGATGCGGCCGCGCTGGTCCGCGGCCAGCTCAGAGCCTCGGGTGCCGCTGAGGAACCACGCGGCCTCCTCAATGTCCTGGGGGCGGGCGAGGTCGAGGACACTTTTGGCCGGGGCCTCTTCGAGCGTTTGGGCGCCGGCGAGGTAGGCCCACATCACCCGCTGCACTGCGACCTTTCGCGCCTCGGGTGGCAGGTTGTCGGCCCTGACGCAGCTCTCGAGGACACCGCCGCTCCGGAGGAGCTCGTAGCTATCCCGCGTGGCCGTGGAGAAGGCCAGCCCGGCTAGGGCGCAAGACAGGTTTTCCGGGCGGTCCCTCGGGAAGACAGCCGCGACGTTCGCTCTGGTCCACTCCGGCGAAAGGTAGATCAGGTTGACGAGGTAGGACGCCGCTAGGGTCGAGAACTCGTCATTTCCGTCCGCGGTCTTCCCAAGCTCCCCGTCGAAAAAGGCGCGAAACCTTTCCTCCCAGATTTTGCCGTGCCCCTCGCCCCGGGCGTCCGCGAGGCGGCATTCCCGGAGGGCGTGGGTGACCGCGGCTTCGATCACACGCCCTTTGGGAGAGTTGATCGCCCAGGTCATCGCGTCGAGCGGTTTCCCGGGCTGCTGCGTGGCCGGTGCGATTTCGGCGAGCTTTCTGATCGCTTCCCAGCCCATTGGCAGCAGGTCCTCGTCGTAGGCGTGTTCGTCGTCGCGCGCCCCGTCGGCAAGGAGGTCGGCGGCTTTCCCTACGAGTTCCCCGAACGCTTCCTCGTTCCGGTGTGGTGATTCCCGCAGGCCGTCGAAATAGGTGATTAGGCTTTCCCAGGGGGCGCGCGGCCCGAGTTGTCTGGCCTTCCACGCGCCGCGCAGGGCGGCCAGGACCTCGTATTGCAAGGGAACCTCCAGGCCGGGGATCCCGTCCTCGGCCGCTCCCAGCTTTTCGATGAAGATTTCAGGGGCGCTGGCGACGGCGTCCGCTAGCGCTTGCCGGAGGCCGAGGTCAGTTGGGAGCGGGAGGTCGCCGACCCGGGGAGGGTTGTTGAGTTTTTCGCAGAGCTTCCCTTCGAGCGCGAGGGCGGTGATTTCTTCCGGCTTGTAGGGGCTTGGCCCAGGGCCGTGAAAGGCCTCCAGGTAGGAGTTGAAGTCGGGGTGCGTGTCAGCGGCGCCACCGTCGGCGCCGCCGAGGCGCTCAAGGGCCAGCGCCACGTCGGGGTCGTCTGGTGGCAGGGCGGCGAGCCAGCGGCGCTGGCTCGCTCGGCGGGCACGCCCCTCGCCGTTCGGGCTGGCGCCCATGATCGCGGCGACGGTGCGCCTCTTGTCCTGGGCGTCCATCTCTTCGTAATGGTTTTTCAGAAGGTTGAATAGCTCATGCCGGAGACCGTGCTGGAAAAGCTCCGGCCTGCAGGCGTACGCGTAGAGCGCGCGCAGTTGGTTCCAGAGCGCGTCGATTAGGTAAATTCCGATCCGGCGGAGCATCTCGACGTCTCCGCCAAGCAGTTTTGCCCGAACGAAATCCGGAAGCCCCGTTGGGTCTGACTCGGCCCAGCCGAGGATTGAGTCCCTTAACGCCTCGACGGCGGCGTTCTCCGCGGCCCTCCAATCGTGGTTTTGGAAGTGCTCTTCGACCGCGGGGCGGACGAGCCAGCTGTGCGTTGCTGCGATCCCAGTTGCGAACAACGTCCCCGCGTTTTGCGTGAAAGCTGACGCCGCGGCTTCGCCCAACTTCCGGCCGAGCCCGAGCGCGTGGTGCTTGATAACGGTTTTTAGCCAGAAGCCGTCGAGCAGCGCCCTTGGTTGCGGCCCGCTGGTGATCGCGTCCGTTACCGTTTCCCACGCGAGGCAGTGCGTCGCCAGGGCCAGTGCCTTGCTCCAATCCCCTGGATCCTGGCCTGAAAGGAAGTGCCCGATTGCGCGGTCGAGGTTCGCGCCGAGGCTGACTTTGTCGAACCGAGTCCGCAGCCAGCGCGGGACGGGGCCGAGGTCGGCTGCCTGAACCACCTGCGTGGGGAGAATGGAGATGATGTGGGCGAATTCTTCGGAGGTTACTGGGTTGTCCTCCTCCAGCGGGCGATCCCTAGCGTACTCCGCGGCGGCGCGCAGGACCCCCATCACCTTCCCCCCGAGCTCGGCGTCCTGACGCTCCGCGGACTGCTCCGCGCAGGCGCGGAGGTAACCGAGGGCCGGCCAATAGGGAACCACCCAGCTTCCGGGCCGGTCGCCTGGTTGTGGCCGTGGGTCCCGCGATGGGTCTAGGAGGCCGCCAGCCCGTAGGTCTTCGAAGAAACGTGCGCGGTCCTTGCGCTTCGCGAGCAGAGGGAACGCGCGGCGCTCCATTTCAGGGCGCCCGGCCATCATGTCGAGCAGGTTCGCCTCGTTCTGGGTCAGCTCAGTCATCGTCCTCCAACAGCGCTGGGACGTCGATCAGGCTTCTGAGTGCGGCGGCCTCAGCGTCGGCGGGTCTGAGCTGCGTGGCGTAGCGCTCGAGGACCGCGACGATCTGGCTGTCGCCGTTGAAGTCCGTTCTGAATGGGAGCAGGTGGATGCCGAGGTCCCGGTAATAACGGCGCATCAGGTTGGCTCGCCTGAACTCGTGGGAAAAGAACCCCTGCAGGACGAAATGCGTTTGCGTCCGCTCCCGGTTCCTCCCGCCGCGGGCTTTGTTTACCAGGAGTTGGAGGATCTCCAGCTCCTCCAGCCCGTACCCGAGGAACAGCACCGTGCGTAGCCGGAAGAGGTCGTCTAGGAAGGTCAGAACCGGGTTTTCCCTGGCTCCCCTTCGGTCGTTTGCGTAGCGTCGGAGGTAGTCGTTGGTTGTTATGACCAGGCCGCCCGGGTCGGCGACAGAGCCGTGCAGGTGGAACACCGCCCCTCCGCTGTCGAGCGCCCCAAATGTGAAGTCGGACGGGTTGTGGAGGATGGTGCGCTTGCTGTCCGGCGCGCCGCTGCCGACCGCGGCGGCGGGGCCGCCGGCCGAGGTGGGCCCGCGCGGGAGCAGGTCAAGCAGGTGGTCGTAGTTGGTGGTCACGAATGTGTCTGCGATTTCGGATAAGAGCTTGTAGGCGTGGGCGCCGTCCGGGTCGGACGTGCTTCCCGCCCCCTGGTTCAGGGCGTCGGCGAGGTCTATTCCGACCGCAGCGTCCCGCGCGAGGGCCAGGGCGATCGACAAGCGCGTGCGCGGTGGCGTCCTGGCGAGGTGGTCAACGTCGGCGCAGTCGATTTGGCCGGCTCGGCGAAGCTGCTCGACGACGCGGTTCGCGAAACCGTCCCAGCCCGGGCAGCCCGCGAGCCGCGACAGCCCGGCCCCGACGAAGGGCACAAGTCGGCCCTCCTGCGCGGCATCCCGCAGGGGTTCTGGAATCTCTGGGATCAAGGGAATGGAGTCTGCGCCCGCACGGTGCTCCGTCCGGGGTGGGGCGGACCCGCCTCCCCCCGTCGGCCCCGTGGAATCCCCCCCCGCGGCTGCCGCCGCGGCCCGTAGGAGGTCAGTGTCGGGTCCCTCTGGCATTTCTTGATTGCTGACTTATAGCAGGGGAGTTATGGGTCGTCAAGGGCCAGGCCTCGACGGCCCGCGCGGCGGACTGGGCCGATTCGGCCCAGCGCGGCGGGTCCCCGACCCGCTGCTCTGTTGCGGTGCGAAAATGGCCCCCATGGGGAAGGCCAGCGTTAGCGATCTGCGCTACAACTTTCCGGCCATTGAGAGGCGGCTGCGCCGGGGCGAGGAGATCGAAATCACCAAACGCGGCAAGCCGATCGGGCGCCTCGTCGGGCTGGCGGCCAAGCCCAAGGAGCTGCCGGATTTCGTGGCGCGTGCGCGGCGCATTCTGGGCGAAAAGCGGATTGACGCGGTCGAGTTGGTTCGCTACGGGCGCGGCGAGCATTGACCTTCTACGCGGATACAAGCCTGCTGGCCTCGCTCTATCTCAATGACGCCCGCGCGGCGGAGTCGGTCGCGCTGCTGCGGAGCCGTTCCATCCCGGTGACGGTGCTTGGCCGCATTGAACTTTTCAACGCTTTGCAACTGGCCGTCTTTCGCTGCCAAATTCTTGCCGCCGAGGCAGCTGCGGTGCGCGCCACCGTCGAGCAGGACCTGGCAGGCGGCGTCTTGCGGATGACGCCGCTGCCGGCGCGCGTTTTTGAGCGGGCGGAGGCGCTGGTTGCGTCCCATTCCGCCGCGCTCGGCGCGCGGTCTTTAGACGTACTGCATGTCGCGACCGCGCTGGAACTAGGCGCGAATGTCTTCCTGACCTACGTCCAGCGCCAGGCTGCGCTAGCGCGCGCAGCGGGGCTGAGGCTGCGGCCGGCGAGAATGGCCGGCTAATGCGCGCGGCGTCGGCCGGGCAGTGTGCGGCAGATGTCGGGTGGCCCAGTGCGGAGGCCGAGCTGCGGCCGCGCGCGGCGGCTCCGGCGCGGGCGGAGTCGCGCAACGGCGGCCTAGGCGCGGGAGCGGCTCTTTTTACGCAGGCTGGCTTCCCACCGGACCTCCATCGGGTCTGGGTGGGTGAGGCCGGCACGTCAAGTGTAGCCGGGCGGCTCGCGGTGCGGCTAACGCCGGCGGGGGAGCGGGGCTTGCGGAGGCGAGGGCATTAGCCCATGGCCCCGTTGGTAAACCAAGCCCCAGGATGCGCCCCAGGAACCGCGGTGGATGGAGTACAGGCGAAAACCCATGGCGCGGTGGGAGACCTGTTTGGTGAGAATGTAGATTTCGCCGCCGGCGCGGAGAACGAATGCGCCCACGGGCGACTCGGCGGCGTTGGCCAGGGGCTGACCGCGCTGGAACGCCCGGCAGTTCAGTTGCCCATATCCAGACATGCCGCCGCCAGGGGGAATCAAAAAGATGCTGGGATTGAATGCGTTGCCTTGCGCCTGAGGCCGCTCGACGGCGGCGAAGATCAGGCGCGGGCCGCCCGGGCTGAGGCGCAGGGAAAATCCGCCGGCGCGGAAGTCGGCCAGGTTGGCCCGCCGGCGGCAGGCAAACCGGGCCCCATCCAATGCGTGCGTAATAACGCGTTCCTGCTCCGCTGCGTCCAGGCGCTTGGCCTCCATCCATGGCGCGGCGGCGATGGCGTTGGAGGCGATCCATGGGCCACCGCGGTCTGAAGGACCGCCGCCGGGCTGGGCGCCGCCGCCCGTGGGCCCGCCGCCGCGGAAGTCCACGCGGACCTGGGGTTCGGTGACCGCGGCCGAGGCGGAGCGGAGCACGGTGGCGATCCCGACCTGGCGGCCGTTGCGGAGGACCAGGTAGCGGCGGCCGGGGCGGCAGAAGCGGCGCGCGAAGTCCGCCCGGTGCGCGCCGGCGGCAAACGCGCCGATGCCGGCGCGGTCGAAGCCGAGAGGGCGGACCGACGTGCCCTCGGCCAGCGCCACGGGACGGAGCACGCCTTCCCAGCGCCCGGCGACGGACTGCACCGCGTCCAGCTCGAAGATGGGATGCGCGCCGTTGGCCATCCCGGGCCCTGGCTGCGCGGCGCCGGTAAGGCAGAACGCCGCCGCCAGGACCGCCAGCGCAATGGGGCGGAATATCCAAACATGCGCGCGGCGACCGGCTGGCGCGAGCGCGAGGGCCGGGGCGAGCGCGAGGGCCGGGGCGAGCGCAGGATGGCGCGGTGCGGCGACGATTGTATCCAGCATCGCCACGACACCTATTTTGTTCCTCGGCGTCGCGGCGCCGCTGGGAAGAGAATACCGCGGCACCGGCAGCTCGGCGGTGGCGTCCGGGCTGGGGAGCCGAGCCGGGCGCTCTCCCGTGCGTTGGGCGGTTGGTACTGGGTTCATCACGTGGTTCGAATTCCTATGCGGTCCCGTGCGCGCTGGGGCGGCCATTAGATTCTCCATTTGGTTTCGACAACGGTCGCAGAGGCGGTTGCGACTCGGGACCGCCGCCACCCGGAGGCCGGCCACGCCATCGGCCTGACGCCGGCGGCGCCGAGCCGAGGGTGCTAGGAGATGTAGTTGCAATTTGCTGTCCACAGGACGGCTCAGGTGGGCGATGACAAGGGCCCCATGGTCCAAGGCCATCGTGGGAGGCCCCGGGCGGCGTGCCGAAGCGGGGGCTTTGCACCATCCCGGACAGGCAGGGGCGGGCGTCCTAATGAGGGCGGCGGGGGCGGGTGGGCGCAGGCAGTCCGGACGAGGCCGTCCGCGCCCCCGGGGAGAGCGGGACGGTTTTGCCGCTGCTGAGGTTCAGCCGGGGGCATGACAGCCGGGACGGCCGTCCTACCGTCGGCGCTGGGGAGCGGCAGCCGGGAGGAATGGTCCAAGGCGGGTGGGTGCTTGCCCACAGCGGGCGAGGCCGTCCGCGCCCCCAGGAAAGGGACAGGGCGGCGATCCGAGCGGTTGCGGACGGCGGCCCAGGACACACCACCGTAACCAACGGCACGCCACTTGCTCATTGAGAGGCCAGGGGTGTTGCATGACCAGCCCGCAATCGGTTCCGGAATTCTCCATTCGCAATCTGGTGGTTCTGGTGGATGGAACGGCGGAATCGAAGGCCGCGGTGGAAGCGGCGGCCACGGTAGCACGCTGGTCGCATGCCGGAGTCCACCTGCTGTACTTCATGCAATCGCGAGATTACGCCATGGCGGTACCGCAGACGTACGGGGAGGTCGTGGAAGACCTGCGCGGCCGGCACGAGGCGGAACTGCGCGAGATCGCCGGCAGCGAGACGCTGCGGGGACTGGAGCCGAGGATTCATGTGGAACGTAGCGAAATCACCGCGGGGCTGGGCGCCTTCACCCACGACAATGCGATTGACCTCATCGTCGTTGGGAGCGCGGGCAGGGCGGGCCTGGTGAAATGGTTTGAAGGCTCAACCGCCGAAGATGCGTTTCGGAATGCCGACATGCCGGTGATGGTGCTGGGGCCGAAGGCCGTGGCCGCGGTTCCGCCGCAGGGGTTCCGCCGTATCTTGTGCGCCACAGACTTGAGCGCGGGGGCCCGGCCCGCCGCGGCGTATGCGATGGCGCTCGCGGGGCGCTGCCACGCCAACGTGACGTTGCTGTACGTGATGGCGGACGATGCGAAGCGTTCCGAGCGGCGCGACGTCATGATCGCCGGGGCTGCAAGCGCCCTGCGGCGATGGGCGGCGCTGAACGGCAGCAGCGGCGCGGAGCAGGTGGTGAGCGAAGGCGTTCCGGCGAAGGTGATCAGTGAGCTGGCGGCGGACATGAAGGCGGAGTTGATCGTGGCGGGAGCGAAGCGGATGCCCGCACTTGGGATCACCGGGGCTTGGGCGACCGCCTACGCGGTGATGTGGGAAGCGCACTGCCCGACGGTGTTGGTGCGCGAGCGGTAACGCCGGCGCGCGTGGGAGGGGCCGCGGTCTCACCACTCCGCGGGGTGCACCCACCGGCGGCGTCCACGGCACGGCCGGGGGGCGGAGTTCGAGGCGCCTGCGGCTGTCCTATTCTTGCGCGCCGGGCTACGCTGCAATTCGCCGAGCGCCGCGGCGCGGCGGCGGCGCAGTGCAGGGAGTGAAGGGAGGGGTGGCTGAGCCGCTTTGCCGCAACCGGCGGGGGGTAATGGCACAGCGGTGGGGGGAATCTCCCAGGGGAAGCCCCGGAACGGTGCGATGCGGGCGCCATGCGCCGCGCGGCGCGCGGCAGGCGGTGTTGCCGAAGTCGCGCGCGATGGCTGCCGGCGTGCTAGATCAACGGGCAAGGCCGAGATGGCGATGCGGCCGCCCGGGTCCCACACGAACTTGGACGACAACCGGTACGTTGGCGGGGCGGTCGCGGGAGGTGGAATGTGACGAGGCGAAAATCCATTGAGAGGAATTCGATGCCGGCAGTGAAGCGGGCCGCCGCGATGGTCGTGATCGTCGCAATGGCGGTGCTGGCGGCGATGGCGCAGCAACGGCAGCGGACGGAGGAAAAATCCACGACGCGGACACGATCCACGCAGCAGGCGCGGCCGGAGCCGCAGCGTTCCGCGGCGCGGCCCAGCTTTAACCACCAGGCGCCTCCGGGAGCCGGCGGCGGGCATATTCCTCGCGCGCCGCAGCGGGAATCGCGGAGCACGGCGCGGAAGCAACGCAGCACCAACCGGCAGCGGACGGAGACCCGGGCCCAGCCGCGTGCGGTGGCGCCGCACGTGCTGGTGAAGGGGGACGTCTGGGTGGGGCGGGCCGTGCCCAACGATCCACGCTACCGCCTGGCGCGTCCTTGGCGCTACGGCCGTTTTCCTGGCACCCTCGGGTCGCAACAGATTTGGCGGCTGCGCGGCGGCGGGCCGAGACGGTTTTGGTTTGGCAGCTACGCCTTCATGGTGGCGCCGGTGGATTACGGCTGGTGCAACAACTGGCTGTGGAACGACGACGACATCGTGCTGTACCTAGATCCGGACCAGGTGGGCTGGTATATCGCCTACAACGTGCGGCTGGGGACATGGGTGCACGTGGAGTACCTCGGGTTACTGTAGGCGGGCGGCGACTGTATAACCCCTGCGGTTTCGTGCGCGCCGAATGGCGCCGGCGGCTGCGGGAATTCCGCAATGCACGCTTTTTGCGCGGCGGCCTGTAACCCCGCGGCAGCCGGCCGGCGTCTTAATTAAGCGGGCGTCCGGGGAGTTCGGGATGGAGTTCACCCGGACGGTGTTCGCGCTCAGCGATGGGCGGCAGGCAGGCGAGGTCTTCATCTTATGTCATCTTCTTCTGATATCCCTCCCGCGCCGGGCCAGCTTGGCGGGAACGCGGCGCCACGGGCGGCGGCGCTCGCTGGGTCCGAGGCGGAGTGGCGCATCCTGGCGGCGAGCAGCAGTGGAGGGCGCGGGCCCCAGCCCTGCCGCTGGCGGGGCGCGCCGCCTAAATTGGCGCGGCGCGGAGCCCCGCTTACGCGCCCAGCATGGCCGGGGACTCCATCCGCCCCGGCCCAGCCGGCGCCGACCCCGCGAGGCGACGGTGAGAAGTCCAATGGCGGGGCGTCCGCGGGCGACGCACGGCCGGCGTTCGGCATTCATCCGGACAGCATCAACATATTGTGGCGTTCCTATCGCCGCATGGTGGAGCAGGCCGGGACCGGTCCGGCGTGGCGGCGGCTGCGCGCGGCGCAGGCGCGGCTGGAGGTCAGCGAGTGGGTCGGCGCCATGCCTCCCGAAAACCGGCGGGGAATCGGGGAAATTTACGCGCGGATCGCCGCTTGGCTGCAATCGGTGGACATGGGCGGCGCGAAGGGCGCGGCGTAAGCCGCTACCTGGGACGCTGGCCGGGGCGGGGGCGGGGGGCGAACCGCAACGGCAGGCGCCTGCCGTCGTGCCTGATTGCGCCAGGATTCTGGTCTTGGTTTTGTGGTGGGGCAATGGATGGGGCTACGGCCGCCGTGCGGGGTGGCTATGCTGGCGCGCGCGCAGGGCAAATTCGCGGGAGGGAAGGGCGGCTGGCGATAGCCGGTCGGTGCAGTCGTGGCGTGCCCCTGCGGGTTGGTTCAGCAGGGGGATTTGGGATGCGCCGTACGCGGGCAATGCCCCGGGGGGTGGGGAATTGCGCGAACCACGGGGTGGAGAGTGCCGGGAGAGCGGCCTGGCCGCCGCCTCATTCCTGGAGGCCCCGAATCGCGGGACCATTGCTGGGCGCCCGCTTTGCAGGATCATATTTTGTTGAGCGCCGCGCGTTATGGCGCTGCGGCTTTGCTCACCGTCCCGGTAGGCGTGGAAGCGCGGAGCGAAGTTATTGCCCTGCGGGAGCTGGCGGGGATGGCGCGGGGGGCGGCGGAAGCGATGGTCATCGGAGTGCAGGGAGATCGTCATGACCCCACGGACTGCATCCCTTATTCCGCTTCTGGATCGCCGCCGCGGCGAGTCCAGCGGATTTCTCCGCGGCCAGCAGATCCTGATGCGGGCCATGTTCCACCTGCTGCAACAGGAAACGCCGCCGGCCGCCGACGATGCGGTGCGATTTCTGCTACGCCACATGACCACGCAGTTCCGCGCCGACGACCGGCCGCCGCGGCCTCTCGCGGTGGTGGCGCAAATGCCCCTGCGCCAGCTGTCGATTGATAGGCGCGAGCCCCAGCCCCGCTTGCGCCGGGGCGCCCCGCTTACGGGCGCTAGGCTGGCGTAATCGCGCGGCGCGGAGGGCTGGGCGGATCCGCTCGTCCGCGGTGCCAAGGCCGGTGCGGTTGCGCAGGGTTCCAGACCTGGATTCGGTCGGCGCCATGCGGGCGGCGCGGATGGTGATGCTGCCGGCGCTAGTCGCTGTGGCCAGTGGGTACGGCGCGGCTTCCGCGTCGGGACGGCAAACTGAATTGCCGCCGGCACCACGCAAGGCGGCGCAGCCGGATGGTTTTGGAGGCCCCGCATCGAGGGGCCAATGCTGGGCCCCCGGCGTCGCGGGGCCATTGTTAAGCGCCCGCTTTGCGGGGCCATGATTTCGAACTCCCCCTTGCACGGCTGGGGCCGGATTCCGGTAGCCGGCAACCGACGCCGCCAGCGCTCAGGCCCCCGCAGGTTGCCGCGAACCGCCGCCGGCCAACTGGCGACTCCCGGTCGGGTATGGCCTGTAGCGGGCGCTGGACCGGAAGCTGGATGCCCCCCCCCCGCGGCACCGTCCGGCCGGGCGGTCACATCCACCGGCCCCAAGGGCAGGAAGGGATGACCGTCGTGGCGAGTAAAAAATTCCCGATGTTGAACCGGCGGTGGGAGGGGAGTGCCGAAATGGGGCGGAATTAAGGGGTTTTCTAGGGCATTCACCCGCCAAATCAGTGGCAGCAAACTTGCAGGAAACCGATTGGCCGTGTGAGGCATTCAACTGAGATGAGGCTGAGCCGGAAGCGACAATACTGTAAGAGTCATGCGGTTCCGGCCGCGGCCGTAGGCCAATCGTTCGCTGCAACTGCCCAATGCCGTTTGTCCCTTGCTTCGCATCCCTAGATTGCCTGAGGTGAACCCCATGCTGACTTTGACGCACAAATCCTGGCGCGCGCTGGCGGCGCCGCTGGCCCTGGGTATCGTGTTCGCGGCCGGCGCCGGCCTGGTGGCCTGCGGCGGCAACAATTCCATGAGCGGCCCGGGTGGCAGCACCACTACCGCCTCGGCGCCGTTGGTGACTAACGTCGGCGACGCGCCGATGACTACGGCGCTGTCGGCGCAGGTCACGGTTTCCTCCGTGGACGCGCTCACCAGTTCGGGCCAATCCGTAACCATTCTGCCCGCGCCCCGGACCATCGAGCTGGGGCCGCTGGGCGGTGTGCGCGAGCCGCTGGAGTTGAACAGCCTAACGGCGGGCACCTACACCGGGGTCACCGTGACCGTGACCGCGGCCAAATTGGTCTACGTGGATCCCAGCACCAATCAGGTGGTGTTTGACACCAATGTGGCGCTCGGAGGAGGCGGGTCATCGGTCTCCGCCAGCTACACATTCAACAATCCGGTCACGGTCAGCCAGAACCAAGGCGTGGACCTGCGGCTGGACTTCAACCTGGGGCAGTCGTTCGACCTGAGCGGCAGCACGGTCACCTTCACGCCGGTGATCACGGCGGCCATGGGCGACATTGACAAGGGCACGCCAGACGACCTGGACGTCCGAGCCGCCGGCATCGTCACCGCCATCAGCTCCACCTCGGTGACACTGACCATGTTCGACTCCGGCGCCTCGATCACCTTCGCGATCAACAACGAGACCGATTTCGACGACAACACCACGGCCGCCAGCATCTCCACCGGCGCGGTGGTGTACGTGCGCGGCTCGGTGCAAAGCGATGGGACGTATCTGGCCAAGGAGATTGACCCCGCCGACGCTGGGTCGAAGTTCGGCACGCAGTTCAACGCCGCCGGCGCCGGCCGCGTCATCGCCGTCACCGACAACTCCAGCGGCCAATTGAGTTCGTTCCAACTGGTCACCTACACCAACTTCGCCGCTGGGGAGATCGGGCGGGAAGTGACCGTGAACGTGAGCAGCACGACCAACTATTGGTTCAGCAACTGGGCCGGCAAGGCCGGCGTGACCGCCTTCGACGCCACGCAGGTCTTCCCCGGGCAGACCGTGGCCTATGTCGGCAACAGCAGCGATGGCGGCGCCACCGTCAGCGCGCTGAGCGTTCGTCTCGGCCAGCAGACGCTGTATGGGACCCTGGGGTCCACGGTCAGCAGCGACACCGAGCCGGTCACGTTCACCCTGCAGCTCAACCCGATGACGCTGTTCCCTCTGCTGAGCGGCGCGGCGGACGTGACGGTGACCGGCGGGACCGATATGCGCTTCGGCGACAGTTTTGAGTCGGGCATTTCGGAGGTGACCAACTCCGACGCCATCGGCATCCACGGCTTCGTCGAGCAGGATGTCAGCGGCGGGGTGGTGAGCGGCTACACCGAATACTCCACTCGCCTGGGCATGGATCACTAGGGAGTAGGAGCAGGGCGGTAAGCGCGCGCGGCGGGCGGCCATCCGGGCCGTCCGCCGCGCGTTTGCGTCTGGCGGGCGGGAACGGCGCCCGCGCCAGCAGCGTGCCGCGCGGCGGCGCGCTGCCCTGGGGCGGGCGCGGCGCTTCCCGAGCGCTATCCTGGACGGGCGCCATGCCCCACTGGACCTCCGAAATCTGTGCGGCGGGCGGCGTCTACATTCACTATTGGCGCGGCCAGTCCATTGATGGGCGCGGGCCCCAGCGCGGCGACGCCGCGCGGCCCCCGCGACTGCGCGCCGGAAAAGCCAAGCCACCGCTGCTGTTGCTGCACGGGCTGACGGCGAGCGGAGCCTGCTGGGGTCCTGTGGCGCGCTACCTGGAAGGCGATTTCGACGTGGTGATGCCGGACGCGCGCGGGCACGGCCGGTCCAGCGCACCGGCGCGGGGATACCGGTACGAGGATCACGCCGCCGACGTCATAGCCCTCATCGCCGCGCTCGGCCTGGACCAGCCGTTTCTGCTGGGGCATTCCATGGGCGGGATGACCGCGGCGCTGGTAGCAGGGATGGTAGCGGGGATGGCGGCAGGGATGCCGGCGCGGCGGATGGGCGCGGCGGTGCGCGGCGTTGTCCTTGTCGACCCGACGTTTTTGACCCCGCGGCGGCAGCGCGAGGTCTGGGAGAGCAACACCGCCGCGGAGCACCGCCGGCAGCTGAGTCGGAGCGAAGGGGAGTTGGTGGCCGCGGCGCGCCGGCGCCATCCGCGGCGTTCGGCGGAGATCCTCGCGCTCCAGTGCGCGGCAAAACTTCAGACGCGAACAAGCGCGTTCGAGGTTCTAAAGCCGCCCGCCCCTGACTATCGCCAAACGGTCGGCGGGAGTCGCGCCCCGATATTGTTGGTGCTTGCGGACAGCGACGGCGTAGTTTCCGAAAAAACCGCCGCTGAATTACTTCGGCTGAACCCGCGCGTTCAGACCGCGCGGATCGCGGACGCAGGCCATGGGATCCCCTATGACCAGCCCAAGCGTCTGGCGGATGCGGTCGCCCAATTCCTGCGGCCGCTGGCCCGCGTCTAGTTGTGCGGCCGAGGCGGGCTCGGACGAAGCCGTCCGCGGCCCAAGGTAGGCCGTTCCCGTTCAGCGGAAGCCCTCGTTCTTCGCCGCGGCTGCGTGGGGGCGCGGGCCGCTGGCCCGCATCCGGAGGCGGATGAGGCCGTCCGCGCCCCCAGCCCAGCTTTGCTCGTAAGCGGGACGCCTCGCCCGCGGTGGGTTGGGGCCCGCGCCCATCATTGTGCCGCGATCGGGCTTCTCGCGGCCGGCCCGCGGCGGTAGGGGCGATCCCGCTCGAAGTCGCCCGGCTGTTTAAACTCTCCCTATTCCGCGCGCAACGCCTCGGCGGGATCCAGGCGGGCGGCGCGAAAAGCGGGCACGAGCGCGCCAGCCAGGGCGGCGCCGGCCAGAACGGCGACAGCGGCGGCGAAGCTGACCGGGTCGGTGGCCGGGGTGCGGAACAAAAATCCCTGGAGCGTGCGCGCCAGCAGCCAGGCGGCGATACCTCCGGCGGCCACGCCGGCGGCGGCCAGCCGCAGAGCCTCGCCCAGCACCATCCCTAGCAGCCGCCCGCGCTCGGCGCCCAGGGCCGCGCGCACGCCGATCTCCCGCCGCCGCCGTTCCACCGCGTAGGCCATGACGCCATAGATGCCGATGGCAGCCAACGCCAGCGCCAGGCCGGCGAACAGGCCGAGCAGGACGGCGCGGAAGCGCGGCGCCGCCTCGCTGCGGTGCATCAGCAGGCGCAGCGTTTGAAGGGTGACGGGAACGGCGGGGTCGGCGCGGCGGGCGGCCGCCAGCAGCTCCGCGCCCAGCGCCGCGGCGGAAGCCGCCGTGCGCGCCACGATCGCGTCGCCGCCCTGTTGCCCGATCTTGGCCGCCGGCGTGTAGAACTCAGGGCCATAATGGCCGCCCAGGCTTGCGATCTGAATATGCGGCACGACGCCGATGACGGTGTAGGCATTGAACCGCTGCCCGATGGGATCTTTTCCCGGCCAAAACTCCCGCGCCATCACCGTGTCAATCATCGCCACGGGCCGGGCCTTGGGCGCGGAATCCGCCGCGGTGAACCGGCGGCCGCGTAGGATGGGGATGCGCATGGTGGCGAAAAAGCCGGGGCCGACGCCGATGCTGTCGCCCGTGGGCGGATGGCGGCCGGGTTTGCGGCCGGGCAAGGATATGGTGGAGATGGAAAACGACCCGGTCATCGGCGGCACCTGCGTCAGTGCCGCCGACGCCACGCCGGGTTCGGCGCTCACCGTGCGCAGCAGGAGCCGGTCGTAGGCGCGGACCTGCGGCGGGGAATACGTCGCCGGCGGGCTGGGCTGGATGACCGCTACGTGACGCACCGCGTAGCCGGGGTTGACGCCGTTCAGCGCCAGCAAGCTGCGGAACAGCAGCCCGCTACCCACCGCCAGCAGCAGCGCCAGGGCGATCTCCGCCACCACCAGAGCTTGCCGCAGCCGCCGCCCGCGGCGGTCGCCGCCCTCGCGCGGCCCGGTTTTCAGCGCCTGGATCAAATCCGCGCGGCGCAGCGACCAGACCGGCGCCAGGCTGGCCAGCACGCCCGTGGCCAGGGCCACGGCGCAGGCGAAGCCCAGTACCCAAAGGTTGACGCCGGCGTGCGCGATGCGGGGAATGCCGGCCGGAACGGCGGCTTTTAGCGCCGTTAGCGCGAGCCACGCCAGCGCCACGCCGCCCGCCCCGCCCGCCAGCGCCAGCGTGACGCCCTCGGTCACGATCTGTCCGGCGATGCGCCGCCGGCCCGCGCCAAGGGCGGCGGCGATGGCGAATTCCCGCTCCCGATTCGCGGCGCGGGCCAGGAACAGATTGGCCATGTTGGCGCAGGCGATCAGCAGCAGCAGGCCCGACGCCGCCAGCAGCAGCCACAGCGGATTGCCCGCCGCGCCCAGCACTTCCCGGCGCAGCGGGATCACCAGCGGCGGCGAGAAGGCGAACGGGTAAGCGCGGGTTTGCTGCTGCGTGGCGCGGTCGGTGGCGTGGGCGATGGCCCGCAGTTGCGCCTCCGCTTGCGCCGGGGTGGCGCCCGGCCGCAGACGTCCCACCACGCCCAGACGCCACCAATACGACGCCTTGCCCGTATGGAACCGGTAGGGCAGCCAATAGTCGTCGCGCTGCGGGCCGCCGAGCCCGGCTTCCATGCCGGGAAAATTGAAGCCCGGCGGCAGGACCCCGACGATGCGCCGTGCCACGCCATCCAGGCGAATCATGTGTCCCAACGGATTTGGCCAGCCTAGCCTCCGCGCTAGGCGATGGCTGATCAGCACCACGGGCGCCGCGCCGCCTTCATGTTCCGCGGGCGTGAAACCGCGCCCCAGCGCCGGCTGCACGCCCAGCGTGCGGAAAAAGCCGGCGGTGATATCCGCGCCATTCAGCTCCTGGGCATAGCCCGGCCCACCCGGGCGGGAAAACGCCGCCGATTGATCCTGATATCCGGCTAGCGAGAGAAACGCGGTGCGCCGGCGCCGCCAGGCGCGGAAGTCGCGGTCGCTGCTCCAGGTGACGCCGGAACTGAAAAAGGGCGTTCGCGATTCCACCGCCGCTAGTTGTCCCGGGTGGGGGAAGGGAAGCGGCCGCAGCAGCACGGCGTAGACGGCGCTGAAAATGGCCGTCGCCGCGCCGATGCCCAGCGCCAGGGTCAGGATCGCCGCAGCGGAAAATCCCCGCGCTCGCGCCAATCGCCGCAAGGCTTGGAGCCAACTGCCGCCGCCGAGGCCGCGGCGCGCGCCGATCGATGTCCCGCCGCTCATATCGCGCTGCGCCTCAATGTACCACCCCCCATATTCCGGTGGGAGCCCAAACGCGGCCGGCCGCGGACCCCGGATGCTCTGAGGCCAACGCGTAGTCCCAAGGACGTCCGCCGCTCGTGGGGTAGGGCTCCTGCCCTGCGTTCCGTCGCCCTCCGGGCGGCGGGGGCGACAACCGTCTCCGCCTGCTCCCCGATCCCCCATCGCGCCGCCAGCCCTGGAGGCGCGGGCCGCTGGCCCGCATTGGGTGCGGACGAGGCCGTCCGCGCCCCCAGAAAGCGCCGCAGGGGAAGGCTGTCCTCGGCCCATGGGCATTCGCCCCTGGCGGTGCGCGCCGCCGGCCCGCAGTCCGCCCACCCGTGGGGTAGGGCTCCTGCCCTGCGTTCCGTCGCCCTCCGGGCGGCGGGACCGGGCAGAGCCCGCCATCCGCGGGCCGTCCGAAACGCGGCAACTAACCGCGCCCCGGTGCGGCCGAGCAAGTCGTGCACGCATTCCGCCCCGAAGGACATCCGTTGGCTGCGGTTGCCAAAATGGGCGCGGCGCCGATATTCCGATGCTGCGCCGGCGCCGTGCCGCGCTGTGCGAAACGGAGCACCTTGCGGGCGCGTCCGGGCTCCGGGGTCCTGACGGCGCCTGAGGACCAGTGGGTCGGACGGCGGAATCCTGCGGTGGCCGAGCGCATGTTTTTTGGTCGGCGGCCTTGCTAACGTTCGCCGATCCGTTGCGTCAAGCGAAAGGAGGACCCCAATGCGCAATGCTTTCATTCTGGCGCCGGTGTTGGCGGCGTCGCTGGCCGTAGCGGCGGTTCCGGCCAGCGCGCGGTCCATCACCGGCAATTGGCAGGGAACGGTGCAGGTCGGGAAGATGCAGGTCCGGCTGGTGCTGCACATTCGCCGCGACGCGTCCGGGGCGCTGAACGCGCGGCTCAACAATCTCGATCCCGAACACAGCGCCAGCATCCCGGTGACGGCGATCGCGCTGCACGGTTCGCGGCTGACGTTCTCCGTCGCCTCCATGAACGCCTCGTACTCGGGCGTCGTTGCCGCCGACGCAAAATCCATCGCCGGGGAGTGGACCACGCGGGGGCGGTCGGAGCCGGTGGAGTTCCCCCGCATGACTTGGAAGGCGGTGCCGGTGCAGTCGTTCCAACACCAGGCGCAGTTTGTTCCCTACCGCCGCTAGGCGGGTGAGCGCCGCGGAACGCCCGCGCTCCCGGGCAGGCCGGGCGGTGGCAGGCGCGGCCGCCCCGCCATCGAGGCGACGCCCCGGATATTCGCTAACGCTGCCTCGGCGGCGTTCCCGCGTGGCGCGCCGGCTAGGCGGCCGTTGGCGCGGCGGCTGGCGTCCGGCCCCAAAATAGCCAGCGGTCGCCATCTAAGCGCGCCTGCGCGAGCGGGATGGGGCATAGGGCCTGCACCTGCCGCCGCGAGGGCCGAATCCCGACCCATTCCTTGCGGTGCAGGCCGCGCGGGCCTCGGTCCCGCAGCGGGCTGGCGACCGCTGCCTTCAGGCGCGCCGCCGGCAGCAGCCAGGCCCGCCAACTGCGCGGCGCCGTGGTGAAGGCGAGCAGGGCCCCGGCCCGCGCCACGCGGGCCATTTCCCGCAGATACGCTCCCAGGACCGAGTGGTTGGGCAGATGCTGGAAGACACAGTACGCCAGCACCAGATCGGCGCAGCCGTCGGACATCGGCTCCAGCCGGTCGCCGCGAGTGGCGTGAAACTTTGCGTTAGCCGGCCCGTTCCGCCGCGCGCGCCGAATCATCTCCGGGGAAATGTCGAAGGCATGGACCGTCTGGACCTCCGCCGCGATGGCCCGCGTCAGCCGTCCGATGCCGCAGCCGACTTCCACCACCTCATCCCGCCGCGTCGGGCGATAGCCAATTTGCTTTTTTAAGTCGGACCAGATGCGTTCGCCGGAGGCCCAAAAGTCGCTTTCGCTGCGGCCGGCGTAGGGACCATAGGTAGAGATGTACCATTGCGCGTTTTCCCGCGCCTTTTCGTCCCAGAAAACCGCGGAAGATTTTAACGTCGCCATCAACTTCCTGCTCCCTGCGTTGCTGTGCGGAGTGGCCTTTGGGCTATCTCAACCTGATAGCGGCCATGAAGCCAGTGTGCCTTCTGGGCTCCTCCTATGGCCCCGGCCGGGCAGCATAAATCGTTGCGATTCCCAATTCGGTTCAGGTGATCGTTGCAGAGACAATGCCTCGTTCCAGGCGCGGCAGCGCCCTGGCGCGCGGCCCCTCGCGGGGCCACGCCTTTTGCCCGGTGGGACAAAGCGGGCGCGGAAAGGCCGCGGAAATGCCCGCGCGCCCATGGCTGAGCCGCCTCGCGCTGGCGCGCCGCCGCGTCCCCAAACGCACCACGGGGCGGCCGCCCGCGGGCGGTCGCCCCTGTTGGCTCTACCTCTACCGCTCCGCTAATGCGACCGCTTCAGGTCCTGCTTCGCCTGCCGCTGCGCATCCTGCACCTGCGCTTTGCTGTTTGCCGCCGGCCGCAGCTGATGGATCGCCTGCCCCAGGTTTTTCTTCGGCGGCCCGATCATGGTGTCTTTGAGTTCGTCGAAGGGAATCCCCAGGTTGTGCGCCACGTGCACCGCGGCCACGAACTGCCCCAGGTTTTTGAACCCCGCCGAGGCGGTTTGCAGATTGGTCCCGGCCGGCAGCAGCTTGGCCAATCCGGCGCTCAGGTGCGTGTTGCGCTGAAGCTGCTCGCTCACCGTCATGCGGTGACCGCCAAACAGCGGATGCCCCTGCGGCGCCATGCCGCCGTTCCCGCCCATGTGCATGCCGTGGCTGTCCGCCATGCCGTGGCTTTCACCCATGCCATGGGTCTGCCCCGCCGCCGCGTGAGCATTTTGCGCCCACAGCGGCACTCCAATTAGAAATAGCCCGGCAGTCAGTGCCGCGGCCAGCATCGGCTTCTTCCATTGCTTCATACGCTGCCCTCCTCGGTCGTTTCCGACCATTGGATCGCCCCTGGAACTGCTAATGGCTCGATCCAAACAGGTTCGCCAGGTTGTACCCCAGCGAGATCGCCACGGTGTTCAGCGCGTAGCGCGCGCTGTGGCTATAACTGAGTTCCAGCGCCAGGCCTTGCTGCGGCCGCCAAGCGGCCCAGGCGTTGACGCCGTCGTCGCGCGCCAAGTCGGCGCCGCCGACGGTCTCTCCCGCCCGCAGGAAAGCCGGCCCTTTGCCGGTCGTCGCGCCGTTCTGACCATGGCTGAAAATCTTCTGCTGCCCGGAAGGCAGAATGTCGTAGCCGGACGCTCCCACCGACACCGTCGGCGTCAGCCACAGTCCGGATCCCGCCTCGACATGTCCCACCAACCCCAGCGAGGTGTACTGCCGCAGGTAATACAGCGTGTCCGGCACGGTGTTGGCGATGCCCGCGGCCACGAAGGGATGCAACGGCCCCAGCCAGCGGCTCAGCCGCCCGGTGAAGTCCCCGGTGAATCGCCCCGTGCTCAGCCCTAGGCTGGTGTTTCCGGTCGGCGCGGTCGCGGTGAACTGCAATCCCAGCGTCGCCCACGGCATTGGCCGCGCGACGTTCAGCCGTGCATAGATGTCGCCCAGTCCCGCGCCGCCAGGAACGTCATAAATCGGCAGACCGGCCGACAGCGTCACCCGCTGCGACAACGCCAGCGCCACCGAGGTGTCGGACAGATAGGTCTGTCCCTCGGAGTTTGTCGCCGCCTGAAGGTTTTCCCATACGGCAATGCGCGGAGATCCCCCGCCCGCCGCCTGCCCCCATGCCGCGCCCGCCGCCAGCATTCCCATTAGCGCCAACGCCGCCGCGCGAAAGGCGCGGATAGGAATGCTGGAGTGCCGCCACTGTAGTGCCATACAGTGGACCCAGCAATTCTCCGGCCATCCCTAAGGTCCTTATCCACCGAGCGCTTAGCGTTTGGCTGGCCGTTCGGCCAGCGTCCCAATTCCACTCCAGAAGGAGTTTTTTACTCCCTGCGCTGCGCCGTCCCCCGGCTGTGTGCGGCGGCCGCGCTACCGGTTGGGCCCGCCCTGCGCTTCCTCCTCCCGGCGGCCGCGCCGCCAACGGCGCCGGGTCGGCGCGGTTTTCCAACGCCAACAGCCGGTCCACGCGCAGCCGCACTACAACCATCCCGCCGGGATGTTTGACAACTAAAACTGTTCGTTCCGGATCGCCGCGAGATTTGGCCAACCATTCACGGCCCCGTCGAGCAATGCCGGGAGTTTTGCTCGGCGCCGCGCCGCCGAGGGCAGCGCGGCTGAAGCGCCTTCGCCGCGCAATGCTGGACGGCCGCCCGAGGGCGGGCTGGCGGTTGGGCCGCGATGCCGGCACGGGCCGTCGGCAAGCGATGCGGGCATGTTCTAGCGTCCGCGGACGAAGAAACCGCCAATGCGGCGGTAAGTCCGGCGCCGCATACGGTAGTTTGGCGTACCAACGGCGGCGGAACTGGAATGATACAATTCGGGCCAAAACACAGGAGTCCGCATGACAACGAGTAATGTGCCAGGCCTCCGGCCGCTGCGCCATGGCGCGAATCTTTCACGGCGTTTCGCCGTGGGCCTGGTTCTCGTCGCGCTGGCGGCTGGCGCCGCTGCCGCGCAGAATGTGCCGTCAGGCTTTGTGGTCGCGGGTACGCCGCCGCGCCCGGTGCTCGGGTTCACGGCCGATGCGTCCCCGCTTCCGAGACCGGCTCCGGCCCCCGCGTTCGCGGCGGCCGTGCCGCTGGCGGCGACGGCAACAGCCGCCTCCTCCGCTCCGAATTCCCTGGCTCCCGCCCCGGCTGCGCGCGCCGCGGCGGCGCCCGGCGCATCCCGCCACGCCGGCCGGATCACCGCCGACGATCTTGCCCGGATCGGCATGGTTCCGGCGCAGCAACAGCAGAAGGCGCGGAAAAAGCCGAAATCCGCCGGTCCGCCCCAGCCGACCTTGCAGCAGCTTGGCATCACCCCGCAGATGACCCAGGCCAATGTCAAGGCTCAGCAACGCCTTAACCGCCGGCAATGGATGTTGCGCTGGCATCAGCGTTTGGGTCTGATCACCGGGGGCGCCATGTTCGCCACGTTTTTCCTTGGCCACAGCGCCGGCCCCCACGGCACGCCCACCGGGCGCAATATCCACGCCGCTCTCGGCACGGCCACCACGGCGCTGTACTTCACGACCGCCTATATGGCCCTGGAAGCACCGAAGATTCCAGGCACCAAACCCACCGGCGCGGTCAAGCTGCACGAAATTCTGGCTTGGATTCATTTTCCCGGCATGATTCTCACGCCCATCCTGGGCTACATGGCCTACCATCAGGAGCAACTGGGCCAGCGCCCGCACGGCATCGCCAAGCTCCATGGGCTGGTCGCCACCGTCACCTTCCTGGCCTTCGCCAGCTCCATCGTCGCTGTCTCCTGGCCGATCCGTCTGCCATTTCACCTTTAACCCACCGCCCGCGCTGGAGTTCTTTTCTTATGTTCCGATCCCTCGCCAGGACGACCGCCGCTGCCGCGGCGGTGTTTGCACTTCCCGCGCTGCTCGGCGCCGCCGCCAAGCCGGTGGCCAGCCATTGGGTGCTGCAAAGCTCGGTGCTTACCTATCACGTCACCCATCCGCTCCATAAGGTGGACGGCGTCAGCCATGCGGCGCGTGGCATGGGCGTCTGCGCCCAAGGGGTCTGCCGTTTTCTCATCGCCGATCAGGTCAAAACCTTCACCACCGGCGACAGCGCTCGCGACATCCACATGCAGCAGGTGGTTCATGCCGCGCTCTACCCGCTGATCACGGTGCGCACCACCGTGCCGCAAGCCGACCTGACGGCCCGCCAGATCCAGGCCACCCTGGTGGTGCAGTTTGCCGGCCAGCAGGTGACGTTCCCCAAACTCACCTTCGCTCTGCATCGGCAAAATGGCGACATCCGCCTTACCGGCACCATTCCGGCGACGGTGCGGGAATTCAAGATCAAGCCCCCGCAACTGTTGTTCATGCCCATCAATAACCAGATCCCCATCACCGTCGTGATGCTTTGGGCGCCGGCAAAATCCTAGCCTTGTAGCCGCTCGCGGCAGCTTGGAAAAGCCCGGAACGGAACCGGCGGCCCCGATTCGCGAGGGTTGCACCGTTTGCATGTGCGTCAAAGTCGGCGCACAGGATCCGCGCTGGTGGCGGCAGCCCGCGAGTTCGCCGCAGGAGCGGGCGCGGGCCAAGAAACCAGCGCAGCGCCGGCGGAACGAAGCGGGACGAGGGTCCACCCGGATGCGCCGCCGGCCCTTGGGATGCGCCGCCGGCCCTGGGGCGCGGGCCGCCGGCCCTGGGGGCGCATGCCTCTGGCCTGCGGCCTAGCCGGCGCGGACCAGGCCGTCCGCGCCCTCAGAAAACGCCGCTGCGGAATGCCGCCCTCGACCCGATGAGCGATCGCCCCATGGGGGCGGTTCCATTATTGACATTCGTCGCTACCCCCCTTGTAGGGGGTGTGTATTTCATGGCACACTCTCGCAGCACTAGGGTGTAAGGAAAGGAACTGGCACGCACGGTCTCGACAAGCTGCCCCTGGTGGCAGGCTTGCTGGTTGCACTGTTGCTGCTTCCCTGGGTGGTAAAACGACCGCATTCGGAACGGCGTCGCCGCTTTTGGCGTTGGCGCCGTCGGCGTAGATGGTAGCGTAAAGCTGCTGCGGCGCTCGCCGGGAACACTGCCGTGGCTGAGGCGGTTGACCGCAGCGAGCCAAGTGATGGGGTCGATTCGGATTGTCGCCAACCAGGCCTTCGTGCGGTGTCGCGGATGCCGCCACAACGGACGCACCGCCCCCATTCGGCCTGCACAACGTGCCGCGCCGGCGGCTTCACGCCGCGATCGTGTTTGCGCGCAAGTGCCGGCGCTCGCCCTGGCCGCGCTAGTCTCCCAGGCCGCCCTGGCCATTGGTCTCGCCGCGGCGCCGGTTCCGCGGCAGCCCCGGCGTTCCGCGTCGCGCGGCGCACGCCCGCACGCGGCGTCCGCCTTGGACGCAGCGCACCTCCCGCCTCACCGCACCTATCACATCGTCAAGTACGTGCTTGCGCTCCACTTTGATCAATCCCACGGTGAGGTCTTTGGCGATGAAATCATCACCCTCAAGCCCCTGCATTCCGGCTTTCGCCGCTTTTATCTGGATTCCACGGGACTGACGATCACCCGCGTCCGCCTGGTGACCGCTGGCGCGCCCTCCCGCCGCCTGGGCCATTTCCTCTGCCACTCCCGCTTGTGGATCACCTTAAAGCGCTCCTACCCGGCGGGCGCTCCCATCAAGGTCCGCATCGTCTACCACGGCTTTCCCCGCACCGGATTGTTCTTCGTCAACCCCACCCGCCACTATCCCCATTGGCCGCGCGAGGTCTACTCCCAGGGCGAGCCGGAGTTGAATCATTTTTGGTTTCCCTGCTGGGATTATCCCAACGACATGTCGGCGAGTGAGACCATCACAACCGTGCCCGCGGGGGAAATCGTGGTTTCCAACGGCCGATTGGTCCGCGTCACCCACGACGCGGGCCTGACGACCTATGACTGGAAGGAGTCCGTTCCGCACAGCTCGTACCTCATCTCGATTGCCGTTGGGCCTTGGCGGCGCGTCGTGGAGCCGGACCGCAGGCTCGCGGTGGATGATTATGTTCCCCGCGGCGTTTCCGCCGCCACCGCCCATCGCTCCTTTCACCTTACGCCGGACATGATTGGCTTTTTCTCCCGGGCCGCCGGCGTGGCCTATCCCTATGAGAAATACGCCCAAACCACCGTCCACAATTTCATCTTTGGTGGCCAGGAAAACGTCAGCGCCACCACCCTGACCGATGCGACCTTGCATAGCGCGCGCGCCGATCTGGATTTTCCCAGCACCGCTCTGGTGGCCCACGAACTCGGCCAGCAGTGGTTTGGCGACTACGTCCAGGGCCGCGACTGGGCGGATATCTGGCTCAATGAAGGCTTCGCCACCTATCTGCAAGCCCTGTACACCCAATACCACTCGGGTTTTGACGCCTACCGGCTCGAAATCTACCGCGACCAAAGAGCCGCCCAGCGGGAGGAACGAAAGACGCCGCGTCCGTTGGTGTTCCGGCGTTTTCGCGATCCCTTGGACATGTTCGACGCCATCACCCACCAGAAGGGCGCCGCAGTGCTGGACATGCTTCGTTATGTGTTGGACGGGCCCGGTGCCCTCCAGCAGCCCGCTTCGCAGCGCGAGCCGCTATTCCGTGCCCTGCGGGCTTATCTGCTTACCCATCGCGCCCGCGCGGTTGGCACCCCGGCCTTGGTTCATTCCGTCGAAGCCGCAACCGGCCGGCGCCTCGGATGGTTTTTTCACCAGTGGGTATATCAGCCGGGCGTGCCGGCGTATCGCGTCTCCGCGCGCTACGATTCCGCCCGCGGCGTGGAACGCGTGGCGATCCGCCAGATACAGTCCGCGAACGCCGCGCCTCCGGTGTTCGTCATGCCCATCCAACTCGCTTTCTTTGGAGGCCGCCGGCGGCGGGTGGTCCAGGTGTGGGATGACCGGCGCTCCGAGGTGTTTCATGTGCATCTCAACTTCCAGCCGCAATGGGTGGATTTCGATCCCCACGACTTCATTGACAAGCGCTTGCAATTTCACCCTCCGGTTGCCGCGCTCATCGCCGCTGCCGAGCGCGATCCGGCGATGATGAGCCGCCTGTGGGCGGTCCGGCAGCTCGGCCGCCTGCCGCGGGCGCAAGGGCGTACCAGCCGGGTGGTCCGCGCCCTCGTGCGCGTGCTTCGCACCGACTCCTTTTATGCCGTCCGGGCCGCCGCGGCAGCCGGTCTCGGTCGAACCCGCCGCGCACCGGCCCGGCGCGCGTTGCTCGCCGCTTTGTGGCAATCCGACAGTCGCGTGCGGGCTGCCGCCGTCGCCTCGCTGGCCGCATCCGCGCGCCGCCCGACGGTCTTCCGCGCCCTGCGCCACGCTCTGCATCATGATTCCAGTGAGCGGGTCGCGGCTGCGGCGGCGCAAGCGATCGGGTCGTCCGGTGACGGCCGGGCCTTCGCCTGCTTGCGCGCCGAGGCCGCCCAGCCGCTCGCGGTGCATGTGATGCCAGCTGTGTTGGCGGGCTTGGCCGCGACCGGCAATCCCCGCGCCGCAGGGATTCTCTTGGCTGCCGCGGCGCCCGGGCGGCCCGAGCCGATTCGCCTCGCCGCCCTGGGAAGTCTTCCCCGCCTACAGGCGGTCTGGCCCGAGGCGCTGCGCCCCGCACTCATCCGCACCGTCCAGGGGGCGTTGCATGACCCGTATTTGCTGACCCAGTTGGAGGGCGCACAAGTCGCCGGCTCGTTTGGCTTGCGTCAATTCCGCTCCCTCATCCGCGGCGATTTGCATGCCCCGCTTCCGTTTCAGCGTCGCCTCGCGCGATCGGTCCTGCGTCAACTGGGCGGGACGACTTACCACCACGCGCTCGCGCCTGCGGCGCATTGAACCCGGGACCCAACCGTCCCCGCCGGCCCGGCGGAGATCGAGGAGATGAAACATTTTCAGCGAGCGATTACGGGCAACAAAGAGCTAGTGCGCATAAATTTCGCGAAAATGTCCTTTCGCGCGGGGGCCGCGCCTTTTGCCCGCCGATCAAAGCGGCGCCCCGCGCCGCGCCGATCAAAGCATGGCGCCCCGCCGCAGGCGGGGCTGGGACCCGCGCCAATCCTTAGGATGTTCCCGTTCGGACCGCTACGGGCGCGTATCCCGGCTTGGGTGGCGTGGACTCCGCGGGTTCCGCTACTGCCGCCAGGGCTCGCCCGCGCGCTGTCGCGCCAACAGAATGCGATGCGCGCGCTGCTCCAGCGCCTCGGCCCGGGGCATCAGCTTGATCGCCTCCTGTACCTCGGGGTCGTGGTTGAGCAGCACTTCCATGCCGGCGTTTTGGCCGTAAAGGCTGGTAATCACCTTGGAGCGCAGCTCCAGCCGCACCCATTCGGCGTTGGCCTTCAATTCCTCGGGCGTAAAGGGAATGTGTTCCTTCTGCAAGAAGCGGCCAAACTTCGCCACCGTGCCCGGCGGCGGCTGCCAGCTGCGGGGCAGCTTGGTGTTCTTGGCCAACAAATCGTCGGCGAAATCCAGCAAAGCGCCGCGGTCGAGCACGTTGTTCTGGAAGTCGTTGGCGCCGTCGAACGCCTCGGTGAAGAACTCTTGGAGATGCACCTTCGGCAGCACCACGTCCGGAGTAATCCCCCCGCCACCGTACACGATACGTCCATCGTCGGTATGCTTTTCGATCCGGTTGGGGTTGTTCTTCACTTTGTCCCGGGCGTAGTAGTAGTCGTACAAGGACATCCCCGCGTAGGGCCGCTGGATCAACCGCCCGCTCGGCGTATAGTAATGCGCCGTGGTCAGCGCCAGCCCAGTGCCGTCGCTGAGGGGAAACACCGTCTGCACCAAGCCCTTGCCAAAGGTCGTTTGCCCCACGATCAAGCCGCGGTCGTGGTCCTGAATCGCTCCGCTGACGATCTCCGAAGCGCTGGCGGTGAAGTTGTTCACCAGCACCACCAGCGGAAACTGGGCGCCATCGGCTCCCCGCCGGGCGTACAGCTTCACAACCGGCGAGCTGCGTCCGCGGTGACTGACAATCAATTGGCCCTTGGCCAGGAACTGGCTGGCCACGCCCACCGCTTGCGTGAGCAAGCCGCCCGGGTTGTCGCGCAGGTCCAAGATCATTCCGCGCAGATGCTGCGGGCCTCCCGCCTTTTGGATGGCGGCGCGGATTTCCTGGCTGCTGGTCTCCATGAACTCGGAGAGATGGAGGTACAGAATGCCCGGCGCCGCCATATAGTCCGCGTCCACGCTGCCGTGGTTTACCTCCGCGCGAATCAGCGTAAAGTGCAGTGGGTGGGCGTGCCCCGCCCGCATGATGGACAAATGCACCGCGGTGCCTTTCGGTCCCTTGAGCAGGTCCGCCACCTTGTCCAGGCTCAGCCCAATGGCGGATTTTCCATTGATGGCGTAAATGATGTCACCGGGCCGCAAGCCTGCCTTGTCCGCTGGCGTGCCGGGGAAAGGCATTTGCACCATGACCGAGTCGCCCTGGCGGACGATGGACATGCCGACGCCGTAATACCGCCCGCTTTGGTCCTCCTGCATCCGCGCGAAGGCTTTGGGCCCATAGAAGCTCGAGTGCGGGTCGAGGGTGCGCAGCATGGCGGGAACCGCGCCGTCGTAGATGGCCCTATTGGGCTTGACTGGGGTGGCGAAATGCGTCTGCACCACGCTATAGACATGGGCGAATGCGCGCAGGTCGTTTTGCAGTTGGCCGCCGCTGGACTGCGCTTGGGTGGCGGCGACCTTCGGGCCGTACAGCCCGCCCACGATCGCGCAAACCACCAGCACCAGGGGAATAAGAAGCAGGCTGCGATTTTTACTCATCGTCTACGCCGGGGAATGCGGTCGCGCTGGCAATAGCAGGAAGGTCGGACCTAAAACTTTGCGTTTACGCGCAGTATAGCAGAGGGATCACGGAAGGGTTCCCAACTCCCGGCCCGCGGGCGGGGAACCCAGCCGCGGACGCCTCGCATGGCCCGCGGGCGATGACGCTCCCCGCGCCTCCGCCCGCGGTTGCGACCGTGGCTGCGGCTTCATGGGACGCTTCGGTCAGAGCAGCGCCGCGCCGTGAAGGGTTGCCCTGCCGGCGCCGCCCGCCGGGCCCAAACGGGAGCGTTCTTCGCCGCCGCCCGCCACGGGCGAGCCCGGGGCGGGGAAGCCCCGGTTCCGGAGTCGAGCGCCATAGCCGCGCCGCGCGCGTAGCCCTACCCGAAGCGGGTCCAATCTGTTCTATGATCGCTAGAGCGGGCGTGCCGCTCGCCTTCCGGCGCACGCCCGGTTCTCATGAATTTCGGCGCCGATCTTATCTTTTTCTTTTTCCTTGCCTTCCTGGTCTTCGGCCCGCGCAAGCTGCCGGAGATCGCCCGCACGGTAGGCAAGGCGATGGCGGAGTTACGCCGCGCTAGCAACGAGTTCCGCTTTTCCCTCGAGGAGGAAATTCGCAACGCCGATCTGGCGGATGAAGCCAAAAAAGCCCAAGCGACGCTGAGTTCCCATCCTGCCGCCGGCCTCCCCGCCGCCAATCCCGACGCCGCGAATCCCGAGCAAGAAGGAACCGGGGAAGAAGTTGCGGCGGAGCGCGCCGCGGACGGTGAGGACGCCGAGGGAGAGTTTTCCACGGGTGAGGGACCAGCGCACTGGCACGAGCACGATTACCGCGGTTATGGGGAAGAAGACTTCGCCGCGCCGGAGTGGGAAGCCGAGGCGCACGACGCGGATGAAACCGGCGAGGAGGTAGACGCGGAGAGCGAACCCGCGGAGGCCGAAGAGGTTCGGCCGGAGCAGGACGTGGCGGCGCATTCCCCGGCGTCCAATCCGCCGGATTCCGCCGGCGTGGCGGGCACGGTGCCCGCCACCGAGCGCCCCTGGCCCGCGCCGGAGCGGCGCACCTAGCAGGAGGCGGATGCGGCGGCCGCGCCCCGCACAGTAACCATGCCGGAAGAAGTGCAAACCGAACGCCCGCGCCGCCGCGCACCGTCCGAGGATCAACTGGGCGGAACGATGTCGTTCCTGGAGCACCTCCAGGAGCTGCGCCGCCGGATTTTCCTCTCCCTCTGCGGCGTCATCGTCGCCTTCACCGTTTGTTTCGGCTACGCCAACCAGATCTACGCCTTTATGTCCCGGCCGCTCAAGGCGGCGTTCGCCGCCCACGGTCTGGCGGGACAAAAGCTGGTCTATCTCAACCCGATCACGCCCTTCAACCTGTATATCAAACTGGCGCTGGTCGTCGGCCTTTTTCTCGCCTCGCCGTGGGTGCTGTATCAGGTCTGGCTGTTTATTTCGCCCGGGCTGTACAAAAAAGAACGCCGCTATGTCGTGCCGTTCGTTCTCTGCACCTCGGCTTTGTTCATCGCCGGCGGCGCCTTCGCCTACCTCTACGCCTTTCCCATCGCGCTCAATTTCCTCATCGGCTACGCCCATCAATTTCAGCCGCAGGTCACCATTGACGAGTATTTCAACCTGTTCACCACCGTCATCCTCGGCCTGGGCTTGATTTTCGAGCTGCCCACCCTGATCTTCTTCTTGTCGCTGCTCGGCATCGTGAACGCCCGTTTTCTGCTGAAGAATTTCCGTTATGCCGTGCTGGGTATTTTCATCGTGGCGGCGGTGGTAACGCCGACCGCCGACATCACCACGATGCTGGTCTTCGCTACCCCGATGCTGGCCCTGTACACCTTGAGCATCGGCGTTGCGTATCTCTTCGGCAAGGATCGCCGCGACCGGCGCAAGGCAAAACGAGCGGCGGCGTCATGAAAATCCTGATCGCCTTGGCGCAATCGCTGGGCGTGTTGGGGGTGTTCGGCCTGGCGTTTTGCGACAGTTTTTTCGTCCTCTTCGGCGCCAATGACATCGTTTTGATCGCCTTCGTCGCCAGCAAGGCCAGCTGGGGTTGGGCGGCGGCGGCGGCATTGATGGCCACCATCGGCTCGGTCATGGGCACGCGCCTCATGTACCGGCTGGGCCGGCGCGGCGGGGCGGAGATGCTGCGTAAGCGCATTCCCGAACGGGCGCGGGAGCGCGTTTTGGGATGGACGCGGCGTTTCGGCGCGCTGCCCGTGGGCGTGGCCGCCATCATGCCTCCGCCCTGTCCCTTCGCACCCTTCGTGGTCGCCGCCGGGGTCGTTGAGGTGCCCAAGGCGCGGTTCAGCGTCTTTGTCGCCGCCGGCCGCGGCCTGCGATATTCGGTCGAGGCCTATCTTGCGATGCTCATCGGCCGCAAGCTGCTGCACCACTTGGACGCGGTCTATTGGAAGGCGGTCGAGGTTGCCGCCATCGCTGCGGCCGTGGCGCTCGCCGGCTGGTTCATGTACCGCTTGTGGCGGGCGCGGCGCCGGGTCTGGGGCGGCGCCTCCGGCGATTGAGCCGCCGCCGAAGCTACTGCGCTTCCAGCATTCGCAGCGTTTCCATCACCACCCGTCCCACCACCTTCAAGCTGTGCGCGCTGAGCTTGTTCATGGTGTCCTGCGCCGTGTGCCAATACGGCCCCGGCGTGGACGCGTTGTTCGGCCCGTAAGTGAAATCAATCAGGTCCACCGCCGGAATGCCGACTTTGAGAAATGGAATGTGGTCGTCCTCGATGCCCATGGACTGCTGGAAAAAGTAACGCGAGTCGCCGGTTTTTCGCGCGGCGGCGGCCACGAAGGAGTTCAGCCAGGCGGTGGAGTTAGTCTCTCGCGCCACGTCCAAATCCTTGTCGCCGATCATGTCCACCAAGATCAGGGCATGAATGCGCGGCACCATGCCCTCCTTTTGCAGTTGCGCCGCCAAATGGCGGCTGCCATAGACGCTGTCGGTTGCGGTCCAATGCTTGACCGCCTCCTCGCCGTCCAAGAACAGCAGCCAGACCGGCGCCTTGGGCGGATCCTTGGCGAGCACCGCGCCGGCTTCCAGCAACAGTCCGGTGCTCGATCCGCCGTCGTTGGCGCCGACGAACCGGAAGGGCTCGAACTTGGTGTCGTAATGGCCCGCCAACATTAGGATCTGGCCCTGGCGCGGCCCGAACTTCGCGATGATGTTCTCCTCATGGAAAGCGCCGATGGGCGTGTGGGCAATATACCGGTCCCGCCCAATGCGCGCTCCGTCGCGGCGCAGTTGCGCCAGAATGTAGGCCTCCGTGCGGCGATGCGCCGCCGAGCCGGGCGGGCGCGGCCCGAAGGCGACCACGGCGGCCGTATAGCGGTAGGCGGCACGGCCGCTGAATCGCACGTGGGGACCCGACGCCGCGGCCAGCGGCGATGCGGCGGCCAACCACAACGCCATCCAACCCAATCCCGGACGGAGGAGCATGCGCATGGCTCGATGGTAGCAGCCGGCGCCGGCGCTCACTTCCGCCCCTCGCGCAGAAACGTTCCCCGCTCCAAATCGCGATACGCTTCGCGCAGTTGCTCCTGCGTGTTCATGACAATCGGCCCGTACCAGGCCACGGGTTCCTCCAGCGGCTGCCCGGAGACGAGGAGAAAGCGGATGCCGTCATCCCCCGCCTGCACCATGACCTCATCCCCGCGATCGAACAGCACCAGGGAGCGGTCCTGCGCTTCCGCCGGCGGCGCCGTATCCAGCCACGCCACCGGTTCGGTCGGTACCGCCAGCGGGCCGGAGGCGTTGCAAAACTTTCCCGATCCGCCAAAGACATAAGCGAACGCGTGGCGCGTCGTTTCCATCGGCAGGCGTTTGCGCCGTCCGGGCGGCACCGACACATCCAAATAAATCGGGTCGGCGGCAATGCCGTCCACCGGCCCTTTGGCGCCCCAGAAACTGCCGCAGACGATCCGAGCGGAGGTGCCATCGTCCTCGGTGACGACCGGCACCTCCCCCGCCTGTACCTCTTGATACCGAGGCGGCGTCATTTTGATGGCGCTGGGCAGGTTGGCCCAAAGTTGGAACCCGTGCATCCGGCCCGCCGCGTCTCCCTTGGGCATCTCCTGGTGGATAATGCCGCTGCCGGCGGTCATCCACTGCACATCCCCAGCGCCGATCGTGCCCTGGTGCCCAAGGCTGTCGCCGTGCTCCACCTCCCCGGCCAGCACATAGGTGATGGTTTCGATGCCGCGGTGGGGATGCCACGGAAATCCCGCCAGGTAATCCGCCGGGACGTCGTTGCGAAAGTCGTCCAGCAACAGAAACGGATCGAACTCCCGCGTGTTGCCAAACCCGAACGCCCGCCGCAGGTGCACGCCCGCGCCCTCCAACGTGGGTTTGGACTGAATCAACCGCTTGACCGGCCGTAGCGACATGCGGACCACCTCCCTCAGCAGTTTAGCGCCCTAGGCCCTTCCTCTTAGCCGCCCGGGGCGCAGCGGGCTTGCGGAGTCGCTGTCCCGGCCCGGCCTTCCGAACCGGCCGCCAGAGACTAAGCCGCGGCTAAAGATTCCCCGCGCGCGGCCGATACTCCGCTTGGCATGTCCCGCGCCATCCCAGCCGCGTCCCCTCGCTCCCGGCCGGTCCTATCCCGCCCGCGGCGCAGCCGGCGCGGCTCCCCACCGGTTGCGTGGGGCAGTTTAATCGAGGGTGCGCCTTACGGCGTTTACCGTTCCACGCCCAGCCGGCGGAGATTCATAGACGTCAATCCCGCCTTGGTGGCGATGTTGGGCTATTCCTCCAAGGCCGAGTTGTTGCGCGCGGATCTCGCCCGGGACATCTATGTCCGCAGCGGCGACCGCTCCGCCGTCATCGCCGCCATCCTGGGCCGCACCGAAACCAGCTTCCAAACCGAGGTGTCCTGGCGCCGCAAGGACGGCCTGGTGCTGGACGTGGTTCTGCACGGGCGGCGCCTCAGCCGCCCGCGGCGGGGCGAGCCCCTGTTTGAGGTCATGGCCGAGGACGTGACCGCGCGCCGCCGCGCCGAGCGCGAAACGGCCGCCGCCCTGAAGCTGCAATCCGACTTCGTCAGCTTCGTCAGCCATCAGTTGCGTACGCCGCTGACCGGAATTCGCTGGATGCTGGAACTGGCGCAGCAGACCCCGGGATTGCCCGAGGAAACGGCGCAGTGTCTGGCGGATGCCCGCCAATCCGCCGACCGGCTGGTGGGGCTCATCGCGGACATGCTGAACGTGGCGCGCTGCGAATCCGGCAAAACGCGCTGGGTGCCGGAGGAAGTGGATCTCGCGGAGCTGACCGCCAGCGTGATGCACGAACTGCGCCCGCAGGTGGAGCAACGGGAGCACCAAATGAGCTTCCACCCGGATGCGCACGTTCCCCGCGTGCAGGCCGACGCCAACCTGCTGCGCCAAGTCATGCTCAATCTTTGCTCCAACGCCATCAAGTACACGCCGGTCGGCGGAGAAATCACGATCACCACCGGGCGTCACGGCGCTGAAATTTGGTGGTCCGTGCGGGACAACGGCATGGGTGTCCCGCCGGAAGCGCGGAGCCGGCTTTTTGAAAAATTCTTTCGCGCGGATAATGCGCACACCGTGGAAACGGAGGGTACGGGTTTGGGGCTGTATTGGGTGCGCCGCATTCTGGCCCAAGGCGGCGGGCGGGTCTGGTGGCAGCCGGCGCCGGCGAAGGGCGGCGCTCCCGCCAGTCCCGGCAGCGTCTTCACATTCGCCCTGCCGCTCCAGCCAACATTGGTGCAGGGGGTCGCGCGGTGAGCCACGCCACCATCTTGCTGGTCGAGGATGACCGCATTCTCCGCCGCGCCTGCGAAACCGGCTTGCGGCAGCGCGGCTGGAACGTCGTCACCGCCGAGGACGGCGAGCGCGCGCTGAGCTTGGCGTTTCTCCAGCGCCCGTCCTTGATCCTGTTGGATCTCCTGATGCCCAAGCTGCCCGGATTGGAAGCGCTGCGTTTGCTGCGCTCCGACGCAGCCACCGCCCACATCCCGGTCCTGATCCTGTCCAACTCCTCGCGCCCGAGCGACCGCGAGGAGGCGCAGCGTCTTGGAGCCAAGGAATATTTCGTGAAGTCCGAATTTTCGCTCCAGGCGCTGGGTGAGGCCGTCGCCCGCCACCTGGAAGCCGCAACCGCGGAGGAGACACCGTGAACCCGAATCGCAACGCCCCGGCGCCGCCGCCCGCGGCGCCCAGCCCGTCCCGGGCCAAAATCTTGCTCGCCGAAGACGATCGCTTCTTGTGCAAGGCGGCCAGCGCCGCCCTGCGGCGCAAGGGCTGGGAGGTCGTGGTCGCGGGCGATGGCGAGGCGGCGCTGGAGGCCGTGCGGGCGGGCGGCGTGGACCTGGTCCTGCTCGATCTGATTTTGCCGCGGCTGGATGGCTTCGAGGTTCTGGCGCGGCTGCGCCAGAACCCAGCCACGGCGCGAACTCGGGTGATCGTGCTCACCAATTTGGGGCAGGTCAGCGATATTCGCCGCGCGCGGGAGTGCGGCGCCGAGGGCTATATGGTCAAGGGCGAGCTGGATTTGGCGGATTTGACCGCGCGCGTGGAGGGGGTGCTGGCGGCGCGCCCGGCCCCTTAGCGCGATTCGATTTCCGCCAGCGCCGCGCCGGGAGCGACCGCCTCTCCGGCCGCCGCCAGGCAGGCGCTGAGCCGCCCGGCCTTGGGGCTGCGGACCTCGTTCTGCATTTTCATCGCCTCCAGCACCAGCACGCCCTGCCCGGCGGCGAGCTCGTCTCCGGACGCGGCCAGCCAGCGCACCACGCGGCCCGCCATCGGCGCCGTTAGCCGCAGGGTTCCGGCTTCGCCCTCGGGTTCGCGCCGCTGGCGGCGCGGATCGGTAATGCTGGCGCTGGCGTTCCCGGCGCTCCCGCCCACGTGCAGTTGGCCTGGAGCTTCGCCAGGCTCCAGATAGAACGTGTACGCCCGTCCCGCCACCAACAGCGAAACCGTGCGCGCATCCACGCGCCGCAGGTCGGCATCCGTGGGCTCCCCGTCGAGCCTCGCCACCGGCGGCACGGACGCGAGATCCAGCTCGACGGCGAAGGTGTGCCCGGCAATCGCGACCAGCCGCCTCACCCCAGGATCTCCTCGCGCCATGCGGCGCGGCGCCAAGCGCTCGCGGGCAAGCCGCCAGCGGAGGCGGCCGCGGACCCGCTCGCGCCGTTGCCGCCGGAGCCAGCGACCGCGGCCAATGCCGCGGCGCGCAGCCAATTTCCATCGAGCGCCGGCGGCGCGGCGGCAAGCAGGCGGGCCAGATAGCTGGTGTCCACGTCGCCGGCGGCAAACTCCGGGTCATCCAAAATCCGCCGGAAAAGCGGGAGATTGCTGCGGATTCCGCCGATATGATATTCCGCCAGCGCGCGCCGCATTCGCGCCAGCGCCTGCGCCCGGTCCTCGCCCCAGCCGATCAGCTTGGACAACAGGGGATCGTATTCCAGCGGTACGTTCCAGCCTTCATAGATGCCGCTGTCCTCGCGCAGTCCCGGCCCCGCGGGGGTGACCAGGCGCGTGATGCGGCCCGGCGAGGGGAAAAAGTGTTGCTCGGGATCCTCGGCATAGAGCCGGCATTCGATCGCGTGGCCCCGCCAAGTGACGTCCTCCTGGCGCAAGTCCAGCGGTTCGCCGGCGGCAACCGCGATCTGCCGCTGCACCAGGTCAAGGCCCGTGACCAGTTCGGTCACGGGATGTTCCACCTGGAGGCGGGTATTGACCTCCAGAAAATAAAACCGATTTTCGGCGTCGAGCAGGAACTCCACCGTTCCGGCGTTGACATAACCGGCGGCTTGGCAGACCGCGACCGCCGCCGCGCCCATGCGCTCGCGCAGCCCCGCGGGCAGGCGCAGCGCCGGGCTTTCCTCGATGACCTTCTGGTGCCGGCGCTGCACGCTGCATTCCCGCTCGCCGAGGTGAATGCAGTTGCCGTGCTGGTCGGCCAAGACTTGAATCTCGACGTGCCGCGGGCGCAGCACCGCCTTTTCCAAGTACACCGCGTCATCGCCAAACGCGGACAGCGCCTCGGCCGCCGCCAGTTCCAGCGCCGGCCCCAAATCCTCCGCCCGGTGCACCAGCCGCATGCCCTTGCCGCCGCCCCCGGCGGCCGCCTTCAGCATGACCGGATAGCCGAACTCGGCGGCGCGGGCGCGGGCTTCGTCCGCCGACTTCAGGCGGTTCACCGTGCCCGGCACGACCGGCACGCCGCAGCTCCGCGCCAAGGCCCGGGCCGCGGTTTTGCTGCCCAGCCGTTCCATGGCCGCCGCCGGCGGGCCGATGAAGACGATGCCCGCCGCGGCGCAGGCGGCCGGCAGCGCCGGGTTCTCGGACAGGAACCCATAGCCGGGGTGCAGCGCCTCGGCGCCGGTTTGCCGCGCCGCCGCGATGATCCGCTCCACATTGAGATAACTTTCCCGCGGCGGCGCCGGGCCGATGCCGACCGCCTCCGTGGCCCGCAGGACGTGGAGCGCCTCCCGGTCCGCCTCGGAAAACACCGCCACCGGCGCGATGCCCAAATCGCGGCAGGCGCGGGCCAGCCGCAGCGCGATTTCTCCCCGGTTGGCGATCAGGATTTTGCGGAACATGGACCTCCGCCGCCGCGCCGGCGCTCGCCGCTAGCTGGCCGCGGCGGCGGGCGCGGGCAGCGGCGCCGGCCGTTCGCCGCTGAGCCAGTGCATCTGGGCGCAAAGCCGCAGCACGTCGGCGCTGGTGATGTCATTCCAGTGCTGGCGGTCTACCCCGCTGCCGCTCTCGATGGCCTGCTTCAGGTACAACCCCGCCAGATCCACCGCCATGCGGTCGGTGATGGTGTACCCCGTCCGGGTGCGAAACTCGATCCAGGCGGGATGCGGCAAGCCCAGCCACATCGCCGCGCCGTTGACCAAAAACTTGACGTCCACGGTATCGCTATGCCGCGTGGCGATGCCCGTCATCAGGCACTGGAACTGGCAATGATATTCCTGCCCGGTCAAGGGGTCGGTGGCATGGAAGTCTTCATACATGGGAGAGCTTGCGTTTGCAGGCAGGTGAATCTCTATTGTGCCCCGTTGCCGCCGGGCGTGGCAAAGGCTGGGGGCGGGCCGATCGGGCCGCGCAGCCGTTCGTAGTGATGGGCCAGCCGCAGCAGCAGACTTTCGGCGAAATAATTGCCGGTGAACTGCACCCCGACCGGCAGGCCACCGGCCAAGCCGCAGGGCAGGGAAATGGCTGGAACTCCGGCCAGGTCGGCGCTGACGGTGTAGATGTCGTTCAAATACATCCGCAGCGGATCCTCGATGCGCTCGCCGATGCGGAAGGCCGGCGTCGGCGTCGTCGGCATGGCGATGACGTCCACTTGCTGGAAGGCTTGCCGGTAATCCTCGGCGATGCGGGCGCGGACGCGCTGCGCGCGGCGATAGTAGGCGTCGTAATACCCGGCGCTGAGGGCATAGGTGCCGAGCAGAATGCGGCGCTTCACCTCCGCCCCGAAGCCGTGGTCCCGGGTTTGCCGGTACATCGCCCCCAGGCTCTCGGCCTCCGGGGCCCGGAAGCCGTAGCGCACGCCGTCATAGCGCGCCAGGTTGGCGCTGGCTTCGGCGGTGGCGATCAGGTAGTACGTCGCGGTGGCGTATTCGGTGTGCGGCAGGCGGATCTCCACCAGCTGGCAATCGGCCCGCTCCAGGGCGTCCAGGGCGCCGCGGACCGCGGCGTTGACGCCGGCGTCGAGGCCGCCGGTTTCGCCCGCGGCGGCGAAAGCCTCACACGGAATGCCGATTTTCAATCCGGCGATCGGCTGCTCCAGCTCCGCCACATAATCCGGCACGGGCACGTCGGCGCTGGTGGCGTCCTTGGGATCGGCGCCGGCGATGGCGGCCAGCAGGTACGCCGCGTCCTTGGCGCTGCGCGCCAGCGGCCCCACATGGTCCAGCGAGGAGCCAAAGGCGACCAGCCCGAATCGCGAGACCCGCCCGTAGGTGGGCAGCAAGCCGACCACGCCGCAGAAGGCCGCCGGTTGGCGAATGCTGCCGCCGGTATCCGAGCCCAGCGCCGCGACTCCCAGTCCCGCCGCCACCGCCGCGGCGGAGCCGCCGCTGGAACCGCCGGGCACCCGCTCCGTATCCCAGGGATTGCGCACCGGGCCGTACGCCGAGTTTTCATTCGACGAGCCCATGGCGAACTCGTCGCAGTTGACTTTGCCCAGAATGACCGCGCCCGCCGCCTCCAGGCGCTCCACCGCCGTGGCGTCGTACTGCGGCAGGTAGTTCTCCAGCATGCGCGAGCCGCAGGTGGTGCGCAGGCCGCGCGTGGAGAGGACATCCTTTACCGCAACCGGCACGCCCGCCAGCGGCGGCAGCGGCAGCCCCTGATCCGCCAAGCGGTCAATCCTCTCCGCCTGCGTGCGTGCCCGCTCCTGCGAAAGCGTCAAGTACCCGTTCAGCCGCGGGTTGGCGGCGGCGATGGCGCCAAAGCACGCCTCCGCCAGCGCCGTCGCCGTGGTTTGGCGCTCGCCGATCCGCCGGCGCACGATCTCCACGCTGAGCAGCGGCAACTCGGTCATGCCTCGTCCTCGCCGCCCAGCACCCGCGGAACCTGGAAACAGCCGGCGGCGGCTTGTGGGGCGTTGGCCAGCGCCTGTTCCTGGGTGAATCCCGGTCGCGCCTCGTCGGCGCGCAGTTTGGCTTCCGGATCGGCGCCGGCCGCGGCCACCTGGGCCATCGGCTCGACGCCCTCCAAGTTCACCCGCTCCAGTTGCGCCACGTATTCCACGATTCGGCTCAGATCCTTCTGCATCCGCGCCAGCTCCTCCGCGGTCAGGTCCAAATGCGCCAGCGCGGCGATGCGCTCGACCTCTTCCCGGCTTACTTGCATAATCTCGGTTTCTGTTCGCTGTTTCCCGCCGCGGCGGCAAGGCTAGGCTGGGTGGCGCGGGGCGGCGCAAAGCTCAGGCCCACCACCCGATCCGGCCCCAGCACCGCCGCCAGTTGCCGCAGCAATTCCGGGCGGAACGCCTCGATCTCCCGCCGCCAGGCCGCCTCCGGCACGTGCAGGCGCAGGATGCCGCCATCGAGTTCCTCGGCGGCGGCATGCGCCGCCAGGTGCGGTCCGGCAACCAGCCCCCAGGCGAGCAATGCCGCCGGTTCCGCCGCGGTGGGGGGCATCTGCCGCAGCGCCGCGGCCAAGCTGGTGCGCAAGGTGTCCATCAGCCGAACTCCGATTCTAACCCACCACCCCGCCGCCGCGATCGGCAGCGCGCGCCCGCCGCCCGCTGGCTAGGCCGGTGCGGCGGCTTATTTCGGCTCGGCGGCGATGCGGGCGGCATTCTTCTCCCGCAACTCGTGGTCGTAGGCAAAGGAATCCGCGTAGGTCACGTTCAGCTTCGCCAGCACGTTGGGCGGACAGCCGCGCCATTCCGCCACCGGGTGATTGCCCATGTAGCGCAAGTCCTTGACGCCCATTTTGCTGGAGTAGAACGCGTTGACCACCAAGTTGCGCAGGTCGGTGAAAAACGCGGCCCCGTTGGCGTCCTCGCGGGTGGCGCGGTCGGGCCAGGCGATGCGGTCCAAGATGCGCTTCTGCTGGGCCAGGGCGCAATCGGCGAAGTCATGGCCGAACTGCTGCCGTGCCTGGATGTTCAGCCACAGGAAGCCGCCGCGGATCTGGTCCCGCAGGCGCTCGCCGCGGATAGTCAGAAAGTCATCCACGCACTGCGGCACCGCGGCGTCGGTGGCGCTGCCGGTGCGCTCGTCGGCGGGAATGATCAAATCGGCAAGCACCGTCAGCAGGCGATATTCCCGCGGGCTGAGCGCGCGCGGCTGATACGGCTCCGCATTGGCCGTGGCGCGCCGCGGCGCCTCCGCGTAGGCGGCGGGCGCCCCAACGGCGGCCCCGCCGATCAGGGCGGCGGCGGGCGCCGCGCCGAGCACCTTCAATAGATCCCGGCGTGGCATGCCGGCGGCGGGCGGCGCGTTGGTTTCGGGCTTCTCGGGTGAGTGGCTCATGTTAAACCTCCCCTTGCCGCACCAGCGCGGCGATATGTTGCGACGTGCGGTGCGCCAGCGCCATGATGCTGAGCGTCGGATTCTTGTCCGCATTGCTGACAAATGGACCGCCGTCGGTGACGAACAGATTCTTGCAATCCCAACTCTGCGCCCAGCCGTTCAGCGGCGACGTGCGCCGGTCCGCGCCCATGCGCACCGTGCCCACCTCGTGAATAATCTCGCCGCCGTGGGAAATGCCCCAGCGGTTCTCCGCGGTCTCGGCGTAGGTGACGGTTCCGCCGCACCCTTCGATCAGTTCCCGGAAGGTCTGTTGCGCATGCCGCGCCATCAAGATCTCGTCTTCGCTCCATTGGAAATGGAAGCGCAGCACCGGAATCCCGTATTCGTCCACCACGTTGGGATCAATCTCGCAATAGCTTTGGTCGTTGGGGATCATTTCCCCGCGGCAGTCAAAGCCGATGAAGGAACCCCACAGCTTGCGCAGTCCCCGCTTCAATTCCACGCCGTAGCCGCCGCCCAAATATTGCTCCGCTCCGGACAGCGTGAACGCGCCGGGAATATTGTGCCCGCCGCCGACTTCGATATGGTAGCCGCGGGCGAACGGCAGCTTGCCCCGCAACTGCTTGTCGTAGTTCCACCAGGGCATGTAGACGTGCATGCCGCCGACGCCGTCTTCGTCATGCGGCGGCAGGTCCAGCAATGGCGGAATGTGGCCGCTCATGTTCGTGCCGACGGTGTCCATCAAATATTTGCCCACCACGCCGCTGCTGTTGCCCAGTCCATCCGGGAACGACGGGCTCTTGGAGTTCAGCAGCAGCCGGGCGGACTCGCAGGCGCTGGCGGCCAGAATGACGACGCGGCCGCGGACCTGCTGTTCCTGCCGCGTCTTTTTGTCAATGTAGGACACCGCCCGGGCGCGCCCATCCGGCCCCAGCAAAATCTCCCGCGCCATGGCGCCGGTGCGGATCTCCAGCTTTTTGGTCGCCAGCGCCGGCGGCAGCAACACCGTGGGGGACGAGAAGTTGGAGCTGGTGGCGCAACTGCGGCCGCATTGGCCGCAGTAATGGCAAGCCGGCCGGCCATGGTGCGGCCGGGTGATGATGGCCAAGCGGGACGGAACGCAGGGGATTCCCAAGCGTCGCGACGCGTTCTGGATCATCAGCTCGAAGCAGCGGGGCCGCGGCGGCGGCAAGAATTTTCCATCCGGCGTATTTTCCAAGCCCTCGACGGAGCCGAAAACGCCGATCAGCTCTTCCACCGCGTCATAATGCGGCGCCAGCTCGTCGTAGGTGATGGGCCAATCGAATCCCTTGCCATCCCGGCTGTAGGGCTTAAAGTCGTACGGGCCCATGCGCAGCGCGATGCGCCCCCAATGGTTGGTGCGGCCGCCCAGCATCCGCGCCCGCCACCACATAAAGTCCGAGCCCGGCGCATTGACGTATGGCTCGCCTTTTACTTGCCAGCCGCCCACGCAGGCGTCGAAGTACCCCCACGAACTGGTGCCGCCACCTTCGCCGCGATGGGGCGCATCGTAGGGCCATTCCAACATGTGGGATTGGGTGGCGGTATCGTACCAATCGCCGGCCTCAAGAATGAGGCAATTGGCGCCGGCTTGGGTCAGGACATAGGCCGCCATGCCGCCGCCGGCGCCGGAGCCGATAATGACCGCGTCGTAGACCTTGGGAGATCGGGTAATTTGAGCCATCAGGTTTTCCCGAGGGCACTGTACCATGCGAACTGGCCAAATGGGAGCGGCTTTTCCGCGGCGGCCCTTGCCTCACCGCGAGCCACGGGAGGGAAGCGCGGTACTTGCACCGGCACCTGGCCACCCCAAACCGGGTACGGGCATCCCACCGCCCACGGGTAAATGGCCCGTTTTTGCGTGGCAGATCACGTGCATCTCAACTGCCGGTTGTGGTTCCATTTTGGGTTCCGACGGTTGTGTTCACTGGCGCCGCCGTTGCGGCCCGCGGCCCCGCCTATGACTCCCTTCTCTGCTGCGTCGCCCCCGTTTCGCAAGCGTTGGCTGGCAGTCGCCATTCTGTTAGCCGCCGGATGGCTGCCGTTGCGCGCTAGCGGCCCGGCTTCGGCGGCGCCGTTCGCCAAGACCGCGCCGGCCCACAACGCTCCCGTCTCCCGGTCCGTGTCCCAAACCGAGGCGCTGCTGTTTGGAGGCTGCGTCCTGTTGGCGCTGGGCACGCTGCTGCGCCGCCGCCACGCCATGGTGCCGTGCTCCTCGCCCACGCCGCACGCGGTGAATGTCCCTTCCGTTTAGCCCGCCTCGCGGCTTCCTCCGCTGTCGCGCACCCCGCGGGCTCGCGCCGGCAGCCGGCCGACATCCGGGACAATCCCGCACGGTCCCCGCGGCGCGTGCGGCGGAGGCCTCCATCCGGGTTGGCATTGCCGGCTCTAGCGGCTCCCGGCGCGGCTGGGGTGGCGCCGCGGCGCGCCGCACCCCGGCGTGACTGGCAAGGTTCCATAACGCACGTGACGCTTGCGCTAAATCGTTGAATCGAATAGTGTCTGTGTTGATGCCTCCACTTCGCCCCACCCCCAGCGCCACAGCCCCTAAGGCAGGCATGGTTCGTCGCCTGGCGGTTTGCCTGTTTCCCTCGCACCCGCTGGTGTCATCGGAGTTCGACCAGCGCCTGGATCCGGCACGTTTCGTCCTCCAGGCAGTGCGCCCCGAAGTCGGCCCCGGCGGCACCGTGGATTCCAGCCGTCTGCCGGAAGCCGACGTTTACGTAGTGGACACGCACGCACCCCGGCCTGTGACCGAAAGCCTGGTCGCCGGCATTTTCGCCCGCTTTCCCCAGGCCCGCGTGATCACCTTGGCGGATGAGTTCGGCGAAACCAACGCTTTTCCCTTGCTGCGCCTTGGCGCCAAGGGCCTGGTCACCTATGCGCAGGCGCCGGGACAGATCGCGCAAGCGCTCGACGCCGTGGCCAATGGCGGCTATTGGGTGCCGCGGCCGCTGTTGTCGCGCTTCGTGGACTCCATCATTTCCGGCCTGGGGAGCCGCCAATTCGCCACCGGCACGACGCAATTGAGCAAGCGGGAAAAGGAAGTGCTGGACTTGCTGTTGGAGAACATTTCCAACAAGGAAATCGCGCAGCGCCTCCACATCTCCGAGCGCACCGCCAAGTTTCACGTCTCCAATCTGTTGGCCAAATTTTCCGTTCGCCGGCGCGCCGATCTGATCGTGCTGTGGTTCCAAAATCCGCCGGCCGCCGGCTAGGCGCTCGCGCGTGGAACGGCAGCACGTAAACTAAATGGCAGGGGCCGCTGGTGGCTCCGACATTGCATGGCCAAGGCGCTTGCCACCGGATCCCGCCCGAACTCCACGACGGGCGCGGCTCCGGCGGCCGCGGTTTTGAGTTGGACGCAGTCGCTGCTGCTGGCCGCGTTTGGGGCGGCGCTCCTGGCGCTGGCCTTTCCTCCCGTCAGCCTCTCAATTCTTGCCTGGATCGCCCTGGCGCCGCTATGCCTGGTCTGTATGCGCGCCGCCAGCGGTGGGCAGGCGTTTTGGAGCGGCTATGTAGCCGGGGCCATCTTCTTCGGCGCCGATTGCCCTTGGGTCGCCTACACGGTGCGCCGCTACGGCGGCCTCAGCCGTCCCGAGGCGGTGCTGGTATTCATTCTCTTCCTGGCTTTGGTCGGCGTCTTCTTCGCCCTGTTCACCTGGATCGGATATGGGCTCTGCCGTTGGGCGCCGCTGCCGTGGTTGACGCTCCCGGCGCTGTGGACGGCGATCGAGTTTCTGCGCACCTATGTGCCGCTGGGCGGCTTCCCCTGGGATCTGGTGGGCTATTCGCAAGCCAATCACGCCGGCTTCATGCTCTCCGTCACCGTCGCGGGTGTTTACGGGGCGGGTTTCTTGATCGCCTTGGAGAATGCCGTGCTGGCCGACGCCGCCAGCCACTTCTCCGGTTGGTTCTCGCAGGCGCCGCGGCGCGGCGCCCGCACCGCCTGGGCCTGGCCGGTGGCGCCAGCGATCACATGGTTTTTGGTCGTGGGTTTCGCCAGCTTCCCATTCGATCCGCCGCGGCTTCAGCCCACCACGCTGCGGGCGGTGTTGGTGCAACCGGACGCCAACGCCAACGCCGTCTGGTCCGATGCGGCCTTTGCCCGCTACCTGCGGCGCATGGCAAAGCTTTCCCAGCCCGGCCCGCGGCTGCGCGACGACGCGCCGGCGCTGGTGTTGTGGCCGGAAAGTCCCGCGCCGCTGGAATATGCTCCGGAGCCGCAGTTGCAGGCCTCCGTGGCCGGCTTGACCCGCTCCAATAACCTCGAGCTGCTGTTTGGCGAAACCGCCCTCTTGCATCCCTCCGCGCCGCCCGGCCAGCAGGATCCCATCAATGCCGCCCGCTTGATCCAGCCTGACGGCCTGCCCGGGCCGCGCTACGCCAAGCGGCACTTGGTGCCGTTTGGGGAATACGTGCCGTTGCCGGCGTGGCTGCGGCGCTGGACCGGCGTCCGCGCCATGGTCAGCCAAGTGGGCGACTTCGTGCCCGGCCACCAGCGGACGCTGTTTCATCTCCCCGCGGCGGCCGGGAAGAACAGCGGGAACGTCCGCCCCTATACGTTCGGCGCCTTGATCTGCTACGAATCCATCTTTCCCGCCTTGGCCCGGCAGGAGGTCCATGCCGGCGCCCAGTGGCTGGTGAACCTCTCCGACGACGGTTGGTACGGCAATTCCGCCGCCCGCCCGCAGGGCTTGCTGATGGCGCGGGTGCGGGCGATGGAGAATCGCCGCTGGCTGCTGCGCGACACCAACAATGGCATCACCGCCATCATTGACCCCTTCGGCCGCGTCCGGGCGCGCTTGCCGATGGGGGGAGTCGCGGCCTTGCGCGGCCACTTCGCCGCGCGCAGCGGACAAACCTTCTACACCGAGCATGGCGATTGGCTGCCCTGGCTCTGTACAATATTCGTAGGCCTGATGGCGCTCGCCGGTGGTCTGCGCCACCGCTTCCGCCGCGTCTAACGGGCCTCCCACTCCGCTATGTCCGCGCAACCCATGCTCGATGATTTGGACCGGGAACTGCAAACGCTGAAGGCGCAAGCCCACGACGTGCGGGTGTATCTTTGACGCTCCCCGGCTGCAACAACAAGCGGCGGAGCTAGACCGGCAAAGCGCCGCTCCCGGCTTTTGGGCTGATAGCGAGCGCTCGCTCGCCGTATCGCGCGAGCGGAAAAAGCTGGACCGGCTGCTGGCCAATGACCGTGAGCTGGCGCAGGCGGTCGAGGAGGCCGCGGTGCTCCTGGAGCTGGCCCGCGAGGGTGAGGACGCGGCCGAGGATCTGGCCGCGGCGCTGCTCCGCCTGCGGCGCCAACTTGAGCGGATCGAAACCGAGACCCTGCTGACCGGCGAAAACGACGGCGCCAATGCCATCGTGACCATCCACCCCGGCGCCGGCGGCACCGAAAGCCAGGATTGGGCGGAGATGCTGATGCGCATGTACCTGCGCTGGGCGGAACGGCAGGGCATGAAGGCCAGCGTCATGGATCGGCAGGAGGGGGACGAAGCGGGCATTAAATCCGCCACGCTCCACATTCAAGGCGAGAACGCCTACGGCCTGCTGCAATCCGAAACCGGCGTTCACCGCCTGGTCCGCATCTCGCCCTTCGATCAAGCCAAGCGCCGCCACACCTCGTTCGCCAGCGTCTTCGTCAGCCCGGAAATTGACGACCGGATCGAAATCGAAATCCGCGACGAGGACCTGCGCATTGACACCTTTCGCGCCGGCGGCAAGGGCGGCCAGCACGTCAATATGACCGATTCGGCGGTGCGCATCGTCCACCTGCCCACCAACATCGTGGTGCAGTGCCAAAACGAGCGCTCGCAGCACAAGAACCGGGCCCAGGCGATGAAGATCCTGCGCTCCCGGCTCTACGAGCATGAAATGGAAAAGAAGCGCGCCGCCGCCCGCGCCGTGGAAGACGCCAAGCTGGACATTGATTTCGGCAGCCAGATCCGTTCCTATGTGCTCCAACCCTACCAGCTGGTGAAGGACAACCGCACCAAGCTGGAGATCGGCGATGTGCAGCGCGTCTTGGATGGAGATCTGGACGCCTTGATCCACGCCTACCTAATCCACAAGCGTGCCGCCGCCGCGCCTGCCCCTCCCGCGCCGTAGCCGCGCTGCGTCTCCCGTCCGGGCGGCGCAAGCAACGACCGCGCCCTCCGGCCCATCCAACCGCGCAATTCTCGCAGGTGGCGGAGATGCAAGCGGTGGTGTTTCACGGCATCGGGGATATTCGGCTGGAGGAGAGGTTCCGATACCGCGGTTGCAGGCGCCCACTGACGCCATCGTCCACCTTAGCCGCCGCGCGACAACCGCGCGTGCGGCCGACCGAGTGCGCTCCGGGCCAGCCCCGCCGGCGAGCCGCAGCGGCCGCGGCATGCACCCGCCGTCGCGGCGGCCCGCCGCCGGGCGCCCCGCGACCGGCGGTTAGAACGTGAACTTGGCGAACAGCTGCATGAATCGCGGCCGGGTCATGGTCGAACTGTAATTGCCGAACGTGCTGCCGTTGTCCAGCGACAAGGACGCCGTTTGCGCATCGAAGCGCACGCTATTGGTCGCGTTGAACACCTGCCAGCCGACTTGCAGCGCCTTGCCCTCTCCGCCGACGGCGAAGGATTTGTCCAGGCCCGTATCTATGCCGAAGAAACCGTCGCCCTCGACCACGTTGCGGCTTCCGGCCTCACCGGGCAGGTCGTTGCGAAATGCCGCCAGCGCCAGCGAAGGATTAACGAAGACGTTGGGTCCGCTGCCATCCGGCCCTTGCGGGTTCATCGTGGTTTGCTCGCCGGGGATGGCCTTGCTCTGCATGGCGTTCCCATTCAGCTCCCAGTTGGTGGGGAAAAAGAAGCCGTTGCCCACGTTGACCGGGAAGGCCGTTGTCCAGCGATAGTAGCCGGAAAACTGCCAGCCGCCGATGACCGCGTTCAGCCAGTTGGCCGCGCCGCTGCCCAGCCACTGGCCACGGCCGAACGGCAGATTCCAGACCCAGTTAGCGTTGATCTGCTGCGTGGTGTTGAAATCCGACTGGCCGTAGAGCTGGTACGGCGACCAGGAATTGATGATCGCTCCGCCCAGGCCGCCGCCCGGCGGGCTCTCGCTGATGCGCTCGGCGTCCGACGCCTCGTCCATGGACTTGGACCAGGTGTAGTTGAACTGGGTTTGCAGGTTCCGTCCCACTTGCACCTGATACGTCGCTTGCAAGGCGTTGTAGTTCGAGGTGCCGATATTGTTCCAGGCGTCCAGCGAACTGTATTGGCTGTGATAGAAGCTGTAATAGCCGGTGGTCGGCGCCGGCAGGCCAATGCCCCCGTTGCTCGGCGGGAAATCCAGCAGAATCGAGGCCGAGGTCTCGTTCGGCACGAAGCAGCTCCACAGCTCGTACACCGCCTGCGTGGCGGTCAGCGGGCTGGTGTCCGGCGCGCCGGGAGTGCAGGGGTTGTTGTTGCCCAGCGCATTCATCACGTCGGCTTGCGTTAGGCCGGTCCAGGTGCTGAAAATGTTTTGCCAGAAGGGAATGTTGGGGACGTTCGCCACCGGCGTGTTGGCGTCGTAGAGCTTGCTCAGCGCGTCGGCGGCGGCGAAATAGCTCTGGTGGCTGTTGGGATCCACCAAATTGCCCGGCATCGCCAAGTCTTCCTGCATCGGCAGCCGGCGGCCGAACGTGCCGACGTAGCTCAGCGACAGCGAGGAACGCGTTCCGAACTGCCGCGTGATGGAAAAATCCACCTCGTGCACGTACGGCGTCTTGATGCTGCTGTCCAATCCCCAGGCGATGTTGCCGAAGATCGGCGGCGGGGTCTGCGGGAAGCCGCCCGGCGGCGCCGCCGGTTGCAACGAGCTGGGCAGGCAGGTCAGGCAGGTCATGCGCGGCGCGTTGGCGATGGTGATGCCCAGCGGATTGCTGAGATTCGTCGCCAGGCCGAAGGAGCCGTCCTGATTGAACGTGTTCACCATTCCCGCGCCGAAATGTTCATACAGCAAGTCATAGCCGCCGCGGATGGAAAATTCACCCTTGTGGCCGAAGATCGTTCCCAGCCAGCCATGGCCGAAATCCGGCGACCACGCCACGCCGATGCGCGGGGCGACGTTCGAAAAATCCCAGTTCCACATATTCGGCGCATTGTTCACCGGTCCGCCGAGCTCGAAGGAAACCAGCCCCGCCTGGCTGGCCGGTTTGCCCACGGCCGCCAATGCCCCGGTTTGGTTCATCCAATCGCCCAGGTTCAGCGAGGTGCAGCTGCCGCTGGCCGTGGCCACGCAGGGCGCCACCTGAAGGCCGTTGGTCTCATAGGGCGGCTGCTCCAGCGTGTAGTTGAGCCCGTAGGTCACCACCAGGCTGGGGGTCACGTGCCACTGGTCCTGGCCGTAGAACTGGTAATCGTTGATTTGGAAATTGCGCGTGATCGGCGCGCCCTGCGCCAGCGTGCTGCCAGCTCGAGCCTGCGCCGGACGGCCGGCTCAGCGGCCCCGCTGCAACGGGCAGGCGGGCAGCCGGGCGAGGGAGCGCTCGGCACTCTTCAGGGAGCCGGGGGAGACGGCGCCCTGGCGGAGCCACACCACGCGCCCGAGGGAATCGGTTAGAAAGGTCTGCGGCGTAAGGAAGACGTTCAGCCTCGAGCCGAGCGGGTAGTCCACGTACTCGAGGAAGCGAAATCGGCCGCGGCCCGCGGCGGCTCGCACAGGCGCCGAGCTTGGCGTCGGCGGTATAAGCAGCGCCTGACAGCCCCGGCCCCGCGTCAGCGAGAGCAGGCGGCTGAGCTCGCCGGCGTCCGAAGCGCAGGAGGGGCAGCCGACCACGGCGACCCTGATGAGGTGACACACGGCCTCGCGCCGGGCGAGTTCCTGTCCGCCGGCAAGCACGCCGGCCCGGACGGGAATCACCATGCCCCTTCTGTAGAGCCGGGCCCCGCGTGAGAGCACGGCGAAGAGCGCAGCGCCGGCTAGGTTGAGCACAATCAGACCGACAGTGCACCCGCCGAGCCACCGTTCACGGCCTCCGCTCGTGACCCACCCCCTTCATCAGGCCGCTGAGTCGCCCCGCCACCAAAGCGGGCTCCGCAGGGAGCTTGATCCTGCCCGCCAACGCTGCGCCGTGGTAAATGAGCATCTCGCCGCGGCGGCCGGCCCTCGCGGCGACGCTCATTTCGTAGGGGTCCAGGAATTCCGCGAGCCGTAGGCCCGGGACCGGGACCGCGCCGCTGCACGAGCCTCGGCTCGCACAGACGGCCCACAGCTGCGCAGCGGCCGCACCGCCGGCCGCGAGCGCCCCGGCCGCACGGCTCCAGTACCGGAGAGAGCGGCCCTCCCCGGGCGGTCCGAGCACCCCCAGCGCCACCCAGCCGTGCGGCGGGGCGCGGAGGCGCTGGCCAACCTGGTCGAAGCCCACAAGGCTGCCGTACCTGGGCCTGAACTCCTCCGCGGCGCGGGCCGCGCGGTACGGCCTCGCCTCACGGTAATCGAGCACGGCGATTACCAACAGGCTCACGGCTAGTGCCGCCGGCACGCCGAGCTGTCGCAGCCCGGGTGACACCTTTAATATTGGCACGCCGGGGAAATCTGTCCGTAGTCGCTGCCCGGTTTCAGTGTGCAGTAGCAGCCCTCCTTTGCGTTACCAAGGTGGCCGCAGAACGCGCCTGTCGTCCCGCCCGTCGGGAGCACGTAGGTGCAGGGGTACGGCGAGCAGACCTGGTAGCCGGCAGTATTACCCGTGCCGGCAAAAAGCGCCACTGCGAGGCATAGTACCGACGCCGCGACGCCGACGATCTGCAACCTATTGCGATTAGGCATAACGTCATCTCCTTGACTGGACTGCTGCTGCGCCGGTCGACCCGGCCAGCAAAAGAACTGGACGAACCTCCCGCCGCCCGGGGCGCGCCCGCAGGCAGCAGTATCTGGAACCTAGGCGGCGCCAGGGCGGGGAAGTCATAGCCGCCCTGGGCGTTGGTGGTGACGCTGCGGGTCAGACCCGTGTCTGGCCGTAGGATGGTCACCCGCGCGCCCGGTATGGCGGCCCCGCTGGGATCGGTGATGCGGCCGTTCAAGCTGGTGCTAGCCGCTTGGCTCCAGGCGGCTATGGACAGCAGGGCAACAACGGCGCCGGCCAAAAGTCCGGCGGCGAGACGGCGAAGCAGCAAGCGGCGAGTCATGCGCCACCTCCACACACGAACGAAGTGGAATGAATATACTCGCGAAGGAATCGGAATGTAAATACCGTAACTATAAAAGCACTTGATCAGGCCGATAACATCCGCGGATGCGGGCGGCGGAGGCGCCGGCCCCGCGCCGCGCCAGGTCGGGGATAATCGTAGGCGCATGCCCCACGCCCGCCCCCTGCGCGTCGTCTCCACGCACCTGTTCTCCAATGAGCGCCTGCACACCGTCCTGCTGGACCGCCTGGCCGCCAGCGGCGCGGACGGCGTAGAGCTGTTTTGCGCCCGGCAAAGCTTCGATTGGCGCCAGCCGGCGCAACTGGAGGCGCTGGCCGCTTGGTTTCGCGACCACGAGCTGCAACTGCATTCGCTCCACGGCCCGATCTACACCGATGAGTCCTGGGGCCGCGGCGGCGATCCGCCGCTGGACATCGCCCACCCCGACCGCCGCCGCCGCTTGCCCGCGGTGGAGGAAGTCGAGCGCGTGCTGGAGCTGGCCGAGGTGTTGCCGTTCCGCTATTTGATCCAACACCTCGGCGCCGGCGGAGACGACGAAAGTCCGGCGCGGAGCGAAGCCGCCTTCAGCAGCCTGGAACGCCTGGGCATGCTGGCCAAGCGCGCCGGCGTGCGTCTGGTGGTCGAGAACACCCCCAATGCCTTGGCGACGCCGGCCAACTTAGTGGAGTTTTTCGCCGCGACCCACCTCGACGACATTGGCATCTGCTTTGACGCCGGGCATGCCCAACTCCCCGCCTTTCTGCTCGGTGGCGGCGGCGTGGCGCCCAGTTGGGAATTGCTGGCGCCTCGCGTCGTGACTACTCATCTGCACGACAATCTTGGACAGAAGGACGATCACCTCTGGCCGGGTGAGGGCGGCATTCCCTGGGCGGATTGGATGCCGCAACTGGCCGCTCGCCCGGAAGTCCCTTGGGTGCTCGAGATTACGAGTCATCCCGCCGACCCCGCCACTTTCTCCCAACTGCGGGTCACCTGGGATCGCCTGGCCGCCTGGGCCGGAGCCTGAGGCCGGCCGTCCAGGTGGGAATCTAGGGAACTCCGGGCCGCCCGCAGCTACAATGTGGAACGACGGCTTAGCACTGCCGCTCCGGGTGTCCTATGCGCGCGTTAACCCCTCGTTTCTGGCTCCTCGCCGTAATGCTGATGGCCGCCGTGACCGGCGTGGCCGCCTGGCAATGGCCTAGCACGACGTCGGCCGGGATGCCGGGTAAGCCGCGCCCCGGCCAGGACCATCCCCGCCGACGGGCCGAATGGTTTCTGCGCGACCGCCGTGCCTTGGACGGCCGCTCGCCCGCCGAGCATATGCTCCGCGCCTATGCGCAGCGCCGGGACATGCCGCGCATCTATCCCCCTTCCGGCCGCCGCGTTCTGCTCGGCTCGCGCCGCTTCGCCGCCGCTCCCGCCGCAACCAGCGGCAATTGGACCGAACTGGGGCCCGATCCGCAGACCGATTTAGGCTTCGTGCAAGTTTCCGGCCGCGTCACCAGTCTGGCCACGGATTTGCAGAATGACCCCACCGGCAACACGGTCTATCTCGGCGCCGCCTACGGCGGTGTGTGGCGCTCCACCAACGCCCTCAGTTCCAGCCCCACCTGGACGCCCATCAGCGACCAAACGCAGTCGTTGGCAGTGGGCGCCTTGGCACTCATTCCGGGGACCAATCCCCCGGTGGTGATCGTCGGCACCGGGGAACAAAACAACAGCGAGGACAGCTATTACGGCGTGGGCATCGAGCGCGGCGTCTACGACAGCACCACCAGTTCCTGGAACTGGACCCTGGCCACGACCGCCGGCGATGCCTGCACAACCGCCGCCTGCGGAACCAGCTCCTCCACCTTCGGTTCCTCGCTGCCGCTGCTCGGCCTGTCGTTTGCCAAGGTGCTCGTGGATCCGGCCAATCCCAGCGTCGTCCTCGCCGCCGGCGGCAGTTCGACCCAGATCAGTTCCTTCAGCCTGACCAATTACATCCGCGGCATTTACCGCTCCACCGACGGCGGCCAAACCTGGACCCTGGTCTTCACCCAAGGCGGTCCCGCCGGCAGCAATTACAGCTGCACCGACCTGCTCTACGATCCCGTCAATGGCGTGCTTTACGCCGCCCTGCGCGGCCACGGCGTCTACCAATCCAGCGACGCCGGCGCCACGTGGTCGCCGGTCGCCACGCCCACGCCGTTCGTGAACGCGGGTTCGGTCAATTTGGACAATGAATATCACCGCGCCGATTTGGCGGTGGATGGCAAGGGCGACCTGTTCACCATCGTCACCGACATCACCGGACAATTGGCCACGCCGACGCCCTGTTCCACCAGCGGCGGCGCCGCCTGCGACACCGGCATCTGGGAATCGCCCGACGGCGGCAAGACCTGGAACCCCATCGCCGCTCCTACCTGCGGCAGCTTGAACACCTCCCCGTTCACCAGCACCTGCTCCACCAGCGATCCGCTGTTCGACGCCAACAACCAAGGCGATTACGACATGTATATCGCCGTCCCGCCCAACAGCAGCACCTTGGTGGTGGGCGGCATTGATGTTTGGTCGGCCACGCCGAATGGCTTGAGCACCACCTGGTCGAATCTGACCGTCGCCTATGGTCCCGGCGTCACCCACCCCGACCAGCACGCCATCGCCTTCGCCGGCGCCAATACGTGGTTTGTCGGCAACGACGGCGGCATATGGTCCACCACCAATGCCGGCGATGCCGCCGACAACGGCAGCGCGCAAGCCTGGACCGATATCAACACCAATCTGGACACCATCCAGTTCTACGGCGTCACCGGCGACCCCTCCCAGGCCGGTATCTATACCGGCGGCTCACAAGACAATGGCACGGTGGTGAACACCGCCAGCAGCGGGACATTGTGGGGCCAGGTGTGGGGCGGTGATGGCGGGGAGACGGCGATCCAGCCGGGGACGAAGAACTACTTCGCCGAAAACGCCTACGCGCCGGCTCCGCCCAGCTCGGCCGCCGGAGCGGACCCCATCATTGTGGTTTCCCCCGACGGCGGCGTGCCGCAGAACCAAACCTACAGCTCCAAATACGGCGCTTGCGCTTGGCCCGGCACCGGCAACCCGTCCCTGGGTCTCTCCCAGCTCTACAACTGCGCGACCACCTACAGCCCTACCCTGGACACCGCCTTGCTCTCGGAAAACGGCGACTTCTATTTGCCCTACGAGCTGCTTCCCAACGCCCCGTCCGAAATGCTGTTGGCCACGTGCCGCCTGTGGATGGGCCCGTCCATCCCCGCCACCGCCGACCAAGGCTGGGCGCCGGTCAGCGGCGATTTGACCACCGGCGGTTCTCCCGCGGGCGCCTGCGGCAGCAACTACGTTCAGGCCTTGGCCGCCGCGCCGAGCAACCCCGGCTCCATTTTCGCCGTCACCACCGACGGCCAAGTGCAGCACATCGGCAACGTCTTCGCCACCATTCCGGGAACCTGGACCAACGAGACCGCCAGTCCCATGCCGACCAATGCGTCGCTGCCGTTCGGCGCCGTGGCCGTCAGCCCGGATAATCCCAATGTCGCTTACGTCGGCGTGCAGGGCTTTGTCGCCGGCAGCAGCTACGGCCATGTGTATATGACCCAGAACGGGGGCGGCAGTTGGACCGACATCACCGGCAACCTGCCCGACGCCCCAGTCAACGCCATCACCATTGACCCCGAAGTACCGAACGACGTGTACATCGGCACCGACGTGGGCGTTTTTGTCGCCACCGATGGCGGCATCAGCGGCGAGGTATGGCAGCAGTTGGGCAGCGGGCTGCCCAACGCCGCGGTCCTGGGCCTGGACTTCGACACGGCCAATCGGGATGTCATCGCCGCCACGCATGGCCGCGGCGCCTGGGCCATTCCCGCCGTCGGCACGCCGCAGGCGGATTTCACCTTGACCACCTCCAACGCCGTCGTCTACGCGGCGGCGGGGACCTCCAGCGCGCAGTTCACCATCGGCGCCACCGCGCAAGGCGGCTTCACGAGCGCCATCTCGCTGACCTGCGCCGGCTGCACCACGACTTCCGTCAACCCCGGCGGCAGCGCCACCGTCACCTACACTGGTGCGCCGCAAGCCGGCACCCCGGTCACGATCACCGGGACGGGCGGCGGCGTCTCCCACACGCTCACGATTGAGTACGCCCCAACCTCGTTCACGCTGAACGCCACGCCCTCGAATCCCAGCGTCAGCGCCGGCTCCAGCGCAACCTTGACGGCCGTGGTCTCGCCGCAGGGGCCGTTCAGCGGCGCCGTCAGCCTTTCCTGCCCGGGCTCGGGCAGCGGCATTGCCTGCGCGGTCAGCCCATCGAGCGTGCAAATCTCCGGCGGCAAATCGGCGACCGCCACGGTGACCATCACCACCACCGCCAGCCTGCCGCCGCCCGGGGACGGCGGCCCGCAACGCTGGCCCTGGCCCCTCTTGGCCGGCGCGGCCTTGCTGGCCGCCCTCGCTGCCGTTCTGGCCGGCTTCCGCCAACGGCGAAGGGCGGTCCGGTGGGCGGCATGGTTGGCTCCGCTGGCCCTGGCGGCGTGCCTGTTGGCCCTTTCCGGTTGCGGCAGCAGCAACTCCGCCGGCCTCCCACCCGCGTCCGGCGGTGGCGGCGGTGGTGGTGGCACTGGCGGCACGGCAACGGCCAAAGGCGCCTACAGCATTACGCTCCAGGCCACGGCGGGGTCCCAGACCGCCAGCTTTCCCATCGTCTTGACGGTGCAATAGCCCCGTGATTCGGAATGCCGCCCACCGGCGGCCCGAAGCCCATCTCGCGCTCCGGCCGCCGCGCGCCGGAAAAAATCGCGGCCTCGCCATGACGCTGCGCGTCGTAGCCTGGGTTATTCCCCATGACCTTCGATCGCCGTTATTTCGAGGACCCCAATTTCCCTCCCGGCTTGAAGGGCGGCGACGAGGTGCGGGGCTACGGCTACTATCCCGAGTATTTCCCCACCGTGCAGGGCCAGCTGTCGGCGCTGGTGGAATTGACTTCCGCCCGCTCGCTTGCGGATTTGGGCTGCGGCAAGGGGGCCCTCGCCGGCTACGCCCGCCGCGACCTCGGCCTTCAGGTCGTAGGCCTGGATTGCAGCTCCTATGCCCTCGGCTACGCCGCTCGGGGCAACGGCGCCGGCTGGACCCTGCGCGCCGCCATCACCGCCCTGCCCCTGCCGGAGGCCTGTTGCGACGCCGTTTGGTGCAATGGCGTCCTGCAATATCTCGAGGCGGGGGAGGCCCGCGCCGCCCTGGGGGAAATTGCCCGCGTGACCCGCGGCGTCGCCTTCGTCAGCAACATCGCCGCCATTCACGCCCATGCCGAATGGGGCCGCCGGGATCATCTCACCCGCCTGTATCTGCGCCCGTCGGCTTGGGCGCGCCTGGCGCCGGCCGCGGCCGCGCCGGTGGCGCTGCCCTTCGAAGGCGAGTCGGCGATCCTGCTCTTCGGCCCCGCTTGCGCCGCCGAGAGCGGCGCCCTGGCCCTGCGCTTCATGGACCGGGCGCTGGCCCGCCTGCGCCGCTTGGGAGCGCTGGAGCGTACGCCGCCCACGCTGGCGGCATTTCAGCGCCGCTGCCGCGGCGTTCGCTAGCCGCGGCGCGGCTGCGCCCTCGGCGCCGCGCACCGATTGCCGGCTCGAGCTGCCGGGCGCGGAGCGGGAGGGACGCCTGTCCCGCGGCGGCCTGTTCCGGCCGAGGAGGCGTATTCCTGGGGGCGCGGACGGCCTCGCCCGCACCGCATTGCGGCCAGCGGCCGGCGCCCCCAGGGCGGGCGACGCGTGCCACAGCGCAAGGGCGCGCGCTGGCGCGCTGGGCAGTGTTCCGCGGCGGCGTTGTCTGGCCGCGGAGGCGTTTTCTGGGGGCGCGGACGGCCTCGTCCGCACCGAACTGCGGGCCAGAAGCCCGCGCCACCGTCTCTCATGCCGCCGCGCCGCTAACTCCAGCGCCGGCAACACCGCGCACCTTGTCCGTCAACGGTCGCCCGGCCAGTTTTGAGAGTCGGCGCGGCGCGCTTGCGCGCGGCGCCCGCCGCCACTCAGGTCACTGATCAGTAAATCGCCGGCACAACTCACACCGCAATCACTAGCATCCCAACCCCCGGTAGCCAATTGGGCCGAGCGCCCGACACCGGAGCGTGGATCATGCCGTTTGCTTCCCTTGACTCTTACTCCCCGCGCATCGGGGAACCCTTCCGCCCGACCGCTTCGCAGCGCCGCCTGGCCGCGGCCGCCGCCGGACTGGCGGTGCATTACACCGTTCAGGAGCTGTGCGCAGCCGCGCAGGTTTCTCCCGCCAGCTATTACCGCTGGCAGCATCATCCCGGCTTCGCGGCCTGGTGGATGGCGGAGACCTGGAACTGCCTGCGCGCCAGCGCCCCGCTGCTGGTGCTGAGCACCATGCGGTTCGCTCTTGGCGGCGACGCCGCCGCCCGCAAGCTGCTGTTCCAATATCTCGTGGCCCCGCCTGCCGCGCCCGGCCAGCCCAGCGGTCCGGCCTCGGCTCCGGGCGGCGCACTGCCTCCCGTGCCTGTCGCGGCCGCACCGGCGCGCCCAGCGCATCCCGCGGCGGCTGCGCCGCCTCCCGCCGCCGCGCCATGGCCGCCGGCCGCGGAGATGAC
>DAHVCP010000031.1 GCA_027314025.1 Acidobacteriota bacterium
CCGCCGCGGCCGCGGCCGGCATCGCGAGCAGGGCGGCATTCCCGATTCCAAGTTCGCCAGCACCGCCGCGCCGGACGCCGCGGCCTCCGGCGACACATACCCGGCAGCCGCCGCGCCGGCTACCCCGACGGAGCGCGCCGCCAGCCCCGAGCCGATTCCCGCCGCCGTCCCGGCGCCGATCCACGCGCCCAGCCGGCAGCCGTCAGCGCCGCCATCCCATGCCCGCCCGTCGCGGGAAGCCTATCCGTTCACTCTTCCCGGTGAATCCTTGGCCAAGTATCGCCACGCCCCGGCGCCCGCCGCCGAAGCGGGCGAGAGCGAACCCAGCGAGCCGGAGCAGGAAGCCGAAGCCGGGCAGGAATTCGACCGCTCTCGCATCCAACCCGACTCGCCGCGCGAAACCAACGCCGCCGCCCAGCGGCTCGAACGCTCCGCCGAAGAGGACGTCTCCCGCGCCGCCGAATCCGCCGTGCGCTCGGATTCCGAACCCTCCGCCGCTTCCCCCGAGGATGACGGCATCAGCGCCCAGCCCGCCCCCGCGGCCGGTGAGACCGAGGCGGCGGACGCCGGCGCCGGCGGGGACGCCGAAAACGAAGCCGCGTCCGGCCACGCGGAACTGCGCCCGCCGGCGGAAACCGCCCGCTTCGAAGCCCGGGCCGGCCGCCGCCGGCGCGGCGGCCGCGGTCGCGCGCCCCGCCGCCCCCAGGAGGGCGCCGCCGAGAGCGCCGCCGAGCCCGACGTGAACGGCGCCGCCGGCGACAGCGAGCGCGCCCACGGTCCCAAACTGATCAACGAAATGCTCCACAGCGGCCAAGAGATCCTGGTGCAAATCGCCAAGGAACCCTTGGGCACCAAGGGCGCGCGCATCACCAGCCATCTGGCCCTGCCCGGCCGCTATTTGGTCTACATGCCCACCGTCCGCCACATCGGCGTCTCGCGCAAGATCGCCTCCGACGAAGAGCGCGCCCGCCTGAAACGGCTGTTAGTGGAAAACACCCAAGACCTGCCCGGCGGCTTCATCGTCCGCACCGCGGGCCAAAGCGCCAGCGATGAGGACCTGATCGCCGACATCCGTTTCCTCAGCCATCTGTGGAACGATATCCGCCAGCATTTTGATCACGCCAAGGCGCCCGCCCTGTTGCATCACGACCTCGGGCTGGTCGAGCGCACGTTGCGCGATCAGCTCTCCAGCGATTTCACCCACATCTGGATTGACTCCGAGGACCAGTATCAGGCCGTGGTCCGTTTCGTCGGCCATTTCATGCCCGACCTCGCTTCCCGCGTGCGCCTCTTCACCCGCGACGAGCCGATCTTCGATCATTTCGGCATTCAGGAGGAGATTGACAAGGCGCTCAAGAGCAAGGTGTGGCTCAAAAGCGGCGGCTACATCGTCATCAACCAAACCGAGGCCCTGGTGGCCATTGACGTCAACACCGGCAAGTACGTCGGCAAGTCCAATCGCCTGGAAGACACGATTGTCAAGATCAACGTGGACGCCATTCGCGAGATCGTCCGCCAGATTCGCCTGCGCGACCTCGGCGGCATCATCGTCGTGGACTTCATTGACATGGACGAGCGCAAAAATCGCCAGAAGGTGATGCAGGCGCTGGAGGAGGCCATGCGCGCCGACCGCGCGCCCTCCAAGGTGCTGGCCTTCAATGATTTCGGCCTCGTCGCATTGACCCGCAAGCGCGTCAAGCAGTCCCTGGAGCGCACCTTGGGCACGCCCTGCCCCTACTGCGCCGGCGTCGGCCTGGTCAAATCCATCACCACGGTGTGCAATGAGATTTACACCGAAGTCCGCAAGATGTCCCGCTCCATTGACCGTGACGACATGGTCTTGCGCGTGAACCCCGAGGTGGGCAAGGCCCTCAAGGCGAAAAACGCCAAGCTGCTGAATGAATTGGAGCAGCTCACCGGAAAGATGATCGCCATAAAGGCCGATCCCATGGTCCATCAGGAGCAGTTCGAAATCTTCTAAACTCCCCAGAGCCTATGTTTATTGAGCGAGTGGAAGTCGAAAACATTCCCGCCGCCCTGGCCGCCGGCCGGGCCGTTTATGAATGGAAGACCAAGGACCCGCATCAGCTCCCGATCGTCGGGCCGGCCTATGATGACCATCCCGGCCGCAACCGGGCCAAGCGGGAAAACCGCTACGCGGAAACGCTGGAAGCCGCCCGGGAAGCGGCGGCGGGGATGCGCACCGAGATCGTCGCCGCTTTGTTCCTCACCGGCGCCTAGGCCTGGCGCCGGCGCATTCATGGGACAATAATTGTTCGCCCGCCCGATGTCCTCCACCGAGATCACTCCCGCTTCGCCGCCGGCGTTTCAGCCGCTCAGTGTCGCGGCCGCCAACGCCCTCAGCGTCGCCAGTTGGCTGGTGCCCGGCCTCGGCTACCTGCTGCTGCGGAAGTGGATTCGCGGCGCGTTGATCGCCGTCAGCATCTTCGCCATGTTCTTGCTCGGGCTGGGCATGCAGGGCCAGCTGTTCGCCGTCAATGGCAAGAACCTGCTCGACATCTTGGGCTGGATCGGCGACCTGTGCAACGGCCTGCCCTATATGATCGCGCGCATGGCGGGCGACGGCGCCGGCAACCTCTACACTGTGACCGGCGACTACGGTTCCATGTTCCTGGTCGCCTCCGGCCTGCTCAATCTTCTGGCCGCCGCCGATGTCCGCGACGTGGCGCTGGGGAGAAAGCCCTAATGCTCGCCGGCCTCTCTCTCGCCTTGTTCGCGCCTCTCGCCGTCGTGGTGATGTCCCAGTTCACCGCCGTCATCATTTTCGCGTTGTTCGCCTCGGTGGTCTTCGCCATCACCCTGCGCGAGGAGCCTCGCGCCCAAATCCGCTACGGCGCCTTTTGCTTCGCCTGTTTCCTCGTCGGCACCGTCATCGCCGGCTGGATTCTCTACTTCCTCCAGCCTCACTAGCGCCGAACCGGATTAGCGCTTCGGGGGATGGACGGCAATGACCACTTCCCCGAAGCGGCCGCTAGGTACGGCCCGGACCATGAACCGCACCAGGTAGACAGGCCTGTGCCGGACCGTAATCCGCCCGCGCAGCCCAATGCGTCCGGAGGCCCGCAATGCGCGCCGCAGCTTCACTAAATAACCGCGCTGCCCGACAACCCGGCCACGCGGGCCGGAAACCACCACGCCGGCGATCAGCTGGCAGGGCGACCCGTGCCGGCAGCTGGCGCCGCCCAACGGCACACTGAAGCGGTACCTGCGGAAGCGCTGCTTGCCTTGCACCCACCATCCCCCCAAATGAACCTGCAACGGAATGCCGCTGACATCCGCCATGCTAGCTGCGCCCGTTTCGAAACCGGGCCGGGGATGCTCCACGCGTAGCACCTGCGGCGCCCGGGTGATATAGCCCTGCCGGGCTTGCACCGACAACCCGGGCCGGTCTACTGCCACGCGGATGTGGTGGTAGCGCACCTCGCCGCGTGGATCGCGCGGCGGCTGGAAGCTGAGCAGGTAATAGTTGGACCATTCCCGCTGCGCCTGTCCCAGCGACTGCCACAAAAAATTGTCTCCGATCAGCGCCATTCCGCCGGTCTTGTGCGCGGCGTTCCGCATCGCGCTCCAGCTCAGCATCTGGCCGCCACCGGCAACGGCCGGGGTCGCACTCCGCGACGAAGATGTGTTTCGGTGCGGCAACCGTGCAGCGCTCAGCGCTATGCCGCGGGGGTCCAGCGGGAACAGTTCGACGTTCGCCTCGTTTAGAAGTTGACAGGTGCCGGCGTTCTCGCGCCAGCTATCCCCGTTGGCCTCCGGCAGCGGCTGAAGCAGTTCGCTCGGCGACGACGAGCTCCATGCCCGGTCCCAAGCCGACGGAGCCCCATCCCCGGCCCAAATTACCACCTTGCGCCCGGGCAGCGGCGCTAAGGTTGCCGCCAGTTGCCGCAACACGCCATCGGTGGTCGAGATGCCAGCCCCTCGGTCCATGGCGTCGATGTCTCCCCACGCCGTGTTTTGCCGCCGTGGCACCCCGGAGGGGCTGGCGCCCACGGCCGAAATGCGGGGCGGCGAAAAGGCGAGATTATAATCCAGCCGCGGCCGGATCCATTGTCCCGCCGCCATCAGCAATCGTCGCCGGTTGTACGTAAATGGCTGCAACATCAGCAAGCCGTCGGACACACCGAAAATCGCCACCGGCTGTCCCGGCCGCAGATCGCGGCGCAGGAAGCGCAGCACGCCGGCGCGCATCCACATCATGTCGCCCAGCGGCGTGTTCTGGAAGTCAATCAGCAGCACCACCCAACTCGGCGGCGTCCGATGCGCCCGGTTGGTGAACACGCCGGAAGCATGGCCGTTGACCCGCGCCCCCGCCGCGCTGCGCGCGGCATGGATCCAATCCACACTGCGGATCCGCACCCTTCGCCCATCCACCAATAACTCAAAATCCTTCCGGCGCAGCCCCCGGACCACCTGCCCCTTGCCGTTGAGCACGGTGACGGGCACCAGCACCCGTCGCACGGCGGTCCGGAACGAGGGTATTCTGCGCGGCGGCGCCTGCGCCAGCGCCAGCCCTGGAGCCAGCGTCGCCAACATCGCAATCCGGCCTGCTACTCGCATAGCGCGCCCAGTGTACTCCTGTTATGTTGAATACACCTGAAGCTCCGCCCGGCCTTGCCGCCGATTGGCGGCCCGGCGGCCAGCGACGCCGTTTGCGGATCTTCGCGGGGCCCGCGGCTCTGCCCACCCCGGCTCGCCAGCCCGCGGAAACACCGCAATGGCCGTGCTAATCTGTGAAAATCCAAGGCCGACGTAGCTCAGTTGGTAGAGCGGCTGATTCGTAATCAGCAGGTCGCCGGTTCGACCCCGGCCGTCGGCTCCAGCCTTTTCAACGGCTTGCCAAACGCACCGCTCCAAACGGCGGCAAATTGCGCCGTGTCCGTGGCGCCGATGTTGGCTGGTGCTGCCCATTAATCCTTTGTTGCGGCTGCCAAGGCCGTCGAGCCGGGATCGGCCCACCGCACCTAAGATCCGGGAGCCTTCCGGGTGCAGCTCCTTCGGGCAAGGCGCGGGCGTCGCCGCTTGGGCCAATGGGGGCCGATTGCTCGCCTCCCATTTTCGCGCCGATAACCAATGCTCCTATGCCGGGTTATGGCCCGTATCCGGAAACCTGAAGCCACCCAGCCGCCGCTTTAGCTTTTCGGCGGAGCGGGCGGTGTCCGCGGCGCCTGGCGTGGGGCGGGTCAGCACGCACGCCCCCTGCCGACTATATCTACTTGTGATATTTTGGTGTTGTTTAGCGGCTCGCCGTTCTCATGGAGCGGGCAATTCCGGAGGACGCGACCGGTGCTCAATCGAAAGGAGGAAAGAGATGAGGAAAGTGTTCGCGTTTATCTCCGTGCTGGTAATTTCCGCGGGCCTGGCGATGGCGCAGACTCACGCGCGCGCACGCACCTTTACCGGCCAAATCATGGACAGCGCCTGCGCCACCGCCGGCAGCCACGCCGCCGGCTATAAAATGACCGGCACCCACACCCCACGGGCCTGCACCTTGGCCTGCGTCAAGGCCGGCAGCAAATTCGTGCTGTACAACGCCGCGCACAAAACGATCTACAAGCTTGATAATCAAAAGACACCGCGTGCTTTCGCCGGTGACAATGTGCGCATCACCGGAACCTACGACGCCGCCACCAAGACCATCCACGTGGAGCGAATCGCGCGGGTTCGCTAGCCGCGGCTGCGGGGCGGGGCCGCGCCGCCTGCTCGCGCCGCGCTGGTTCCACTGCGGGCGGTGTCGGCGCGAAAGGCTGCAGCGCCCGCGCCGTGACCACTTGCGGATCCCGCCGCAGGGTGAAAAACGGCGGCAGGCGCCGGACACGCAAAGCGGCGCGCGCCGCAAGCCGGCGCGCGCAGGAGCCGCGCGCAGCGCAGCGCCAAGCAAGGCTGCATGCACCACCCAGCCCTGCTGGAGTTGGCGTCAGTCAACGCGATGACCTGGGGCTGGCGGATTGTCATTCTGATCGTTGCCGTGGTCATGGCTATCACGGCTTATCTGCTGTTTGGCTACGGGATCAGTGCATTGCCGGCGCCGGGCAGGGCCGAGAGCGCCTTCGCGACGATGGCCAGGAATTGGTATCTCGCCCGCGAGGCCAACCAGGTTCCGCCACCGCCGCCGCGCGCGCCCGGAGATGTCGCGGCCGGCGGCGGTCTCTTCGGCATGGAATGCGCCAGCTGCCACGGGCAAACTGGGCGCAGTCCGTCGCCGATTGGGCGCTCGATGTACCCACGTCCCGCAGACCTGGGTTCGGCCGCGGTTCAGAAGCTGTCGGACCGCGAACTCTTTTCGGTGGTCAAAGATGGAATCCGGTTGTCCGGAATGCCCGGCTTCGCGCACATCAACTCCGACGCCCAGATTTGGCAACTCGTCGCTTACATACGTAGCCTGGGCAAGGCGCCACCGCGGCATTGAGCGGGCGGTTCACCGGCGACCGCCCGGCCGCCGAGCCGCTCTGTGGACTGACGCGCCTCCTGGACGGGGGCGAGCGATCGTGGGCACCCTCTGCTGGCTCACCGCCTTCTGTATTTTGCGGATGAGACGTGACGGCTATCCGCCGAAATTGAACCGGGGACAGATCCCTCAATGGTTACGGCAGACCGGAACCGCTCGCCGTACGCGCCCAGCTGGGCGGTTTGGATCTGCGCGCCACGATTCGTCCTTTGCGCCCGGGGCCACGCAGCTACCCGTCGCGGCCCCCGACATGTTCCTGTTCCGCGCCCCGTCAGTTCATATCCACAAAAAGTCTGCCGCGATGTTGGCCCAAAAGAATCTGAAAGAGCCGATGCCCGATGAGTTCGTGAAGGGTCCAAATCTCCTTGTTCGCCTCGAATACCGCGTCGGCGTCGTTAATATTCGTTATGCCTGCGCCGGCCTCGAGGGCGCGCGTCGCCTCGCTGATGATGGGATCGGCGATCGCCTCGCCGGCCATCTCCCACAGTGTGATGAAGCGATCGACCGCGGTCGGCAAGCTGACCTGGAAAACCCCGTGGTTGCTCGTGGTGCGAGGCGGCTTGTAATCGAGATTGAAAGGCCCGTTATAGCCGTGCGCGCGCAGCAGAATCAGGACATTCAGCCAATCCAGCGGATTGACCAGGCCTACGCCGATGTCCACGTCATGTTTGAGCCTGTAACCATCGTTGATGTCGAAGTGCCACAGCTTCCCTGCCACCAGGGCCCGCGCGAGGGCGGCTCGCGGAGCTCCGCCCCACATCAGCTCATGCAGGTATTCGGTGTTCACGCCCACCATTTCGGGATGTTGCAGCAATCCTGAGTGGATGAAGCCGAGCATCGCATCCGTTGTCGGCAGAATCAGCTCGGCCTGGGGCTCGAAGGGTTTTGCCTCCAGGCAATGGCGCAGGGTTGCGCCATGATTTGCCCGGGAGAGGGCGATGTCTTTGGCGCAAGCAGCGTTGATCAGGTCGGCATAGCGCTTCAACATCACCGTTTCATCCACGCTTCCCTGAATCTGGTATCCCAGCGTTCCGGGCCAATAAACGGCAAACCGGGCGCCGAGCCGATGGCCGATCTCAACCAGATTCTCCAGCCGCAGTGCGGCGTAGGCACGAACCTCCGGCTGCTCTCCGGCTGGGCTTGCCGCCCAGACGGGGCTGAAGAATGTCTCGCACGTGACCATGGAACACTGGACGCCGTGCTGCTTCAGCGAAGTTTCAATGCCCGCCAGAATTTGATCCTGCCTTGGCGTCATCATTTCTTCGGGAGAAAGGATGTCCAAGTCGTGCGTGGTCCACCACCCGATGCCGATCCGCGCAAAGTGGCGGATCACTTCGGCCGGTGTAACAGGCTGGCGTGTGGGCGCGTGAAAGAGCGCCTGTCCCTGGTAGGCCGCCGCCCATTGCGGTCCGGTGATGAAAAATTTACGCCGAACCTCCGGAGCATAACTGCCTCCGCAGGCGGACATCAGCCGTTCCACCAATGTCTGTTGTTCGCATTGGGTTGTTGCCGCCATGTCACCCTCCTTCCAATGTGATCGAGTTGCTTCGGCAGATTTGCGAACTCGGGTACGAAGGCGTCCGAGTCAGAAGCGGGCATCTGCGCTCAAATCGAGGCGGCGTGCTTCGCCATCGTGTCAATCGCGAGCGCTGAATGCGCCACCGCCGCCCCGGCCCGCATTTCCGCGGCAACCCAGATCGCTTCCATGATCTCGTTTTCCGTCGCGCCCTTCGCCAGCGCGCTCTTGGTGTGGGCACGGATGCAATAGGGGCACTGCGTGACGTGAGCGACCGCCACCGCGATCAGATCCTTGGTCTTCGCCGGCAGCGCGCCGTCGGCAAACACTTGACGGCTGAAACCGCGCCATGCGTTTAAGGTTTCATGGGCAAGCTCTTCACGTTTTTTGGCGATTTCACGCGTCGCTTCCGGATAGAGTGAGTTTTCCATGATTCAATCTCCCTATTCTGGGCGCAACATGCGCCCTGGCCATGGATGCTTGCATTCCGGGCCCGGTTCAACCGCTGCAAGTGTAGCAAGAATCTCGTGCCTGTTCCGCCGCCGATCGCCTGGATCAGATAGGAATTGCAATAACGCCCTTTAGGGCATCGCCCGAATCGCCGCTTGCGCCAACGCCGTTCTCCGCCGGACTCGCCCGATCGCGATCATCGGGGGCGTTGGCGAGGCCGCCGCGTCCGCTTGGCGGCGGCGGGTTGGTCAAGGCGAGGGCGGCATGGAGGGCGTGGCGGCGGCCATCGGCCGCGTAGGCCGGGGCGGCCGCTTCCGTGCGGGCCGTGCGGGCGCAAAGGGACGCAAGGCCCGGGCTATGATTATGATTAGGCTTACGCAGCCGATGATGCGTATCCGCTCGCTCAATTCACAATCAGCTGGTCGCCGGTTCGACCCCCGGCCGTCGGCTCCTGGTCCGCAAGCCCTTGCCCCAAGCTGGCCCGCACCGCAGTCTCACATTCCGGGAATGTCGCTGCGGCGGCGCGCTTAGCCGCCCAGCGGAGCCGTCCCTGCCACCAACCGCCCTTGCCGGCCGCCGCGGGCGCCAATGGCGGGTGGCGTATGCGGAAGCTTTCGCCCGGCGCGCGGTTATTAGCCGCAAGCGTCCGCCGGCATCCATCCCGGATTCCCCGGCTGGGGCGCAGCGTGGCGGCAGAGAAGCATGAGCGCCATTGGGTTGTCGGCAGACGTCGCGCAAGTGGCGATCACGCTGCTCACCGCCAATATCTTGCTGGGCCTGCTCATCTCCGCTCGCTACAGCCCGGTGCGCTATTGGCCGCACCGCAAGATCAACATCTTCTGGATCCACAACCAGACCGGGCTGGCGGCGCTGTGCCTCTCCGTTTTGCACCCCGCGCTCCTGCTGTTGGCCACGCGGGTGAAGTTTCGCGTTTTGGATGTGGTGTTTCCCGCCTGGTCGCCACAGCAGCCGACGGTCAATATGATCGGCGCGGCCGCGCTCTATATGCTCGCCTTCGTGCTGGTCACCTCGTATTACCGCGTGCAGATCGGCCGCCGCATCTGGAAGGCGCTGCACTTCACCACTTACGCCGTAGCCGGCTGCGCGTTCGTGCATGGCATCCTCGCGAACCCGCACCTGAACGCCGCGCCCGTCAACTATCTCGACGGAGGAAAAGTCTACATCGAGATTTGCCTGCTGATCGTCCTGGCGGCGATTATGCTGCGCGTGCGATACGGGCGCGCCAAAGCGCGGCGCAGCCGCATCGCCGCCGCAAGCGTGCCGGAAGCCGGCGTATAGGGCCGCCGACAGCGGCCGCGGCTGCCCGCGGCGGACGCCCGCACGTGCACAACCCATGTCCAGATTGCCGCAACCGGAGGCGAACGGCCTGCGGTGCGCACGCCGGTCCGTGGGGCCGGTTGGATTCGAACCAACAGCCAACGAATTATGAGTTCGCTGCTCTGACCGTTGAGCTACGGCCCCGTAATCCGCCTAACTCATTGAACAGGCGGAACTCGCGTGGATATTGCGGGCTGCGCTTCCGGCTCGCCGAAATCGCCGGTGCCACTTCTGGTGCCACTTTGTACACCGGCGAAGCCCACCAGCTGCTCCACCGCTCCCGCCTCATGGGCCGGGCTTAGGTGGGCGTACCGGCACGTCATTTGGATCGTCCGGTGGCCCATGAGTTCCTGCACCGTGCGCAAATCCACCCCCGCCATGATAAGACGGCTTGCGAAGGTGTGGCGCAGGCAATGCCAGGTGAAGTCCGGGATCGCGGCCTTGGCCACCGCCGCCTCGAACCAGTTCCGGGGCCTGCGGCGCGGCTGGCCCTTGTACCGGCTCTTGGCAGTGTCCGCGTTGACGATCACCCATTCGGAGTCCCCGGCCATCGCCTTCAGCCGCAGCAGGGCCTGAACGGCGGCGCTGTTGAGGCGGGCGTAGTGGGGGCGGCCGTTCTTCGCCCGGCCAATGATCGCCTGGCTCCGCTCCCAGTCAATGTCGGCCCAGCGGAGCCCGTACTGGTTGCTCATGCGCAGCCCGGTATGGAGGGCCAAATCCAGTTCCGGCTCATGGCCCGGCCAATCGGCGCGGATCACGGCCCGAAGCCGGGTTTCTTCCTCGGGCGTCAAATACCGCACCCGTGCATTGTCCGGCTGCCGCCGGCGGACCAGTCGCGCCGGATTCGCCTGCACCTTGCCGTTGGCCAGCCCCAGCCGGTAGGCGAGGCTCAGGAACGCCTGGTGGCAGTTCACCGTGGCGGTGGACCACTCCCGTTCCGCCGCCAGCTTGGACAGCCCTTGCTCGATGCGCTGGGGCGTCAAGGCGCTGGCCGCAAGGGAGCCAAACTCGGCCAGCAGCGCCGGGTAGCGGGAATCCGTGGCGATGCCAGACCCCTTGGCCGCCAGGCGCTGGGTGGAGTAGTGCGCCCGCACATGCTCCGCCGCCATGCCCAGCAACGTTCCCACCGTGACCGCCTTGCGGCGGATCGTCTCCGGCAGCTTCACGCCGCGCCGGCGTTCGTCCCGCCGCCGGTCCAGCAGCGCCAGCGCCATGCCCCGCGTTCCGGCCTTCTCCCGCCGCCGACGCCCGGCGCAGTCCCGGTACGAAACCCACCAGACGCCGCTGCCCTTCACCTTCTCGTAAATCCCCCGCACCTTGGGAGGTTTGCGCCGCCGCGCCGTTGCCGTGGGTTGTTCGGTCATTCGGAGCCGCCGTTCCTTCGCGCCTGCCATAGAGGCCGCATCTGCCGTCTCCGCTGCGCCGGCGTGAGCGCGTCCCACCGGGCCCGCACCGCATCCCTGGCGATTTGCCGCCGCCGCTCCGGGCTTAACGCCTCGGCCCGCGCCGCGCCGCCCTTGCGCCCCATCGCCGCCGCCGCCTTGGAGAGATCGTTCATGCTCTTAATTTACTTGACGCCAGGTATATTGTCAAGCATAATGTGAATGGCGCGGCAAGGCCCCGGCCAGCTACCGGGGCCGATGGGGCGGCATCCCACCGCCCCGCCGCGCGCACTAGGGAGGTGCGATGGCGGCCAAGACGAAAGCGAAACCAGGCGGAACGCCGCCCCTGGCGGTTCGTGGGCCGCGCCCGAACAAGGCCGCCGCGCCGCCGGGGCAAAACGCCGGGGTGAGCGCCGCGCGGCCGCACCCGCTGGCCGCCGCCTGGGACGCCGCGTGGCGGCGCATCGAGCCGGGCCTGTTCGGCTTTGACGCCGAGCGCCGCGCGCAGATTGAGCTGGCCGCCTGCCGCGCCTGGTACGAGGCGCAGGGCCGCAAGCTGGCGCAGCAGCTCACCCGCCCCGGCAGGCGCGGGCCTGACGCCGCGGCCGATGCAACCTTGCGGCGCGAATTACTGGCCGGGCAGGGCCTACGGAAGGCCGCGCGGGCGATGTTCCCGCAGCAGTGGCCGGAAGCCGGCCGCGAGAAGCTCAGGAATCGCCTGCGGCGGTGGAACCAAAAGTAACTCGCGGCTGTAACATCGCCAAGAAAAAATCCCCTGTTGCGCCCGGTGGTGGCGGCTCACGATGGCCGCATGAGCTTCACGGATGCCGATGTTGACCGTCTGGCCGCGGCGTTGGCCGCGCGCTTGCGGGCGCTGCCGCCGGAGCCGGCACTGCTCTCTCGCCGCGACGCGGCGAGATACCTGGGGGTGGGCGCGCGCACGGTGGACTCACTGATCTATCGCGGCGACCTGCGGACGCGGTTAATCGGCGGTCGGCGGCTGGTGCCGCTGTCAGAGCTGCGGCGTTTCGCCGCGGCGGATCACCCTGGTGCAATCTCGCCGCGTCGCGTCCCCGCCGGCGCGCCGGAGGCGGTGGCCGAGTGACCGCCGCCGAGGTAGCCGCCGCCCTGCGAATCCCGCCGGACCTGCTGGCCGACGAGGGCTGGCGCGACGCCGCCGATGCCGAGGTGCGGGCGACGCTGGGCTACCACGGCCATCGCGGCTGCGACCTGTCGGGCATCCTGCTGCCGATACGCCATCCGCGCACCGGCGAGCGGCTGGGCGACCTGTGCCGCGTGGCGCATCCGCCGACCGGGGCGCCGCGCTACCTCCAGCCGCAGGCGTGCCGCTGGCTGTACATACCGCCCGTGCCCGGCGAGTGGCTGGATGATTTGGCCGTGCCGGGGGTGGTGGTGGAAGGCCCCAAGTCCGCGTTGGCGCTGCTGGCGCTGGCGCAGCGGCATGACCGCCGCCTGGTGCCGATAGCCTGCGGCGGCTGCTGGGGCTGGCGGCGGAATGACGGCTTCCGCGACCTGCCCAATGGTGGCCATGAGCCGCGGTCCTCACCATCGCCGTCTCTGGATTGGATCGCCTGGCCGGGCCGCGATGCGATCATCGCCTTGGATGGCGATAGCCGTGCCAACCCGAAGGTGGCCGCGGCCCTGCGGGCGCTGGCGGGCGAGTTGGCCGGGCGCGGAGCGAATGTGCGGGTGGTGGCGATTCCGGCGGTGGCGGGCGACAAGGCCGGGCCGGATGACGTGCTGGCGGCGTGCGGCGATGACGCCGCATTGGCTATGCTGGACGCGGCGCGTTCATGGCCGGAGTGCGCGGCGGCGCAGGCTGAGGCGGCGGTAGGAGCGCTGGAGGCGGCCGATAAGGACGCGCGGCGCGCGGCGGAGCCGCCGACGGCGGAGATTGCCGCGGTGGCGGACCCCGCGCTGCGGGCGCGATTCATCGGGAGGATAGCGGCGCTGAAAATCCCCGGCGTGACCAAAGCCGATTTGGAGGGGCAGGTAGCCGCCGGACTGGCTGCGGCGGCGGAGCGGCGGGCCCAAGCTGCGGAGGCGGCGCGCGTGGGACGGCTACTGGGCATGGCCGTGGACCCGGCGGCGTTGGTGGTCGACCTGGAGGTGTATTTTTCGCGGCGGGCGCATCTGCCAGGCGGCGGCGCAGTCACGCTGGCGCTGTGGGCGATGCTGACCCATTGCATCGCCCCGTTCTCCACCGCGCCGTACCTGTGCTTGGAGTCGGCGCTGCCGGACTGCGGCAAGTCCACCGTGCTGGATTTGTTGGAGGGCGTCTGCGCTCGCGCCGAACAATGCTCCGGCCTGACGCGCGCCGTGCTGGTGCGGACCATCGAGGCGAACCATCCGACGGTCTTGCTGGACCAGGGCGAGTGGCTCCGCGATAAAAAGGACGAAACCGGAATCATGGGCGTCCTGCTGGCGGGGTATCGCCGCGGCAAGCCATATCGGTGCGTAGAGGGTGAGTCGCGCGAGCTGGCTACCTTCGACACCTTCGGGCCGAAGGCGTTTTGCGCCGTGGGCGGCCTGACCGGGGCGCTGTTGTCCCGCTGCCTGGTGCTGCATATGGAGCGGCTACCCGCCGGGGTTGAACTGGAATCCGCTGAGCCGGAGGATTTGGTGGCGGTGGCCGCGCCGCTTAAGGAACGCATTGAGGCGTTTGCGTTGCAGGCGGCGCAGGCAATCGAGGCCGTAAAGGCCAGCCGTCCCAAGGGCGGCCATTGGCCCCAGTTCACCACCCGCGAACGGCAACTATGGACGCCGCCGCTGACCATCGCCAGGGTGTGCGGGCCGGAAACGGAACGCCGGGCCGTGGCGGCCGCGGAAGAGCTATCCGGGCGCAAAGCCGAGGCCGCGGCCGAAAACCCCAGGGTCGCAAAGACCGTGGCGCTGGCGGAGGTATTGTCGGCCTGGCCGGCCGAGAAGTTCTCGCCCGGCGACCTGGTAGCAGCCCTGGCGGAAACCGAGGCGTGGGGCGAGGCGCTGGGCGAAAAATTGAAAAAGGACGATACCCGGAAGGCCGCCGCCAACCTGATTGGCCACTTCGTCAGGGACTTCCGCCTGCTGTCCCGCGAGCGCCCGCACGGCAAAACCTTGTACTCGACCGCCGAGGCGCTGGCCAAAGCAACGCAGCACCTACCCCGCACCCCCAAAACATCTGCGGCATCTGCGGCACCTGCGGCGGAGCCGCCAAAATCAAGGGGTTCGCAAGCCGCAGATGCCCCGAAACCATCTGCGGCACCCCCACCGCCATCTGCGGCAACGCCGAGCGCCGCCAACGGCCAAGGTAACCATGCCGCAGATCACCGACCACCTGCCGCAGATGCCGAACGGGATTTTGGCCGATCTGCGGCTTCGGAACCCCGCGCCAATCGCGGGGTTGCCGCAGGTGCCGCAGATGCCGCAGATGAAACGGGGGTGGACGCCGACACAACGTCCGGCCCGATGCGCGAGCCCGGCGAGGATGACCCCGGGCTGTGGCAGCCGGGGCCGCAGACCGAATGGGGGTCTGACTTATGACCGCGGCGACCGCATCCCAACTGCTGGCCGAGGTCCAACGCCTGGGCGGGCGGCTGGTGCCAAAGCCGCCTGACGGCTTGACCGTCCGGCTACCGGCCCCGCCGTCGCCGGAACTGTTGGCCAGCCTGCGCCAGGCTAAGCCGGAGATTTTGCGTTTATTGACCGCCGAGCCGCCTTACGAGCCGTGCCCGGCCGGCCACCCCGCCTACTGGTGGCGGTTGGCCGAGGGCGACCCGTGGCGTTGCGGGCGCTGTGAGCCGGATCCCCGCGCGGCCCGGTGGGCGGGCGTGACCCTGGCCGTCTTGGGCGACCGCGAGATTGTCCTGCACGCCCCCACCCGCGATCTGCCGACACCCTGCGAATGGGTCCAGACTCCGGCGGGAGCGGCGAACTTGATCTGCTACACCCCGGACGGTGGCGAGGGCCTTTGCCGGTTGTTTCAGCCGCGGCCCGGCCAAAGCCCGTTCGTTTGGGTTCCGGCTGGCAAAATCATTGGCGAGGCCGACTGGTGCGGCTGCCGGAGGCCGGCATGAAAAGCCGCCCGCCCGACTTCGCCGCTGCCTTACTCACCGCCGCGCCCTGGTGCGGCCCGATCACGCCCTGCCCCGCCTGCCACCGGCCGCGGATTTACAGCTTCCGCCACAGCCGCGCGATTTGCCCCCGTTGCGACCTTGGCCGCGGGCCGGAGCGGAGGGTCAGTGGCGTTAACCGTCTTCCGCCGCCGAGGCGCGGCGGACGCCGCCCAAAAGGAGGAGCTGATGATGCCAATTTGTAGCGCCGTCCTGCTTGCCGTCGCCGGCTTTTGCTTCGTCAAAGCCGTTTTGTCCGCCCGTCCACGATAGGAGTCAGCCATGAGCACCCAAACAGACTGGCGAGATGATTTGGTCAAATCTCAGAGGCTGGAAGCCGCCTATTCCCGCGCGGTTGCCAATGGCGACCTGGAAGGTGCGGCCGCGCTGGCCCGCCAGATTGACGCCTTCCGCCAAACCCCGCCGGCGGATGTGCGCCGCTTGAACGCGGCAAGCGCCTACATCGAGGCCACCGCGCCACGCCCGCCGGAAAAGGGAGAACTTGAAAGGCTGGCGACCCGGCGGGGCAAACTGGAAAGGTCCTACGCCGAGGCCAGCCGCAGGTTCACGGTTCAGCAACGGCAATGCGCCAGCATGGAGCCGAGCGAAGCGGCCCTGGAACAACTGCGAGCTGCCAAGCAGGCGTTGGACAACGTTGGGCTGGAGCTGGAAGCCGTTCAGGCGCGAGAACTGGAGATCGAGCGTTGGTCGGAAGAGGCCGCGGGCGAGAAAAAGCGCCGCGCCGAAGCCGCCAGGCTGGCCCGCGAACAGGCCGCCGCCAGACGGCGCGAGTCCGAGCGGCGGGCTAAACTCGCGCCGGTGCGCGAGGGCTGGGCCATGATCGCTGCCGCCGCCGCGAAGCTGGGCGCGGGCCATGCGGGCTTCACCTTTGCCAGCGAGGAACTACCGGCGGGAACCTGCGTCATGAAGGTGTACGACCATACGGTACGATCGGACACTTGGAGGTTGGTGGTTCCTATCCCGCGCGAAGACGCCGCCACGCAACCGCCGACCGAGCCGCGGTCGGCGCCGGAAGGGAGCCGCCGCTGATGCCCGCGACCTGCGACCTTTGCGGGCGCGCGGCGGAGTTGTACTACTGCCCCGCGTGCCGCCAGTTTTTCTGCCGCATCCACCGGCAAGGGCATCAGTGCCGGCCGGGGGCACAATGACCACGCGCCGCAAGGACACCCCCCGCCGCAAGCCCGGCAGGCCGAGCAAGTATTCCGAGGCTGCGGCGGAGAAGGTCTGCCAGTACATCGTCGCCGGGCTTTCCCGCGAACGCGCGGCGGCGCTGGTGGGCATCTCCGCGACCACACTTTACGCCTGGGGGGAGCAAAAGCCTGAGTTTGTGGAAGCGATAAAAAAGGCCGACGCCGCCTTCGTCGCGCGCCAGGTAGCCGGGCTGGAGGCCGCGGCGAGGGAGCACCCGCGCCATGCCTGGCAGGCGAGAGCATGGCTGCTGGAGCGGAAGCATCCCGCCGAGTACAGTCCAGTCCGCCGCGACGTTGTTTTGACCGCCGACGTTGGGGCGGGCGGCCTGCCACCCAATTACGTCGCCGCCGTTGGCCGCGCCCTAGGAATTGACCCCGGCGTCGGCGAGGCCATCGAGGCCGCGCCGCTGCCCGCCGAGCAGCCACGCCGCGTCCTAGACAGCTTTGAGCCGGAGCCGTTAGAAATGGAGTCGGACCCGCTACCCGAGCCGCGGCCGCTGCCCCCGTCCCTGCCGCCGTCGGCACCGCCATCGCGGCCCGGCGGGCTGATCACGGGTTCCGCCCCGAGCCGCACGTTTCCGCTGGGCGGCGGCGTGCCGGGCGAACGGGGGCGCTGATGGGCGCGCGATCCAGGCGCAAAGGCGCGGCGGGCGAACGGGAAGCGGTGCAGCTTGCGCTTTCATTCGGGCTGGCCGCTGAGCGGACCTGGCACACGGCGCAGTCGCCGGACCCGTCCGTGCGGGCCTGCGACGTGGTGATCGCCGGGCTGCGCACGCAGGTGAAGCGCACCGCCGCAAGCTTCGGCCCGGTCTACCGTGGGTTGGAGGGCGCGGACGTGCTGCTGCTGCGCCGCGATGGGCAGGACTGGATCGCGTGCTTGCCCGCCGAGCGGCTGTTCGCCCTGTTGCGGCCCGCGCCCGCCGCTTCAATCTGGGACCGGCCCATGCCGCACGGCAGCCCGCTGCCGTAGGACAATCCGATGATGATGGAGCGCAAAACCTATATAGCCCCCGGCGATGTGGTCGGGTTCGAGTTGACATGCGGCTGCGGAACAGCCGTGGCGATCCCGGCGCCCAAGGCGATTGCCCAAATGCCCGCGCAGTGCCCAGTTTGCGGCGGCGCGTTACACGCGCGAGGCGCGGCGGAAAACGACGCGGTGATAAAGGCGGCCCAGGCGTTAGGGGAGTTGGCCGAGCAGTGCGCCAAGGCCGGACTGCGCCTACGAATCGAGGTTCGCGGCCTACCGGACGACCGGCGCCTGTAGCACGGCCCCAGCAGCGCCGGCCCGCTGTATACTCCCGCGATGAGCCTCCTCACACTGCTCGTGTCGCTCCTGCTAGCGCCGCAGGCCGCGCAACCGCCGGCTGTCTTCTATGTCGCTACAGCGTGCTCGCGCGTGACGGTCACCTATACCACGGCCGATGGCATGGAGCAGGCCAGCGGCAAGTCACCATGGTACGCTGTCGAGCCCCTTAGCCGGGGCCAACTCTATGACCTCACCGCCGAGAAGAGCGGCGGTGGATCCTGCCCCGTGGTCGCCTCAATCTACACCGCTTCGCTCCCAGCGTCGCTGCCGCTGGGCAAGATAGCCGACTACGTCCAGAAGCACGGCTACCTTCGCGCCACCGCGCAATCCGACGCTCCGTTTGGCATGGCCAGCGCACATTGGTCGGCCGGAGGGAACTAGGCATAGGGCCCAGCGAGCGGGCCGCAGGCGGCTTGGGAGGCCCTATCCTTCCTTGCACCCTACGGCGCGCTCGATCTTCCCCCTGGCGCCCCAAAAAATCCGGAGCGCCCAGCGCGACATCGGCCTCCCGGTTTTCGGGTTGACGAATATCAGTTCTTCGCTTTTGGGCTTCGAGCTGATTGGGCCGCTTATGCATCCTCCCGCATCGCACTGCGTGGACTCAACGGCCCCTCCCTGGTTACACAGGACCGTTCCACCGCTGACGATGCAACCCGACAGGGCGTCCCCAGCCGCATCCAGCCAGCTTTTGTAGGTTACCGCCACCAGGATCGCGTCGGCTTTTTTGGGGCTCGAAACCAGGTGGAGACACTTGGATTTCTTCAACTCGCCGGCGACCTTGCGCAGCCCCCATCCCTCCGTCCCCCAGAACCCCGGTGCGTGGGCGTCGGCGTAGAAAATATTGCGGACGTGCTCGATTCCCGGGTGCTTGACCGTGGCCCGCTTCGGCTTGCTCGCGGCAGCGCAGGCCAGCGTCAGGGCTATGACCACCGAAGCAACCCCAATCGTGGTGAGCCTCATTGTCTTGCCGCCTCCTTTACGGCAACGGTGCAAAATTACCGCGCCCCGGATTACGGTCCAGGAGCGACGGCGGATTACTAGCATGGCGCGCTTTGGTTACGCCCAAAAGAGCGGCATCGGCTCCCCACCTGGGCCAATGCCGGCGCGCCGGTGCGAGTCAGCCCGCGCCTGCCGACGGTCACATGCGCGCCCCGGACCCCAACGCTGAGGCTCGGCCCCGACTTGCTCAGGTTCATGGTCAGGCCGGGAGCGATGCGGACACGGCGAAAGATTCGCAGGTAGGCCATGCGGCGGATGCTACCACGATGCCGATTCCCGCGCACCGGCCTGGCGCTGGCGCGCCCACGGACGCGGGAGGTGCTGGAGCATGGCCGGCGCGGTTTCGTGCCAGCGTAAAAAACTGACCGCTTGGTTGGTGCTACTTCTGGTGCCACTTTGTACAGGAATTAGCCGCGTTAGGCTGCGCGGCGCTGCGAAGCGAGAATCGAAGAAAAGCCGCGCCAACACTAGCGTTTTGCGTTATGCTGCGGGTGTATGCGCGGCGCTGCAAAGTGGCCAAATACCGATTATGAGTTCGCTGCTCTGACCGTTGAGCTACGGCCCCGCATCTCGCCATTGTCCCTTGCCGTGTGCGGCCCCGCAAGCAACCGCGCAACGCAGCTCGCGCCCATGGGGAAAGGCGCAAACTGCGCCGAACATTTGCAGGCTTGCCGTAGGCGCGGACGGCGCGTCCGCATCCCGGCGGCGGGCTGAAGCCCAGCCGTACACAGGCTGAAGCCTGTTCCACCCGCCCCGCGCCAGCACACAGTAGTTTCCCCCGCTCGGCTCGGGCCGTCCCGGGCGCGCCGAGCGCGGCCGACAAGCAAGCCCGAGGCATACCCTACCGGCGGCGGGGCGCGGGGTTGGGCTCAGCCTCGCGCGCATTCCGGCGGAGTACAATGCAGCGGTCATGGAATCGGAACCCGCTACCTTCCATCGCGCCTGGCGCCACGGCGCGCGCCGTGGCGGCGCGCCTCATTCCGGTGCACTGAATCGGGGCCCGCTCCAAGGCGGCGCCACTCCGCGCCGGGCGTTTTTGCGCGGCGCCTTGGCCGCGGGCGCCGCCGCTTCCCTGCCCTTCCCCCGTACCTGGCCCGCAGTGCCGGGACTGAACCGCCGCTCCGCTTCCGCCTCGCGCCTGCCCACCCCGACCCTCGCTCAACTGCGCTGGCAAGAAGCCGAACTGGGCATGTTTTTCCACTTCGATTTGGAGGTGTTCACCCGCGCCGCCGGCCGCCGCATGCCGCCGGGCCAGCACATTCCCGCATCCATTTTCGACCCCGCCCACTTGGACACGGACCAATGGCTGGCCGTCGCCCGCTCGCTGGGCGCGCGCTATGCGGTCTTCACCGCCAAGCACGATACGGGCTTTTTGATGTGGCCCAGCGACGCCTATCCGTATGGCGTCAAGCAGGCCCCGTGGCGCCATGGCCGCGGCGACGTGGTGGGCAGCTTCATCGCCTCCTGCCATCGCGCCGGCATCGCGCCCGGCCTGTATTGCAGCGGCGGGACCAACGCTTACCTGGGCGAAACGGCCTGGCGGTTCCCCGGCGTTTCCGCCTCCGCGCGCGCCCGCCGGCTGGCGCTGATCGAGCAGGTTTATCGCGAGCTTTGGAGCCGCTGCGGCCCGCTCGCCTATATGTATTTCGATGGCGGCCTGCTGCCGCCGGAGCAGGGCGGTCCCCACCTGCTGCCGCTGCTGCGCCGCTGGCAGCCCAACATGGTCTGCTTTCAGGGGCCTCCGGACGCCCCCGGCGGCCTGGCCCGGTGGATCGGCGATGAAGGCGGATTTGCCCCGTATCCGTGCTGGTGCACCGCCGCCAGCGACGACGCCAACGCCGAACCCGGCGCGGGCGATCCCTCCGGCCGCTACTGGATTCCGACCGAGGCGGACGTGCCCTTACGGTTCCATCATTGGATGTGGCGGCCCGATGACGCGCAGGACATTCTCGGCCTCCCGGCCCTGACCGCGATGTATTTCGCCACCGTCGGCCGGGGAACCAACCTGATTCTCAACGCCAACATCGGCCCGGACGGCCGCGTCCCCGCGCCGGACGCCCGCCGCTTGGCCCAGTTCGGCGCGCGCCTGCGCCAATGGTTCGCCGCGCCGCTGGCCAGCGGCGCCGGCCGCGGCGACGTCATCACGGTTCGCCTGCCCGCGCCACGCCCGGTCAACTGCATCCTGATCGAAGAGGATCTCGCCTTCGGCCAGCGCGTTCGCGCTTACGTCGTGGAGGGCCATGTGGCCGGTGAATGGCAGCCGCTGGAAGCAGGCCAGTCCATCGGGCGCAAGCGCCTGCAACGCATTCCCGAACTGCCGCTCAGCGCCATCCGCCTCCGCGTCCGCCACGCCGCGGCGCCGCCGGTGATCCGCCGCCTCGCGGCCTACCGCCTGCCCGCTGAGTGATCTTCCCCCGGGCCCACGGCCCGCGGCGCGTACGGCGCCGCCGGCCGCGCCGTGCAAACCGCCGATCCGGACCGCCTACGACTTGCGCGGGGGCGCGTGGATGTATTTGCCGGCGAATTGCATGAAATCCGGCCAGTTCGGCAGATCGGTATGTCCGCCGTGACTGCGCCGCCAACCAATATCTCCCTTCAGCAGCGCCACCCCCAGCGGCGGCATCTGGTCCGTTTCCAGACCTCGCTTGCCCAGCAACCGATACACCGGACCGGCGGCCACGGCGGCCATGAACGAGCCGCGGGAATCCACCCAGGTGCCCTCCACGTGCGGCGCGCCGTAGCTGATGAAGATGGGACGCGGCGCGCACATGGCGATCAGCTCATGCGAATCCACCGGCAGGTCGCCGGCGTTCCGCGGGCCATCGAACTGGATGAAGTTGCCGGCAAACCAATGGTATTCGCCCGCCCCGGCGAGGTTGCCCATCTCCTCGCCGTAATGGCGCCGGAACAGCGTGGCGCCGCCCTTGCCGCTGGAGCCGATCAACCCAATCGCAAATCGCTGGTCATAGGCCATCGTCACCAATGCCGCCTTGCCCAGCCGCGACAAGCCTTCGATGGCCACCTCATGCGCGTTGACCTGCGGGTCGGTCTCAAGGTAATCCAGCGCCCGGCTCGCGCCCCACGCCCAGGCGCGCAACGCCCCCCATTGTTCGGGGCGCCGGTAATGCCCATGGTTGACCAAGCCGATAATGCCCCGCCGCAGCCCGGCGCCGTTGTCCGCCTGGAACTTGGTCGGCGTCAGCACCGCATAGCCCCAATCCGCGTTCAGCAGTTGCTGCTGCCAGCTGGGGCCCTTCGGCGGCGGCGGCACGGGGACATGATGCGCCTTCAGCATGGCCACGAACGCCTTCATCGCCGCCGGGCTGAAGCCGAAGGAAAGGTGCATCAGCACCGGCACCGGGCCGCCGGCGTCGGCGGGCACGGTAACCGTCAGCGGGATGTTGACCGGGATCGCCGGATCGCTGGAGTTGTCCACATGCCCGATCAAGTGCCGCGTCACGGTGGGTATGCCGCCGTGAACGGCGTGCGTGGTCCGCAGCAGAATCCAGCTGACCTTGGGCACGTTGCGGGGAACGTACCCATAGACGTCACGGTCGAAGTCCTGCTCGATCTCCGGCCGCCGCAGCCGCCACCATTGCGCCGGCGTGGTGATGCGGATGCCGCGATTGGAAATCAGCGGATTGGGCAGATGCGGATAGGGATTGGCCGTGGCCTCGTCGGTGTTCTGGTAATTGGGCGCTTTGGGATTGAAGCCGTCCGCCCCGGGCCGCAGCGAGCGGATATGCAGAATGTCCATCATGTAGCGGTGGCCCGCCGCGGTGGCGCGCTGCTGCGCCTGGAGTCGGGCGCGCTGCGCCACGCTGAGATGCATGCCCGGGAACTGCGCCGCCGCGGCCACCGCCAGGGCCGCCGCCAGCGCCAAAAGAGAGCCAAAGCGAAGTTTCATCCTGCAACCTTGCAACAAAGTCTGGCAACTGGGAACCGCGCCCAGCATACCCCAAGTTTCCGCATCCGTGGCCCGCTCAGCCGATGGCCGAAATACAGTGACACCTCCCGCCAGAACGGCGCACAATGGCGGCATGTTGGCTCTAGCTTTGTTCCTGGCGCTGGCGCCGGCGCCACGCCGTCCCGCCGCGCCTATGGCCCGCCGCGCGCCCCAGCGCGGCGACACCGCGCGGCGCCCGCGATGGGTCGGAACATGGTCCTGCTCGCCGCAGTTGGTCGAGCCGCGCAATATGCCCCCTCGGCCCGGCCTTACCGATACCACGCTGCGGCAGCAGGTCGAGATCAGCATCGGCGGGCGGGTGCTGCGCCTGCATCTGTCCAATCAATACGGCCACAGCCCCATGGTCATCCGCGCGGCGCGCATCGCCCTGCCCGCCGGCCCCGGCGCCATCGTCCGCGCCACGGACCAGGTGCTTACTTTTCACGGCCGGCGGCACTTGACGCTGCCGCCCGGCGCCACCGCGGTCTCCGATCCGCTGCATTTCCGCCTCCGGCCATTGGCGCAGGTGACGATTTCGCTGGCCTTCGGCGCCGTGCCCCATCATCTGACCGGCCACCCCGGCTCGCGGCAGACTTCCTTCATTCAACCCGGCGATGTCGCCGCCGCGGCGACGTTTCCGGATCCCAAAAAGACCGCGCATTGGTACGTCATCACCGGTCTAGACATCAGCACGCGGCGCCCCGCTGCCGCCGTGGCCATCTTCGGTGACTCCCTTACCGATGGCCATGGCACCACCACCGACGGCAACAACCGCTGGACCGACGATCTGGCGCGCCGCCTGCTGGCCCATCGCGGCACGCGCAACGTCGCGGTTCTCAACGAGGGCATCGGCGGCAACTGCATTCTGAAAGCTTGCCTGGGTCCCGCCGGAGTCCGCCGTTTCCGGCGTGACGTCCTGGACCAAGCCGGCGTGCGCTGGGTCATCCTCTGGGAGGGCGTCAACGACATCGGCACCTCGCACGCTCCGGTCGCCAAGGCCTTGATCGCCGCGGACCGTCGTCTGATCGCCCTGGCCCACGCGCATCACCTGCGCATCTACGCGGCCACCATCACGCCCTTCGGCAAGTCGTTTTATGACAGCCCCGCCCACCGGGCGGACTGGCGACAGCTCAACCACTGGATCCGGCACGGCGGGGCCTTCGACGGCGTCGTGGATTTTTCCGCACTGGCCCGCGATCCCGCGCACCCGGACCGCTTGCTTCCGGCGGACGACCTCGGCGACCACCTGCACTTTCAGCCATCGGGTTATGCCCGCTTGGCCGTCGCCGTTCCCCTGCGCTGGTTCGAAAATCCTTAGGTCTTGCGGAATCTCCGCGGACAACATTGATATTTCGCCCAGGGCATTGACCGAGCGGATGGGTGAGTGCAATTCTGAGTGGTATCTGAGTGAAGTTCGTGGCGGTTCGGGACCGCCGCGTGCAAGAGGATCATGTTCACCGCCCTCTGGCTTGTCCAGACCGCTCACCCGGAGTTGTGGTTTGCCGCCGCCGCGGCTTTATTTCTGGCCCTGGCCGCGATTGCCTGGTGGATGGCCGCAGCCGCCAAAGGAGAACTGCGGCACCGCATCGCGGCGGAGCAAGAAGCGAGGAATTCCGAGTTTCAAACCCGCCTCTTGCTGGACTGTAGCGAGGACGGCATCTATGCCTTGGATCCCGGCGGCCATTGCCTGTGGGCCAACCGTGCCGCCGCCCGGCTCTTTGGCTTCGCCTCCGCCGAGCCGCTGATCGGCCAGCAGATGCATGCGCTGATCCATCACACCCGGCCGGACGGCTCGCCCTACCCGTTGGAAGAATGCACGGGCCTGGAGAAGCTCCTCGGCGGCCAGCCCGTCGTCCAGGGCGAGGAACTGCTCTGGCGCGCCGACGGCAGCAGCTTTTGGGCCGACCTACGGGTCAACCCCATGGCGCGGGATGGAAAGACGCTGGGAGCGGTCGTGGTGCTACGGGATATCACCGAACGCCGGCAGCGGGATAGCCAACTCCGCCACGCGCAGAAGATCGAGGCCGTGGCCCGTCTTTCGGCGGGCGTCGCCCATGAGTTCAACAACCTGCTCAGCGTGATCTCCGGCCACGCCGAGCTCCTGCGCCAGCGCAGCGACCTGGACGGCGCGACGCTGCGCCAGATTGGCAGCATCGAGCATGCCAGCCGCCGCGCCGCCGAACTGACGCGCCGCTTGCTGGCGTTCAGCGGACAGCAGGTGCTGCAACCGGTCGAACTGCAACTGAATGCATCGGTCGAGGCCTGCGTCACCATGCTGCGCCACCTGGTGCGCGAGAACGTTGTGTTGCAGCCCGTGCTCGCCTCCAGCCTGCCCCTGGTCAAAGCCGACCCGCACCAAATCGAGCAGGCATTGTTTAACTTGGTTCTGAACGCGGCGGACGCCATCGCCGCCGCCGGGCGCATTGAGATCCGCACCGCCGAAGTGCGCCTGGCCAGCGGCGCCGCGGGGGCACTGGGCGTGCGAGCCGGCGATTACGTGACCCTCACGGTAAACGACACCGGCGCGGGCATGGACGCGGACCTGCAAAAGCACATCTTCGAGCCCTTCTTTACCACCAAGGGCCATCACAGCGCCTCGGGACTGGGTTTATCCACCGTCTTCGGCTTCGTGCAGCAAAGCGGCGGCGCGGTCTCCTTCCATAGCACCCCGGGGCTGGGGACCACAGTCTCGTTGTATCTGCCGGCGGCGGCCGCCGACCGCGCTCCGGCGGCATCCCCCGCCGCCGCTGCCCAAGCCTAGGACTCCACCGGATCGAACGGGGCCGGTGCGACGCTCACGCCGCCGCGCGGACGGCGTCCAAGGCAGTGTGTTTCCGGACAAGGCTGGTGTCCGAATGCGGACATTAGCGTCCCGCAATCGAACACTTGGACCTGGAACCGGAGGGCCGGCTGCTGCGTAACTTGTTTGCACAGGGACACTTCGATCTCCGCCGCTTTGGCAGCCGAAATGCCCCAGAGGCGTTGAACTGCTAATCTGAAGGCGTTATCTTTCTCACCCCCATGGACATTCAACGCCCTGATCAAAGCAAGAAGCGCCGCCGGAACCGGATTCTGTACTCGATTGCCGCCGTGGTGGTGCTGGCCGCCATTTCCCTTGCCGTCAGCCGCCTCCAGCCCGCCCCGCCTACGGTGGACAAGGGCACCGTGTACATCGGCACCGTGCATCGCGGCAACATGCTGCGCCAGGTCCGGGGGCTGGGCACGCTGGTGCCGGAGGAAATTAGCTGGATTCCGGCGCAAAGCGCCGGCCGGATCGAAAAACGCCTGGTGCTGCCGGGCACCGCGGTGCAAGCAAACACTGTTTTGCTGGTCATGAGCAATCCCAGCCTGATTCAGCAGGCCTTGAGCGCCAAGTACGCGTACAAAGCCGCGCAGGCGAACTATAACAACCTGAAAGCCCAGCTCGACGCCCAGGTGATGGCGCAGCGGGCCACGCTGGCGCAAGCGGTCTCCAGCCTGCGGCAATCGCAGGTGCAACTCAACAGCGACCGCGCGCTGGCCAAAAAGGGCTTGGTGTCGCAGGTGGATTTCCAGGTTTCGGAGGCGAAAAATCAAGGGTTGGCCACGAACGCGGAGATGGAACAGGAGCGTCTGGTGGCCGACCGGAACTCCGAGCAGGCGCAGCTCGCCGCCTCGCAGACCAAGATCGCCCAAGCCAAGGCCGAATACGACCTCCAGCGCAGCCTGGTGGACGACCTGAACGTGCGCGCCGGCATCGCGGGCGTTTTACAAGATCTGCCGGTGCAGGTCGGTCAGCAGGTGCATGCCGGGGACGTGCTCGCGAAGGTCGCGGTGCCGCAGAAACTGAAGGCGCAGCTGCAAATTGACCAAACCGACGCCAAGGATATCGCGCTGGGCCAGCCGGCCAAGATTGACACGCATAACGGCATCATCCCCGGCCGCGTCACGCGCATAGACCCCGCCGTGCAGAACGGCACGGTCACCGTGGATTGTGCATTGCTCGGCCCGCTGCCCCCCGGCGCCCGGCCCGACCTCAGCGTCGAGGGCACCATTCAGCTGCAATTGTTGAAAAACGTCATTTATGTCGGCCGCCCGGCATTTGGGCAAGCCAACAGCCAGATCACGCTGTACCGCCTGGTGGACGGCGGGCGGCAGGCGGTGCAAACCAAGGTGGACGTCGGCCAAACTTCGGTCAACGACATCCAGATTCTGCGCGGCTTGCAGCCGGGCGAACAGGTGATTTTGTCCGATATGTCGGCCTATGAAAATTACAACCGCGTGGCGCTGAAGTAAGCCGGCGGCGCGCAATCGTGAAGGAGGATCGCAAGCAATGGCGGCAACCAGTCCCGCAAACGGCAACGGCGCAACCAATGGCAAGGGCCACGGTGATGCGCTCATCTCGCTCGACAACATCACCAAGGTGTTCTACACCGATGAAGTCGAGACTCACGCCCTCTCGGGCGTCCATCTGGTCATCCGCCGCGGCGAGTACATCTCCATCGCCGGGCCTTCCGGCTGCGGCAAATCCACGCTGCTGTCCATCCTGGGCCTGCTGGACTCGCCCACCGATGGCCAGTACACGCTGAATGACCGGCCGGTGCAGTCGCTCAAACTGGGCGAGCGGGCGCGCATCCGCAACCGCGAGATCGGGTTCATCTTTCAGAGCTTCAATCTGATCGGCGACCTGAACGTGCTGGAAAACGTCGAACTGCCGCTCACCTACCGCGGCATGCGGCCCTCTGAACGCAAGGAGCGAGCCAACCAAGCGTTGGAAAAGGTCGGCATGGGCCACCGGGCCCGCCACCTGCCCAGCCAGCTCTCCGGCGGCCAGCAGCAGCGCGTGGCCGTGGCCCGCGCCCTGGCCGGCCAGCCGTCCATTTTGCTGGCCGACGAGCCCACGGGCAATTTGGACTCCCGCAACGGCGACGCGGTGATGGATCTGCTGAAGACGTTGCATGGCGAAGGCTCGACCATCTGCATGGTGACCCACGATCCGCGTTTTGCCCGCCATGCCGACCGCACCGTCCATTTATTCGACGGCCGCGTGGTCGAGGAACAGGAGCTGGCGGCGCTGGAGGCCAGTTCCGGGCAGTCGATTTAGACCCGAGGCCATCGTTCCGCCTCGCCGCCGCGCCATCCGGCCGCGGCCCGGCCCAGCAGCCGTCCGCGCGCATCATGATCGAGCTGAACCATATCGAAAAGTGCTACGCCAACGGCGCCCAGCGCACCTGGGTGCTGCGCCGCGTCAACCTGCGCATTCAGGAGGGAGAGTTCGTCACCGTCATGGGCCCCTCCGGCGCGGGCAAATCCACCTTGCTCAGCATTCTCGGGCTTTTGGATGGCGCCTGGTCCGGGGAGTATTTTCTGCTGGGGCATCCCGTGCACCAAATGAAGATCAAGGATCGCAACGAGCTGAACAAGCGCACCATCGGCTTCGTTTTCCAGAGTTATCACCTGCTGGACAGCCTGACGGTCTATGAAAATCTGGACGTACCGCTGTCCTACCGCAATATTCCCCGCTCGCAGCGGGCCAGCATGGTCTGCGACACGCTCGACCGGTTTCATATCGTCGGCAAGAAAGACCTGTTCCCCAATCAACTCTCCGGCGGCCAGCAGCAGTTGGTCGCCATCGCCCGGGCGGTGATCGCCAATCCGAAGCTGATCTTGGCCGACGAACCCACCGGGAACCTCCACTCGCAACAAGGCCAGGAAATCATGGAGCTATTCCGCCGCCTCAACGCGGACGGTACGACCATCGTGCAGGTCACGCATTCGGAGGCGAACGCCGCCTACGGCGGCCGCACGGTGCAACTCAAGGATGGCTGGGTGGTAGGGGATACCCAGCCCGGCGCGCAGGTGCAAGGGGCGGCGGAATGAGCGCGGCATTCGCCCCCGTTGGCCGCGAGCGCCAGGACGTCCGGCCGGCACAGCCCGTGGCCGGCGCCATCCCCTCTTGGGCGCGCCATGGCCGGCCGCGGCGCCATGTCCTGCCCGCCGTGCTCCTGCTGCTGGCGCTTCCCGTCGCGGCGCAGACCTCCGGCGCGGCCCCCGCGGCGCCGCACCACCCGGCGGTCGCCGCGGTCACCATCGCGAACACCGCGGTACCCGCGAAGGTGGATTTCGCCAATGTCTCCCTGTTTCCCAAGTTCTGGCGCGTCTACGAGGCCTGGCACGTGCCGGCGTTGAATCTGGCCAATCCCCAGGCCCTGGACCGAGCGGCCCATAGCGGCACCATCAACCTTTCGCTGCACCGGGTGATCGCCCTGGCGCTGGCGGACAACTTGGATATCGCCACGGCGGACTACGAGCGCTTATTCGCGCAAGCCGACCAAATGCGCACCAAGGGCGGCGCGGCGGCCCGCGGCGTCTCCGGCGCGGTCAGCACCACCAGCTTGTTCTCCGGCGCCATCGGCGCCAGCGGCGGTATCGGCGGCGGCGCCAGCACTGGGGGCGCCGGCGGCGTAGTCGGCGGCGGCGGGGGCTTGCGGGCCCTGGGCGGCGGGCTGTCCGACCCGCAACTCAACTTTTTCTTTTCGGACGAACACTCGAAATCCCCGCTCAACTCGCCGGTCATTTACGGCACGCCGATCAGCGAGGTCAACCAGACGGTTGGCGGGGCGTCGTTCACGCAGGGCTTCGCCACCGGAACCTCGATTTCCGTGTCCGGCGTCGGCGTCCGGCAGTACATCAACAGCAACGAATTGTTTTTCAATCCCGAGCTGATCAGCAGCGTCAGCCTCGGCATCGGCCAAAACATCTTCCCCGGCGGCTTTAACTCCGTCGCCAACCGGGCATTCTTGATCGTGGCGGAGAACAACCGCCACGTCGCCGATGCCGTCTTCCGGCAAAAGGTCATCCAGACCGTCGCCCAGGCGGCGGAGCAGTACTGGGATTTGGCGGAGTTGCAGCAGGAGGTTCGGGTCGCGCGCCAAACCAGCCGATATGCCGGCCAACTGCTGGCGGACACGCGGCAATTGGTGGCGCGGGGCAAGGCGCCGGAAAGCCAGCTGATCGAAGTCGAAAGCCAGAGCACGACGCTGCGCCAGAATGAACTGACGCTGCAAACACAGGCGCAGCAGCAGGCGACGAAGCTCAAGCTGTATCTGGTGCGGGACTGGAGCCCCGCCGTCATCGCCGCGCGGCTCCGCACCACGGAGGAACTGCCGTCGCCGCAGGGCCCGCCCAATCTCAGTGAACAGGCCGTGATCCAAGAAGCCTTGCGCAACCGCCCGGAGATTCAGGAGGACCGCTATAACCTCAAAACCCGCGAGCTGGAAGCCAAAGTGACCGGGATCGCGCTACAGCCGACGCTGCAAGTCGGCGCCTCGATCTCGGCCAGCGGCTTGTCCGGATTGCAGGTCAACTGCGCGGTCAACCAGTTTCCCTGCCCCGCGAGCGAGCTGCGCGCGCCGCTGCCGGGCGGCATCACGCAGGCATTCACGCAATCCCTCCACGTCACCTATCCCGACTATGCGGTCGGCTTCTCGCTGGCGGTGCCCTTGGTGAACCACGTCGGCCGCGCCGACCACGCCACCGCCGAACTGCAACTGGCGCAGGAGCGGGTCATCATCCGGAACCAGGAAAACAAATTGGCGCAGCAGGTGGATTCCGATCTCATCGCCCTGGATGGCGCGGTGGCGAAACTTGAGGATGTCAACGCCTCCCGGCAGCTGGCCGAGCAGGCGCTGGCCAACGCCAAAGCCAAGTACCAGATGGGCGCGACGACGGTCTTCACCGTGATTGATGCGCAAAAGGCGCTATTGCAGCTCCAATCCGCCGCCATTCAGGCGCGGGCCGATTACGCCAAGGCGCAGATCAAGCTGGCGGAAGCCACCGGCACGATTCTCAGCCAATATCATGTGCAGCTGCGCGCGCCGCGCCGGGCGCAATTGGCGGCGCCGTCCCGCCGCGGCGGCCCGCTGGCGCCGGTGAACTGGAGCATTCCCCCCTTGGCCGGGGCCAATCACTAGAAGCGCCAGGAGGACAGGGATACGAGCCGCAGCGACCATTCTCCCGGCCCGGAGAACCCGCCGAACGAGCGGGAAACACCGGCGCGCATTCTGCTGGCGGACGATCAGCCGGCGATCGTGGAATCGCTGCGCCTGCTGGTCAAGCCCGCAGGCTACGCGACGGAAACCGCCGCCTCGCCCGCGGCCGTGGTGGCCGCGGTGGAAGCGCGCGATTTCGACGTCGCGCTGGTGGATCTGAACTACGCGCGGGACACCACGACCGGGGCGGAGGGGCTGGACCTGCTCACCCGCCTGCAACATCTCGACCCGTTCCTGCCCGTAGTGGTGATGACCGCCTGGGGCAGCGTGGACCTGGCGGTGGAGGCGATTCGCCGCGGGGCCCGCGATTTCGTGCAGAAGCCTTGGGACAATGCCCGCCTGCTGTCCATATTGCGGACCCAGATCGAGCTGGGCCGTGCCATGCGGCGGCAACTGAAGCTGGAGGCGGAAAACGAGTTTCTCCGCGCCGAGGGGCTGCCGGCGATGATCGCCGAATCCCGGCCGATGCGCTCGGTCATGGAGCTGCTGGCGCGGGTGGGGCCCTCGGGCGCCAATGTGCTGATCACCGGCGAGCACGGCACGGGCAAGGAGTTGGCCGCCCGCGCCCTGCACGCGCTGTCGCCGCGCGCTGCGAAGCCCTGGGTGGCGGTCAACGTCGGCGGCCTTCCGGAAGGCGTCTTTGAAAGCGAACTCTTCGGCCATGTGCGCGGCGCGTTTACCGATGCGAAAGCCGACCGCATGGGCCGGTTCGAAATGGCCGACGGCGGCACGCTATTTCTCGACGAGGTCGGCAACCTGGCGCTGACGCAGCAGGCCAAGCTGCTGCGCGTGCTGCAAACCGGGGAATTGGAGCGGGTCGGATCCTCGCGCACGCGTTGCGTGGACGTGCGCATTGTCAGCGCCACCAACATGAACCTGGCGCCGGCGGCGGCCAGCGGCCATTTCCGTCCCGATCTGCTGTTCCGCCTGAATACGGTGGAAATTCACCTGCCCCCGCTGCGCGAGCGGCGCGAGGACATTCCGCTGCTGGCGGGCCATTTTCTCGCCCACTTCGCCGCCCATTACGGCAAGCCATTCACCGCGTCGGGCGCCGGCTTTGACCCCGCCGCCATGCGCCTGCTGCTGGAATATCCCTGGCCGGGCAACGTCCGGGAACTGGAACATGCGGTCGAGCGGGCCGTCCTGCTCGCCGGCGGCGAGCGGATTACGCCCGCTGATTTGGCCCTGGCCGGGCCGCCGCCGCTGCCCGGCGGATCCGACCGCCAGCTCGAAGAAATGACGCTGGAAGAGGTGGAACGGGTTCTGATTCAGAAGACGATGCAGCGTTGCGGCGGCAACGTCAGCCACGCCGCCAAGGCCCTAGGCCTGAGCCGCAGCGGGCTGTACCGCCGCCTGGAGCGCCACCAGCTCTAGCGCCCGCCCCTCCGCAGACCCCGGGCGTCCCGGCCGGCGACGGGATAGCCGCGCCGCACCCAATCCTGCGCGAAGCTGTGCGGCAGGTATAGCAGCTCCACGTGGCGGAAGCCCATCCGGCGCGCCAGGCGCGCCGCGGGCCGGATGTTCGGGCATTTTGGCCACGGGCAACAGCCGCAGTACAAGATGATCCGGCGGTTGCGCGGCAGGCGCGCCAGCGCGCGGCGCAGGCGCATCCGCCCGGCGCGCCGGGACGCGGGCCCGGCATAGCGGGCTCCCGGAATGTGCGCGGCGGCGTAAAGTTCCCGGAAGCCCACCTGGAAAATCACCGGCCGCTGCCCCCGGCGCAACTGCGCCGCCAGGGCTGGGGCGGTGATGCGCCGCGGAGCGGGCACGGGACCCGCCGCGAACAACGGAGCGGCCGCCAACAACGCCGCCAGCACGCTCCAGGCAAAGGGAAGCCGTTTCTGCATGTACCGATCATGCACCAGGCGGGCCGCATTGCCGAGGCCAATTCCGGCAGGCGGTGCTTTATCCTGAACCAGTCACCATGCCCTCGGATTCACCGCAACGCCATCTGCGTCTCCTGCCCGGCACGGAAGCGCCGTGGCGCAAGGCCTGGGACTGGGTGCGGCGGGCCGTGGACACCTCGCACTGGTTCCCGCACATTCCCCTGGGCATTGGCGTCGCCCTCGTCGGGCTGAGCTTGCTGCTGGCGGGCCTGCCCGGGGCGCGCGAACTGCTGCACGCGCAACTGGCGGTGCACACCATCCGCGGGATGGGCATTCCCGGACTGGCGCAGAGCGGCCTGCCAATCGTGGTGCTGGGGCTGGCGATGCTGCTGACCTCGATCGGGCTACTGCTGCGCTCGCGCTTCAGTTGGATCGTGGCGCTCAGCCTGATGGTGCTGACCGCCGCCTTCGCCTTCCATTTCAGCCGCTCGCTCTACTCCACGGCCCTGGGCTGGGACGTGACGCTGCTGGTCGCGCTGCTGGTCTTCCATCGCGCCTTCAACAAAAGCAGCCTCGCCGCCGGCACGCTCTTCGCGCTGGCCAGCAGCCTGCTGCTGGTCATCTACGCGGTCTTCGGCGCGCTGTACCTGGGGCGCGAGTTCCACCCGCCGATTCACCGCCTTTCCACCGCGCTGTATTATGCCGTGGTCACCATGTCCACGGTGGGCTACGGGGATATCGTGCCGGTGACGCCGCATGCCCGGCTGTTCACGGTGTCCATCATCATTCTGGGCATCACCGTCTTCGCCACCTCACTGACGGCGATCGTCGCCCCGCTGATCAGCGGCAGCCTGCAACGCATTGTCAGCGAGGAGAAGCATATGAACCGCAAAGACCACTTCATCATCATCGGCAACACCTCGCTGGCCTACAACACCTACCGGGAGCTGCAAAAGCGCCAGAAGCCGGTCACGCTGATCTTCGCCCAGCACCCCGCGCCGGGCGACTTCGAGGGCGCCGACATCGTCGTCGGCGACGCCAATAATCTGGAGGTTTTACAGCGCGCCGGAGCGCCGCAAGCCCGCGCCGTGCTGGCGATGCGGGCCGACGATTCCGAAAACGCCTTCATCGTGCTGGCGGTCAAGGAACTGGGCGGCCAAGTGAAAACCGTGGCGGCGATCAACGATGGCAAGAACATGGACCGGGTGCGGCGCGTCCAGCCGGACATCATGCTGGCGCCGCAGGTGCTCGGAGGCGAAATCCTGGCCATGGCGCTCAGCGGCGAAACGGTGAGCAGCGATTTCGTCCTCGACCGGCTGTTGAAGTTTGGCGGCGCGAAAGCGGGCGCCAGCTAGCGCGGACGCAGCCTATAGCCGCGCGGAGTGGAGGGCCGGCGCGGCGCCGAGGATCTCCCGCACCCGGTCCACCACCCCATCCGGAGTAAACGGCTTCAGCAGCAAGTGGGCGCCCAGCTCGGAGGCGGTCTGCGCCGCGGCCAGGCGCTCGGCAAAGGCGGTAATGGCCAGAAAGCGGATTTCCGGCCGCAAGCCGCGCATCTGCCGGCAAAGGTTCCAGCCTTCGCCATTGGCGCCGCCGGGTTCGACGAACAGCAGATGGATCGGGAGGGGATTCACACGGGCCTGCTCCAGCGCCTGCTCCGGCGCGGCCGCTTCCAGCACCGTGTAGCCACCCTGCTCCAACGCCGCGCGCAGCGCGGCGCGCAGGTTGGCGTCGGGCTGGAGGCACAACACCGTCGGGCGGGCCGTGGCCACCGCCTCCGGCGCGGAACGCGCGGGCAGCCAAATCTCAAACGTCGCCCCCTGCCCCGGCGCGCTGCGCACCCGCATGTCGCCACCGCTCAACTGCGCCATGCCGAGAATTCCCGCCAGCCCCAGGCCGGAACCCCGCCCCACCTCTTGCGTGGTGTAAAACGGCTCGAAGATGCGGGCTTGCACCTCGGGCACCATGCCCACGCCGCTGTCGGCGAGGGCCACGACCGCATATCGGCCGGGAGCCAATGCGCGCGCGCCCTCGCGCTGTCCGGAGGCCAGGTCGCGGCTAAAGGTGGACACGCGCAGGGAGCCGCCCTCCGGCATGGCGGAACGCGCGTTGCCCGCGAGGTGCACGAGGGCTTGCTCGATTTCCCGGCGGTCGCCCTGCACCCAATCGAGTCCGGGCGACAGGTCCAACTGGATCTCCACCCCTTCCCCCATCACGCTGCGCAGCAGCGGCCAACAGGAGCGCACGCAGGCGTTCAGGTCCACCGGCTCCAACGTCACCGGCAACTGCCGTCCAAAGGCCAGCAGTTGCCGCGTGAGGCCCGCGGCGCGCTGGGCGGCAGCGCTGATCGCCTCCAGGCGTTCCTGTTGCCGCGCCGCCGGCTCGGCTTGCATGGCCAGCATTTCGCATTGGCCGCTGATGACCGTCAGGAGGTTGTTGAAGTCGTGGGCCACGCCGCCGGCCAACTTGCCCACGGCTTCCATCTTCATGCTTTCCCGCAGCCGCGCCTCCAGTTGCCGCCGCTCGGTGATGTCAATCACCGTGCCTTGCAGCAACTCCTCGCCGCGCTCGTCGCGGATGAGGCCGGTGTTTTCCAAGACCCAGATTTCGCCGCCGTCCTTGCGGCGGAAGCGCACCTCGAAATTCGTCACCGAACCTTGGCGCCGCAGTTGCTCCACATGCAACGCGCGATCCGCGGGACCGAAGTATAAATCCACCGCCGGGTGGGCCAATAATTCGGCGCGGGAATCGTAGCCCAGCATGGCGGTAAAGGCATCGTTGACGTCCAACAGCCGTCCCTGCGGCGTGCTCAGGAAGACGCCGCAGAGACTGCGCTCGAACAGCGACCGGTACATGCGCTCGGAGGCCAGCAACGCCTCCTGTGCCTGGCGGCGGTCGCTAATGTCGCGCACAATGCCGAGCAGGCCGGCAATCTCCCCGTCCGCGCCGCGGAGCGGCAGTTCGGTGACCAGCGCCCAGGTGGCCCTCCCGTCCCGCCAGACTTCGCGCTGCTCCCAGTTGACGATCGCCTCTCCCTGGGTCAAGACGCGCTCGTCACGCGCGCGAAACGCGTCGGCCAGTTCGGGCGTGAAAAAGTCCGCGTCGGTCTTGCCCAGCACCTGGCGGGAATCGCTGAGCCCCAGCTTGCGTCCCAAGGCGTGGTTGGCCTGGACGAAGCGGAGTTGCCGGTCCTTGATAAAGATGGAGTCCGGGACCGCTTGCATCAGCAACTGCAACAAATAGCTTTCCCGCCCCAGCATTTCCGGGGCCGGACCAGTACCAGCGGCGGCGCCCGGAGGCGCCGGCGCTGCGGGGGCGGCGGCCGCAACCGCGTCGGGCGCCGCGCCGGCGGGCTCGACGGGACTCCGAATCCACAGGCGGATGCCCACACCCACGGCGGCGTCTTCGCGCTGCGCCTGCAGCCACAAAGCAGGGATGCCGACGCCGAGCAGCATCGGTTCCAAGCGCAGGTCCAACGGCGGCGTGTCGGAGACGGGCGGCCCCATGGCCAACGGCGCCAGCGCGGAACGCAGGCCCGTGCCATCCCATCGGCCCCGGCCTAGTTCCTCGACGCCGCGCCCGAGGATCTCGGCGGCATTCAGGCCCAGCAAACGGCAAAACGCCGCGTCCGCCGATTGCAGGCGCAATTCGGCGTCAATCACCGCGCCCGGCAGACCTACACCTGGAGCCAGGCGGCCACGTTCGATCCTCTCACTCATACCCGACGCACAACGGTAGGAAAGACAGTAGCAAAGTTGCAAGGAAGCGCACAACTGGCCGATGTGGTTCAGGTATCCAGGCAGGAACCCACCATGAGAGTTTCCTCATTCCGCCGCCGGAGTTTGTCCCCGGCGCCCGAGGGCACTAGGATAAGTGTATGAAAGCAATCGCAATCCAGCCCGGCGCCGGCCAGCCCCATTGGGTGGACCGGACGCAGCCCACCATAACCGCCGCCAACCAAGTGTTGCTGCGGGTGCTCCGCGTCGGCATCTGCGGCACTGACCGGGAGGAGATCCTTGGGGGCCGGTCGAAGGCGCCGGACGGGCAAAAGGAACTGGTGATCGGCCATGAGATGCTGGGCCGGGTGGAAAAAGTGGGCGACCAGGTCACCCGCGCCAAGCCGGGCGACCTGGCGGTGTTCACCGTGCGGCGCGTCTGCGGCGAATGCCTGCCCTGCGCCATGAACCGCCCCGACATGTGCCTGACGGGCAAATATCAGGAGCGCGGCATTTGGGGCATGGACGGCTACCAAACCGAATACGTGGTGGACCAGGAACAATATTTGGTCCGCCTGGCGCCGGAACTCGCCGACATCGGCGTGCTGGCCGAACCGATGTCGGTGGCGGAAAAGGCGATCGACGAGGCGGGCCGCATTCAAGCCGGCCGGCTGCCGCAGGCTTCCGCCGCCCCGGATTGGTGGTTTGGGCGGCCGTGCCTGGTGGCCGGCTTGGGACCCATCGGCCTGTTGGCCGCCCTGGCGCTGCGGGTGCGCGGCGCCGCGGTATACGGCCTCGACATCGTTCCCGAGGCGTCGGCGCGGCCGCAGTGGCTGCTGGCCATCGGCGGGCAATATATCAACGGGCAGGAGATTCCCCCGGACAAGATCGCCTCCTTGCGGCGGAGCATGGACGTGATCATCGAAGCGGCGGGCATCGCCTCGCTGTCGTTCAATTTGCTCGATGCCCTGGGCGCGAATGGGGTGATGGTGCTCACCGGATTACCCGACGGGGACCGTCCCATCGAGCTGAATGGCGCGGCGCTGGTGCGCGGACTGGTGCTCGGCAACCAGGCGATCGCGGGCAGCGTCAACGCCGCGCGCGATCATTTTCAGCTTGGGGTGGACGATATGCTGTCGGCGGAATTGCGCTGGCCGGGACACGTCGCCAAGCTGATCACTCATCGCTATGCGGCGCAGGACTTCGCGACCGGATTTTCCCAGCATCCCGACGACGAAATCAAAGCCGTGATCGAATGGGCGCGGTAGGCTGCGGCGCATCGCCGCGCGCCGGCGAAGGAACCACCCCAGGGACCAGGGCGGACGGCGCCCACGGACTCGCGCTCGGGGCCACCCCGGCCGCCGGGGGCAGGCCGCTTGCTAAACTGAAACGAGGATTTTTGGAGGCTGAACATGCCGCTCAAGCCGGGGCTTTACGCCCGTTTTCAAACTAACCATGGCGCATTCGTGGCGCGCTTGTTTCCGGAGCAAGCGCCGGAAACCGTCGCGAATTTCACCGGCCTAGCCAGCGGCCAGAAAGAGTTCGTGGATCCCAAGACGCGGCAGAAAGCCCGCCGGCCCTTCTACGATGGATTGCAATTTCATCGCGTGATTCCCGACTTCATGATCCAGGGCGGCGATCCCTTGGGCACGGGCACCGGCGGGCCGGGATACCAGTTCCAGGATGAGTTTCACCCCGACCTGCGGCACGGCGAGGCGGGCATGCTGTCCATGGCCAACGCGGGGCCCAACACCAACGGTTCGCAGTTTTTCGTCACCGTCGCGCCGACCCCGTGGCTGGACAACCGGCACACGGTGTTTGGGCAGGTGGTGGAAGGTTTGGATGTGGTGAAACGGATCTCCGAGGCGCCGCGCGACCGGCAGGACCGGCCGAAGCAACCGGTGACGATCGAAAAGCTGACCATCGAAACGGTGGTCTAAGCCCGCCGGCTGGCGCGGAGTCATTCTCATGGACCTGATCACGCCCCGGATGCGGTTCCGCTGGAACCGGTGGAAGAATCGCTGGTTTCGCACCCGGGAATCGGCGCGGGAATCGGCGCGGGGGGTGTTCGTGGAGCAGAAGATGTGCCCCTCCTGCCGCGCCTTGGTGGACCGCCGCGACCGGCAATGCCCGTATTGCGGCCAGCGGCTGCGGGTGTTGGGCACCGGCCCCGCCGGCCGTCTGCTGTCGCGCTTCCTGCCCCAAACCGCGCCGGTGACCAGCCTGCTTCTGCTCGGCAATCTGCTCATGTTCGCCGTGGAAATGCTGCTGAGCCACACGGGGTCCTTGCTACAGCCGGTGGGCAACACCGCCATCGTGCGTCTGGGACTGAGCCTGCCGATGCCGATCATGCTGGCGAGCGGCCAGTATTGGCGCTGGGTGACGGCGATGTTTTTGCACGCCGGCTGGATGCACATCGGCTTCAACATGCTGGCGCTGTACTACCTGGGCCCGATCTGCGAGTCCCTGTATGGGCCGGCCAAGTTCCTCAGCATCTACCTGGCCACCGGCTTCATTGGCAACATCGTCGCCAGCGCCGCGAACACCGCCGTCCTGGGGGCGTCGGGAGCGCTGTTCGGGCTGCTGGGGCTGATGATCACCTACGGATGGGGCCGGCACGACGGCATGTCGCGGCAGGTGCGTTCCCAGGGCTGGTCCTGGACGATCTTCGCCCTGCTGTTCACCGTCGCCGGGCCCGCCCTGGGGTTCGGGGAGATCAGCCTGGCGGCGCACCTGGGCGGCTTGCTGAGCGGCGCGGCGCTGGGCCGCGTGATCTCCGACCGGCCGCCCTTGACCGCCGCCAGCGTGAGCCTATGGCGCGGCATTCAGCTGGCGGCGATCGTCATCACGCTGGGCAGCTTCTTCCTGATGATCCGGACGCCGCTGACGTAAACGCGTCAGCGCCGCAGCGGCTGCAACAGGCTGCCTTCGTCTTGCTGCAAAAAGGACCGCAGCACCGGGTCCTGGCTGGCCTCCATCTCGGCGATGGTGCCGAAGAACCGGGCCCGGCCATCGTGCAGAAACACCAGCCGGTCGCCGATTTGCCGCGCCAGGCGCGTGTCGTGCGTCACGACCACGCTGGTCAGCTTCACCTGCTCACGCACCTTGCGCATCAGGTCGGCGATGACGTGCACCATCATCGGATCCACCATGGTGGTCGGCTCATCGTACAAAATGGCCTGCGGCCGCGCCGCCAGGGCGCGGGCGATGGCCACGGCGCGCTTCATGCCGGTCGAGAGGGAGGCGGGAAACTCATCGCGAAAGCGGCTGATTTCCAGCATTTCCAGCAACCGGTCCACCACCTCGGCCGTCTCCTGCTCGGAGTGGTGATTCTGCTCGCGGAGCGGAAACGCGACGTTGTCGCCGACGGTCAGCGAGTCGAATAGCGCGCCGGACTGGAACACCAGCGTGACCTTTTTATGCAGCTCGTGAAGCTGCGGTTCGGTCCAGCCGGTGATGTCTTCGCCGGCGGCGATGACGCGGCCGGAATCCGCCTTGAGGAAGCCCATCAGCAGGCGCAGGCTGACGGATTTGCCGACGCCGCTGCGGCCCATGATGCAGACGGTTTCGCCGGGGCGGACGTCGAAGCTGACGTCGTCGAGCACGGGATTCCCGCCGAACGCCTTGGAAACTCCCTCGAAGGCGAAAAACGCTGCTGTCGCGGCTGCCGCCATGCAGGCAGTGTATCAGCGGCGGAAAGGACGGGCCCGGACGGCGCGGACGGGTTAGGGCCGTTTGCCGGTTTCGGCGAGGAACCAAGCGCGGCGCTGGGCTTCATCTATCCAGCCTTCCAGCAGGCTGGCCGTGGCCACGTCGTCGCGGGCGCCGCAGAGCCCATGCACTTCCAACATGCGGGCCGCCAGGGCTTCATTGTCCTCGCGCAGCTCGGCCAGCATGTCGCCGGGATCCACGAAATCGGCGTCATTGTCGGCGATGCGCTGGAGGCGGGAGATTTCGCCCACGGAACGCAGGGTAACGCCGCCGATCTTGCGCACCCGTTCGGCGATGGGATCGGTGATGGCGAAAATCTGCTCCGCTTGCTCGTCCAGCAGGAGATGGTAGTCGCGGAAATGCGGTCCGCCCATGTGCCAATGGAAGTTCTTGGTCTTGATGTACAGGGCGAAGGTGTCCGCCAAGAGCGCGTTCAGGGCGGCGGCCAATTCCTTGACGGCTTGCGGGGTGAAGCCGGCCCGCGGCGCGAAGCGGGAACGCCGTTGCGCCGCCAACGTAGCTTTCTCAGCCATGGAGCGCCTCCTCAGGTGCTTACCTTAGAGCGTACACCCGGCGTCGGGGGAGATGCGCGGCGGGCGGGGGCCGGAGCCAGGGACGGGATCCCGGCGCCGGGAGTGAGGCGGCGGCACCGGTCGTGTAGCCTGGAAAGACGTGACCGTCACGGCTTCCATCCACCCGTCCGCGCCGCCCCAGCCGCCCGGCAATCGGCCGGACGCGGGCCGGCTGATCGGCCTGCTGGCATGGGCGCATTTTCTGAACGACGGCGCGGCCAACTACCTGCCGGGGGTGCTGCCGGCGGTGTTGGCGGCTCTGGGGCTGCCGATCGCCTATGCCGGCGCCATTCTCGCCACGCTGATCGTGGGCCAAGCGCTCCAGCCGCTGAGCGGCGCCTGGTCGGACCGTTGGGGCGGGCGGGCCATGCCGGTCCTGGGCTTGGCGGGCACGGCGCTGGGCGCGGCCTGGGTGGGCTGGGCGCACGGCTTGGGCTCGCTGCTGGCCGCGCTGGTGTTGATTGGCGTGGCCAATTCGCTGTTTCATCCCCCCGCCCTGGCGTCCGTCCGCCGGCTTTCGAGCGGCTCCGGGGAACGCGCGATCTCAGCCTTCCTGGTGGGGGGAGAGCTCGGCCGGGGGCTGTGGCCGCTATTGGCCGGCTTGGTGGTCGCGACCTGGGGCCTGCACGCGCTGTGGGTGCTGCCCCTGGCGGCGATTCCGACGGTGGGCTGGATGTGGTGGCGGCTGCCGCCACAGCCGCGCCGCAGCCATACCCATTCCGCCCTCGGCGGCCTGCGCGCGGCGGGCCGGCCGCTGGTTTGGCTGCTGGCCTACTCCGGGCTGCGGAATATGTTGCTGCTGGGCGTCACGGCCTTCGTGCCCCTGCTGTGGGCCGAACGCGGCGGCAGCCTGGTGGGCGGCGCCGGGCTGATCACGGCGATGCTGGTGGTGGGCATCGCCGGCAATCTCGCGGCTGCTTTCTTGGCGGAGCGCTGGGGCCGCAGGCGCGTGGTATTCACGGCAACGGCCGCCGCATGCGCTTTGCTGCCGGCGTTCCTGGCGGCCCGCGGCGCGGGCATGTGGCTAGCCCTGTCCGGTTTCGGCATCGCGATGTTCGCGACCTTTCCCCTCACGCTGCTGATGGGGCAGGATCTGTTGCCGCGGCATCATTCTCTCGGCTCGGGCTTGGCCTTGGGGTTGGGCAACGCCATCGGCGCGATCGGCGTCGCCGCGCTCGGGCTGCTGGCGGCACGCTGGCACGCGACCGGCGTGCTGTGGGCGGCGGAAGCCTGCGGACTGCTGGCGCTGGCCGCGGTCGCCAAGCTGCCGTCGGCGGCAAGGGCGCAGACCGCGGCCTGAGGCCCCAGCCGCGGCGTCAAGCCCCAGCCGCGGCGTGAGGCCCAAGCCGCGGCGTGAGCACGGATAGGCGCGGGCCCAGCCGCGCGGCGACCGGGCGCACCAGCCACACGAACCGCGGCGGCGGCGCAGCCGCCCCGATCGGGACGGCCTGGCGAGGGAGTAGCGGCCGCGGGGCGCGCACGGCGCGACGGCCGCGGTTCCCCCGATTTACGCTCCGGGCATCGTGCAGTTGCCGCGATATGCTGTTGCCATGCCTTCTTTCTCCTCCGAGCCACCGAGCCGGGCGCGGCTGATGGCCGCCGAGCGGGGTGAAGACGACGCCGCCTTCGAACAGCGGCTTCGGCCGAGCCGCTTGGACGACTTCGTCGGACAAACGAAGGTCAAACAGCAGCTAGGCTTGGCGATCGAGGCGGCGCGGGCCCGCGGCGAGGCGATGGACCACGTGCTGCTGTACGGGCCGCCGGGCTTGGGCAAGACCACGCTGGCGGCGATCGTGGCGCAGGAACTGGGGGTGGCATTCCAGGCTACATCGGGGCCGGTGCTGCAAATCAAGGGCGACGTGACCGCGCTGCTGAGCAACCTGGAGGCGCGGCAGGTTCTATTCCTGGACGAGGTGCACCGGCTGCAAGCGCAGTTGGAGGAGATTCTGTACTCGGCGCTGGAGGATTACAAGCTGGACATCCTGATCGGCCAGGGTCCGGCGGCGCGGACGCACGTGCTGGAGTTGCAGCCGTTCACGTTTATCGCTGCCACCACGCGCGCCGGCTTGATCACCGCGCCGCTGCGCTCGCGCTTCGGGCTGCTGCTGCGGCTGCAGCACTATGAGCCGGAGGAGTTGGCGCGGATCCTGGACCGCTCGGCGCGGATTCTCGGCGTGCCGATGGACGCGGAGGGGAGCGAGATTCTGGCGCGGCGCTGCCGGGGCACGCCGCGCATCGCCAACCGCTTGCTGCGGCGGGTGCGGGACTTCGCCGAGGTGCGGGCGCAGGGGCGGATCACCGCCGCGGTGGCGGCCGATGCCCTGGAGATGCTGGAAATCGACGAGTACGGCTTCGACGACACCGACCGGCGGCTGTTGCTGGCGCTGATTGACAAGTACAACGGTGGGCCGGTGGGCGTAGGCACGCTGGCGGCGATCCTGGCCGAGGACCCGCATACGGTTGAGGAAGTCTACGAGCCGTTCCTGCTGCAAATCGGCTTTCTGGACCGGACGCCGCGGGGCCGCGTGGCCACGGCGCTGGCCTACCAGCATTTCAAGCGCGACCCGCCGCCGGCGGCGGCGGCGCGGCTGTTCTGACGTGGCGCGGGCATTCGTCGCCCTGGGCGGGAATATCGGCGACCGGGCGGCATACCTGAGCCAGGCGCTGCGGGCGCTGCGGCAGGCGGGGAACCGCATCGTGGCGGTTTCCGACTTCTATGAGTCCGCGCCGGTGGGGGGCCGAGCGCAGCGGCCGTTTTGGAACGCCGTGGCGGCCATCGAAACGACCCGCGGGCCGCGGGCGCTGCTGCGGCAATTGCAAGGCATCGAGTTCGCTCTGGGACGGCGGCGGGACGGGGCGCAAGGCGGACCGCGGACGATCGATTTAGATCTGCTGACCTACGGCCAGGCCCGGATGCACACGCGGGAGCTGACGCTGCCGCATCCGCGGCTGTGCACGCGGCGATTCGTCTTGCTGCCGCTGCGCGACTTGCGGGCGCTGCCGCCGGCGGCGGGACAGCCGTCGGCACCATGCCTGGCGCACCCGGCGTTGCGGGGCCAGCGGCTACGGCGGCTGGCCGCCGGAAGCGGCCCCGCGAGAAACTCTCAAAACCGGCCGCAATGACAGTAACGACGCGGGTGCGCGACATTGATTGCGCGGGAGTTAGCGGCGCAGTTGGGTGAGAGACGCTCGCCGGCGTTGGCCGGCGGCGGGCGAACAGAGAAAACGCGGCGCAGCGGCGGGAAGGGCCGCCAGCGACAGCGCGCGCGAGCTTCGTTGGGTGGGGCGTTTGCTTGGCCCCTGGCGGGGCCGCGGGCTAAAGCCCGCGGCACACAGGCTGAAGCCTGTTCCACGGCTGCGGGCGAGGCTCCGGCCACGGGGCCGGGGCGCGTGGTGGGCGGGGCGAACGGATTCCGGTAAACTGTTCCATCCTCGGTTCCCTGCCCTATGCCCCAGCTTTTTGAACCGCCCCGGTACATTGCCGTCGAAGGCCCAATCCGGGTGGGCAAGAGCACGCTCGCCGGTATTCTGGCCGAGCGGATGAATGCCCGCCGCGTGCTGGATGGCGACGAGAGTCCCTACCTGGCGCCGTTTTACGCCGGCGAGGAAGGGGCGGCGTTTCGCCTGCAAATGCACCTGCTGTTCGAGCGCTACCGGCAACTGCGGGATCTGGGTCCGGTACGGCCCTCGGAGCCGGTGGTGGCGGATTATTTGTTCGAAAAGGACAAGCTGTTCGCCTACGTCAACTTAAGCGATTCGGAACTGGCCATCTACAACCGCTACTTCGCGCAGTTCCGGCGCGACATCGCCACGCCCGATCTGGTCATCTACCTGAAGGCGTCGCCGGAGGTGCTGCGGCAGCGGCTGGGGCGGCGCAACTCCGCCGCCGAGCGCCGCGTGGCCGACGAGTATCTAGAAGAAGTGATCCGCGCCTACGATTATTTCTTCTTCCACTACACGCAAAGCGACCTGCTGGTGATTGACACCTCGGAGATTGACTTCGTCGAGCGCAACGAGGATCTGCAAGAACTGTTGCGCCGCTTGGCGGAACCGATCAAGGGCACGCAATATTTCTTGCCGCTGGGGTCGCAGTAGGCGGCGTTGCCGGTCCGGGCGGAAAGCAGGGCTGGGACGGATTGGGCGGCGCACGCGGCCATGGCCCGGACGGGGCTGGAGCGGGGACGGCACGGGCTGGGCGCGCGGTGCTACCATGGGCTTGGCTTCGATCCTGAGTGACGGAGACCGGTTATGCCTTCCACTACCCCTGGCGCAGTTCCCTTCACCGTCCCGCAGTGCCGTGAACGCAAGCATGGCGGGGAAAAAATCACCTGCCTGACCGCCTACGATGTTTCCACCGCCCGGCTATTCGATGAGGCGGGCGTGGACATTTTGCTGGTCGGGGATTCGCTGGGCATGGTGGTGGCCGGCATGCCCGACACGCTGGCGGTGGGAATGGCGGAGATGCTGTTCGCCGTGCGCGCGGTGCGGCGCGGCGCAACCCGGGCGCTGATCGTGGCGGACTTGCCGTTCGGCTCGTATCAAACGAGCGTTGCCGCGGGCGTGCGCAACGCGGTTCGCTGCCTGAAGGCGGGGGCGAGCGCGGTGAAATTGGAAGGCGGGCAGCCGCGGCGGCGGCTGATTCGGCGCATGGTGGAGGCGGAGATTCCGGTGATGGGGCATCTGGGGCTGACGCCGCAGGCGGTGCGCCGCATGGGGGGCTACGCGGTGCAGGCGCGCATGCCGGAGGCGGCGGAAGCGCTGCTTGAGGATGCGCAGGCATTGGAGGAAGCCGGCGTGTTCGCGCTGGTGCTGGAGGGCATTCCACGGGAACTGGCGGCGCGGGTCACGGCCCGGCTGGCGATTCCGACCATCGGCATCGGCGCCGGTCCCGACTGCGACGGCCAGGTGCTGGTGGCGCATGACCTGCTGGGCCTGACGGATCCAGCGCCGAAGTTCGTGCGCCGCTATGCCGACCTAGCCCCGACGATTCGCGCCGCGGCGCAGGCCTATTGCCGCGACGTGACCAACGGCGCGTTTCCCGCCGATCGGGAAAGCTACCATGCGCCGGGTGCGCCGGTGGCGGTGCGGGCGCGGGGCTAGGGCCGGAAGTTTGGACCGGGCGTTTCGGGCCGAGATTGGCGATGCAAGTCTTCACTGACCCCCGGGCCTTCCAATTGGCCTGCCGGGCGCTGCACCGATCCGCGACGGGGGAAGAACAGCCCCTGGGGCTTGTCCCCACCATGGGCGCGCTCCATGCTGGCCACATGTCCTTGGTGGCGGCCTCCCGCGCGCGCGACGCGGTCACCGCCGCCAGCATTTTCGTCAACCCGTTGCAGTTTGGGCCGCGGGAAGACCTCGCGACCTATCCGCGGCGATGGGAGCAGGATGCGGCCCAGTTGGAAGCAGCGGGCGTGGCGCTGCTATTCGCGCCCAGGCCGGAGGCCATGTATCCCCCGGGCTTCACTACCGCGGTCGAGGTGACGGGGCTCTCGGAACGCCTCTGTGGGGCAAGCAGACCGGGGCATTTCCGCGGAGTGGCGACGGTGGTGCTCAAGTTGTTTCTGCTGGCCGCGCCGCAACGGGCGTATTTTGGCCAAAAGGATGCCGCCCAGGTGGCGGTGCTGCGGCGGATGGTGCGGGACCTCAACGTAGACATTGAGATTGTTGTGCAACCGATTGTCCGGGAAGCAGATGGATTGGCCATGAGTTCCCGCAACGCCTATTTACGGCCCGCCGACCGGCCGGCGGCGCTGGGCCTATCGCGCACACTGCGGGCGATCGAGGCTGCGTACGCCGGCGGCGAACGCGATTCACAGCGATTGTTGGCGGTGGGGGACGCCGTGGTGACGGCGACGCCGGGATTGCGGTTGGACTATTTGGCGGCGGTGGATGCTGATTCGCTGGCGCCCGTGGCTCGCGCCGGCCCGAATACACTTTTCGCCATCGCCGCGTTCGTAGGCAGGACCCGGTTGATTGACAACTGGCTGGTGAGTTGACGGGCGCGGGCTCCGGCCCGCCCGCGGTCGCCGCGAGCGAAGCGGTGGGAGCGCGGCGCTTAGGCGGTGGGGGAAGGCGCGGTGGATTTCGGTTTGGTGAGGTGCATGCGGCGGTAGATGTAGACTTGCTCCGGTTCCGAACCGCCGACGACGGTGCGCGTGCGCCGAATGGTGTTGCCTCCAGGCCCCAAGGCAAAGGTCAGAATCTCGGTGACCGCGGGACGACCGGAGCCGCCAGGACGAAAAATGCGCAGATGGATCGTCCGGCCGTCACGCGATCTCCAGGCCCGCTCACTGCCCATCGCCGTCCCGCCGACGTTGAGGGGATGGGTTTTGGCGTCGAGATCGAACTTGCTGATATTCAATGGATCACCATCAAAAACGAATGCGATGGTGAAGGTTTTGGCCGTCTCCGTCAGATGAATGACGCTGGAATGGCCCTGCATCATGGGCGGCACGTTGCGCGAGGCGTGGGTGTCCAGCTCAAAGGTGCCGTTGAATGCGGTGGGGTTGGCGGCATGATGGCAACCCGCCGCGGCGAGCCCGGCGGCGAGCACGAATCCCAATAGCGGCAGCTTCACCCGATCATTATAGGCGCGGCAGCAGTGGCGGCGGGAACATCGTGACGGCCGGCAGGGGCCGCCGCGGCGGCGAACGCCGCCGGTTCGCGGCCGGCGGGGGGCGCAGTGTGGGCGTGATGGAGAGGAGCTAGCGAGCGACGGGCCGCATGATCCGCAGCAAGGGATGGCCATCTATGTTTTGCAGGGGGAAATAGACGCGATGCTGGGAATCCACCGCCACGGAGTGAGCCTCATAGGCCAAATGGGCCCGGCCGAGCAAATGCAGTTGGCGGCCGCGGAGAGCGAATACGGATACCACGCCACTCTCGGCGGCCACGTATAGCCGTTGCAGACCGCTGTCGAATTTGAGCACGTCGGGATATCCGCCGAGACGATGGATCGCGAGCACGCGGTGGGTACGGAGATCGAAGGTCAACAGGCGCGCGTTATGGTCGCAGGCCACGAATGCCAGCCGGGCGGGTGAATCAATCAGCAAGCCGTGGTCATGCTGGCAGCCGGGCAAGGGATAACTGGCCACGATCCGGTCCGTCATGGGATTGATCGCCTTCAGCCGGTTCTCGGTCTGCACGTCCACATAGACCCGCCCGCTGCCGGGGTCGTACTGGCTGTTGCCGGCTTGCCCGCCGAGACGAATGGTGGCGACGCGGCGCTCGCTGCGAGTCTCAATGACGGTGTCCGTGCCGCCGAGTTCATCGGAAACGAACAGGCGATGGCGGGCGGGAACGTAGGCCATGCCGTCGGGATACACGCCGCCGGGAATGCGCGCGAGGACGCGCAAGCTGCGCTCATTGATGGCGAAGACTTGATTGAAGCCGGTGGCGGAAGCGTAGACGCGACCGAGAGCCGGGACCGCCAAGACCCCGTGCACGTGAGAAACGCCGGCGACGGCGCCTTGCAGGCGTTGCGTCCGGGTGTTGAAGCGGAGCACCTCGCTATCGCCGAGGTGGGAGATGAAGAGCAGGCCGGTGTGGGAATCGAAGCTTTCGTAATCAAAGCGCGTGGCCCGGCCCGGCAAGGGGATGTCGCGCACCAAACGCAGCGGCAAAGCCCTGCGGAATGGCCGGGAATGCGGCCGCGACGGAGGCGTTGCCGCCACGGCGGCCATCGCGCAGGCAGCCAGAGCGCAGGCGGAGAGCAAGGCGACCGGTCCGCCGCCACCGCTGCGCCGGCCGATGGCCGGCCGACCCGCGGATTGCCGCGGCATCCGTGCGCCCGCTTTACCCGCGGTGCAAACGGCGGGCCCCCCGTGCCTCGGCTGCATCACTTGCGCCCTTTCGACGGGGCGGGCGAGCCGGGATGCGCCGGCGGCATTTGCGCGGGAGCAGGCGCCGCCGGCTTGGATTGCGGCATCAGCGGCGCGGGAAAAATCGTTTTTGGGTTGTACTTCCGCATTTGCCGCAACTCCCGAGGAGTGATTTTGGGCAGGTGGCGGATGAAGTTTACCAGTTCCCAGGTTCGCCGCGGCGAGTCATCCGGAAACGCCGGCATGCCGCTCAAGCGGATGCCGTTGCGGATGGTGTAATAGAGATCGCCGTCGCTTTTGTCCTGGGTGGTGAAACCGCGCAGGTCGGGTGGATGGGGATAGAGATTTCTGCCGAACGTGGTCTTGCCGTCGCCGTTATTGTTATGGCAAATGGCGCAATGGGCGGCGAAATTCTCGCCGGCCGTGACCAGAGCGGCGGGCGCGGATGGATAGGGATTCTTGCGGTGGGAGGCGCGGCTGGGCAGGGCCAAGCTGCGCATGGTGCGGGCCAAGAACGCCTCAATGCCGGTGGGTTTGGCGCGCGCGCTAAAGCCGCCGGCGCTGCCGAGCCAAAGAAAGAAGCCGCCGACCAAAACGGCGAGCCCGACCACGACGATGGCGACAATCCAGGGGACGCGGCGCGGCTTGGGAGGCGGCGGGGCAGGGCTTTTGGGCTTGGCGCCAGGGGCGGAGTTGCGGCGGTCATCGCCGCGGGGAGGCCGGGCATCGGACATCTTTTTATTGTGCTCCGGCGTCGGCCCGGTGGCGGCCCGCCCGCCGGCGGCGGTGGACGCCAAATTTGCGCGGGGCCAGGGTTCGGCTAACCTGGGGCTGCACAGCGCCGGGACGAGCGAGTGAAACGGCGGCGGCGAGCGGAACGGAGGAGACGAGGATGTCTGGAGACCGAAAGGGCAGTTCCTTGCCGCACAGTGGGCCGGGCATTGCCGCGGGTGCTGCGCCCAGCGGAACCGGATGCCAGGAATGCCTTGCAAGCGGCGGCTGGTGGTTCCATCTGCGCCGCTGCGCGCAGTGCGGGCACATCGGCTGCTGCGACAGCTCCCCCAGCCAGCACGCGACGCGGCATTACCAGGAAACCGGACATCCCATCATCGCCAGCTTCGAGCCCGGCGAGGATTGGTTTTATGACTACCGCAGCGGCGCGATGACGCCGGGGCCGGCGCTGGCGCCGCCACGCTGGCATCCCACCGAGCAGCCGGTTCCCGGGCCGAAGGGGAGCGTGCCGCGCAACTGGGAGTCGCTGCTGCATTGAGCAAGGCCAAGCCGCGCTTGCAGCGGAGGACGTGGGATGGGCGTCCTCGCCTGTCCGCCATTTTCGGCAGCCGGGGACGGCGGTTTCGCTGGGCAGCCGGGGACGGCTACCCTACGGGCGGGCTCCTAGCGAGGAAAGTGGGATGGGCGTCCTCGCCTGTCAGCCATTTTCGGCAGCCGAGGACGGCGGTTTCGCTGGGCAGCCGGGACGGCCACGCTACCTTTACTGGTTATTGGCGCTCGGCGAGCGGCAGGGTGATGTAGGTGGCGTGCTCCGGGGTGTGGTAAATGCGCTGCGTGGCCTCGACGTAATCCGAGGGCTTGGCCTTGAAGATGTTGGGAACGAAGGTCTGGGGATTGCGGTCGTAGAGCGGGAACCAACTGGACTGGATCTGGACCATGATGCGGTGGCCGGGAAGGAAGACATGATCGGCCGCGGGCAGGTGGAAGCGATAGGTGAGCTGCGCGTTGGGCGTCAGCGGCGAGGGATGCGAAAAGCTTTTGCGGTAGCGGCCGCGGAAGATGTCCATGGAGACCGCCAGTTCGTAACCGCTCATCTGCGGCTGGCGGGCATCGTCCTGGGGATAGACGTCAATGACCTTGACCACCCAGTCGGAGTCCGTGCCGCTGGTGGAGGCGACCAAATGAACTAGGGGACGGCCGCTGAGGCGGACGGCGTGGGTGAGCACCGGCGTTTCGTAAGTCTCCACGTCGGGACGGGCTTGGGCGGGGCGCTGATCGCCGACCAGCCACTCGGGCCAGGTGCGCGTCTCCGCCGGCGGCACGGGGCGGGGACGATAGGGCACCGGCGTGGCGGGATTGGAAATGTATTGGTCATAACCGTCGCCGGCGGGCGGCTGCGGCGGCTGGAAGCCCAGGCCATGATGGGCTTGGACGTAGATGGGCTGGCGGCGGATGGCGCAGTCGCCGGGACAGGACGGCCAGCTCTGGAGGTGCTCCCAGTGATCGGCGCCGGTCAAATAGGCGGTGACGTGGGCGAGATGGGCGTTGCGGCCGCCATCGAGATGCTGGGCCAGGAAGGGCAACAGAATGTGGCGGCGGAAATAGGCGGAGGTGTTGGAGCCGAATTGGATGGCGCCGAGGTGCGTGCCCTCCGCGGCTTCCTGCCCGTGGTACCACGGGCCCAGGGTCAGATATAGATTGTGGCGGTTGCCGGGGATGGCATAGAGGGCGCGATAGACGGCCAGCGCGCCGTAGATGTCTTCTTGGTCCCACTCTCCGGCGACCAGCATGGTCGGCACGTTGAGCGGTTCCTTGGCGAGGATCTTATCCACGGCTTGATCGCGCCAGAACTTGTCATAGGAGGGGTTGTTGACGATCTTGTTCCAGAAGCCGAGCTGGCCCATGCCGTATTCGGCGGCGAGGACGCTGGGATTGCCGGCCTTCAGATACATGGTGTAGTCGTCGTGATAGGGCTGGAACCAGTGGATCGTATTGGCGCGGGTGGCCTCCTGGGAATAGATGTAGGGCATCATCTGTTCGCGGAAGGCGCCGTGATGGAACCAGTCATCGCCGATCCAGCCATCCACCATGGGGTTTTCCGGCACGGCGGCCTTCAACGCGGGATTGGGATGGACCAGGCCCATCAGCGCCTCAAACCCGTCATAGGAGATGCCCATGATGGCCACGCGGCCATTGCTCTGCGGCACATGCTTGGCCAGCCAACCGATGGTGTCGTAGGCGTCCGTGGCGTCGGAGACCGGAGTAGGGTTCAGCGGCCCGCGGACGTAGCGGTTCATGATGTAGTCGCCCTGGGAGCCGTACTTGCCGCGCACGTCCTGGTAGACATGGATGAAGCCGGCGTGGAGGATGACATCGCGGGCCTCGCGCGCGCGGCTGGCGAAGCGGTCGGCGTCGTAGGGGGTCCGTTCCAGCACGATGCCGGCGTCGTGGGCGCCGTTGGGAATGACGATGACGGTGTTGAGCTTGGTGCCGTCGCGCATCGGGATCTCCACGACGCGGCGGGTATAGCCCAAGTTTTGTGGCACGGGATGGAAATGCGCCGGTGTCTCGGTGGGCAGTTGGGGATACTGGGACGGGTGTGAGCCGGGGGCCTGCGCGGCGGCGGCAACGGAGAGGCTGGCAAACAACCCCGCGGCCAGCATTAAGCGCAACGAGGGGCGAGTGAGAGAGGGTTTTTTGAGCATGAGGACGCCTGGCCAGAACCAGCGCCGCCGAGTTTAGCACGTTCGGCCGAGGCGCGCAGAGCACCGGCAGAGCATTGGCAGAGCACCCGCAGAGCCCCGGCAGAGCATGGTTGGGCGCGGGCCCCGTCCCCGCCGCAGGCGGGGCGTCTGGCGTTGCCTGGCGCGGGGCGCTGCCCCGCTTTGCTTGGCGCGGGGCGCCGCCCCCCCGCTTACGCGGCAGGCTGAAGCCGATTCCACGGCGACTGCGATGCAGGCGAGGGCGGCGAGCACGGCGGGCGAGGCCGCCCGCGCCCCCAGGCCGATCGCGCTGCGCGACCCCGCGCAAGCCCGAGGCATGGCCCACGGTTCCCGCGCCCAGTGGATGGATTTGCGCCGGCGGCGGGATAGGGCGGCGGGCTAAAGAGCGCCGGGATGAAGGCGGCGGACGCGGACGGCCGCCCAGGATGCGGCGGCCAAGCCGACGGCCGGCCGCGAACCGCGGCGAGGGCGCAGGGCGCGCGTTGCTGAACGCTGCGGCTATGCCTGATGACTAACCGCGGGTTGCACCGGGGCGGCGAACGGCTTTCTGGGTTCGACGGACTCCGCTTGGTGCCCGGCGATGCGGGAAAGCGCCCTGACGATACCGGCCGCGTCGGGCGCGAAGCCGCCGCCCGGGGGATCGGCCAACGCCACCAGCCAGCTGCGCCGCAGCAGACGGAGGCGCAACAGCAGGAGCTCGCCTTGGAAGGGACGCCCAGCGGCGGCGGTGCGCAGGAGAGGCTCCTGCCAGGCCTGTGTGGCGCTGATCAATACGGGGTCGGGGGCACGGCCCGGGACCGGCGCCGGCAGGAGCACGCTCCTCACCTGCGGGCTGGTGACCAGGATCGCCGCGGCCGGGCCGCGGATTTCCCAGCAGAGCACCCGCCGCGCCCCGGTCCAGGCGCGGAACATGGCGAGCGTGGCGGCGTGCAATTGGAAAATGCCGGTGGCGGCGAGCAGGCTCTTGAGGGAGTCCAAACGCTGGAGGCGGAAGACGCCGATTCCGGGCAGATATTTGAGCATCAACTCCCGGGCGGAGTGAACCTGAGCCTTGACGTAAATCGCCTTGACGTAGGTCCTGACCGTGTTCTGCGCCACGCCCAGGGAGGCGGCGATATGCCGCACCGAATGGCCGGCGAGCAGCCCGAGAATAATTTGCCGCTCGCGCAGCGTGTAGATCGCCAACTCGGCACAGTCCGCCGCTAAATTCATCGTTGACCGTTCCCCCTTCCGAGCCGCAGCCGACTGATCGAGACCGATCTGGAATGAGGATTGGGCGAATAGACCAGAAAATCAACTCCCCAAATGGGGGGGTGGCTGGAGCGCGCTTGGTTGCGTGCTGGGAGCGCGCTTTCTTGCTGGCTGATGCCGAGGCGGCCGGCGGCGCAGGCGTGGGCGGATGGCGCCGTGGCGGGGAGGTTGGCGCGGCGGGGAGGGCGGCCCGGCCGTGGGCAGTAGGCGGCGCGCCGGGAGGCGGGCCAGCCGCGCGGAATGCCTAGGCGCCGCTGCGGGGACAATCGGCGACAATGGGAACGGGGCGATTAGCTCAGTTGGTCAGAGCGCCTGCCTTACAAGCAGGAGGTCGAAGGTTCGAGCCCTTCATCGCCCACCAAGGCCTAACGCGTTTTCCGGAGGAATTGCGCGCTAATTGGGCAGGTATGTTCCGGAGCGCTCTGACCGGCGGCGCCTTTCGGACGCGCTTTGTA
>DAHVCP010000044.1 GCA_027314025.1 Acidobacteriota bacterium
CGACGTTGGCCGCGGACCGAAGCCGGCTGGGGCGGCCGGACGCGCTGCCGCCGCGCCCCCCAACTCCCCGACCGTCGCCGCCCGCATCGTCGCCGCCTCCAGCGGCGCCGCGCGGCAGCGGCGCGCCGCCGCGGTTAGGCCGCTTGCGAGCGTTGACTGGCGGAATTGAGAACCTCGATCTCCGCCGGCGCCTCCCCCAACGAGCGCACGACCTGCAAGATGGACAAGGGCAGCGAGCGGGACGAACTGATGCCCATTTTGCGATAGGCGCTTTCCAGGTGGCGCTTGACGGTTGAGATCCCGATGTGCAAATCCGTGGCGATTTGCCGGTTCTTTTTGCCCTGCAAGCATTCCGAGACGATATCAATTTCCCGCGCCGAGAGATGAAACTGGCGGGCCAAGGCTTGCCGGGTGTGATTGTCCAGCAGATTCATCTGCTCCGGTTTCGGCAACTGACTCTTGCGTTCGGTGGCCACCAGCAGCAGCAGCCGCGCTCCCCCCCCCTCCGCCTCCTCGCCCATCGCGGGCAGGATGGAGCAACTAATGGTGGTCGCGCCCAATTGGCTACGCTGCAAGCGCAGGCTCTCGGTGTGATAGGCGATGCCCGTCTGCAGCACCCGTTCACAGATGGTCCGCAGGCCGCTGAGGTCGAAGTCCGGCAGGCATTGGTCCATCGGCATGCCCAGGGTCTTTTTCGTGCGCAATCGGCTGTCCAACAACTCGAGAAAGGCGCCATTGGCGTCCTTGAGCTTCTGTTGAGCGGCATCGTAAATGGCCAGGCCCACGACCGGGTTCCGCCACAGCGATTCCAGCACCAGACTGCGCAATTTGCCGTTTTCACGCATGGGATTCCCCTTTGCAATCGCGCTCGCACGGGCGCCCGACGGGACCAATCGAACGGTAAACGGAAGCGGGCATGGCTGAGTTTGGCATTGGCTCCGACGGAAGGCACGAGTGAGCTTTGCCTTTTCTACCTTGGTCCAACCTCGAAACGAGTGGAGTAGAGCGGCATGAGGTTGGAGGATTGCGGGCGGCAAAAGGTCGCACCAGGCGGAAGCCGAATTTGTCCCGCTGCCCAAAACGGGCATTTCGGCCTGACCGCTGGCGGCACTGCCAGGCTGGCAACTGCGGCCTAGCGGGTGCGCGCAATGGCCGGGGCAACATCCTCCTCCGGCACGGGATAGAGATAAAGCCGCTCCAGCTCCCCCTTGAGAATCGCGAGCGCATCGCCCGGGGTGTCGGCGAAGCGAAACAGATCCAAGTCCTCGGCGGAGATGGTGCCCCAATCCACCAAGGCATCGAAGTTCAGCACCTGGCGCCAATAGGCTTCGCTATAGAGCAGGACGGTGATCTTCTTGGCGAGCTTCTGCGTCTGCGCCAACGTCAGAATCTCCATCAACTCATCGAGGGTGCCGAAGCCGCCGGGAAACACGACGAGCGCCTTGGCGGGGTAGGCGAACCAAAACTTGCGCATGAAGAAGTAATGAAACTCAAACGCTAGGCCCTCGGTGATATAGGGATTCGGGTGCTGCTCAAAGGGCAGACTGATGTTGAGGCCGATGGTCTTGCCTCCGGCCTCGCGGGCGCCCAGGTTGGCGGCTTCCATGATGCCCGGGCCGCCGCCGGAGGTCACGACGAAACGCCGGCGGCGGCTAGGCAGGCCGTCCGCCCAGCGGGTCAGCAAGCGGGCCAGTTCCCGCGCCTCCTCGTAATAGCGGGACAACTCCACCGCCCGCTCCCGCGCACGGCGCGCCGGCGAACCGGCGGCGTCGGTGCAAGCCGCTAGAGCCGCTTGCGCCGCCGCTCGCGCCTGCACGCGGGCCGAACCGAAAAACACGATGGTGTCGTGAATGTTCTCCCGCCGCAGGCGATGCAACGGCTCCAGGTACTCGGCCAAGACGCGCAGCGGCCGCGCATCGGGGCTGTTGAGAAAGAGCGGATTGGCATACGCCAGGGGCGGATGCTCGGACAGATCGTCGGTGGGGTCCATGGGAAGGCCAGGCCCGGCAGCGAGCCTGCAACTTATAATACTGAGAGGCGGGGAAAGACGGGGATGAGGGGGTCTAACCTCATCGTTTCCCGCAGCCAGCGGATCGCGAGCGGTCCGCCCCATCGTGGCCAAGGCAATCACTTCTTCGGCGGATGGCGTGAGCGCGAATTTCGCCGCGCTGGCGGCGCGCATTGCCACCTTGCGCCCGGGCGCCGACCAGGAGTTGGTGGCGCGCGCCTACGCCTTCTCGCTGCAACATCACCAAAATCAGCGGCGCCGCTCCGGCGAGGCCTACATTACCCATCCGCTCGAGGTAGCCGCCATCCTGGCGGAAATGCGGATGGACGAAACCTGCATCGCGGCCGCGCTTTTGCACGACGCCTTGGAGGATACGCCCGCCACGCAGGAGCAGATCGCCGCCGAGTTCGGCCCGGTCGTGGCCCACTTGGTGGCCGGCGTCACCAAGATTGACCATTTGGATTTGGCCGGTTCCGGCCCGGATCGGCCCGGCGCGCGGCAAGCGGAAACCGTGCGCAAGATGCTGCTGGCGATGGTGGATGACCTGCGGGTCATCCTCATCAAGCTGGCGGACCGGCTGCACAACATGCGGACGCTCCGCCATCTGCCGCCGCCGCGGCAGCAGGCGGTGGCGCGGGAAACGATGGAAATCTACGCCCCGCTGGCGCACCGGCTAGGCATGGGCAAAGTCCGCGGTGAATTGGAGGACCTGGCCTTCAGCTACTTGGAGCCGGAGGCCTACGCCCAGGTGCGCAGCCAGGTGGAGAGCCGGCGCCAGGTTAGCGAAGACTTCCTCCATCAGGTCAAGGCGCGGATCGAGGCGGCGTTGGCGGATTTGCAGATTCCCTGCCGCGTCGAGGGCCGCATCAAGCGCTTTTACAGCATCTGGCAAAAGCTGCGGCGGCAGGAAAGCGAGATCGAGCAGGTCTACGATCTGCTGGCAATACGGGTGATCACCGGTTCGGTGCGGGACTGCTATGCCGCCCTGGGCATCATCCACAATACCTGGCATCCGGTGCCCGGACGCATCAAGGATTTCATCGCCATGCCCCGGCCCAACGGCTATCAAAGCCTGCACACCTCGGTGATCCACGAATCCGGACAGCCCTTCGAGGCCCAGATCCGCACCGAGGAGATGCACCGCATGGCCGAGGACGGCATCGCGGCGCATTGGAAATACAAGGACGGCGGCTTGACCGCCGAAGCCGAGGATGAGCGCATCGGCTGGCTGCGCCGCGTGGTGGAGTGGCAGCAGGAAATGCGCGATCCGGGCGAGTTCCTGGCGACGCTGAAGGTGGACCTGCACCCCGAGGAGGTCTACGCGTTCACGCCCAAGGGCAAGATCATCCGCCTGCCCCGGGACGCGACGCCCGTGGACTTTGCCTTCGCCATCCACACCGAGGTTGGCCACCATTGCGTGGGCGCCAAGCTGAACGGCCGCATGGCGCCGCTGCGCACGCCCATCCAAAATGGCGACATCGTCGAGATCTTGACGCAGCCGGGCCACGCCCCCAGCCGGGACTGGCTGGGCTTTGTCAAGACGGCGCGAGCACGGCAAAAGATCCGCCATTGGGTGAGCGCGCAAGAGCGGGCGCAGGCGGTGGATATTGGACGGCGCGCCTTGGAGCGCGAAGCGCGCAAGCGGGACGGCGGCCTGCGTCTTTTGCGCGATGCGGATCTGGCCCAGGCCGGCACGGAATACGGGTACTTGCAAGCGGAAGATGTGCAGGCGGCGATCGGGTACGGCAAAATCTCCGCCCGGCAAATCTTTGGCCGCCTGGCCGGCGACCGGAGCGGTCCGGCCAAAACGCCGCGCCTCCCCCGGCCGGTGGGCGGCGAGGGCGCGGGGCCGATTCTGGTGCGCGGCTTCCACGATTTAATGGTCTATCGCGCCCGCTGTTGCCACCCGCTGCCCGGCGAGCCGATTGTCGGCTACATCACCCGTGGCCGGGGCGTCGCGGTCCATGCCGAGCACTGCGCCAACGTGCAGAACCTGATGTACCAGCCCGACCGCCGCATTGACGTCGCGTGGGCGCCGCATGCCGACGCCCCGCAACCGGTGCGCCTGCGCCTGCACACCGACGATCGGGCGGGGCTGCTCAACGCCATCACGGCCGTGATCTCCGCCAGCGGCGCCAATATCGGCCATATCGCCGCCCGTACCGGGCAAGGCCGGGCCACCATTGAGGTCATCCTGGAAGCGCGCGATCTGCCGCAATTGGAGGGGATCCAATCCGGACTCAAGGCCATCGCCGGCGTCCACGGAGTCGAGCGGCGGTGACCCACCATTCCTCGGCGCGCCGGCGCCCAGCCGGGGGACGGGCGGGCCGGTGCTGGCGCGGCGGATGCGCCCTGGCCGCGGCCGTGTTGTTGGCCGCCGGCGCGGGAACCGGCTGCGCGAATCCCAATTTCGTCCCTCCCGGCAGCCTGCCGCTGACCGCGGCGGAGCCACGATCGGCCACCGCCACGGCCCAGTTCCTGCCCGGCCGATGGCAGGTGGAACACGTGCAGCAGGCGCCGCAGGCGACCTTTGGCGCCAATTTGATTCAGCGGGCGGCGGAGGTAGCCGATGTAGCCAATTGGTCGGAGATGGACTTCCAACCGCTGCCAGCCGACGCCGGCATTTCTCATCCCGGCACGGTGGAACTGAGCAGCGGCGCGCATCACGTACGTCTCAGCTATTGGTTGGAAGGCAATGTGATGGCCATCGCCTCCCGCGCGGAGCGTTTCCTGAGCCATGAGCACTGGCAAGTGTTGGCCGGCCGCAAGATGCTTCTGCTGCGCTCGATCAGCGATGGCGAGGTCATTTTATTGCGCCGCTTCGGCCCCACGGCAGCCCCGCCCCGCCCCACCCCGCCGAAGCGCCGGTCGCCGCGCCGCCGCTAGGCTACCGCGGCGTCTCGCGCCGCCGCCCGGCGGTAGCCACCGCGCAGCGCGTACCAGCGGATGCGGACCAGGTCCGCGAACATCCGTCCGCTGTCGCGGAGCAAGCGAATCTTGGCGCCGGGCGCATGCGCCCATACCACCGGCACCTCTTGCACCTTCCACCCTTGCAGTTTGGCCAAAAACAGCAGTTCCGGATCGAAGCCCCAGCCCTCAATGCGTTGCAGCGGAAAGATCCGCGCCGCGGCTTCCTGCCGGAAGAGCTTGAACCCGCACTGCGTATCGCGGAATGGCAAGCCCAGCGTCAGCACCACCAGCCGATTGAAGCACCGGCCGGCGGATTCGCGAAAGCGGCTCTGGTGCGCCTGGATCAACTCCGCCTCCGCCCGGCTGCCTATGGCGATATCGGCGCCGGCATCCAGTGCCGCTCGCAGCTTGGCGAGTTCGCCGATCGGCGCCGAGAGGTCGGCGTCGGTGAACAGCAGGTAACGGCCGCGGGCCGCCAGCATGCCGTGGCGCACGCTGTAGCCCTTGCCCCGATTTCCGGGGTTGGCCAGCACCCGCAAGGGAAACGAGGCGCGGAAGGCGCGGACGACGGACGCGGTGGCGTCGCTGGAACCGTCATCCACCACGAGCACTTCCACTTCGCCGCGGCGCCGGCCCAACGCCCGCTCCAGCTCCGCCAACGTGCGCGGCAGGCGCTGCTCCTCGTTGAAGGCAGGGATCACAATACTCAGTTCCGGCGCGGGCGACGGAATGGCGGCGGCAGGCATGTTGTCAGGCGGCGGGCGGCTCAGGCGGCTGTGGTGGTTGCCGCAGCATCGCCAGGTATTCGCCCATGATATGCGGGTCCCACCACCCCTGCTCGGTCTCCGTTGTCAATTGCGCCCGCGCCCGCTCCTCCGTCCATGCGGGCTTGTAGGGCCGCTCGGTGGTCAGGGCGTCATAGGCGTCCACCACCTGTAAGATGCGGGCGAGCAAAGGAATTTTCTCCGCCTCCAAGTGGTCAGGGTAGCCACCCCCATTCCAGTGTTCGTGGTGATGCCGGATAATCGGCAGCACCCGGGCGAGCGACCGCAGCGGCCGGCATATCTCCTCGCCCGAACCGGGATGCATGCGCATGATCTGCCATTCCGCTTCCGTCAGCCCGGTCGGCTTGCGCAGGATCACATCCGGCACGGCGATCTTGCCGATATCGTGCAGCACCCCGCCGCGGCGCAGTGCGACCACGTCTTCCCGCGCCAGCCCCAAGCGCTGGCCCAGGGCCGCGGCTTGCGTCGCCAGCCGTTGGCAATGTCCTTGGGTATATTTGTCCCGCGCTTCCACCCCAAGCGCCAAGGTAAACAGGACATCCTCGGCGCTTTCCAGCTCATCGGTGTAGCGCTTCAGCTTAATCAAACTGACCACCCGGGCGAACAGCTCGGGGGGGTCCACCGGCTTGTTGAGGAAGTCGTCGGCGCCGGCCTCGATGCCACGAATCTTCGATTCATGGTCCGTCAAACCGGTGATCAACATCACCGGCACCAAGCGGGTTCGGCCGTGCTGCTTGATGTGGCGGCACATCTCAATGCCGCTCCCGTCGGGCAGCACCACGTCCAGCAGCGCCAGATCCGGCTCCCAGCTTTGGAACAGTTCCATGCCGGCGCGGCAGGTCGGCGCCATCCGCACCTGGAAACCCCGCAGGCGCAGCATCTCCGCCGTCAATTCCCGTCCCACGTCATCGTCGTCCACCACCAAAATGCGGGCGCCGGCAATTTCCACGGGCGGGGTCTCGGCGGAAGGAAACGCGGCAGCCAAAATTAGGGCCTCCGGCGGCTCAGGATCAACCCGGGAAGGAATCAGCTGGCCAGCGTGGTGCGGCCAGAGTCAGTGAGATGCAAAGGGCCGGCGCCTGGCCCGACGGCCGGACCCGTCCCCGACACCGGACCTGCCTCGCCCTCGCCATTCCGCGCCAACCAACCCCGTTCCAAGGCGGCTTTCAAGGCCGCACGGATCTCCGCTTCCGGGTAGCGCTCCTCATAATGGCCGCCGGCCACCGTATTGAGAAACATGAAGACGGATACATAGTCCAGTCCCTGCGGCGCATGCTCGGCAAACAACGCCAAGATTTCCCGCATGAGTACCGTGGGCGGGGGCAAATCGGCCGTGGCGCTACTCCCCGATCAGAATGGCACACGAGAGGACTGTGGTCCAAAGCCCCCGCTTGTCTCCCACCGCCGACTGGGTCACGTTGAGGGTGCGAACAATCTTGTTGGAGATGCGATAAATCTCCTTCTTTTCGTCCCAGGAGCGGTCGGGGTCGAAGTCCACCGCCAGCGTCGTGGCGAGCATCTCCGCCGCCAATTCCTCGGCGTATTCCCCGGCCTGCTGCTCGGCCTCGCCGAAGGAATGATGCTCCGACAAGTAGCCGTAGGCATTACGATCGGCGGGCAACGCCAAGCCAATGGATGCTGCGATCAGGCGGTGCGGCTCGCGGGTGGAGTTTTCGCTCAGCACGGCGAAAACCACCTCGCCCGGGCTCAGCAGCTTGAGGCCCGCGGAGCGCGGGATCAACTTGCACCGCGGCGGGAAGATACTGGAGACGCGGACGAGGTTACAGGCGGCAATGCCGGCATCGCGCAGCGCCAACTCGAAGCTGGTCAAGCGCTCGCGGTGCTTCCCCACGCCCTTGGATAGAAAAATCCGTTTTGCAATCATTCTCGCTGAGCCTGCTGCACGTCCGCGCCCCACCCGCGGGCCCTGCGAGGCGGCTAAGGCGGCGGAAAATAGGCGGTAACTTGGAAAAGTAGCAAAAGCCGGCGGCAGCGTCAATGCGAAAACCGGCCACAGCGGCACCTACCCGCACGCCCACGACGCTAGGCGCCGCCGGCGATGGAAGGCAGGATGAGGACGTCGTCGCCCGACCGGAACTGATACTCTGGGCCGCCCAAAAAGCGAATATCCTCGTCATTGACGTAGACGTTGAAGAACCGCCGCGGGCGGCCGTCCGCCTCGCAAATGCGCTCGCGTAGTTCGGGAAACCGCCCGGCCAATTCCGTGATCAGCGCGGGCAGATTGGCGGCTTGGCAGTCCAGGCTGGCTTGGCCGCCGGTGAATTTTTGCAACGGGGTGGGGATGCGCAAGGTATACATGGCAAGGTCTCCGGGAGGGGCTTAGACGGTGGCTAGAGCGGGCTCGGAATGGGCGGCGAGCAGCGCCTCCAGATCTTGCACGCGGGGGCGAATGACCGGCGCCGCCGCCTGGTCGGCGACCACGGCATCCAGGGTCTTCAGGCCATTGCCGGTCAGCACCAGGACAATCGGGCGGTCCGGATCCAGGCGCCCTTGCGCCAGCAGCTTTTGCGCGCAGGCAACCGTTACCCCGCCCGCGGTTTCGGCGAAGATGCCCTCGGTCTCCGCCAGCAGCCGCATGGCGGCGACGATCTCTCCATCGCTGGCGTCTTCGGCCCACCCGCCGCTTTCGCGTACCAGCTTGGCGGCGTAGAAGCCGTCGGCGGGGTTGCCGATCGCCAAGCTGCGGGCAATGGTCTGCGGTCGCTGCGGTTCAATTTCCCCGCGGCCGGATTTCACCGCCGTCGAGATGGGCGAACAGCCGGTAGCCTGGGCGCCGCAAATCGCCGTCTCGCCCCGCGCCCAGCCCAGTTGGCGCAACTCGCGGAAGGCTTTGGCGATTTTGCCGATCAGCGAACCGCCGGCCATGGGACAGACCAGCGCCGCGGGCAATTCGCCGCCGAGCTGCTCCGCAATTTCAAAACCCACCGTCTTGGAGCCCTCGGCGTAATAGGAGCGCAAATTGACGTTGACGATTCCCCAGGGAAAGCGCTGCGCGATCTCAGCGCAGAGCCGGTTCACATGGTCGTAGTTGCCTTCAATCTGGATCAAGTGGGCGCCGTAAATGAGCGTCGCCGCCACCTTGGCGGGTTCCAGACCGGTGGGAACAAAGATATAGGCGGGCAGGCCCAGCATCGCCGCTTGCGCCGCGACGGCATTGGCCAGGTTGCCGGTGGACGAGCAGGCGACGGTCGTAAAGCCAAACTCCTGGGCCTTGCGCAACGCCACCGCCACCACCCGGTCCTTGAACGAGAGCGTGGGGAAATTGACCGCGTCGTTTTTCAGGAACAAGCGCCGCGCGCCCAGCGCGCGTCCCAGCCGTGGCGCGGGTATCAGCGGCGTGCCGCCGGTCGGCAGGTTGGCGGGCACGGCGTCCAGCGGCAGCAATTCGCGGTAGCGCCACATGTCGCGCGGCCGCGACGCCCATAGCGCCGGACTGGCGGCGCGGCCCACCGCCTCCAGATCGTATTCGATCTCCAGCGGCGCGAAGCACTCATCGCACGCGGCAATCGGTTGGGGACGAAATTGTTTGCCGCAATCGCGGCATCGCAAACCGGTTTCAAACGACATAGCAGGCCTCTGGCGAATGCTCCGCGCCCGGGAGATCGAGAGAGGCCGTGCAAAAGAAGGTGGCGATCAATGAAACAGCCCCTTCTGTGAGAAGAGGCTGGAAGGAGAACCGACCGCCCCTTGTCTCATCTTTCCCAAGCCAAAACCGCTCGGCGATTTTCTTGGGCAGGAATTGGCACCTTGACGCCCCGCGGTACGCCGCTGTTTGCGGCGCTCCCAGCGAAACCGGTTGCCGTGGCTTCTACGGGCCTGTTCCCTCAGCCACTCTCGATGATTCAGGGCAGACTCGGCTTGCCAGCCGAGTCCGGATATTCAGTTGTCATACCGAATATACGCCAACCGGGCATTGGGCGCAACCCGGCGCAAAGGGGGAAATACAGGACTGCCACGCCAATTCATGGCTGGCGCGCGCCCCAGCCCCGCCCTGGCGGGGCGTCCCGCTGGTGGGCCGGGTGGGCCCGCGCGGAAACGGCGATTGCGCCCTGTCCCGCGCGGGTCCCGCGCACTGCGCTCCGGCCCCGGGCTTCCACGGTTCGCCAGGGATGCCTCCTCTTCCGCACGGCCGTCCCGGGCCCATGCCCAGCGCCCTTGCTATGCTGCCAATGATGACTCTTTCGACTCCCACCGTTCAGGTGGTCGCACCCGAGACGTTCGGCGCCACCGCCGCCGAGCATATCGCCGCCACGCTGCGGGTCAAACCGGATGCCGTCCTCGGTCTGCCCACGGGCAACACGCCGGTTCCCGTCTATGCAGCACTGCTGGCCCGCCGCGACGTGAATTTCTCCCGCGCCCGGGTCGCCATGCTGGATGAATATTTGGGGGCCGGCGACCGCCCCATCAGCTTCTATCAATGGCTGCGCTCCCACTTTCTGGCCGCCGCCGCGATCGCTCCGGAGCGGATCCTGCGCATGCCATCGGATCCCGAAGGCATTGTCGCTGCTTGCGCCGCCTACGACCGCCAACTGGAGCAGTGGGGCGGCTGCGACCTCCAACTGCTCGGCCTCGGCCTGAATGGCCATATCGGCTTCAACGAACCCAGTTCTCCGGGCGATTCCGCAACCCGCGTGGTACCGCTGAGCGCGAGCACCCGCGATGCCAACGAAGAGTATTGGCAGGGCGAGGAGGTGCCCGAGTTCGGCGTCACTACGGGCATAGGGGTCATTCTCCGCGCCAAACGGATCATCTTGCTGGTGAATGGTGCGCGCAAAGCGGCCACGCTGCGCCAAGCGCTCGATGGGCCGATCGGCCCAGACTGCCCCGCCAGCTTCCTGCGCCGGCACCGGGATGTGTTGGTGCTGGCGGACCGCGCGGCCGCCGGCCAAGAGTAGGCGGCCCTGCCCCCAAGGATTTGGACGGCCCGCCGCGGGCGCACCGCCGGCTGAGGTTCGGCGGCGGCCGCCGCGGCGCGCGCGGCCGCTGCAAGTCGCAGCCCGTCGCTGCCAGCCGGCGGCGGCTGCGCCGCAGCCGCTACCTCCCTTGGCTCCCGGCGCCCGCGCATGCAGGCGCGCGTGGGCAGGCGAGGTTACGCGGACTGTGCCGCCGCGGCGAAAAAGCGGATCACCGTGGCGACCGCCTGTTGCAAGTTCGCCAGCGGCAGCTTCTCGTTCGGCCCGTGGGCGCCGCAATCCGGCGTGGCGAAGCCCATCAGCACCACGGGCGCACCCAGCGTTTGGGCAAACAAAGCGGCAATGGGAATGGAGCCGCCGGAACGCACCAGCACCGGCGGCCGGCCGTAGGTCTGCTCGAGGGCGTGCGCCGCGGCGCGCAGATAGCGATTTTCGCTTTCCACCAGCACCGGCTCGGCCGTATGCAGGATTTCGACCTCCAGCGTGAATCCCGCCGGCGTCAACTCCCGCACGCGCCGCTCGAAGGCCGCCGCCATCGCCGCCGGCGCCTGGGCCGGCGCCAGCCGCATGCTGATTTTGGCCGCTGCTCGCGCGGGGATCACGGTTTTGGCGCCCGCGGCGGTAAACCCGCCGGCGATACCGTGCACCTCCAAAGTGGGCCGCGCCCAAACCCGTTCTAACGGCGTATATTCCAGTTCGCCACTCAACGCCGCCGCCCTAACCTCTTCGCTCCGGTAGCGTTCCGCATCGAATGGCAACCGCGCCCAATCCGCGGCCTCGGCCGCGCTGGGTGGACGCAGTGCATCATAGAATCCCGGAATCAGGATCTTGCCACTGGCATCCTTTAGGCCGCAGATGATGCGCGCCAACGCCTCCAGCGGATTCGGCGCCACGCCGCCGTACAAACCGGAGTGCAGATCTGCTTCCGCCCCCCGCAAACGCACCTCGGCATAGACCATGCCCCGCAAACCAGTGTTGAGCGTGGGCAGGCCGGCCGCAAACTGCGTCGTATCGGTAATCAGCACAGCGTCGCAGCCCAGCGCGGCGGCATTCCGCCGCACGTAGGCTTCGATGCCTTCGCCGCCGACTTCTTCCTCGCCCTCAATCAAGAACCGGAGGTTGACCGGCAACCGTCCCTCCCCGCGCAAAAAAGCCTCCGCCGCTTGCATCTGCGCATACAGCTGTCCCTTGTCATCCGCCGCCCCGCGGGCATAAATATTGCCGTCCCGCAAAACCGGCATGAAGGGAGGGCTTTGCCACTCTTCCAGCGGCTCGGCGGGCTGCACGTCGTAATGGCCATAGCACAAAATCGTCGGCGCGCCGGCCACGTGCAGCCAATCCGCATAGACCAAAGGGTGACCACCGGTGGGAATCACCACCGCGTGCTCCATCCCCGCCTCGGCCAGATGGCTCCTGACCCATTCCGCCGCGCGCTCCACGTCCGGCTTGTGCGCGGGCAGCGTGCTGACGCTGGGGATGCGGAGAAATTCCTGCAACTGGTCCCATTGCTGGGCCTGCCGCGCGCTGGCGTATTCCAAGGCCGTGGCCATACCTCGGCGACTATACAGCAGGCGGGCCGCACCGCGCATCTCCCCTGCCAGCGCATGTGCTTGCTCCGCGGCTCCGGCCCGCTTCTCATTCTCGCGGCCCACCCTGATGATGAAACCGCCGGCGCCGGCGGCATCGCCGCCCACTGCGCCGCACGCGGGCGCCCGGTGCATGTTTTGTTCCTCACGGACGGCGCGCCGCGCCAGCGCCAGTTTTTCGCCCATGATTTCCGCGGCGGCCGCGCCGCCTACCGCCGCCGGCGCCGGGCCGAAGCCTTGGCCGCCGCCCAGGCCCTGGGCCTGTCAGCGGTGCGCTTGCACTTCGTTTCCATTCCCGATCTTGAGTTGCGCGAGTATTGGCCCCGGGCCATGGCCCGCCTGCGCGCCGTGGCCCGCGCCTCCGGCGCGCGCGCTTGGCTGGTTCCGGCCCGCGAAAATGGCCACCCCGATCATGACGCCGCCAACGAAGTGGCGCGCCAGGCTTGCCGGCATTGGGCCCGCGGCGCCACGGTTTGGGAATATCCGCTTTATGCCCGCCACCGCGGCCAGACCCGCTACGCATGGTTCCCCCCCGGCCCCGGCGTCATCCAGTTAGCGCTGAATCGCGCGGAGCATGCCGCCAAGGTGCAGGCGCTAACGGCGTACCGCAGCCAAAGGGCAACGCTGGCGCCTTTTCTTCCCGTGCCTTCCGTTGAGCAATTTCGCCCCCTGCGCCGCCGTCCGCCACGGCGCCATGCGGTGTGGACCGCTTGGGGTTGGGACCTGCCGCCGGCCACCCGGACATGCGGGCCACCGTGATCCGGCGCCGCCCGCCGTCGGCGCCGTTGCGGCTGCTCAGCGTCGCCTACGCGCTCACACCGGTTTCTCCCGCTGCTTGCGGCGGCACCGAGCAAGTGGCCGCCCAATTAGCGGCTCTCCATGTCCAATCCCCCTATGCGGAGCGGCTGCGCCTGGTAACGGTCGCCGCCGCGCCCAGCCAACTGCCCGGCCGCGTGGTCCGCACCAATGCCGGCTATTGGGCCGCCGGCGCGCCTCCCGCGGATGACGCCGCACAGGCGCGATGGGCCGCCGCGCATGATGCCGTGGCCCTCGCCGAACTGCGCCGCCGCCGCTACGATCTGGTGCATGTGCAAGGCGCCAGCTTCCACCGCCACGCCGCCGCCGTGGCGCTGCCCTGCCTGTGGACGGTCCATCTGCCCCTGTCGCAGTACCCGCCAGAGGCGTTCGCAGCCCCGCCGTGCAATCTCTTCTTTCAGGCGGTCAGCCGCACGCAACACCGCAGGCTGCACCGCGCCTTGCCTCCCCCCGCGCGGCCGCGCCTACGCGGCTACATCGCCAATGGCGTGGACTTGAGCCGCTATCGCCCGGGAGCACCGCCGGGCTCGTATTTGCTGGTGCTCGGCCGCATCTGCCCGGAGAAAGCCCCCCACCTGGCGATTTCCCTGGCCCGCCGCCTGCATCGGCGCCTGGTGATTGCGGGAACGGTCTATCCCTTTCCGGCGCATCAGGAATATTTCCGCCGCCGGATTGCCCCATATTTGGGCGGCGACGTGCGGTGGCTGCCGGCGCTGAGCCGGGCGCAGAAGATCACCTGGCTGCAATCGGCGGCGGCCCTGGTTATTCCCTCCCAGGCGGAAGAAACCAGTTCGCTGGTGGCCATGGAAGCCGCCGCTTGCGGCCGTCCGGTCCTGGCCTGGCGCAGCGGCGCGTTACCGGAGGTCGTGCGCTCCGGCGTCACCGGCTGGCTGGGCGATTCCCTCGATGCCCTCACCGCCGCCGCCGCCCGGCTCGGCCAAATCCGCCCCGCGGCGTGCCGCCGCCACGCCGAGCGCCGTTTCGACGCCCGCCGCATGGCGCGGGAATATTTCGCCCTCTATCAGCGGCTCGCCGCTTCCACATGAGCCAGCACCGCCCAGGGTGCGGCTGCTAGGCTGGGAGCGTGAGATCTTCCTCGCAACCGGAGACGGCGGTTCCGGAGGCGGCGCCGGTTGCGCCCGCTCGGCCGGCCGGCGGGCGCGGAACACCGATCCGCATCGTATTGGTCGGCGCCCGCAATCCCCTCAATATTGGCGCCGCCGCCCGCGCCATGGCTAACTTCGGCCTGGCGGACCTGGCCCTGGTGCGCCCCTACGGCGAAGCCTGGCGGCGCGCCCGCTCGGCGCGCGCCGGCGCCGCGGTGCTGGCGCAGGCGCGAGTCTTCGCCTCCCTGCCCGAAGCCATCGCCGATTGCGGCTACGTTATCGGCACCGCGGGCCTGGCCGGCCGCCATCCGGAGATCCCGGTCGCCGATTGGAGCGACCTCGCCCGCCGCCTTCCCGCCACGCGCTGCGCGCTGGTGTTCGGCAGCGAGAAAACCGGCATGACGGTCGCCGACATCGGCTGCTGCCATGTGCTGGCCCACATAGATACCGCCCCCGACGCGCCGTCCATGAACCTAGGCCAAGCCGTCGCCGTCTGCGCCTATGAGTTGCAGCGCCGCCGGGCCGCGCCGGCGGCCCCGGAAGACCCCGCCGCCGACTGGGGCCAACGCGACCTATTGGTCCGGCAAATCACGCCCGTACTGGAGCACATCGGCGTTTTCCGCCCCCAGCATCGTGCCGGCCAAATGCGCCGGCTCCGTCGCATGCTGTTGGCGTGGCGCTTGCGCCCCGCCGACATTCGCCTGCTGCTCGGCGTGGCCCGGGAGATGAAGCGTGTCCTCGGCTTGCCCCGTGACCAACCCTAAAAGTTCCGGCCGCATCTAGCCCGGGATGCTGTCTCACGCCTCAGTTCGCGTCGCCGCGCTAAGCGCCGCCCTCTGCCTCAGTGCGGCGCTGTGCGCCCAAACCGCAGCCGCTCCGGGACAAACGGGCGCCGCCAACGGGCAAGCCAGCGAGCAACAACGGGTCAACAACCTGGCCTACCAGGCCGGCTACGCCAGCGGCCGGTATGACGCCCAGCACAAGCTAGCCTATGGCGTCCAAAACCAGCCGCTCTACACGGAAGCCAACCAGGGCTATCAGCCGGGCTCCGGGCTCAGCCTGACGCAGTACCAAGCCAACTACCGCCAGGGCTTCCAGGCCGGCTACAACGACGGCTATTACGGCCGGGCGCCGCAGCCCTCCGCCGCGGCCGCCGCGCCCGCCACCAACGCCGCTGCTCCCGCCGCGCCGCCCGCCCCGGGCGCACCGCAGGGCGCCTCCGCCGGAACGGTGCCCGCCGGGACCGTTCTCCACTTGCAATTGCAGAATGCGCTCAGCACGCAAAGCACCCAGCCCAACCAGCCCTTCTCCGCCACCGTGACCCAACCGGTGCGGGACGCGGCCGGCAATCTGGTCATCCCCGTCAACAGTGAGGTATTGGGGCGCGTCGGCGCGGTGCATGCCGCCACTGGGCTGACCGGCGAATCTACGCTCCAAATGCAGTTTCAGCAGATCCGTCTGCCCAACGGCCGTACCGCCGCCTTGGAAGCCACCGTGGCGCAGGTCGGGCCGCAAGGCTCCGGCGTGGGCCAGGCGGTGGGCGGCGCCGTGGAGGGCAAGCCCTCCACCACCAGCGAAGGCCAGGTACAGCAGAGTCGCACGCGCAGCACCGTGGGCAACGTGGCGGCGGGCGGCGCCGTCGGCGCGCTGCTCGGCGCCATCTTCGGCGGCGGCAAGGGCGCGGCCATCGGCACGGCCGCCGGCGCGGGGTTGGGCGTACTGCTGGCCAGCAAACGCGGCCCCCTGAACCTGCCCGCCGGCACCCCAGTCACCATCCGCCTGAACCAGCCGGTCCTTTTGCAGTAGCCCCGCCGGCGCCGGCGACCCCGGGCCGGGGAAGGAGTTTCGCTCTTTTGCTCGGCAGGCTGAAGCCTGCCGCACACAGGCTAAAGCCTGTTCCACCTCGCATAGGTCCCCCAGCGAGAGAAGGCGGCGATTGAAGCCTGCCGCACACAGGCTCAAGCCTGTTCCACCTCGCATAGGTCCCCAGCGAGAGAAGGCGGCGTTTGAAGCCTGCCGCACACAGGCTAAAGCCTGTTCCACCTCGCATAGGTCCCCCAGCGGGAGAAGCCGGCGATTGAAGGCTGCCGCACACAGGCTAAAGCCTGTTCCACGGGAGCGAGATTGGGGAGGCTCGGAGCGGGCGTCACCAGGCCAGGGCCGCGCCGAGCGCCACCAGCCCCGCCGCTGCCATGCCCACCGACAGCAGCGCCACGCGCCGCGTGACCGCCTTCTGCTGGGATTGCCGATACAGCAACGGCAAATTGACCAGCGCGCTGCTGACCGACGACAGCACCGTCGCCGCCCCGGCAAGTGCAAAGCTGATCCGCCCATGCGCCGCCAGCACCGCCGCAGCCGCCACCGTGCTGGCGCTGCTCACCAGGCCGCCCAGCAAGCTGACCAGCAAAAACCCGCCCCCTCCCAAGTACCGCTGCGCCAAGTTCGCCGTCACTTCAATCCCCAAGAACATCACCCCAAACAGCAGCACCCGTCCCAGCGCCACCGGCGAACCCAACTCCACATGGGCGCCCTGCCCGGCGCCGTGGCGGTGCGCACGCCAGGCAAACATCCCGGCCAGCGCCGCCATTACCGCCATGGGCCCCCAGGCGGTAGCCACGGCGGGCGCGGCGAAAATCGCCAATATGCCCAGGTTGCGCACGAACATCGCCACCGATGTCAGCAGGATCGCCGCCACCGCCATCGGCGCCATCCCCGTGCCCGTCCCCAACTCCCGTGACAACTCCACTACCGTCGCCGTGCTGTTCACCAGGCCGCCCAGCCCGGCGGTGTAATACATGCCGCGGGCGCCGTAGAGCCGCAACAGAATGTAATTCCCAAAGCCGATGCCCGCAATCACCATCACCGCGACCCAAACGTCTCGCGGGTCCACCAGCCGCCAGGGGTCCACGAATCCCTTGGGCAGCAAAGGATAGATGACCAACGTCAGCAGCCCCAGCAACAAAGCGCCGCGAATCTCTTGGATCAGCAGGCGTTCGGCGAATCGCGTCAGTTCGGTCTTCCAGGCCAGCAGCGCCGTCATCACGATCGCCGCCGCCACCGGCGCCATCAAGTGTCCCTGGCCGAGGAATACGCCCAAGACATAGGTCACCATCAGCGCCACCGACGTGGTGATCTCCAGGCCGCGGCTCACCAACAGGCTGCGGGCGTTCACGGCGGCGATCAGCAGAAACACTCCGATCCAGCCGGCGAGCGCGAATCCGGGGCTCAACAGCCAGCACAATGCCCCCAACATCGCGGTCAAGGCGAAGGTGCGCACACCGACTTCCTTGTGCGCCCATTCCCTCTCCAGGCCCACCAGCAGCCCTACCCCAAGCGCCACCGCCAAGCGCACCGCCGTGGTCACGGGAAAGTTCCAGTCCATAACAGCCCTGGCCTAGCATACTCGGCCCCGGGGCCCGCCCGCAGGGCCAGGGGCCCGCGCCGGGGCTGCCGCCGGCGCCAGCCCCGGCCGGGCGCCGAACTGCTGCCGTCGCATGCTCCCGCCGGGTATGCTAGGGCCATGGCCGATCGCACCCTGGGCGCGCCTCCGCCGGATTCGGCGCTGAGCCAAGCGCTGAAGCAGTGGCTGTTTTCCTTCCAGGAATTCTGGCTCCTCACGGCGCAGGCCTTCCGCAACATCGCGGCCACCCCGTTTTACGCCGCCGATACATTTTTGCAAATGGACTCCATCGGCGTCGGCTCCCTGCCGATCGTGGTGCTGACCGGTTTTTTCACCGGCGCGGTGATGGCGCTGCAGCTCTCCGCCACGCTGACCGAATATGGCCAAATTGACCGCCTCGGGCAACTGGTCAGCCTCTCCCTAGTGCTGGAGTTGGGACCGGTGCTCAGCGCCCTCATGATTGGCGCCCGCAATGCCAGCGGCATGGCCTCCGAACTCGGGTCCATGGTCGTGACCGAGCAAATTGACGCCATGCGCGCCCTGGGCACCGACCCGGTCAAGAAGCTGGTCACCCCACGGCTGATCGCGACCATTGTGATGACCTTCTTCCTCACCCTCATCGCCGACATGTGCGGCATCGTCGGCGGCTGGGTCTACGCGGTAATGGGCATTCACATGAACGGCGCGCTCTATTGGTTCTCCGCCTTCCGCATATTGGACGCCAGCTCCATGATCCAAGGGCTGATCAAACCGCTCATCTTTGGCGGCATCATCGCCACCGTCGGCTGTTATTACGGCATGAAGGCAAGGGGCGGGACCCAAGGGGTCGGCCGGGCAACCACCCAGGCCGTGGTCTTGGCATCGCTGCTGATCATCATCAGCGACTTTCTCCTCAGCCGCCTTTTGGTCGGGATCCTAGGCACTTGAGCGGCGCTCCGGCTCAACCCGCATCCGTGCCGTCCGCGGGCGGCGCCGCCACCCCGCCCGGCGACATCGTGGTGCGCCTGGAGCATGTCGTGCTCTCCTTCGGCGGCGGCCCGGTGCTGGACGATGTGTCCCTTCAGGTCCGTCGCGGCGAAACCAAGGTGCTGCTGGGCGAGAGCGGCGCCGGCAAGAGCGTGCTGATGAAACTGGTCCTCGGCCTGCTCCGCCCCGATCGCGGCCGCGTCTGGGTGTTCGACCAGGAAGTCAGCGCAATGAAAGAGCAGGCGCTCTACGACCTGCGCCGCAAGATCGGCATGACGTTCCAGGAAAGCGCGCTTTTCGATTCCCTCAGCGTGCGCGACAACGTCGCCTACCGGCTGGAGGAAGATGGCGTCCTAACCCCCGAGGCGATGGACGAACGCGTTCGCACCTGCCTCAGCTTCGTCAATCTCGACGCGGTCATGGACAAAATGCCGGCCGAGCTGTCCGGCGGCATGCGCCACCGCGTCTCCATCGCCCGCGCCTTGGCCACATCGCCGGAAATCATGCTCTACGACTCCCCCACCGGAGGGCTGGACCCGGAGACCGCCACCACCATCATGGATTTGATCATCAAGCTGCGGGATTGCAATCACGTCACTGCGTTGCTCGCCACCCACCGGCTTCAGGACGGCTATCTGCTGGCCACGCACGCCTGGGACGATGCGACGCAGACCGCCCGCTGGGCCGCGGAAGGCGCCCGTCACACGTCATTCTTGCTGCTGCGCCAGGGCCGCGCCATCTTCGACGGCTCCGCCGCCGAACTGCGCCGGGATGCCGATCCCTACGTGCGCGAATTTCTCAGCTAATCGCGGCAGCTCGCGGATGCCCGGAGCGTCGGCATTCCGCCCGGCGGCCCGGGCGACTGCGGGCTGGCTTCGGCGGAATGGGCCTTTGCCCGCGGGGCGGCGGGGTCGAGCCCGCCGCGTCGGGTGGGGACCCAGCCACCCGCCTTTCCCACCCCGCTCCGGCGCGTACCATGGCGGCATGAGGAGCTTGGCTTTCGCCGCGACAGCCGCGGTCCTGGCCGCCGCCGCGTTATCGCCTCGCACCGCGCCTGCCGCCGCGGGCGGCGCAGCCCGCGTGGGCACGCGCGAAGAGGGGTTCTCGAGAGGCCGGCAAGACGCCGGCACTCCCCAATAGCGGCGATCCCCGGAGGGCAGTAAGATGCCGGCCCTCCGACTGCCGCAGCCCGTGGCCTATGCCGGGCTCTTGACGCCCTCCGCCGGCTTGTGGCCCTGAAAGAACTCTTCGATTTCTTCCAGGCGCTTGCCCTTGGTCTCCGGCAGCCACAGCCAGGCCACTAGAAAATAGATCACGGTAAACCCGGCGAACATGAAAAACACCGTCGAGTAGCCGTACTCGCCGACCATGGGCAAAAAGACCGCCGCCAGCGTGGTGGACACGGCTTCGTTCAGCAGCAGCGCGATGCTCATGCCCTGGGAGCGGATCCGCGTCGGCATCATCTCCGACAGCACCACCCACACCACGCAGCCCGGGCCAATGGCGAAACAAGCCATAAAGAAAAACAGGCTGAGGGCCGCGATCCAGCCGTTGCTCTCCGGCGGCAGCGGCGTCAGCGTGGCTTGCCGGATCACCAGCGGCGCTTGCCGCGCCTGCCCCAGGTTGCTGAAGGGATCGCTGAAAAACGCCACCACGCCGTTGGCCGGCAGGGAATCCTGGCGCGTGATCACCACCGGCTTGGACGCCGAATCGCTGCGCAGCACCGGCGTGGCGAACTGGAATCCGCCATAGGCGTAGATCACCGACAAGGACGCTGGCCGCCCGGCGAACCGCCGCGCCTGCGCCAGGGTCATCCCCGCCAGCAGCTGCTTCTCCAGCGCCGGCGTGAACTGCAACTGGAGCCCTTGCCGCGGCGTCACCATTTGCCGCACCGCCGCAACCACGCTCACCGTCTGGCGCTCATTGCGCAGGAACAAAATGCCCGTCCACGCCAGCGACAGCACCACGCCGGCGGTCCCCAATGTCAGCAGGAACTTCCGCCCGCGCTTGTCCACCAGCATCATGCCCACGGCGGTGGTCAAAAAGTTCACCAGCGTAAAGAGGATGTAGCCCCAATGCGCCTGCACGTCGGACAACCCGCTTTGGATCAGGATGTTGGTGTTGTAACCGATGATCGAGTTGACGCCGGTCGCGGTGTTCAGCGAGAGCACCACGCAGGTCAGCAGGAAGGGAATCACGTACTTGCGCTGCAACAGGCTGTCGCCGCGCTGGCCGCGCCGGGCGCCATCGGCCGCCGCGGCGGCTTCGATCTCCGCCATCTCGATTTGCGCCGCTTCCGGCGTGCGCGAACGCCGCAGCGCCGCTTCCGCCGACTCGCGCCGGCCCTTCTTGTAAAGCCAGCGAGGCGATTCGCTGATGCCGAAGCCCCCCAACAGGTACAGTACGCCCGGCGGCAGGCTGACCCAGAAAATGCTCCGCCACGCCTGGTCCTTGAAGGCGAACAGGAGCTTCGGGTCGCCCAGTTTCGCTACGTCCGCCACGCGCAGGCTGAAATACATGCCCGCCCCGGCCGCAGCCACGATGCCCAGCGTCAGCAGCCATTGGAATGTCGCCGTGCCTCGCCCCCGGGTCGCCGCCGGCAGGCACTCGGCCAAATACAGCGGCACCACCACCCCAATCAGGCCGGCGCTGACACCCTGGCACAACCGGCCCAGCACCAGCGGGCCATAGCCATGGGCCAGGGCGATCATCGGGACGCTGATGACGAAGATCGCGCCGCTGGCGATCATCAGCCCCCGCCGACCCATCCAATCCGCCAGCCAGCCGGCGAACAGTGTGGAGATGGTGCCGCCCAGCAGCACCGCTGCCACCACCACCGACAACTGTTCCGCGTTTAGGCCCGAGGTCGCCTGCAAGTAGGGCAGGGCGCTGGCGATGATGCCCACATCCACGCCATACAGCAGGCCCCCCAGCCCAGCCACCAGCAGCAAGAAGCGGTTGTACCGCCGCAAACGCGCGTCGCTCATTCGCACCCAAGATACCATCCCCGGCGCCGGCAGGCTAAAGCCTGCCGCACACAGGCTGAAGCCTATTCCACAAAACCCCAGACGCCGGCGCCGGCGCCCGCACGCTTTGGCGCCGCCTGGCGCGTGGCGGCGCCGGCGGCCGTCCGGTGGATTCTGCCCGGCGGAACCGGCGCGGTGGAACCGGCCGTGGTGGAACCGGCTTTAGCCGGTGTGCCGCGGGCTTCAGCCCGCGGCCGCCCCACCCGCCTGGGGCCTACCGTTCGTCCGAGACACCACCTACAATGCGTTGCCATGTTTTACCACCGGAACCTTCCGCATTGGCAGCCCCGCGGCCGGCCCCTGTTCCTCACCTTCCGCTTGTTCGGCCTGGCCCCATATCGCCCCGGCCGCGGCACTCCTGGCTACGAGTTCGCACGGCGCGATCGCTGGGAGGGCCGCGCCGCCTCCGGCCCGCGATGGCTGGCTGACCCCAGGGTGGCCGCCACGGTCCGCGGCGTCTTCCATGCCGCCGAAGGCGAGGGCCTGTGCCAATTGCACGCTTGGGTAATCATGCCGAATCACATCCACCTGCTGATGACGCCGCACCAGTCCCCAAGCCGCTTGATGCAGCGCATCAAGGGCCAGTCGGCCCGGCGCGCCAACCTGGTGCTCGGCCGCACCGGGCAGCCGGTATGGCAGGCGGAGTCTTACGACCATTGGGTGCGCTGCCCAGCGGAAGCGGTTCGGATCCGCCGGTATATCGAGCGCAACCCGGTGGCGGCGGGCCTGGCAGCCCGGCCGGAGGACTGGCCGTGGAGCAGCGCGTTCCAGGGCAAGCCCGCCCCAACACAGGCTGAAGCCTGTTCCACGAACGGCGGCTGGTCCCGGTGAGACCGGACCCGCGCGGAGCCGGTCGGCGGCGCGGGCGCAGGCAGGCTAAAGCCTGCCACACACAGGCTGAAGCCTGTTCCACAAAACGCCGACGCCAGCGCCCGCACGCCTTGGCGCCGCCTGGCGCGTGGCGCACGGGACTGACGGGTTTCGCCGGGGCGCACGGCGCGTGGAAGCGGCCGTGGTGGAACCGGCCGTGGTGGAACCGGCGCGGTGGAACCGGCGCGGTGGGGCGCGGTGGAACCGGCGCGGTGGAACCGGCTTTAGCCGGTGTGCCGCGGGCTTCAGCCCGCGGCCGCTGATCGTCCCCGAGAAGGGCAGGCTAAAGCCCGCCCGAACACAGGCTGAAGCCTGTTCCACAAAACGCCGGCGGTTCCACGCAGGGCTGCGGCCAAGACGGGCGCCGGCGGGCGGGCGCCAAAAAAGCCGCGGCGCCCAGCCATAAGCGGGGCGCCGCGGGATGAAGGAGCAGATTGCAGCCAGCGACTAGGTCGCGTTCGTGCCGATCGGCGGGTCGCTGACCGTAGCCGCCGCGCCGTCGTTCCAGCGGATCACGTCGCTGTCGTCGGTAAAGAAGTAGCGGTTGCCGGAGGCCGTGCTGCTGGGGCTGATCGTCATGGTGAAGCTGTCGTTGAGCCCGCCGGTGCCCGCAACCGGGGCGTAGGTAAACGTGTAACCCTGGAAGGGCGTCGTCGAGGCGTCAGCCAGGGTGTTATCCACCAGCTCGGCCCCGGTTGCGGTCGGCGCCGTACCAGCGGCGCCGCCGAGATCGGTGAGCGCAGCCGGGTATTGGTTGTACTGCGACTGATACGCCGTTAGGGCCTGTAACAGCGATTTGGTGTTGGCCACGGCGGCCGTGGCGTTGGCGGTTTGCTTCACGGTCAAGAGCTTGGGGATCGCGATGGCGGCGAGGATTAGGATGATCGTCACCACGATCAGCAGCTCAATCAGCGAGAAGCCTTGAGTGCGGTGTTTGCGGTTCAACTTCATTGCCAGAATCTCCTTGAAAGACTGTCCAGTTCCCCGCGCCGGCCCCAGTTCCAATCCCGCTGCCGCCGGGTGACGCCTTTCCTACGTGCAACCCAGCCGCCAAACCGGTCGCGCCGGGGGCCGGGACAGGGCAAACTTTGCCCACTAGCCGCTTTTCTGTAAGTTAGCAGATCCCCGCCGCCCCGGCGCCTGTCCTTGCGGCCAGGCGCAATCGTCATGCGCCACCCCCGAGCGGCCCCATCCCGCCCGTTCGGGTGACCATTGGCGTCTAGGGCTCGCCACGTTCGGACAGGGCTATGGGCATGGCGCTGCGGGAGGATGGGGCTTGGCGCGTGGCGGGCGCCGCGGGCTCAAGCCCGCCGCCACACCGGCTAAAGCCGGTTCCACGAAACGATTCCGGGAGACCGGCGCCAACGCGTGCGGGCGCCGGCAGCCGGCGCCTGGTGGAACAGGCTTCAGCCTGTGTGGGGGCAGGCTTTAGCCTGCCCCAGCTTGCACGCAGCACCACGGTGCCTCCGCCGCCCTGTTATTCTGGCTCCAATGCCGCCACCGCAAAAGCCGGAAAACGCTTCCGCGGCATCCGAGCCTCCCGCCGGCGACCGGCTGGACGCCCGTTCCCGCCACGACCTGCTGCGCCTGATTGAGCAGAATTATCTCGCCGAGCAGGAGGACGCCGCCCTCTACCGCCAAATGGCGGGGCAGGAAACCGACCCCCACCGCCGCGAGCTGCTGGAGCGTCTGGCCGCGAGTGAGGAACGCCATGCCGCCCGCTGGGCGGAAAAGCTGCGCCAGTTCGCCGGGCCCGGGGCCCAGCCGCCGCAAATGGGCGCGGCCAGCCGCTGGCGCCTGCGCCTGCTCGGCTGGATGGGCAACACCGCCGCTATTCGCCGCCGCGAAACCGGGGAAGTCTCCACCGCCGAACGCTACCGCCAGATGGAGCAGCGCTTCGGGCCCGAGGCCGGCGATATCCTGGGCGAAATCGAGGCCGAGGAGCGCTCCCATGCCCGCAAGCTCCGCACCCTAGCCCAAACCGAGGGGCCGGCCCATGCCCTGTCGTTCGCCATGGGCCGTGAGCATTGGCACCGCCATGAGCACACCTGGCTCAGCGACGCCATTTATGGGGCCAACGACGGCCTGGGCGCGGTCTTCGGCATCGTCGCCGGCGTCGCCGGCTATACCCAAACCAGCCGCTATGTGCTCGTCAGCGGCATCGCCGGCATGATCGCCAGCGCCCTGTCCATGGGCGCCGGCGCCTATTTGGCCGCCAAGAGCGACCGCGAGCTCTACGACGCCGAAATCCATCGCGAAGCCCGCGAGATCGCCGAATCGCCGGCCGAGGAACGCGAGGAACTCCAGCTTTTTTATCAGCTCAAGGGATTTAGCGAAGCCGAAGCCACCACCTTGGTCGCGCGCTTGGAGCAGGATCCCAAACAGTTCCTGCAAAGCATGGCCTCCGAGGAGCTTGGCTTGGCTACGCCGCCGACGCGCCGTCCCGGCCCCGCCGCCTGGTCGGCGGGCCTGTCCACCGCCATGGGCGCCGTCATCCCGGTCATTCCCTTTTTCTTTCTCGGGGGACTGACCGCGGTCGTAGTGGCCTTTATCATCAGCCTGGCGGCGCATTTCGGCGTCGGCGCCGCCAAAACCCTGTTCACCAACCGCCCCTGGTTCTGGGCCGGCGCGGAAATGACCCTGATCGGCGTGTTGGAAGCCGTGGTCACATTCGGCGTCGGCCATTTAGCCGCGCTTTATCTGCATTAGGAAGCGGTCACCGCCAGCTGTGGCAGTTTGGGTGCAGAATAGAGCCGAGTTATGCGCCGCCATGCCTGCGCCTGCCTGGCGCTCAGCCTATTGATGGGCGCGGGCCCCAGCGCGGCTGCGCCGGGCTGGCTTGCCGCGGCTGCGCCGCGCGTCCCACGCGGCGCGCCGTCGCCGGCCCCGGTCCAGTTCCGAGTCACCTCGCGGCTCGTCGCGGTCCCGGTCACGGTCCTCAACCGCCATGGGCAGTTCGTACCCGACCTGCGGCGGCGGGATTTCCAACTGCGCGTGGACGGCCACCGGATGCCCATCGTGGCCATGGACGGGCCCGGACGCGGCCCCTCGGCCATGGTGGCGCTACGGAACCACTGGCCGTCGTATCTGCCGCGCCATGGCATCAACAATCGCCCCCGCTCCACGATACGCAACCACGTGGTCCTCTTGTTCGATGCCCTCGGCATCCCCCTCACCGTCCTGCCGCGCTTGCGGCGCCAATTGACGCAATCGCTGGCCAAGTTGCCCGCGGGCGTGGACGTCGGCATCTTTCGCCTCGGCACTGGCGTGCAGATGGTGCAGCCATTCAGCACCAGCGGCGGCCGGGTCGCCGCGGTCTTGCAGCGCATGCTGTCCACGCCCCAGGCCTTGGCAACCACCGTAGGCGGCGTCTCCGAGGCCGTGGGTAACAGCGTCTCGATTCCAGGCGCGCAGGTTCTGCCGGCCCCGCAAGGTGGCGGCCCGCTGAACCAGGCGCTGGCCGCGGCGCTGCGGAGTTTTCAGCAGGCCCAGGCGAGGATGCTGGGGCCGGCGCAGCGGGCGGGATTTTACCAGCGGATCAACACCCTGCGCCTGCTGAGCCAGGTGCTGGCGGGCGTGCCCGGCCACAAGGAAGTCCTGTGGTTCTCCACCGACCCCAGCGACGCCGTGGGCGGCCCGCCCCGCCGCGTCAGTTATTTCCTTGCCGACGCCGAGGCGCTGTTCAATGCCGCCAACGCCTCCTTGTACATCATCAACCCCACCGGGCTCGCGACGTTTGGCCGGGGGGCCGGCCTCCCGGCCAGCGGCCCCCAAACCAGCCCGTTGGACGCCGCCGCCCTCCGCGGCAGCCAGACGGCCTTGGCCGCCGCCGAAGAAGTGGCGGAAAGCACCGGCGGCAGCGCCATGGCGCAGCGCAACGACATCGGCCATCTGGCGCGTCAGGCGCTGGACCGCTTCGACGACCAGTACACGCTGTACTTTGACCCGCATTTTCCCTCTAAAACGCGTGCCCAATACCACCACATTCAAGTCCGCGTCCTGCGCCCCGGCCTCACGATTCGCTACCGCCACGGCTACCGCCAGCGCGCGAAAAACCTGAAGGGCGCCAACCTCCTCGCCGCCGACCTGAGCGTCCGCCAATGGGCCACCGCGCCGATGGATTTCCGCGGCCTGCCGCTGGCGTTGATTCCCGGCAAGCGCCGCGGCCCCATGCCGCCCTATTGGCGCGGCGGCGATCCCCATCGTCGCATCGAGGAGCTGCCGTTCACGCTGCTGATCCCCTTGGCTCGGCTGCTCCATCGCACGCCCCATGGCGACTATGTGTATGACTTCAGCGTGGTGGTCATGACCACGTCGGCCAAAACCGGCAAAACCAGCCGCCTGCCGACCGATCATTTCCGCAGCCATCTCAGCCCGTTCCGGGAGATCGCGCTGCAGGATACGCCGCTGCATTACCGCGGCCGCTTCGTGCTGCCGGTGCATGGCCCCGCGCTGGCGCGGGTGGTGGTCCGGGACAATGTCAGTGGCGCCCTCGGCTCCGTCACCTTGGTCATTCCCTAATTGCTGGTGGCGGGCCGCTCCCGGCGGGCCCCCGCGGCGGAAGGGGCTGCTGCCGGATTTGGCCGTCGCGCCGAGCGCAAGCAGGGAGCGCAAGCAGGGAGCGCCGCCATCCTGCCGGCGTGCTCAGCCCTGCCCGCGCAGCGACCGCTGGGCGCAGGCCCCAGCGCGGCTGCGCCGCGCCGACCGCGTCTAGCCCGCCAGTACGCCCGCCAGCACCGCGGCGCGCTCGACCAAGCTGCGCCGCGCCGCCCATTCCCCTGGCGAGTGCGCCCCGCCCCCCACCACTCCCATTCCGTCCAATGTGGGGATACCCAGCGCGGCGGTGAAATTCCCGTCCGAACCCCCTCCGGTGGCGCATTCCTCGAGCTCCAACCCCGCCGCCTGCGCCGCCGCCCGCGCCCGGGCAAACAGCGCCATACCCACCGGGCTGCGTTCCATGGGCGGCCGGTTGACCCCGCCTGTAACGGCCAGCCGTACGCCCGCATCCACCGCCCGCAGGCGCTGTAGGCGCGTCTCGACGGCGGCCAAATCCGCCGCCGTCCAGGCGCGCGCATCTACCTCCAGTTCCGCCTCGGCGGGCACCACGTTGCTGCGCGTTCCGCCGTGGATGACGCCGCAGTTGACGGTTATCCCTTGGGCCTCGTCGCTCCAGCTTGCCAACTCCACCGCCTGCCGCGCCAGTTCCACGATGGCGTTGGCCCCGGCGAAATAATCCACCCCGGCATGCGCCGCCCGCCCCTCGGCGCGCAGGGTGAAATTGGCGATGCCTTTGCGGGCGGTTTTCAGCTTGCCGGTCTCCCCCGCCGCCGGTTCCAGCACCAGCACCGCCCGCGCCTGCCGCGCCAGCCGTTCCGTCAAGGCCCGCGACCCGCCGCTGCCCGTTTCCTCGTCGCTGACCAGCAGCAGGGTCGCGGCGGGCAGCGCGCCGCCGGCCGCCGTCAGCGCGCGCAGCGCCAGCCAGGCCACGGCAATCCCCCCCTTCATGTCCATCACCCCCGGCCCATGAGCGCGATCCCCCTCCTCCCGCCAGGGCATCCGCGCCAGCGTGCCGAGCGGGTACACCGTATCCAAATGGCCGAGCAGCAACGTGCCGCCACCACCGGCGACTTCCGCCGGGGGCCGCAGAATCAGATGGTCGCCTTCGGCGCCGGCCACGAACTCCGCCCGCCAGCCGAGCGGGCCATACGCTGCCGCCACCTCCCGCCCGCAGGCGTCAATCGCCGCCTTGTCGCCGCTGGGCGATTCCCGTTCGACCCATCGCCGCCACCACGCCATCGCCTCGGATTCCCGTGCCGCCACCGCCGCCCGCCATTCGCCGTTCATTCGTCCTCCGCGTCTGCCATCCCGGCCCCGCAGCCGCGCGGGCCAATCTCATATAATTTATCTTCGTGACTGATCCCGCTTCGCATTCCGCGCCGTCCGCCGCGCCGTTCGCCGCGCCGCTCGACATTCTCGCCATTCAGCGGCTGCTGCCGCACCGCTATCCGTTTCTGTTGCTGGACCGTATTACCGCCGTCGAGCCCCGCCGCCATATCACCGCCATCAAGAACGTCAGCGTCAATGAGCCATTCTTTCAAGGCCATTTCCCGGGCCAGCCGATCATGCCCGGCGTGATGGTCCTGGAGGCGATGGCCCAAGCCGGCGCCCTGCTGATCATGTTGGAGGCGGCGGCGCCGGAATCCAAGCTGATCTTTTTCACCGGCGTGGATCAGGGCCGCTTCCGCCGCCCGGTGGTTCCCGGCGATCAGCTGCGCATCGAGGTGGAAGTCCTCGCCTGGCGCAGTTCGCACGGCAAGATGCAGGGCCAAGCCTTCGTTGGCGACCGCCTCGCCGCCGAAGCCGTCCTCAGTTGCCACGTCGCCGAACGTGCCTCTGCCGCTCCCGCCGGGTCCTAGCGCGCTTGCCTGGCGCGGGTCCCAGCTCGATTTCGCCGCGCTCGCCTGGGAAGCGAGAGCGCCCGCGGGCTAAAGGCCGCCGCACACGGGCTGAAGCCCGTTCCACGCTTCTTTCGCGGCCACATGCCAGCTCCGCCCGCGCGGGGGAGCGCCTGGCGCGGGCCCCAGCGCGGCTGCGCCGCGCTTCAGGCTTGATGCGCGGGCGGGCATGCCCCCGCCCGATGACCCGGCGTACGCTAGCCTCGGCGCGCGGTCCTTTCGCCGCCGCAGTTTACAATCCTCTTAAGCCGCGCCAGCCGCGCGGCACGCCGCGAATGCCCATCGCCCCCACCGCCACCATCGCCCCCGGCGCCCGCATCCCGGATTCCTGCACCATCGGCCCGGGCTGCGTCATCGCCGCCGAAGTGGAATTGGGCGAGCACTGCCGGCTGGAGGCGCATGTGGTCGTGCACGGCCCTACCCGGCTCGGGGCGCACAACCATGTCTACCCCTTCACCACCGTCGGCCTGGCGCCGCAAGACATCAGCTTTCACGGCGAGCCCACGCGACTGGAGATCGGCGAACACAACGTCATTCGCGAGTTCTGCAGCCTGCACCGCGGCACCGCCAAGGGCGGCGGCCTGACCCGCATCGGCAGCCGCAACCTGCTGATGGCCTATACCCACGTGGCCCATGACTGCGTCGTCGGCGATGACTGCATTCTGGCCAACTGCGCCACCTTGGGCGGCCACGTCCAGGTGGGCGATTTCTCCACGGTCGGCGCCTTTTCTCCGGTCCACCAGTACGTCCGCATCGGGCGCCACGCCTTCATCGGCGGCGGCACCGTGGTCACCCAGGACGTGCTGCCGTACAGCAAGACCGTCTGCCGCCGCGAGGCCCGCGCCTACGGCATCAATCGTGTCGGGCTGGAGCGCCGCGGCTTCGAGCCGGAAATCCTGACGGCGCTCCAGCGCGCCTATCGCCTGCTGCTGAATAGCGGCCTGAACACGACCCAAGCGCTGGAAAAGATCCACGCGCTGATCGCGGAGCAGAACCTTCCCGCCAACCATCCCGTTGCCGAGCTCGCCGCCTTCATCGCCTCCAGCGAACGCGGGGTCATCAAGTGACCGCCCCGGCTGCTTCGCCGGCCGCGGCTCCCTATGGCCTGATCGCCGGCAACGGCCGCTTCCCGTTCTTGATTTTGGAAGCCGCCAAAAGCCGCGGGCTAGACATGATCGTCGCCGCGATCCGCGATGAGACCTTTCCCGAAATCGAGGCGCAAGGCGCGCCGGTTACCTGGCTCAGCCTCGGCCAGCTGGGCAAGCTGATTGATTTGTTTCACCGCCACGGCGTCGAGCGCGCCATCATGGCTGGCCAGGTCAAGCACAAGCAAATCTTTTCCTCGCTGCGTCCCGATTGGCGGATGGTGAAGCTGCTGGCCGGACTGGCCAGCAAAAACACCGATTCCCTGCTCGGCGCCGTCGCCGCCGCCCTGGCCGCCGAAGGCGTCACCCTGGAGAGCTCGACCCAGTTCTTGTCCCCCTTGCTAGCCGCCGAGGGACCCATGACGCCCCGCGCCCCGGATCCCCGCGAGGAAGCCGACATCGCCTACGGGCTCGGCGTGGCGCGCCATCTGGCAGCGCTGGATATCGGCCAAACGGTCGTGATCGCCGACTGCGCCTGCGTCGCCGCCGAAGCCATGGAAGGCACCGACGCCGCCATAAGCCGCGCCGCCGGCTTGGCGGCGGGCCGGCCGCTCACCGTGGTCAAGGTAGCCAAGCCAAAACAAGACCTGCGCTTCGACGTCCCCGTCGTCGGTCCCGCTACCATCGCCACCATGCGTGCCGCCGGCGCCACCTGCCTGGCCGTGGACAGCGGCATCACGCTGCTGCTGGACCGCCAGCCGCTGCTCGCCGCCGCCGCCGCGGCGCAAATCGCCGTCACCGGCCTGCCCCGCCCATGAATTCCGCGCCCATCATTGCCGCCCCGCCGCCCTCCGGCTTCGTCCCCGTGCGGGTCGGTGTCTTCGGCTGTGGCAGTTTCGGCCGCCATCACGCCCGCGTCTACGCCCAATCGCCGCGGGCCCATTTGGTCGGCATTCATGACCGCGATCCCGCCGCCGCCCGCGCCACCGCCGCCGCCCATGGCGTTCCGGTCTTCGATGACCCCGCCCGGCTCGCCGCCGCCATCGAAGCCGCGAGCGTCGCCGTGCCCACCGCCTTCCACGCCCCCGTGGCCATCGAGTTGCTCGGCCAGGGCAAGGACGTGCTGGTGGAAAAGCCCATCGCTCCCACCCTCGCCGACGCCGACGCCATGCGCCAGGCCGCCGAACACTCCGGCCGCATTTTGCAGGTCGGCCACCTCGAACGCTTCAATCCCGCCGTCCGCTTGGTTCGCCCCCGCATCACCCAGCCGCTATTTTTCGAGGTCCATCGCCTCAGCCTGTTCAGCCCGCGCAGCCTGGACGTGGATGTCCTGCTCGACCTGATGATCCACGATCTCGATATCGTGCTCGCGTTTCTGGCCCTCAACGGCCCGGCGCCGGAGATCGAGGATCTGCGCGCCGTCGGCCTGCCCGTGCTCAGCGGCAAGGCGGACATCGCCAATGTGCGCGTCGAGTTCACCGGCGGCTGCGTCGCCAACTTCACCGCCAGCCGCGTCAGCACGGAGAAAGTCCGCAAGCTCCGCCTCTTCCAGCCGGGCGAGTATATTTCCCTGGACTATTCCCGCCAGGACGCGCACGTCTTCCGCCTGGAGGGCCGTGGCCGCGACGCCCCGCCCGCCGTCCTGCCGGCGCATCTCACCGCCGCTCCCGTCGAGCCCCTGGCGGCGGAACTGGAGGCGTTTCTCGCCAGCGTGCGCAGCCGCCAAGCCCCGGAATGCGGCGCCGCCGAGGCCTCCGCCGCCCTGGCCACTGCCCTCCGCGCCGGCCAGGCCGTTGTCCGCCACGCCCGCCGCCTGGGCCTGCGCCAAGGAGCCTAACGGGACTGGGCCGGCGGGTCGCGCCGCCCGGCCGTTGCCCCGCTTATGCTTGGCGGTGGGCGCGGCTTCGCTAGCGCATCGCCGGGGCCGCGCCTCCCGGGCGTTGCCGCCCGCCGGGCATGGGCACACAGGGAGTTTTTCGCGGCCTGATCGCGCCCGCTTTGCCCCCTGGCAAATGGCGCTGCCCGGCGATCGGCTTCTCCTGCCCAGGTAGTAACCGCAATCCGCCGCGGGCGTCCTGATATGATGAAGGAACTACCCGCGTACTGTTTGCCGCCACCACCCGCCCGAGAGGCCCGCCCGAATGGCTAATGGGGAGATGAATTCCACCCCAACCGGAGAAGCACCTCGTCCGGCGTCCCGCCCCGTCTTGGATCCGTCCGCGTCGCCGCGCTCCACCTCTGATCCGGACCATATCGAGACCCTGTTCACCGAACTTGGCCAGCAACTGGAGGATGAGCGCAGCCGCAATCGCCATCGCGAGGCGGTGTTTCTGTCCGTCATCGTCCACCTCTGCATACTCATTCTCTTTATTCTCAATCCCAAGCTCCCCAACTGGCTCACTTCCACGCCGTCGCCGCTGCTAGTGAATCCGCAGCAGTTGGTGCATAAGCATCAGCTCACCTATCTGGTGTCGCCGTACCAGCCGCCCAAGCCCAAGCACAAGGTTCACAGCAACGTGCTGAGCGACCGCGACCGCCTGTACAAGCACCCGCAGCACCGCTTGCTGGATTCCTTCGCCGGCCCCGCCGCGCCGCCCATGCCCCGCCGGCCCGCCGCCCGTCCGCTCCCGCCGCGTCCCGCCATCCGCCCATCGCCGCCGCGCATGGCTGCCGCCGCGCCGCGCCCGGCCCAACCCGTCGTCAAGGCCCCCAAAGCGCAAACCGCCAGCAAAACCCCCGGTCCGGGAACCGCCAACGGCGGCTTGCGCCTGGAAAACGTTCCGCGCACCCAGCGCCGCGCCGCTCTCACCGTCCCCATTCCCGGCATGTCCGCCGCGGACCAGCTGAAACGCGCCATCCAAGCCGCGGCCCGCAGCCAATCCCAAGGCGGTCAAGGCGTGGCGCAGATGGGACAATTGCCCAGCCCCGCCGGCATGCCCAGCACCCCCAGTCCCGGCGGCAACGGCAACGTCGGCGATGGCGTGCAAATCCTCACCAACACCGAGGGCGTCAACTTCCACTCCTATCTCCAGCAGATCTTGGAGATCGTCCGGCAAAACTGGTATGCCGTAATGCCGGAAATGGCCTATCTCGGCCGCAAGGGCCGCACGGTGGTGATCTTTAAGATCAACAGCAACGGGCAGGTCGCCGGCCTCAAATTGGTCTCTCCCTCCGGCACGGTTTCCTTCGATCAAGCCGCGATCGCCGGCATCAACGCATCCGATCCCTTCCCGCCCCTGCCGAGCGCCTTTCACGGCCCTTTCATTGGCCTCAAGTTCTTCTTTTTCTATAACATCAACCCCTATCAATCGCAAGCCGCGCAATAGCCGCGCCGCCAGCGCCGGCGCCGACCCCGGGGCGGTCATTGATTGACGGGCGGGGAACCCACGAATGGCGCTGCCGGCAGCAGATTTCGTTAGTCTTGTTCCGGTCCGGCAAAGGCGGATAGCGCCGGGCGGCGGCTCAGCCGGCGCCAGCGCGCCATCTCATTGCACCAGCGCGCAAAGCGGAGCATGCGCCTGGGGTGGCCGAGCACAAACCCCAGCATTGTACCCAGCCCCACCTGTTCGGCGGGCTTGCCGGTGTAGGTTTCGATGCGCCACCGCAGGTACGGGCTGCGCCAGGGCCACAGCCTGTGACCACGCGCCGCCCGCCAGTAGAATCGAATGCTGCCGCCCACGGCACCATTGTAGCGGCTCGGCCGCCCAGCTCGCGAGCTCCCGCGGGTCGCCGCGGCCCGGCCGCGCCAAAATGCCGCGCCATGCACCCAGGCGCGGAAGTATCGTCCTTCCGTTCTGAAGCGGCGATAAAATCGGCCCATGCAGTATTCGGCGCTTGTCGGGGACCAGGCGTTCGAGTTCAGCCTGCCCGACACTGAAGGCACGGTGCGGCGGCTGGCCGAATTTCACCAGTTGGGGCCCGTGGTGCTGCTCTTCGTGCCCACGGCCAGCGGCTGGGCTTCGCGTTTCCAGTTCTGGAATTTCCTGCGCCACTATGACGGGTTCGTGCAATTGGCGACCGAAATTGTGGTGATTGCCGGTGATGGGTCGCCGCAGTTGCGCCGCCTGCAAGCCGCCCTCGGGCTGCCCTTCGTGTTTCTCGCCGACCCGCCCGGCCGCGTGGCCGAGCGTTATCGCACCGGCTCGGGCGCTGCGACGCTGCTGCTGGACCGGCAAGGCATCATCCGATTCCGGCGCAATGAAAGCTGGTTTCGCCGTACCCCGGCGCATCGCCTATTGCCCATCGCCCAGCAGCTGACCACCCCGCTGGCGGTCCAATAGCCGCGCTGGGCCGACAGCCACCACGGACTCGCGCGTCCTCCGCGCCGCCCGCCCTAGGCCTGCTCCCCGGCGGCGAAGCGGCGGAGAATCTTCTTCGTCAGGCCCGTCAGCGCCAGCGCCGCGCATTCCGCCTTGCTGCGCCACTGCCCTGCCGGGGGCGGCAAGCCGTCCGGCGGCGCATAAACGGAGGCAGCGATCTGGCGGTAGGTAATCGCGTGCCGCACCTGGCCCAAGCGCCGCTCTCCGCTCACCGCCGCCCGCCGTTGCGGCAGTTCCCACAGGCCGGGCATGATCGCCGCCGTCGCCGGCCGCCGCCGCAGCCGCACGCGCCCGCCGTGGATCGCCAGCCAATAGCTCTCTTGCCGGCGTTCCGGCGCCCGCCGTGGCCGCGCCGTCAGCGCCGCCCCCGCGCGTCCGCGATCCCGGCAGTAGCGGCGGATGGGGCATTCCCCGCACCGTGGCGCCCGCGGCGCGCACACCGTCGCCCCCAGCTCCATTAGCGCCTGATTGCTATCTCCCGGGCGGTGTTCATCCAGCCAGGCGCGATTCGCCGCTTCCGCCTCGGCATTGGTGAGCGCCCGCCCCGCCAGCCGGGAAAGCACGCGCCGGATGTTGCCGTCCACGGCGGGATGACGCTGCTGCCGGGCGATGCTCAGCACGGCGCCGGCGGTATACCGCCCAAACCCCGGCAGCGCGAGCAGCTCATTGAACCCTTCTGGAAGCTCTCGCCCCCCGGCGGCCAGCACCGCCCGTGCGGCGCGTAACATCTGCCTCGGCCGCCGGTAATACCCCAGCCCGCTCCACAGCGCCAGCACTTCCGCTTCCTTGGCCCTGGCCAAATCGGCCAGGCGGGGATAGCGCGCCAGAAAACGCAGGTAATAGGCCTCCGCCGCCGCCACGCGCGTCTGTTGCAGCATCACCTCGCTGACCCAAACGGCGTAAGTGTCATTGGCCCGCTCCGGCCGGCGCCAGGGCAGATCGCGCTGCGCTACCGCGAACCACCGCAGCAGCGACCGCCGGGCCGCGGCGCCGATGCCATTCGGCGCAGCGGCTTTCCGCCGCTCGCCCGCTCCGGTCGCGCCCGCCGCTCCAGTTTCGCGACGCGTCAACGCCTCCGCCGCGCGCCTTGCGCCTGGCAGCCGTTTCCGCTGGGTTGGCGTGGTGGATTTCAAGCTGCGCGGCGGCGCCGTCCGCCCAACCGGCGTCTTTGCTGATGCTCTCACTCGCCGCCGGCGTTTCGAATGGACCGTCCCCCGCCGCGCGCCGCAGCCCGCGCCGGCCGGGGCCGGCGCGTCCGCTCACCTGGGAAGCGCGAATTTCCCGGCCCTAGTTCGACGACTAGTGGATGCCGCCGGAAGCCGCCTTCGCCGCTTCCGCCGCCGCCAGCTTGCGGGCGGTCAGCGACTTCGTCACCCACTCATCCGCCTTGGCCAGATCCGTCTTCCGCGCCGCCTGGTCGCCGCATTCCATGTCCGCCTTCTGCCGGTACAGGAGGTTGACGTAGGTCATGGCGTTGGCATAGTGCTTGCGCAGCTGCATGGCCTGCTTGAGCTGCGAGATCCCGTCTTCAATCTCGGGCATGGAGGTCTGCGCCAGCTGCCGGCAAGCCTCGAGGGTCTTGCGCGTGGGCGGAGCGCCGATCAAAGGATCCGACGCCGTGAGAATCCCCAGTTGCTTGCGCAGGTCCTCGTTGGCCTTGAACGTTCGCGTCCAGTCAATCACGCCGATGAAGTAGTGCGGCGTCGGATTTTGCGGCTCCAGCGCGATCTGCTTCAGGTTCCAGGTCCGCGCCTGGTCCATGTCCTTCATGTTGAAGTACAGGTGCGCCAGTCCGGCAACCGCGTTCACGTTTTTGGGATCCTGCCTCAGCACGTCCTGGTACACTTGCACGGCTTGCTGCCCGAGCCGCATGTTATCGGGCGAATCGGCGCCGGGCACGAACTGCGACTGGTAGGCCGTGGCCAAATACAGCTTGGCGTTGATGAAGGTCGGATCCAGCCGGATGGCCTCCTTGAAGTCCGCCTCGGCCGCCTCGAACTGCGCGGACTTGAAGGCCTGCACGCCCTTGTTCAGATCGTTGCGGGCCTCCAGCTTGGCGCAGCCGCTCAAGCCCAGCAGCCCGCCTCCCAACGCCGCCACCGCCACAAATTTCCATCCGCTATGCATGGTGTTCGCCCCCGGCGCCGCTACTGCTGGCCGTTGATGGTCTGTGTCATTAACCCCACTTGAATCGAGGGATCTTCGCCCATGGCGATGTCAATCGCCCGGGCGACATCGGCGAATTCAATGTTGTTGTCCGCGCGCACGAACATCACCTTCTCCGCCCGCGTCTTGTAGATGTCCTCCAGCTTTGGCCCCAGCGTGCTCCAACTGACCGTGTCCTGGTTGATCTTCACCACCGGCGGCAGCCCCGGCGACGCGCCGTCCAGGATCTGCACCACGATCGTCCGGTTGTTCACCGGCGGCGGCTTGTGCTTGTGCTTCGGCTTCTGCGGCACCAGGGCCTTCAGGCCGTGCGGCGTCATCGGCGTGATCACCATGAAAATGATGATCAGCACCAGCAGAATGTCAATCATGGGCGTCATGTTGATGTTCGACGTCGGACCGCCCTTGCTGCCCATTGTCATCGCCATAGCGAGTTCCTCCTTGGCCGGCGCTGCCCTTAGCCGCCGGTGACGAGCTGGCCCAGTTGGTTTACTTGCTGCGTGATCATGCCCACTTTATCCACGCCCGCCTCGCGCACCGCCTTCACCACGTTGACCACGTTGATGTACTGCGCCCGGGCGTCGGCCTTGATGTAGACGGTCTTGTCCAGCCGCTTGCTGATCAGCTTGTTGACCGCGTCCGCCAAATGGCTCAGCGAGATGATGTTGTTGCCCAGAAAGATCTTGCCGTCATGGCTGACGCCCACGATGATCGCGTTCGTGGCGTTGGCCTTTTTCAGCGGAAAGGCATGGTGCGTCTGGGCCAATTCGACGTTACGCCCATGCTGAAGCTTGGGAATAACGATCATGAAGATGATCAGCAGCACCAGCATCACGTCCACCAGCGGCGTGACGTTGATGTCGGAGGCGACCTCGATTTTCGCGCGCTTCAACGGCATGGCGAAGTTCCTTTTCTTCTCCTCCGGGGCGCCCCGCATGGCGGAGCGCCCCGGCTAGCGATGCGAACCCCCGCCGCGCGGCGGGGCCTAGCGATACCGCCCGGCTACTTGGCCCCGCGCGTGGCGGCGCGGCCGGAGCGCTTCAGGAAGTAATCAATCAGCTCACTGGAGGAGTTGTCCATCTCCACGTCGAAGGCCTCCAGCTTGCCGGTGAAATAGTTGTAAAGCCACACCGCGGGCACCGCCACGAACAGGCCGATGGCGGTGGTCACCAGGGCTTCGGAAATGCCGCCCGCGACCGCGCCCAGGCCGGAGCTGTGCTGCGTGCTGATCTTGGTGAAGGCGTCAATAATGCCCAACACGGTGCCGAACAGTCCCACGAACGGGGCCGTGGCGCCGATGGTGGCCAGCGAACCCAGCCCGCGCTTCAGCTCGGCATGCTCAATCGCCTCCGCCCGGTCGAGGGCGCGGCGCGAGGCTTCGATCTGCTCGCCGGACAGGTCCGGGGAAGCGTCATGCGCCTGAAACTCCGCCAGCCCGGCCGTCACCACCTTGGCCAGGTGGCTCTTCTTGTTGCGTTCGGCGATCTTGAACGCTTCGTCCAGCTTGCCGTCGCGCAGCGCCCCGGCCACCGCCGGCGCGAACTGCCGGCTCTGGCTCCGCGCGCCGGAAAAGACCAGCCAGCGGTCCACCATGACGCCGATCGACATGACCGACATGATAAACAGCACCACCACCACCAGCTTCGCCGGGGTGCCCATCTGGTGCCACAGCGCCACCGGACTCCATCCCACGGCGCCACTGCTCTCCTGTAGCCACAACAAGGTTGCCAAAAGCATCGCTAGGTCCTCTCTTGAAAAAAGATTCGGTCGAATTTGCCTACTGAACCGCGGACTCGCATCGCTATCTACGATCTACACGCCACCCCCGCCGGCGCTTAACCGCCGGCCAGGGTGAAGTTGACGGTGATTTCGGTCTCCACTTGCACCGGCTTGCCGTTGAGCAAGGTCGGATGGTAGCGCCAGCTGCGCACGGCTTGCATGGCCGCGCCCACCAGCATTGGATGGCCGCTCACCAAAGTCAAATCCTGCACCCGCCCGTTTTTGCCGATGATGGCGTGCAGGATCACGGTGCCGCTGATCCGCGCCTGGCGCGCCAACGGGGGATACTCTGGCGGCGGGCAGGACATGCAGTTCGCCGCCTCCACATCGCCGCCGACCCGGATCGGCCCGGTGGGGGCCGGAGGCGGAGGCGGGGGCGGGGGAGCGGTGCTGTTGGCCAAGCCGCCAATCACGCCTCCCACGGCGCCGCCGCTGGAATAGCCACCCACCACGCCGCCGGTCGGCGCCGGCGGGGGCGCCTGATCCTTCACCATCAAAATCTTTTTGGGAATCTTGGGCGGGGCGACGAGCTGGTTGTTCTGGAACTGGCTCACCATGTGGTGCACCACCACCGGCGGCGCCTTCGGCGGCGGGGGAGGCGGCGGCGGGGGAGGCGGCGGCGCGGCCAGGAAGGCCGTCAGCGCTGTCGCCGGCAGCACCGAGTAGTAGATCAGCGGGATGATGACCATGATCGCCAGCAGCCCCACCTGAAGGATCAGCGAGAGCGCGAAGGTCAACGGCTTCTTGCTCTTCCCGCCCTTTCCCGAAATGACTATGCTCTGCTCGAACATAATTCTCTGCCCTCCCAGGCCGGTGCTGCGTGCTGCGGGACCGCGGCCGCCTCTACCCGCGGCTGCGCGCCAGCTTCTCGCCGCTGGCCCGCCCCGCCACCGCGCGCGCCGGACGCTGCTGCCGCCGGTTGCGCCACTCGATGTAGGCCACCATCATCGGGGCTGCCACCGCGATCGAGGAGTAGGTGCCCACCAAAATACCAAAGGTCATGCAAAAGGAAAAGCCGCGCAACACCGGGCCGCCCAGCGCCAGCAGCGACAGCACCGACAGAAAGGTCAGTCCTGAAGTTAGCACCGTCCGGCTCAGCGTCTGGTTGATGCTCAAATTCACCAGGTCGGAGAGCTTCTCCCGCCGCAGGATCTTTAAGTTCTCCCGCACCCGGTCGAAGACCACGATGGTGTCGTTCATCGAATAGCCGACCAGCGTCAGAAACGCGGCGATCACCGTCAGCGAGATCGGCAACTGCACCAGCGCGAACATCCCCAGCGTGATCAGCACGTCGTGAAACACCGCCACCACCGCCGCCACGCCGTAAATCCATTCGAAGCGAAAAGCGATGTACACCAGCATCCCAGCCAGCGCGTACAGCACCGCCAGCACCGCCTGCCGCCGCAGTTGCGAGCCCACCTCGGCGCCAATGATGGAGGCGCTTTGGATGCTGAACCGGCCCACGAAAAACGCCGGCCGCATCGCCGCCACCAGCGCCGGCGTCACGCCCGGAACCTGCGTCAGCGCCGCGAACGACGGAATCAGCCCGCCCCAGTGGTGATCGCGATACTGGCTCAAGATCGTCGCCGCCAGCGCCTGGTACCGCGCCTGGCCGTTGCTCGCCGCCGCCCAATGGTTGGGGTCGTTCTGCACCAGCCAGTTGGCCAATTGCGAGGGGCTGACGTTGTTCAGGTCCAGCTTGCCGCTCTCCGCCGGTCCGGTCTTGTACAAGGCCGCCAGCAGATTGCGCCGGCTCTGCTCCAATTGGCGCTGGTTCAGCGCCGAAAGGGGCAAGCTGATCAGCACCTCGTCGCTGCCGCTGCCGCCCACCGGCTGGATCACGCCCTGCGTCATGCCCGAGGCGTCCAACGCCTGCCGGATTTTGCTGATCGGCGCGGCCTGGTCGAACTTGACGTCCACTACGGCGCCGCCGGTAAAGTCGATGCCCATCTTGGGCCCATGGTGAATGGCCAAGGCGATCATGCCGACCACGAACAGCACCATGGTGAGTGTGAGGAAGTACCATTTCTTCCCAAGAAAATCAATCTTTGTTTCCCGAAACAGTTCCATGCGAGACGGCCCTTACCCTCCTGCCGGCGCTGCCACTTTCGCCGTCTGTCGGGCAAGCCGGCCCACACCGGTCCCGCTCGACTGTATAGACTCCACGGCGGGCCGAAATGTTCCCGCCCCTCGATCGGCGTTGGATCGCATTACACGCTCAATTCCGCGCCGCGCGGCATGCGCTGCAACACATAGTCGAAAATGACCCGTGACACGAACACCGCGGTAAAGAGATTGGCCAGCAAACCGACGCTGAGGGTGATGGCGAAGCCCTTGATCGCCGCCGTGCCAAATAAGAACAGGATCACCGCCGAGACGATGGTCGTCACGTGGGTGTCCAAAATCGTCACGAACGCCTGCCGGAAGCCGATATCCACCGCCGCGGGCACGCTCTTCCCATGCCGCAGTTCTTCGCGTATGCGCTCGAAGATCAGCACGTTGGCGTCCACCGCCATGCCGATGGTCAAAATGATGCCGGCAATGCCCGGCAGCGTGAGCGTGGCCGAAACCCAGGCCATGTAGGCCATCAGAATGATCAGGTTCAGCACCAAGGCCAGCACCGCGTTGATGCCCGCGCCGCGGTAATAGATGAGCATGGCGAAAGCGACCACCAGAAAGCCGGTGATGGCGGCGATGACGCCATCATGAATCGAATCCGCCCCCAGCGACGGCCCCACGGTTTCTTCTTCCAGATAGCTAAACGAAGCCGGCAGCGCGCCGGAGCGCAGAATCAGCGCTAGGTCGTGCGCCGACCGGGCGGTGAAGTTGCCCGTGATCCGCCCCTGCGAGCCGATGGCGGCGTCTATGGTCGCCGCTTCCGCCACGCGTCCGTTCAGCAGCACCGCCAGTTGCTTGCCGATGTTGGCGCCGGTAAAGGCGCGGAAGCGCTGCCCGGCGGCTTGCGTCAGGGTGAAATCCACCTCCATCTGCCCGCCGGCGCCCAGGTTCGGCTGGGCGTCGCGCAGTTCGGTGCCGTTCACCACGCCGGTGCTGTCCAGCAGATACCATTGCTCGCCGCTGCCCTGCCCTTCCACGTTGGAGCCCTTCACCAGTTCGCTGTTGGCCGGCAGCACGCCGTCATATTGCGACAGCGCCTGGGCCTGGCTGGCGAACGGCCCGCCCTTGACCAAGTGGATCGAGAGCTGCCCGGACTCCTGCATCACCTGCTTGACGTGCGCCGGGTCGCTGATACCGGGCAGCTGCACCAGAATCTGATCGGCCCCCAGCCCGTGCTGCTGCACCGTCGGCTCGGTCACGCCCAGCTGGTTGATGCGGTTGCCGATGGTCTCGATTTCCTGCGTCAGCGCCCGCGATTCCACCGCCTGCACCGCCAGCGGCTGCATCACCACCTGATAGTTGCCGCCGGGCAGCGTGTTGAGCTGGTAATCCGAGCCCAGATCGTTCTGCACGATATTGCTCAGGTCGCCGGCCCGCGCCTCGGGCACGCCCTGCACCAAAATCGTCTCCGGATGCTGCTTGCCGCCGGGCTTGCTGACCGTCGCCGGAATACCCGCCTTGTTCAGCGCCGTTTGCAGCTGCGCCATCGCCGCGTCGGTCTGGGCGTTCACCGCGTCCTTGACGTGCACTTGCAGGATCATGTGCGTCCCGCCCTGCAAATCCAGGCCCAGGTGAATGCGGGAGATGGTGGACTGCTCGATCGCCCGCCAGCTCAGGCCCTTTGGAAAGCCAGTGATGCCCAAGATGCAGGCCACCACCACGACGATAATGAACAGCGTTTTCCAGCGCAGATTGCGTTGCATGCGGATGGTTCCAAACGCGGGCGGCGCCGCCGCGGCGCGCTCCTAGGTTTTCGCCTCGTCGGCGGCGGCGCCTTCCGGCTCGACCTGCGCCACCGCGCTGCGCAGCACCTCCAGCTTGAGCTGATCCGGGGGCACGCGCAGATGAATGAAGTTGTCCCGCACGCTGACCACCGTGCCGTGAATGCCGCCGGTAGTGATCACCCGGTCGCCGGCTTTCAGCGCCTGGTGCATCTGGCGGATTTTCTTTTGCCGGCGCTGGGTGGGGAGGATGAGCAGGAAATAGAAGATCGCGAAGACCGCGACGATCATCAGCAGCCCCACCGAATTGCCTTCGGCGGCGCTGGGCGCGGCGAACAAGACACTAGACAAAGAGGGCAACAAGGTACAACTCCCGTAATCTGGCACGGAGCCTAGCGCCACCGCCTGCTGGATCCGGCGGCGCGTCGGCGGCCGGCTTCCGCTCTCCTTGCTTAGGTGGATTCCGGCGGCGTGGCGCGGCCCGCGGGGCGATGGGGACTCGCGCCCCCAAGCTCCACAGCATGACGGAGTTGCCGCATCCTGTCAAGATAATGGAACAGGTTGTGCTCAGTATTCAGCATCGCCGCCAGCACTTCCCCGCTCTGGTATAAATGCCGCAGGTACGCGCGGCTGAAACGGCGGCAAACGCGGCAGCCACATGCCGCGTCCAGCGGGCCGGGGTCGCGGGCATAGCGGGCGTTCTTGATGGCGATTTTGCCCGCCGAGGTGAACAGCACGCCGTTGCGGGCGTTGCGCGTGGGCAGCACGCAGTCGAATAAATCCACGCCCATTCGCACGTACCGCTCCAAATCCTCCGGCGTGCCCACGCCCATCAAGTACCGCGGCTTGTCCTCCGGCAGCCGCGGCGCCGTCGCCCCCACCACGGCGGAAGCGGTCTCCACCGGCTCGCCCACCGACACCCCGCCGATGGCGTAGCCCGGCAGATCCAGCGCCGTCAGCCGCTCGGCGCACTCGGCGCGCAGGTCCAGGTGGGCGCCGCCTTGCACGATGCCGAACAGCGCCTGGGAAAACGGCTCGGCCTTACCCCGCCGCACCGCCGCGCCCCGCTCGGCCCCCTCCCATTCCCGCCGGCAGCGCTCCGCCCAGCGCAGCGTCCGTTCCATCGCCTGCCGCGCCTCCGCCGCCTCCGCCGCCGCCGGATAGCCCAGGCACTGGTCGAAGGCCATGATAATGTCCGCCCCCAACTGCATCTGCGCCGCCGTCGCCACCTCGGGCGTAAAGCGGTGCGCCGCGCCGTCCAGGTGCGAGCGGAACCGTACCCCGTCGTCGTCCACCATCGCCAGCGCCGCCAGGCTGAAAACCTGAAAGCCGCCGCTGTCGGTCAGCATCGGCCGCCGCCAGGTGGTGAAGCCATGCAGCCCGCCCAGCTCCGCCACCGTCGCCGTGCCGGGGCGCAGATAGAGATGATAGGTGTTTGCCAGGATGATCTCCGCCCCCAGCGCCTCCAGCGCCTCCGGCCCGATCGCCTTCACCGTCGCCCGCGTCCCCACCGGCATGAACGCCGGCGTCTCGATGACCCCGTGCGGCGTGTGCAGCCGCCCGCGCCGCGCCTGGCTGCGCGCATCCCGCGCCAGCACCTCGAACTGGAATCCCGCCATCACCCTGCGAGAATAGCAAGCCGCCGCCGCGCTTACCCTAGCGGCCCGCAGGCGCCGGGGCGCGCCCGTTGCAGGGCCGCCGGCGCGGGGATACCCGGGGCGGAACGGCTGCTCAGCGCACTTTCTTCTAGGATGCCGCCGCCAGCGGGCGGGAACACAAGCGGGCCTAGTTGCTCGCCGACTCTTTCTTGATGAGGTTCATGATCTTCGAGCCCTTGGTCACGGGCTCGATCAAGATGATCTGGCTGGCGTTCAGTACGGTGCGGTCGGGCGCATCCCATTCCTTGCCGCGCTTGATCAGCACCGGCGCCGACGTCTTCGTCCTGGGGTTGACGACGGTCTGCACGTAATACACGTCCGTCAGCACCGGAAACGGCGTGCCCAAGCCGTGCAGCTTGCCGAACAACACCATGCCGTCGCTCATCAGCACGGCGCGGTAGGCGGTCTCGGTCGCCTTGCGCCCGAAGGCGGGAAGGCCGCCGGCACGCGCCGCCGTCCGGCCCGGCCCCGAGCCGCGCACAATGCCGCATCCGGCCAACCCCAGCGCCAGTCCGCCGGCCAGCCAAGCGCTTTGCTTCATGGCGCCCATGTTGCCTTCAAACGCACTGGCTCGCGCGGCGACCGCCGTTCCGCCGCCGCGACCATAGGCCGGCCATCAGCAGCAGCAACCCCGCCGCCAGCAGCAGCAGAGTGCGCGGTTCGGGCGCCCCGACGGTACCCGCGTAAATGGTAAAGGTGTTGCCCTGAAAGGTGTTCCAGCCCCCGAGATTGTAACTGTAATCCGGCAGGTAGGCCGTTGGCCCCAGGCCGGTCGTGAACGTCTTGTTCACGAGGTTCCCGGTGGAGATCGGCCCCAGCCCGACGCTGAGGGCGCTAACGTTCAGGCTGACATCCGCGGAAAAACCGGTCTGGTTTATGAACGGCGACAACATCGAGTACGTCGGCGTCACCTCAACCGCGCTGTACCCGTTCGGGATCGTCACCGAAAAAGGCGTGCCCACGTCCACAGGCCCGTTGAGCACGTTGGAGTTCTGGCCGTTGTCGCCAATGAAGACGAGATTGTAGGCCACCTGGGGCGTCGGCGTGAGGTAGAAATTCTGCACCGTGCCGAGGCCCCCTCCAAGGTTGAGGCTGAAGATGTTGTAGCTCAAGGTGGTGCCCCCCACCCCGACCTGGCCGGCCAAGGCGGGAAGACCGATGATCGCAGCGACGGCGTTGCTCAAATTTGCGCTGACATTCAAAAGGGGATCAATCGGCACGGTGGACGTGACTGATGTGCTGCTGAGCGTCAGGGGCGTCGCCACCGACTGGCTCGAGCTGGTCACCTCGCTGTTTGTCGGAATAAACGGCGTTCCCACCGTAATCGAGCCTATGTTGGCCCCATCCGCGGGATCGGTCACCGGAATAGTTTTGTTCCCGGTAAGATTCGTGCTTATCACCTTGATCTGCTGAGGGGGGCTAGGGGTGCTTAACGTCGGTCCGACCGTCCCGGTGCAGGTTACAACGCATGCCTGCGCCGTCACGCCGCCGGAGAGGTCGCCATAGACGCTGGTCTGCAAGTTCACCCCCGGCGAAAAGGTGCTCAGCGAGGCCCCGGGCTGAAACGTCCCGGAGGAGGTGATGTTGAAGGCGCTGCCCGCCGCGGCGCTGCTGGGAAATCCCAGGGTAACGTCAACCGGCACCTGCGCGGTCACCGCGCCGGCGGAAAGCGTCACGGAAGAGTTCACGCCGATGTACCCGTTTAGGTCGGCGTTGACGGCATAGCCGTAGGTTCCAGTGCTGTAGCAGCTGCTGAAAAAGCAGATACTCGTGTTCGCTTCATTGTTGACGGAATAATTGGTGTCGAACGGATTGTCTTGGTTGCTGACGTTGAATAGCGGCTGGGTAACGCCGTTGGTCACGCCCGGCTGCCACATGCTCTGGTCCGTCGTCGCGAAATTCATGACGCCGGTGTTCACGCCGGTCAGCGGACCGGCCCAACCGGCAGTCACGGTGGCGATCAAGGTGAGCCCCAGCATAGGAAGAAATCGCGTCCAGGTGCGCCGTTTGGATCGGGTCATCTCCAACTCCTCGGGATCAAGCTGAATTTCGCCCCAGAGTATATACGCAGCGCCGCTCCCCGGTGCTGTCTCCGGCGTTAAATGAAGCTCCAGGCGCAGATGGTTGACAGGAGCCCATTTGCACCGCACAATCACGCGGGAGCCGGCGCCCGACCGGCGCCCGTTGCGGCGGTGCTATAGTTTCTGCCCATAACGAGTGTCGGAAAGCCCCGCATGTCTGGACCGGCCCATTACTGTTTCAGCGTCTTCGAGGCCTGCGCCGAAACCGGTGAGTTGCGCCGGCAAGGCCTGCGCGTCAAGCTGCACTCCAAGCCGTTCACGGCGCTGCTGGCGCTGCTGGAGCGGCCGGGGGCGATCATCACCCGGCAGGAGCTGCAACAGCGCCTTTGGCCGGACCATTCCTTTGTGGATTACGACAACAGCCTAAACAACGTGATCGGCCGGCTGCGGCAGGCGCTGCGCGACTCGCCCTACGCGCCGCGTTTCGTTGAGACCGTACCCCACCGTGGCTATCGCTTCCTCGCGCCGGTCAGGGCGCAAACCGGCGCCGCAGCGGCGGCCGGGGCGGCGCGCTGAACCGGGTCCTGCGGCGGCGGCGGGCGCATGCTGTGATTCCCACACCCGGGCGTAGTACTCTCTTTGTGCGGAGTCGGGCACCGGTCACAAGGACCGGCCATGACACCCGCCGTCCGCGGGAACGAAACAATCGGAGGGGCATAGCCATGCCACGTGGGTTCAGGTCCAAGACATTTCTCGGCGGGATGATTCTTGCCGGCATTTCGATGGCCGGCCTCGCCGCCTGTTCCAGCACGAAAACCGCGGCCACGCCCGCGCCGGCCCATTCCCTCACCGCAAGCACCGCGGGCCCGTCCGGGTATCACCTGCTCAAGACGATTCCCATACCTGGCAACAGCTTCTGGGACTATCTGACCTTCGAGCAGGGCACCAACCGCCTGTTCATCACCCACGGCAATGAGGTCGTCGTGGTCAACGTGGCCACCGATAAAATCATCGGCACCATCGGCGGCATGACGGCGATTCATGGCGTCGTCTTCGCGCCGGAGTTCAACCGCGGGTTCGTCACCGATGGCGGCGCGGCCAAGCTGCGCATCTTCAATCTCAAAACCCTGAAGCTGATCGGCTCCGCGCCGACCGATCCCGATTCCGACGGCGACGTCTACGATCCGTATTCCCAGCGCGTCTTCACCTTCAACGGCCGTTCCCACACCTCGACCGTGGTGGACGCCAAGACGGGCAAGGTGGTGGGCCGCATCCAGCTGGGCGGCGACCCGGAATTCCCCGTCACCGACGGCCAAGGCCACGTCTACGACAACATCACCTCGCTCAGCCAAGTCATCGAAATCAACCCGCGCACCCTGAAGATCACGCACCGCTGGCCGCTGGCCCCGGGCCAGCATCCCAGCGGCCTGGCGATTGACGCCAAGCACCACATCCTGTTTTCCGGCTGCCACAACGGCATGATGGTCATCATGAACGCCGACACCGGCAAGGTGATCACCACCGAACCGATCGGCCGGGGCGTGGACGCGGTGCGCTTTGACCCGGGCACCGGCTATGCCTTCGCTTCCAACGGGCAGAGCGCGGATCTGACGGTGATCCACGAGGATTCGCCGACGCAATTCCACGTCGTCGAGAACGTGAAGACCGAACGGGGGGCGCGGACGATGGCGCTGGATTTGGCCAACCACGAGGTGTTCCTGGTCACCGCGAAAATCACCCGGTTGGCGCATGTGCCGCCCCATGTCCCCTTCTATCGCCGCTTTCGCGTCAGCGACTTCCATCTGCTGATCTACGGCCGCTAGGCGGGAGCGATTGCCGGGCGCCGCAGCCGCGCGGGACGCCCCGCGCCGGGCAAGGATACACTCGGGTATGCCATCGCCCACGTCCCGCACGCAACTTCGCCGCTATCCGGTCCGCGGCAACCATGACCGGGACGTGGTCAACGCCATCCTGGACGAGGGCATGGTCTGCCATGTCGGCTTCGTGGCCGACGGACAGCCCTACGTCATTCCCACCGGCTATGGGCGCAGCGGCGACCGGCTCTTTCTGCACGGCTCCGCCGCCAGCCGCATGCTGCTGCACCTGGGCGGCGGGCTGCCGGTTTGCGTCACCGTCACGCTGGTGGACGGATTGGTCTTGGCCCGCTCCAGCTTTCACAATTCAATGAACTACCGCTCGGCGGTGATTTTGGGCGTGGCGCATGCCGTTGCTGAACCCGGCACTAAGCTTGCCGCGCTGCGCGTGATCAGCGAGCACCTCGCGCCTGGACGCTGGGAAGCCGAGCGGGAGCCCAGCGCGCAGGAGATGGCCGGAACGCTGGTGTTGGAGCTGCCCATCGCCGAATTTTCGGTGAAGCGTCGCAGCGGCCCGCCCCTCGACGATCCTGCCGACCGCGATCGCCCCATCTGGGCGGGTGTCGTGCCGGTGGCGCTGCAGCCTGGCGCGCCCGTGGCCGATGAGCGCACGCCGCCCGGCCTCCAACCCTGGACCTGGCCCGCGCGCCGTGGCTAGCCACGCGCGGACCAGGCGTTGGCGGGACGCCTCCGGAATGCCGGGGCGAACCTTGGGAGGGCGGACAGGCAAAGGCGGGGAGTGCCAGGCTGGGCGCCTGCGCGGGCCGCTGGGCGGCCGGATGGGTGTACATTGCACTCGTTTGCCAATTTCGGCGCGGCCGCGTCCGGGCGCGCCCATTCCCAACCGAAAGAGTTCTGCCATGAACCGACGTGAATTCTGCCGCCTCGCCGCGCTGACCCCTATTGCCGCCGCCGCGCCCGCCGCCTGGGCCGGCTCCGGCCCGTTGCTGGACCGGCCGCCGCTGGAGGTAACGGTGGATGCCCGCCGCACGGCACAGGAGATCGCCGGCTTCGGCGCGTCCGGAGCGTTCCACATGGCGGACATCTTGCGCCGCTATCCGCACGGCGAACGGGCCCGTATCTTGGATCTGCTGTTTTCGCCGACGCGCGGCGCGGGGCTAACCATCGTCCGCAACATCATTCCGCCGGAGGATGGCAAGCAGCCGCCGATTCTTTCCGCCTCCGGCGTTCCGGATTGGTCCGGCGACGCGGGGCAGGTGTGGCTGATGCGGGAAGCGGCGCAGCGCGGCTGCACGCGCTTCATCAGCAGCGCTTGGACGCCACCCCCGCGGATGAAAACGAACCACTCAATCATCGGCGGACGGCTGCGGCCCGATGCCTATGAAGCCTACGCGGAATATCTAGCGGCCTACGTCGAGGGCTACCGGCGGCGGCACGGATTGGAAATCTATGCCATCTCGCCACAGAACGAGCCGGACGTGACGGTGAAGTACGCCTCCTGCTTCTGGAACGGCGAGGACTACCGGCGGTTCATGGCCGGGCATTTGGGGCCGGTATGGCGGCGGCGAAAAATCGCGGCGCAGATCTTTCTCGGCGAGAACAGCGAATGGACGGAGGCGCCGGCGCTGCCGTCGCTGGAAGACGCGGCGGCGCGGGAGGCGGTCGGGGTCGTGGCCTCGCACGCCTACTTCGGCGACAACCATGTGCCGGAAGTGGGGCTGGCGCCGCGCACCGGCGTCTTCACCGCGGCGCAGCGGTACGGGAAGCCGGTGTGGCAGACCGAGGTCAGCGCCTTTAACCGCAACGACCCGGGCATGGACGACGCGCTGTACTGGGCCAAGCTGGTGCACTTCCATTTGGCCCAGGACAACGTCGCGGCATGGGTGTATTGGTGGTTGATTTCGCCGGGGCCGAACCGCGAGGCGCTAATCTCGCTGGATCCGGGAGACGGCGGCTGGATGGGCAACAAGCGGCTATTCGCGCTGGGGCAGTTCAGCCGCTTCGTGCGGCCGGGGGCGGTGCGCATCGCCGCCACGGCCAACCCGGCGCCGCAGATCTACTGCTCCGCCTACCGTGCTGGGAAGCAAACCGTGATCGTCGCCATCAATGCGCAGCCGTGGTTTCGGCCGGGAACGCGACCGGGCCCCGGCGGCGGGCCCGCGCTTGCGGCGGCTGTATTTCGCCTGCCGGGGGTATCGGCGAGCGTGGTTCACGCCTGGCGCACCAGCATCTTCGAGGATTTGGCGCCGGCGCAGGCGCCGCAGCTGGAGCACGCGTCGTCCGGCACGAACTTTCAGGCCACGCTGCTGCCCAGTTCGGTGACGACGTTCGTGGTGGAATGAGCGCCTGGCGGCGCGGAGCTGGCTCACAGCACAGACCCGGCCGCCCGCCGGGTCTATGCCCAGCGGATTCCGCGGTCGGCCAATATCTCCTCGGCGATCGCGACGCGCCGACCCCAGGCGTCCTGGTCCTGGGCGTTGGTCGCGTGCAGGCATTCCAGGGCATGCTGCCTGAGCCTCCGGGCCTCCTCGGGCGGGGCGTTGCGAAGAATCTGCCCCCAGTCTCTCTGCGAGGGTGGGTTCCTAAGGCCCTCGACGGTAACCATACCAGCAGTGTAGCGCAGCCCGCCCGCGTCTACGCCCCCGTCTACTCGGGTTGCAAACCCGGCTGCGGCAGGTCGGCGCGAGCGGCGGAGGCGGGGATATGCCGCATCCCGCGGTCAAACTCCAGCACCGCGTCGGCCGGCGCTGAACCGCGCCAGTTCCGCAGGCTGGCCCAGACGGTGCGCAGGATCGCGGTGCGGTATTCCAGTAGCGCCCGGGTCCAGGCCCACGCGGTCCGCTGGGGGAAATAGATCCCGCGAAAGCACAGACGGGCAACGAGATGGCTGATTTGGTACGGGGCCGGGGCGGCGGCGAGCTTCTTCAGGGCCGCCCGCGTCGTCGCCGCTGAATAGGACGCCGCCCAGGCGTGATCCACCTCCCGGTGCACCTCGGCGATGCTCATGTGGAGCGGCGTGTGCGCCATGCGGAAGGGGGCGAAGTCGAGCCAGTGGGTGGGCCGGGTGAGCCGGCCTTCGGCGGCAAGCCGGCGGTAGAGCGGCGTGGAGGGAAATGGGGTGATCTGGCCAAACACCGGCAGCCCCGGCGGCCACTGGCGGATTTGCGCCAAGGTCCTGTCCGCGACGCCAGCTGTATCGTGGTCCAGGCCGAAGATGAACGAGGTGATGGCGTAGACATTGCGGCGCGCCAGCCGCTCCAGCACGGCGGCGTATTCGCTGGGTTTGTTGAAGCTCTTATTCACCGCCTTCAAGTTGGCTGGGTCCAGCGATTCCATGCCAATAAAGACCCACTTGCCGCCGGAGGCAGCGATCAGGTCCACCAACTCCTCGTCGCGCAGCAGGTTGGCGCTGATCTGCGCCACCCAGGCGAGCTGGGCGCCGGCGGCGATGATGTCGCGGAGCAGTGACTTTGTGCGCTTGACGTTGATGGCGAAGTTGTCGTCCACGAAGAAGACGGCGATCTTCCCCTGCTCGCGGCGCGCGCGGGCCTTCAGGCGCAAGAGTTCGTCCACCACGCTTTCATTGGAGCGAAAGCGGATGGAATCGCCAAAAAACCCGGTCACGGTGCAGAACTCGCAACCGTAAGGACAGCCGCGGCCGGATTCGATGGGAATGAGGTGGAAGCTCCGCCACGGAACGCGCAACCGGGCGAAGAGCGGGCGGAGGGTTTTTGGGATCTTGTTGAACTGGGCAAGGTCGAGGGCCTCCCAGGCGATGCGGGGATAGTTCGCGAGGTCGGGCTTGCGCTCGCTCCCGGCGGCGTCGAGCGGCGCGTACACCTCCCGCAAACGGCCCTGGGCCGCATCCTCCACGATGCAGGGCCAGGTTTCATCCGCTTCCCCCAGCGCCACGGCGTCCGCGTGCCGCGGGCCGCCACTCCGGCCCAGGGCTTCGTCGGGCAGTTCGGTCACATGCGGGCCGCCCATGACGACCGGCACGCCGACGGCGCGGATGGCGTCGCCCGCACGATAGGCGCGGGCAATCATGCGGGTCATCGCCCCGATGCCGACCAGACCGACGCGATGCTCCTGAACAAAGCGCACCAACTGGGCATCGGTCAGGGGCGTGGCGTTGCCGTCCAGCAGCAGCACCTCATGGGGCGGCGGCGTCAGCGCCTGGAGCAAGAACATCCATAGGTGCGGCATGAAGTTGCCGCTGATCCCATTGTCCGGGTTGTAGAGAAGGATTTTCATGCTTGAACGGAGCCGATTCGCCGGCTGACGGCTCCCCTGGAAGGGCGGCGGGCAGCGACGGCCGGCACGTTGGATGCCGTCGCGCGCTGGTTGGCGTCGAGTCCAAAGAGTACCACGCCTGCGTCCAACACGGCGCCGCAATGGGGACAGAACTGACCGGGCGCCACGCGCAGCAACGCGCGGCCGACACTCATCTGGAGAACCGCCCGGCCAGCCACCGTGTGGACACAAATTGGGCAACAGATCTCCGTTGTCCCCGCTTCCGCCATCAGCGTCTCCTGCCGCCTTTTCACGCGGCCTTCACTGCTTCAGCATAGGCAGGGGTTAGATGAGGCACTGTTCACTCTTGCACACGCCGGGAGACCGCCTGGCGCGGGCCCCGGTGCGGCGGCGGGCTGCAGGCCCGCCGCATCCGGGCTGAAGCCCGTTCCGCGCTCCAAGCGAAGCGGTATGCGAGCCCCGGCCGCACGTCTACTGCTTGGCGCGGGCCCCGCGCGGCCGCGCCGCCGGCCCGCGCGCGGCGTCCGAACGCTGCCGACGAAGACACCGGCGCTCCAGGCCAGCCAGCGCGATGTCGCGGCCTTCTCAAGCCGGCTTCGCCCCCAATGCAAACAGCGCGACCCCGGCGATCGGCTGGTGTGCACAACGGAACCGCCGGCAAGGGCGGGGCCGTTTACTGTTTCCAATACGAGCGGCCTCCGCCGCGCCCGCGCGCCAAACGCGGGAGCGGACACGTGGCGGACCGTGCGTAGATTATGAGGTTTCCGATGCGAATGCGGATGGTCGTTGGGAGAGGGAAACGGCCGCTGACGCCATTACGGCGACCGGCTGGCACTTTGGATGGCCCGGGGGCGAGCAGCACCAGTGCGGGGCCGGCCGCACCGGGGGTGCGCCGCGGCGCCGGGTGCGAGCGTTACCTCGGCGCGCCTGGCTTTCTCCTACCCTATCCGTTGTTGCTAGCGCTGGGCGGCACGGCCGACGGCAGGGCCGCCAAGCGACGCGAAGATGCAAGACCTGATCCAAAGGTGGGCTGACGGCTGGCCAAGGCGCCGCGGAGGGGCCGGTGGTTCATCGCGGGGGCGAGCCCGGCGGCGCCAGGCGGCGAGCGCGCACGATGAACCGACGAGGCGCGGGCCCAATATAGTAGAACGGGTAACAGGTCACTAGCGTCAAAATGTCGCGGCGCGATGGAGCGAGGACGGCGAGGTCGGCGGGACTGACGATGGCTGTGGTCTGGACGCGATAACGGAACGACGCCGTGGACGTTTGCAGGGTGATGACCTGGCCCTCCCGAATGTTGCGCAGGGGACGGAAAAACGTGTCGCGGTGCCCCGCCAGGACGACGTTGCCGGGCTGGCCGGGAAGGGCGCTCCCGTCCCAATGCCCGACAGCATGGCGCAGTGCGCCGGCGCCCGTCCCTTGAACGATGACGGCGGCGACACCGAGCGAAGGAATCACGATCCGGCCCAACTCGGCGCCGGCCGCTGGCGGCAAGGCGAGGAATGCGGCGGAGGCGGCCCGCGCCGGGGCGGCGGCGCGGGCGGCACGCAACTGATCGAGCCGCCGATTGCCCGCGCGCTGGAACCTTGCCGCGCCCCAATACGAGAACCCCACCCAAAGCAGTGCGGCCGAGCCTGCAGCCACGGCGATCCGGCCCATCCAAGACAGAACCATTCTGCGGGACAAACGATGACTCCTTTCCTGCAAAGCTCCGTCGCCGTTGGGAGTAGGGCGGGCGTTCCACCGTCCCGACGCGCCGCGCATGAGGGGTCTGGGCCGCAGGGCTGCGCCCGGCTCGGACCTTACGCTCACACCTAGACCGCCAAGCGGCGGCATCTCGGACGAGGGATGCCACCTCCCTCCCTGAGCCGCCCCGGCCGCCAGCCGGGCCGGGGTAGCGGCATCGCCCGGGCTAGGCGACCATGCGACGAGTGAAGGCGAGCATGCCCAGCCCCGCCGTGAGCAGCAGCGTGCCCAACAGCGCTATCAGCGGCAGCTCGCTGGCTGTCTTGGGCAGCGCCGGGGGCGGCGCCGCCGCGGCGACTTCCGCGGGGGCGGGGGCCGCGGGCTGGGGTGCGACGACGGTTTCAGCCGGAACCTCCTGGCCGCTGGGCTCGACGGCGGCGATCGGCGCCTGCCGGAGCGTTTTATCCGCGGCGGCAGGGGGAGCGGTGATCGCCGCAGCGAACTCCCGGGGCATCGTCAGCACGGGCGCCTGATTCGCCTTGGCCAACGCGAGCGCCTCCGCCTTGGGATAGACGAATTCCTGGCCGAAGTTGTCGCCAGGATAGAACCATGCGTGCAGAGCAATCGGAGTGTTCAGGGGCCGCTCGGAGAACGTGATTACGGTCCTATTGGTCGTGGTCATCCGGAAATTGCTGATCGCCAGAATGGTGGCGAACAGATGCGTCCCCTTCGCGTTAAAGATCTGAACGATGTTCCGGTCCCCCAGTGAGTCCATCAGCTTGAACATATAGGTTCCGGCGGGCAACACCATGCCGGGGATCTCGACGGGACCGCTAAAGGTAATGACGGTTTTCTTGTTCCAATTGTCCGCCCGAGCCCTGGGCAGGAACATGGACCCCATCATCGCCAAACAAATAACGAGAACGTGCAATCTGCGCATGGAACTAACCTCCAACACTCGCGCCCTGGGCCGGCCACGTGCGGGCGGCCCTGAGGGGGCTACCCTTGTTACGTTAGCGGGGACGGGGTGCGCGCGCTGTGCAATTGTGAGCCCGACGGTACGGTGCACCCGACGCCGCGCACTTCACGCACTGCGCGGCGGGAGACCAGCGAGGCAGTGCAGTTGTGCGCAGACCGGCGAAGGCGGAAGGGATACGGTCAAGGCTTGATCGGTGCGCGGGCGTTGCGGCGGAGCAGTTCCCCCGGTCGGGAGCGAACCGACTCCGGCCGCACGCTGTTCCCGCGGCGAGGACAGCTCCATGCTTCGGGTAATTTTCATCACGATGTGGGTGTTTTGGCTGGCGGGCATCGCCGCGGCAGTGAATCTAGCGGGCGTCTGCTTCTTCGGCCGCTGGCGCGGTTAGCGGGCGCGACGTTCGGAAGGCGCCACAGGCAGGGTGCAGCGCGGGCGTCCTCAGCGGCTGCTGGGCAGGGGTTGGGACAGGCAAATGTGCGGACCTGAGGTAGATGAGGTGACCGTATGAACTGCGGGTTGAGGCCACCAACGGCGGCCCATGCTGGGGTGCTTGCGCTGGTGTTTGCCTGCGGCCTGCCGGCGGCGTCGCAGACCGCGGCGCGCCTGCGCACTCGGTTTCAGTTCTCGACGACCTCGGCCTTAGTGGTACTGCCCGTTGTGGTGACGGGCCCGCATGGGCGCTTCGTCTCCGGGCTGCCCGCGAAGGATTTCCAGGTCTACGAGGATGGGCGGAGGCAAAAGCTGACGCTGTTCGAGGAGGGCAACGCGCCGATCAGCGTGGCGATCGTGGTGGACCGCAGCGGGAGCATGGCGGGCAAATCCGAGGAGGCGGCCGGCGCCATCGCCGCCTTCGCGCGGGCCAGTGATCCGCAAGATCAGATCTTGATGGTTGAGTTCAACGACCATCCCGCATATTTGGGCACGCACCATAGCCCGTTCTGGCGAAGCCGGCAGCGGGTGCTCGCGGCCGCCGAGGCGCTGCCGGTGGGCGGGGAGACGGCGCTGTATGACGCGGTGGACTTAGGGCTGCGGCGGCTGCGGCGGAGCCAGTGGCGGCGCCGCGCGCTGGTGATCCTGAGCGACGGCGGCAACAATGCCGGCCGGCTGCGCTTTCGGCAAGTGCTGGCGCGGGCGCGACGGTCCTCGGTCACGATTTACGCCATTGGCTTGCTCGGCGCTCAGGACGAGGAGGAGAATCCGGGGCTGCTGAAGCGACTCTGCTGGGCGACCGGCGGCGTTGCGTACTTTCCGCACGCCGCCGGCGCGGCGGTGGCGGCGGCCACCGCGGCGATCGCCGGCGAGCTTCGCCAACAATACACGCTGGGCTACGTGCCGGGAGCCTTGCACGGAAGCGGGCGCTTCCGCCGTATCCAAGTGCGCCTGGTCGGCCCAGGAAGCGGCAAGCTGCGGGCACGCACGCGGCCAGGCTATGAGGCGGCGCCGCTGGGACCCTCGGCCCGTGGCGACCACCCGCCGCCAGGGGTATAAGCACGGGCAGGGCCCGCTTCCGCGCCGCACGGCGCAGGCGCGGTTGGCGCGGCCCCAGCCATTTCATCGCCGAGGGCCCGGCGGGCCGCGCGGCGGCGGCGCCAGGCGCGGGCGAGAACCAGGCGTAGCCGCCCCCAAGCCGGCAGCCGGGAGCGCCGCGGGCGCCGGCGCCCGGAGGCGGGCACGGAATCCGGGCGCGGCGGTTGCGCTCTACAGCCCGTCATGCGCCCCTCCCGCCGGGAGAGCGGCCGAACGGTTGTTCGCCGCCGCACCGGCCCGTTCTGGGACGGGGACCGCAGCGGCGGCGTCCAGTGTCGCCCGGTTGCCGCGGTCACGCTCCAAGCCCATGCTCAGCGCCGTCAGGCCCGTCAGGCCGCCGAGCTGCATGGTTTCAATCGCCGAACTGGGCGCCATGACGATGGTGGAATTTTGCTTGAGCGCCTCATACAGCATGTTCATGCCGCGGAGATGGAACGCGACGGGGTCGCCGGCGTAGGTTCGCGCCGCCGCGACGAACTTTTCCGCCACCTGGCGCTCGGAATCTCCCAAGATTACCCGCGCCTGGCGTTCCCGTTCCGCTTGCGCCTGCATGGACATGGCATTCTCCAGCGCCGGGGGAATCAGCACGTCCTTGACCTCCACCGAGATCACCCGAATGCCCCATGGCTCGGTGCGCTCATCAATGATCGTCCGCAGGATGCCGCTGATCTTGTCCCTGCCTTCCAGGAGTTCCGCCAGCATGGATTTGCCGATGACGTCGCGCAGGGCCGTCTGCGACGCCCAACTGATCGCACTCGGATAGTCGGCGACATCCAGGGCCGCCTTTCTGGGATCCACGATTTTCCAAAAGAGAACGGCATCCACGTCCACGGGGACGGTATCCTTGCTCAGCGTTTTCTCCGCCTTGAACGAGCTGGTGAGGATCCGCGTGTCAATCCAGTAAGGGATGGTTTCAATCAGCGGCATTAGCGCGAACAACCCCGGCCCGCGCAATGCGCGGAACTTGCCGAGACGCAGGACGACGGCCTTGTTCCATTGGTCCGCGATCTGCACCGACGACGCCACGCTGAGCGCAACCAAGAAGGCGGCGCCGAGCACGGCGACCGCGGCCAGATTGTCGGAGGCCCGGTGCTGGGCGTAGGCAACCGCCGCGCCGAGGCCGAGGATGACGACGAACAGCAGGAGTGGGAATGAGCTGGCTTTCCGCATTTCGAATTACCTCATTACCGCCGCACCGCGCCGCCGTTCCGCTCGCGAGGAACAGCTCCCGCGCCGGGCGTCCTGGGCAGTGGACGCCTGTTGCGCTCAACCCGTGCGGCCCGTCGCGTCGGCCGCCGCGTCCTTGCGCGGCCCCCGGGGTGATCACGCGCTGCGTTCGTTGGCGGCCGCGTGGTGCAGCGTTCGGGTTTCACGCGGCGGAAGCCGACGCGCGAATCCTGTCCGCGGATCAGACGGCTGGATTCGCCCCGCCGGGTGCACCCCTGCCCGTGCCGGCGCCACAAGGCACCGCAGCAACAGCGGCGCCGACACGGATCCAGTCCACGCGCCAGTCAGACCCTCGAATGCCGAGCCGGCGTCCAGCGGCCCCAGGCAATGGCGGCAGCGCTGACCGGGCAACACCCGCAGGCGAAACCGACCGCAACGCACGACGGGAAGCGCAAGCCCCTCCACTTCCCGCGTGCACGTCGGGCAGGTAATGCGTGCTTTCGATACCAGCTTCATGGGCATATGGACCTCTCTTTGATCTGACCGACTGGCGCCGCGGCATGCCGGCGCCGGCCTCGACTGCCGGCGCACCGAACCGCGGCAACGGCGCAGGCTACGGCTTCGCCGCAGGCCGCTCCGGTCCGGCAGGGCGGGCCTCCCCGGCGGCGGCGACGGGGCGGTCCGCAGCGGGCCGCTGGCGCACCTCACGTTCCGCCTGAAGCCAGTTCTGCATGTCGGAGCCCCCGTGCTTACCACGCGACAACTCGTACGCGCGGCGGCTAATCTGCTCTCGCGCCGCGTTGGCCACGGTCTCCGAGCCGTTCGGAGCAGTGGCGGCGTCGTGGCGCTCGGTTCCCTGGTCGTGGCGCTCGGTTCCCTGATGGTTGTGTTTGTTGTGTCCCATGCTGTAATCCGTATCCTTCTCCCGTGGTCGGGTATTGTTAGCCAAGCGTGCGCCGGGCGTGGCCGTCCGCGCCAACCGCGGCGCGTGAGTGAACCTCCTACGCGGCGGTGCGAGCGGCGGGGTGCTCCGAGTTTCCGTAGTCGCCCCGGGATTCCGCCACGACGCCAATGTCTTCAGCGCCGGTCCGTCGCAGGCGCGCCTTGGCCCGCGTGGTCCAGCTCGGATCATCACAATGGATGGACAGCAGGAGTCCGGCACTTTTGGTGCGGCCGGTGTAGCGCTTGGCCTCATAACGAGGGATGGCTGAGCCGAAGATCGCCCCAACCAAGGCGCCGATCACGCCACCTACGCCCACGCCGCTGAGCAACACCAACACAGGACCGGCAAGGATGACTGCTTGCAGCGCGGGCGTCTGCCAGTACCCCATGCCGAGCACCCAGCCGGCCGCACCGCCAACAATGCCGCCGAGGAAGCCGCCCCAGGCCGCTCCATCCAGCATCTTGGAGTGCTTTCGCACGGACAGATCCTTGGTGCCCACGCCCGCCGCCGACAAGACGGCCAGATCCGCGCTCCGAAAGCCGTCCTGTTCCAATTCGTAAAGCGCCGCCGCAACCTGCTCGCGGTTGGCGTAAATTCCGAATGCCGCCGTGTTTGCCATATCGCCTCTGCCTTGTATTGATCCAACCTCAGCTTGCGCCGCTTGGCGGAGCGGCGCTGTTCCGTTGTGCACCCTGGGCACGCGCGCCGGCGCCGACGCGATGATGCGACGAAGGGTTGTGCCAGCTTGCGCCGGGAGCGAGAATCGCGCCGGCGGCTTTCGGCCCCCAACCGCGGCGCCGGTACGGGAGAGCGGCGCGGTGGTGCTTCAGGACGGGCGCAACCACCGCCCAGGCGGCTTCGACCGCGTCCTCCCGGGTGAACAGCGCGGTGTCGCCGTTCATTGCCGCCGTTAACAGCCGCTCGTACGGCGCCTCCTGTCCCGGACGCTCTGCGGACAGGTAGAGTTCCCGCTGCTCTCCGGCAAAGACTTTGCCGGCCATCTTGACGCGCGCCGCCAGCGCGATGGCGGAATCGGGCGAAAGCCGGAAGCGCAGGTAGTTGGCGGGCCCGGCGGCCAATCCGGCATCGGGGAATAGTTTCCAGGACGGCGGCTTCAGCGCCACCAGGACCTCGGTCGCGGTTGCGGCCAGATATTTGCCGGAGCGCAGATACCAGGGCACGCCCCGCCAGCGCCGGGAGTTGATCAAAAGCCGCAGCGCGCAGAAGGTCTCGACGTCGGAGTTCTTCGCCACCGCTTTTTCCTCGCGGTAGCCATGGTATTGTCCGCGGACCATGTCGCCCGGCGCGAGGGGGCGCATGGCCCGAAACACCTTGGTCTTCTCAGCGTGCATGGCAGCCGGCTCCCGGCTGGCCGGCGGCTCCATGGCCAGCAGGGCGACGATTTGGAACAGGTGGTTCTGGACCACGTCGCGCAGGCAGCCGGCAGTCTCATAGAACGCGCCGCGGCCATTCACGCCGAAGGCTTCGGCCAGCGTGATCTGGACGCTGGCCACGTAGCGGTGGTTCCAGAACGATTCGAGGAAGGAATTGGCGAAGCGGAAGTAGAGGATATTCATGATCGCCTCCTTGGCCAGGAAGTGATCAATGCGGAAAATCGCGTTTTCGGGAAACACGGAGTGAGCGACACGGTTGAGTTGCCGCGCGGAGGCAAGATCACGCCCGAACGGCTTCTCGACGATGACACGCGCGTTCCGCCCCAAGCCGGCGGCGCCCAGGCCGCGCACGACCGTCGGGAAGAGAGCGGGCGGAATCGCGAGGTAGTGCGCCGGGCGCCGGGCGCGGCCCAGCGCCCGTTTGATTGCGGCATACGTGGCGGGGTCGTTGTAGTCTCCGCTGACGTACCGGAACAGGGCGAGAAAACGCCGGAAGGCGCGCGGATCGTCAATACCACCGGATCGCGTGACGCTGGCGGTGATCCGCTTGTGGAGACGCTCCAGGCTCCACTTCGGGAGGGCGACGCCGATGACCGGGACGTTGAGCGTGCCGCGTTTCACCATGGCGTACAGAGCCGGAAAGGTCATTTTCCGGGCGAGGTCTCCAGTGGCCCCAAACAGCACCAACGCATCCGAGCGGCGAGCCGGCATCGCGCCTCCTTTCTTGTGGCCGTGATGTTTTGTTCCTAGCGGCGCGCCGCCAGTTGGGGAGCCCCAGGAAGCGGGCCGGACGCGTGCCGATTAGCGGCGGGCGCGCGCCCGGGGCCGGCGCTGCGGGAAGACCTCAAAGGCCGGGCGGCGGGCCGCCCGGCGGAATGTTGCGGCCTTTTCGCGCCGACTTTGCCCCCAGGTGCAAATGGCGGGACCCCCGCGATCGGCAGCTGCCGAGCCGACGGGGGCGACAACGGGAACAGAAAGGAGCCACAGCTCCGCAGGGGAGGCACCCGCTACCCCTTGAGCTTTTCACCCTGGCAGCCGGGGTGCTGGCATTGGCAGGTGATTTCCGTGACGCGCTTGGCGTCGGCGCAGGTATCACTGCAATACTTTTTGCCCTCTTTGGGAACACAGTTGCACGCCCGATGGGCGCATTTCGCGGTGTTTTTCATGGAATCTCCTTGCAATGGAACGTTCTTCCGACCCTAGCCATCATTGCCTGGCGCGGGCCCCAGCGCGGCTGCGCCGCGCGTCCCGCGTTGCCGGGCGCGGGCAAGTGCTGCGTCACTGAAGGACGACGATGGACACGCAAGGGCCACGGTGATACCAGTCGCACAAGATGTATCCGGCGCCCGTGTCCTGGATGTAGAACTGGTCGGTGTCGTACCACTCGCCCGGCCAGGGCTGAAGAAAACCGAACCAGTAGCCGCCGCCTTGAAACGCCGAATAGCCGCCGCGCATCCGCAGGCCATCCAAGCGAAACCGGTGCTGATCGCCAAAATAGGCGCGATAGTGCTGATCGGGAATACGCCGGTCATTGCGGCGGGCCAGGCGGATTTGCGGCCGCTGGCGCCCGCGGAAGCCCTGCCGTTGCTCGGCCGGTGCTCCACGCCGGTTCGCTGGAGCCGATTGGCCTCGCCGTTGGTACTGATTTTGCCACTGCGTCTGCTGGCCGGGCCGCTGAGGCTGCCGCGGCGCGGGACGGGCCTGGCGGCCTTGGCGCGGCGCAAAGCGCTGGCCTTGCTTCGCCGGCTGGCGCTGCCGCGCTTTGGCCGCTTGGGGCTGGCGCGCCGCTGGGGCGCGCTGCTGACTCGGCTTCTCCTTACGGGGTTTTGCCTCCTGGGCTTGTGCCTTGCTCAGCGGCGGGCGGGCCTCTCCTGCCAGGCCCAGCGCGCCGACAACGGAAAGCATCAGCAGAGAGAGAACCCCAGCCCTTGCCATGCGTCGCATACCAGCCTCCATCGCAGGCGGCTTGCATCGACCAGCCGCCGCATTGCGGTCATTATGTTGGTTCAGCCCTAACGATGAGGCTCAACCCGCGCGGCGGCTGCCCTGTTGTGCACAGCCGCGCTCCGCGTGACAGGCCGCTTGACCCGGTCCGCCAATCCCACCGCCTCCAGGGCGCAAATCAGGTACCATCCGATGTCCACCTGCCACCAGCGCCGCGCGAAGGGGGCGACGCCGGCGGCGGCGTGATGATTGGCGTGCCAGTTTTCTCCCCAGGCGCCGAGTTGCAGTGGGCCGAGCCACCAAACGTTCTGACTGCGGTCGCGTCCGGCCGCGGGACCCAGATGGGTAAGGCTGTTGACGAAGCATTGGAGGTGCAAGCAATAGACCAGACGGATGGCCCCAATCCAGAAAAACCCCGCCCAGCCCAACGCCAAGCCGCAACCCAGGGAAAGCAGCAGGACGGGCACTTCCGCCCGTCCCCAGACCCGGTAGCGTCCGTGGTCCAGGTCGGGACACCAACGTTGCGATTCCGCCCGCGGCGACTGATAGAGCCAGCGCAGATGCGCCCACCAAAAACCGCCCTGCGAAGGGCTGGAAATATCCTGCTCGGTGTCGGCGCAAGCGTGATGCAAGCGATGATAGGCGACCCAACTGGCGGGGGCGCCAGAGCCGTTGAACATGGCAGCGAAGATCAGCACCTGCTCGACGACCGGGTTGAGCCGCAGGGTGCGATGAGCCAGCAGGCGGTGGTAGCCGATGGTGGTTCCAAGGCCCCCGGCGGTGGCCAGCAGCGCGGCTATGCCGAACACTCGCCAACCCGGCAGCGGAAAGAGGATCAAGCCGGTAATCGCCAAGACATGAATCAACAGCAGATAAACAAAAACGCCGGATTTGCCCGGGGCGGGCCGCCACCAGGGCTGATTCCACGGCCAGGGGCCGCGGGCCAGGCCGCCGCGTCGCACCAGGGCGGAATGAAGATGGGATTGCGGCATGAAACGCCTCCCCACGGGGACGAAGCCGACGGGCGGCAGCGCGGTCTTGGCGCGCCGACGTCCGCGCCCGTCCATAACGTCTCGTTTAGGATCCTGCGCGGCGGCCCGCCCGGCTGCCCAATTTGCAACATTGCTCGGCGCGGGCCCCAGCGCGGCTCCCACCCCAGCGCGCGCCGGTGCGCGCCGGGGGCCCCGGGTCTGCGCCGCGCGTCCCGCTTTGCTTGGCGCGGGCCCCAGCGCGGCTGCGCCGCGCGTCCCGCTGGACGCGGGGGCGATGCTGGGGGCCCCGTTGGCCCCAGTTCCCGCCCGCGCTTCGCGGGTACCACGCCGCTGGCGGGGCGCGGTTTCTCAATCCCGGCGGCAAGGACGCCGGCGCTCCAGCCCGCCCGGCAGAATGGCGCGGCCGTTTCCCGGCAACGTTGCCCCCCAGTGCAAACGGCCACACCCCACGCAAGGGATGCGAGATTTCCGGCGCCGCGCCGGAACCGACAGGTGTTAAATAGAAGATGATTTTTCGCACGGACGCCGCGGCTTGCGACTGCTCGGCTCCTGCCCGAGGAGCAGTGCCCGGCCTGGCGCCCGCGTTGGAGCACCGCGATGCGCGTTCTGTTGATTTACCCGCGCCGCGACCCCGGATCCCCGGTTCGCACGCAATTCAGCCTCGAGAAGCTCCATGAACTGCCGCTTTGGCCGCTGCGGGCGCGAAGTTACGGTTTCCAGTTCAACGGGCTGGAGACGCTCGCGGCCATGACCCCGCGCTGGGTCAAGCTCACGGTGGTGAATGAAAACCTGAGGGACATCCACTTCGACGCGCGCGTGGATCTGGTGGCCATAACGGTCATGGTGACCAACGCGACGCGGGCGTACCAAATCTCTGACGCATTCCGCAAGCGGGGCGTGAAGGTGGTGCTGGGCGGCTATCACCCGTTCATGGTGCCGGACCACGCCTTGCAGCATGCGGACGCCATCTGCGCGAGCGAGGCGGAGATGGTATGGGAGCGGATCTTGGAAGATGCGCGGGACGGCAAGCTGCGCCCCACCTACGTTCAGGAGGGCAAGACCGACATGGCCGCGCTGTGCCAGCCGCCGCGGGTACGGCGGCGGGAGTGGATGCGCCACGTGGTGCTGACGCTGCAAGCCAGCCGCGGCTGCCCGTTCGACTGCGATTTCTGCTCGATCATCCAAATGCTGGGCCACGACATGCGGTACAAGACCCCGGAGCACCTCTGCGCCGAGCTGGAGACGATCTACCGCAATGACCTGGTGGGACGCTGGTACTGCCGGCCGATCTTTTTCGTGGACGACAACATCTTCGGGCGGCCGCGCGAGCTCAAATCCCTGCTGCGCGGCATCATCGCTCTCAACCGCCGGCATCCCCGCTTCCGCGCGGTATTCGGCTCGCAGATGACGATCAATGCCTACAAAGACAAGGAGGCGCTGGAGCTGCTCCAGGAAGCTGGTTTTTACTACATCTTCATGGGTCTGGAGAGCCAGGATCCAGCGACCCTGCGAGCCTATAACAAGCTGCACAATATCGCCTTCAACTACGACGACGCGGTTGCGGCCCTGCGCGCGCACGACATGGAGGTCATCGCGAGCTTCATCTTTGGCACCGACACCGACACCGAAGCTTGCTTTGAGGCGGCGTACGACTTTTTCGACCGCACCAACGTCCTGTACCCGTATTTCAACATCCTGACGCCCACGGCCAAGCAGTGGTTTCGCTTTTTGGACGAGGGCCGCCTGATCACCGCCAAGGCGAAGCTCTACGACGCCCACCACACGGTATTCGTGCCCATGCTGATGACGCCGCGGCGGCTCCAGGAGGGGTTCATCGCGCTGGTGAACCGCACGTTCGATTATGGCAACGTCGCCAAGCGGCTATTGGCGGCGCGGCCGGCGCGGCGGCAGCGGCACCGTTTGGCCCTCCCTCTGCCGCTGGAAAAGCTGACCTACGCCAAAATCCACTGGACGCTGGGGCGGACGGGCGACCAGGCCAGCCAGCGCTTTCTGGAAGCGCTGCGGCCGCCCGTTTGGTCGGGCCGCATTCCAATGGCGGAGGCGCTGCTGCAAATTGACCAGCATGACTGGGCGGTGCGCAATCAAGCCACGCTGCGCGAGTGCCACTCGTTGGACGTCCCGGCATGGAGCGCGCGCGGCGCAGCCGCGGGCCGAGAGCGCACCGCCACGAGCGCCGCCAGCTAGCCATTGACGGGCGCGGGCCCCCAGCCCCGCCTGCGGCGGGGCGTCCCGCTTCGGCGCCAGGCTGGGCCGGGGGCCCCGCTCGCCCCAGCCCAGCCGGCGCGGCGATGGGGCTGCGCCGCTTCGCTGGCCGGGGGCGGGCCGCCGTGCGGAATTTCGCGGCCTTTTCGCGCCGACTTTGCCCCGGGTGCAGACGGCGCGTCCCCCGCGAGAGGCCCAGCCGGCGCGGCGATGGCGGGCGCCGCACCACATTGCCTAGCGCGGGTCCCAGCCCTGCCTGCGGCAGGGCGTCGCGCTTGGCGCGCAAGCGGGCTTGGGGGCCGCGTGCGCCCCAGCCCCTGCCCGCGCGTCGCTGGGGCCGCGCCGCTGGCCCGCACGCGGTGTCCCAATACCCCGGCGAGGACGCCGGCGCTCCAGCCCGCGCGGCGGATTGGCGCAGCCTTTTGGCGCCGTTTTTGCCCCATGTGCAAACGGCGCGACCCGTGACCTGGGGGCAGCTGGCGCGCGCGGCCGGACGGAGGGTCGGCGGGGCCGGCGGGGCGAGCGGTTCGAGGCGCGAGATGCTCCACGCGGCTAGCTGTTCAATTCTGGATAGTGAGCCCGGCGGGGGGCGGGTAGCTTGAGAGAGCAAGACGCTTACAAGGTCAGCTCCGGGATTGCCCTGGGAGCTTGCTTGAGGGCAAGGAGAACAGCCATGAAAACTCGCTACCTCAGTTTCCTTCTTTTGTTCGGCCTGGCGGCGATGTCGCCGGGCGTGGCAATGGCCGGGCCCATCCTCGGCCCCGCGTTATCCACGTTCGCGGTGCTGGGCGGGTCAGCGGTGACCAACACCGGGACCACCACCATCGGCGGCAACATCGGCGTATATCCGGGCACCTCGATCAGCGGAATCAGCGGCGGCGCCGCGACCGCGGATCTGGCGCAGAGCCAACTCTCGACGGCGATGTCGGAGCTGGCCGGGGTCACGCCCGTGACCACGCTGGCGTCCTCGGACCTGACGTTGGCGGGGACGCTTGGGCCGGGCTTCTATAGCGTGCCGGCGGGAACCACGAACCTGTCCGGGGCACTGACGCTGAATGGCGGTGAGAACGCGGACGCGGCATGGGTGTTTCTGATGCCGAGTTCCTTCATCACTTCCTCCGGTTCGTCGGTGGCGCTGACGAACACCGGCGCCGGCGCCGGGGTTTATTGGGTGGTAGGCAGCTCCGCGACGCTGGGCTCCGGCAGCACGCTTCCCGGCAATATCCTGGCGCAGGACAGCATCACGCTGGGCAGCGGCGCGACGGTTACTTGCGGACGGGCGCTGGCCTCCAGTGGAGCGGTCACGATGGACAACAACATCGTGGAGAACACCTGCAGCGGAGCGGAAGCCGGCAGCAACGGTCTGAGCGGCGGGCTGAACGTAACCACGGATTCCGCCGGCATGCCGGTCGTCAGCCTGGCCTCGCCGCAGCCGCCGATGTCGGCGCCGGAACCGCCCGCATGGCTGCTGCTCGGCAGCGGATTGCTGGCGTTAGGGCTGCTGGGATCTTTCCGTCGGCGGAAAGCGGCAGCAGTAGTGGCGCAGCCCGCGGTGTAGGCGCGGCACGCGATGGGGCGGCGGGCATGCGCTGCGCCGCCTGGCGCTCCGGGCGCGCCCGCGCGTTGCGCGGGCGTGGCATTGATGGGTGCCGGCCGAGCCCCGCCTGCGGCGGGGCGTCCCGCTTTAGTTGGCGCAGCGCGGAGCGCCGCTTACGCGCCAGGCTGGGCCGGGGGCCCCGCTCGCCCCAGCCCAGCTGTTGCTTGGCGCGGGGCGCTGCCCGACTGTTGCTTGGCGCGGGGCGCCGCCCGACTGTTGCTTGGCGCGGGGCGCCGCCCGACTGTTGCTTGGCGCGGGGCGCCGCCCGACTGTTGCTTGGCGCGGGGCGC
>DAHVCP010000046.1 GCA_027314025.1 Acidobacteriota bacterium
CATCGGCCGTGGCGATGCGGTGCTGGGCGTTGTACACGTAGCTGTGCCCGGCGGCGTCGGCCAGCAGGTCGCCGGAGGCGTCGTAGCTGGCGCCGACGATGTGGTTATTGGCGTCGAACGTCAGCTGCGGCGCGGCGGGGATGGTCCCGGCGATGGCGTTCTCCCGCCAGCGGTTGCCGAAGCGGTCGTAGACATAGCCGGCGGCGTCCGTGGGCGACGCGCAGTTGGTCTCGCACGCCTCGGCCAGCCGGTTCAGCGGGTCATATTCGTACTGCCATTGCCCGTTTAAGCTGTCATTGGCGCCGGTGACGTCGCCGTCCGGGGCGTAGGTGATGCCGGTCACGCTGTAGGCGCCCGAGCCTTGGCCGCTCTGGCCGCCGGTGAGCGAGGAACCCGACGCCGAGGCGGAAAAGCTGGGCGAAGAAAACTGCCCGGAATCTCCGGTGGCGGAGGAAGCCGAAAGCGAGTAGTTCGTGCTCGCCCCGGCGCCGCGCGCGGTGATCGCCAGCGAGCTGCCGCTGGCGCTGGCCGTCGCGTAGCTGGAGTTGTTGTTGATGGCGGTGGCGAGATTCGCGGCCACGGTCGAGGGGCCGTCGTTTTGGCCGTAGTTGGCCGAAACGGATTGGCCGTTGATGGCGGCCGAAACCGTGCCGTAATCGTAGTCCGTCACATCCGACCCGCCGGTCATGGCCGAGCCGGAGAGCGAGCCGGTAAACGAGCAGAAGGTCCAATAGGTGTGGGTGTAGGTGCAGGAGGTCCCCAGCGAATAGTTGACGCCGGTGCCAATGCCCTTGCTGGTCAGCGTGAGCGTGGCGCTGCTCAACGCGGCGCTGACGGGCATGGACCCGTCGTTGTTGACCGCGCTTGCCAGCGCGCTGGCCACGCTGGACGCGGTCGAACCCTGGCCGTAGCCGGCGCTGGCGGTGACGCCGTTCACCGTGAGGTTGACCACGCCCTGATTGTAGTACCAGGTGTAGGTGCAGCCGATCTCGGGGGTGGCGCCGCCCGACGGCGCCGTGGGGCACTTGATGACCTCGTGCGAACCCTCGCTGCCCTGGATGGTGATGCTCCCGGTGGAATGGGTCGAGGGCACCTGCACGCTTTGCTCGCTGCCGGAGATCGAGATCGAGCCAGTGCCCGAGGTTGGGTTCACCCCGGCCGCGCCCGTGACCGAGCGGGAGGTCAACTGCATTCGGTTGTTGTAGACGTCGGTTTCGGCTTGATTGCCGCTTGTGCCGTAGGCGAAACCTGTCAACTGGCCGCCCGAATCATAGCCCGGCGCGGAGAACAGCGTTCCGGGATGGTTGGAATCGGAGAGGCTGCTGGTGATCGAAGTCAGCTCGGCCGCATCGTTGTAGGCGTAGCTAAGAGTCACGCCGGCGCCGTTGGTCGCCGAAGTGGTGTCGCCCAGAAAGTCGTGGGAATAATTGAGCTGATAATTTCCCGAGCCGCAATCAAGCGGAACACACTCCTGGTTCATCGCCACGCGGCCCATGGAATCATAAGAGAACGTTTCCCCGGTGCTGGTCGCACCGTTCACCAGCGTCTGCGCCAGGACCATGCGGCCGATGGGATTGCCCAGCGTGACGCCCCAAGGGGAGGACCCGTCATAGACGAACTGGACCTGCGGCGTGCCGTCGGAGTAGGTCTTCGTCAGAATCCGGGAGTCGGCATCGTAGGTGTATGCGGTCGTGACGCCGCGTGCGTCGGTGCGGCAGGTCAGCTCGCCGGGGGCGGCGACTGCGCCGCAGGCTGCCGTGTCGTAGGTATAGCTGATTGTGCCGGACTCGGGATTCCCAGCGGACATCAAACGCGAGAGGGAGTCGTAGGTGAAAGCCCGGGGATTTAGGCCGGATTGGTTGACCGAAGTAAGGTCACCGAGCGCGTCGTACCCGTAGGTAGTCAGGAACCCCGTCGCCGCAATGTCCTGGCCGCAGGCCGCCGGAGTCGCCCCGCCGCCGACGGACATCGCCGTGCCGTCCGCCTCGCAAACCGAGGCCAGCCGGCCCAGCCCGTCCACCTGAGAAACGCGCGTGACGTTGTAGGAACCATTGCCTTCGTCGGCGACTTCCGTGGCCCGGCCTGTGTAGGTGGTGTTGACCGCGCTCCCGCCGGGGTGGGTCAAGCTGGTTGTCCTCCCCAGGCCGTCGTAGGCGTAGCTGGTCACGCCGTAGGTGGGATCGCCCCAGAAACCGTATTGGAGCCCTCCACGTCGGTGAGCGTCGGAACTGAATACGACCAGCCGCCGCTCGAAATCGGCGTCGCCGTGGCGGCCTCGTAGCCCGACCCGCCGCTTGCGCCGGCTACGTAAATGTTCGAGTCGTAATCAAACGAAAACGGCAGTGTCAGCTTGCGCCCCGGCGGCACGGGCACGGCCAGCCGCAGGCTCAACGATCCATTGGCGGGATCAACGGTTTCGGCGAGCTGGTGAATGTAATGGTGCCCGGCGCCGGGTATGGGGCGGGACTGGTCGTTGGTGACGCCGGTGACCTTCTGGGCGGACAACGAGCGCCCTATGCCAAGGACAGCGACCATTGCAACCAATCCGATCGCTGCCAAACGAAAGCGCCGACGCATAACCGCCTCCGATCCCAGACCGGCCCGCTATGGCAAGCCTGGGTACGCTCACCACCGCTAACGTGAGGGATTGTTCATCTCATAGCCGTCTCTGTCAATAGAAATTTTACTTACATGTCGTTAGCACATGATTTGTCCGGAGGGAATAGCAAGTGAAGTGTCCGGTCTAGCGGCGGGCGGAGGTAGGGGAGGATGGGCGGATGCTCTCCTACGGTGGGCCCGCGGTGGAGCGGGCAATGAAGGTGCAGGAAGTGATTTTGCGGGCGTTGGCGAAGAAGCTGCGGTGGTGGGAAGCGGCGGAGATTCTGGGGATCAGCGACCGGTCGATGCGGCGATGGCGGGAGCGGTACGAGGAACATGGGTATGACGGGCTGATGGATCGGCGGCGTGGGAGGCCGAGCGGGAAGCGGGTGCCGGTGGCGGAGGTGGAGCGGGTGCTGGGGCTGTACTGGGAGCGGTATTTCGACCTGAACGTGCGGCATTTCCACGAGAAGCTGAAGGAGGAGCACGGGATCGGGCTGAGCTACACATGGGTAAAGGCGGCGCTGCAGGGGGCGGGGCTGGTGCGGAAGGGGCGGCAGCGAGGCCAGCACCGCAGGCGCCGCCAGCGGCGGCCGCTGCCGGGGATGCTGCTGCACATAGACGGGAGCCGGCACCGGTGGTTCGGGGACGAGCGGTGGCACGACCTGATCGTGATCATGGACGACGCCACGAGCGAGATCTATTACGCCCAGTTGGTGGCGGAGGAGTCGACCGCGACGGTGATGGCGGGGCTGCGGGCGGTGGTGGAGAAGAAGGGGCTGTTCTGCGCGCTCTACAGCGACCGGGGGAGCCATTTTTGGCTGACGCCGAAAGCCGGCGGGGCGGTGGACAGGCGGCAGTTGACGCAGGTGGGGCGGGCGATGAAGGAGCTGGGGATCGAGATGATCCCGGCTTACTCGCCGCAGGCCCGGGGCCGCTCGGAGCGGAGCTTCGGCACCTGGCAGGGGCGGCTCCCGCAGGAGCTGCGGCTGGCCGGGATCCGCACCCTGGAGGCCGCCAACGCCTTTCTGCGGCGGCGCTATGTCGCTAGCTTCAACCGGCGGTTCGCACGGCCGGCGGCCGCGCCTGGCAGCGCCTTCGTGCCTCTCGGCGGCCAGGACCTGGACCGCATCTTCAGCCTCCGTCAGGAAAGGACCGTCGGCAACGATAACACGGTGGTGGTGGGCGGGCTCAGGCTGCAGATCGAGCCGGTCGGCTGGCGCGGCACGCTGGCCCGCTGCCCCGTCGCGGTTCACCAGCACCTGGACGGCACGATCTCGATCTACCACGGCCCCCGCCGGCTCGGCCGCTATCGCGCCGACGGGCGCCCCTGCCCGGCTCGGAGGGCGGCGGAAATGCCGGCCCGTGGAAAACAGGAAAACCCCACAACCCGGGGTTTTCCCCGTTTTCCACCGGCCTTGGAAATCCCGCAAAAACCGCTGGATTCCCACTTTCCCACCGCCCCGGCGGCGGGCGATTGAATGTTTGGCAACCGGACAGATCGCGTGCTAGGAAAAGCGGACATTTTCACTTGCTAACAACAGATCCGACTAAACGCCGCCAATTCCACTGCCATCTTCAGCCCGCGGGCCCCCGGCCCGCTCTTACCCTCGGAGTTGTATGATTCCAGGGGCGGAGAGCGCGGCGAGTCGCCGTGACTCGCCCCATCCCGCCAGCGCGGCTTGCCGGCGAGTCAGGAACGCCGTCCGGCGGCGAAATCATCGGATGGCGAAATCAGGAGGCCAAGCCAGCGATGGCGGACAAGGAAGCCAGGATGGCGGAGAACGAAGCCAGGATGGCGGATGGCGAAGCCGCGAGGGCGGATACCGCCGGGATGGCGCAACGCGATGCCGATGCGGTCGGCCAGCCAGCCGGGATGGCGATTTCCTCAGCGGCGGCGACGCTTCCCGCGGTGGCGGTTCCCGCCGCGGTCCCGGGGCGGCCCTCGCGCCGCAGCCTTTTGGCGGGCACGGGCGCGGCGGCGCTGGCCGGAGCATTGGCGCTGCCGAGCCGGGCCCGCGCGGCGGCCGGCGATCGCGCGGCGCGCGTCGGCAATACCGGCGGCTCGGCCGCGGTCCAGCCCGTTTCGCCGCAGAACACCGCGGCGGATACTACCAGCGCGCACGGCGCCGCCGCGCGGGCGGCGCTGGACATCAGCGAGCGCCAGGTGGCGCATATCGCCCGCCTGCTGCCCGGCTGCTGCGCCTACTCCTACGACCAATATTTGCGCTCCGGGCTGATGACCATGGAGGACTTCATCCGCATGGCGGTGAAGCTGAAGGTCACGGCGGTGGACATGACGGGGTATTATTTCCGCTCCACGCATCCGGCCTATCTAGCCTCGCTGCGCCATCTGGCCTACAAGAACGGCGTGGCCTTTTCCGGCGCCGCCTGCGGCGTCCGCATGGTGCAGGCGCGGGCCGCCGAACGGCGCGCGGCGCTGGCGCAGATCCGCCATTGGATTGACGTCACCGACCAGTTGGGCGCGCCGCATCTGCGCGTCTTCGCCGGCCGCCTGCCGGCGGGCGCCACCGAGCGCGAAGCCATCGGCTGGGTGGTGGAGACGATGCGCGCCGCCTGCGACTACGCCGGCGCGCGCGGCATCATGGTCGGCATCGAGGACCACAGCGGCATCACCCAGCGCGCCGATGTCTGCCTGGAGCTGATGCACCGCATCGGCTCGCCCTGGGCGGGAATCAACCTGGACATCACGCATTTTCTGCCCGCCGCCGGCGATCGCTACCGCCAGATCGCGGAATGCGTTCCCTACGCCACCAACACCCATATCCGCGACGAGTTCGACGACAAGGAGCCGATTGACATGGACCGCGTCTGGGAAATCTTCGTCCGCGGCGGCTTCAAGGGCTACACCTCGGTGGAGTACGAAAAGGATTTGGCGCACAACGAAGACCCCATCACCGGCGTCCCCAAGCTGGTGGCGCTGGTGCGGAAGCTGTGCGCGCGGTATTCGTCGGTATAAGCGCGCCAGGCGGAGACGGGCATAGGCTGAGCTCGACAGAAATGACAGGAGAACTAGGAGCGATGACCATTCAGGCGAAGCGGAACGGAGCGAAGCAGGCGGGAACAAAGAATCGGATGGGTTCGGCGGCGAGAGCGCGGGCGAAAGCGATGGTTCTGGCCGTGGGGATCGCGCTGGCGTTGGCAGCCGCGCCGCCGGCATTCGCCGCCGGGCCGCGGGCGGCCCAGCCGAACGCGGCGGCGGCCAAGGCCGCGCCGGCGACGGCCAGGGCCGGGGCGGGAGCGGCTGCGGCGATGCGGCCCGCGGCGCGGATGGCGATGCCGGCCGACGGGCCCAACGCGCTTTCCCGGCTCGCTCTCGCGCCGGCCGATGCGGCCACGGCGGCGCCGGTCGAGGTGCGGGTGGAGGCGGCGCATCCCGGGCCGGTCATTCCGCGCACCTTCGCCGGTTTCAGCATCGAGGTGGACGCCGCGTCGGGCTATTACTTCGGCCCGGCGGGAAATCCGAACCGCGTCTTCTTCCAGTTGCTGCGCAACCTGGGCGGCGGCACGGTGCGCATCGGCGGCAACAGCACGGACGACAGCTGCTGGCGGCCGCGGCAGGCGCCGCATCCCCAGGGCTGCCATTTCACCATCACCGAAGCCGACATTCGTGGCTTCGCCCGCGCCGCCGCGGCGACCGGCTGGGGGCTGTACGTCGGCGTCAACCTGGCGCAGAACGACGCGCATTGGGCCGCCGGCTATGGCGCGGCGGTGGCGCGGGCCATGGATGCCACGCGCGGCGCCAAGCTGCTGGGCTTCGAATTCGGCAATGAGCCGGATCTTTTTCCCTACCACCGGCTCTACGATCACGTTTTCGCCCGGCCGAAGGATTTTACCGTCGCCGATTACCTCAAGAATTGGCATGCCTATGCGGCGGCGTTTCACGGGCAGCCGGTGACGGCGCATGTGCCCTTCGTCGGTCCGGCGATCTGCTGCCAATGGCTGGGACATGGCGCGGCAGGCCTGCGGGATTTTCTGGCCCACGTCGGGCACCAGGACCTGAACCTGGTCACGGTGCATGACTATCCCTTGACGCACTGCGGCGGCCAGCATCCCACCATCGCGCAGTTGCTGAACCCGGGCCTGGCGGCGCGCTATGCGGCGCGGGCGCGGCGCTGGGTGTTGCTCGCCCATCACTACGGCTATCCCATCCGCTATGGGGAAGGGAACTCGATCAGTTGCGAGGGGCAGAACGGCGTCTCCAACGCCTTCGCCGCCACCGCCTGGGGCGTGGGCTGGCTGTTCACCAATTTCCGCGTGGGCATGACCGGCGCCAATTTGCACCAGGGCAGCACGGTCATCAGCGTCGGCTACCACGGCCGCGCCTACTACTACGACGCGGTCGAGGTGACGCACAAGCAGGTGGGCGGCCGCATCGAATACGACAATCACATCTGGCCGCTGTATTACGCCATGTATGCCTTCGCCAAGAACGCCGAGGGCCAGCGTCTGCTGGCGGCGGACGTGGCGCTGCGGGCGCCGCTGCGGGCCTACGCGGTGCGGCAGGGTGACAGCGGACCGGTGACGGCGTTCGTCGTCAACCACGATCTGTCGGCGGCGGTGCCGGTGCGCCTGACGGCGCCGGGCGGGGAGCGGGCGCGGCTGCTGCTGGTGGAGGCGCCGGACTACGCCTCGCGCGACGTCACCTACGGCGGGGTCAAGTTTTCGCCGCGCACCGGCAAGCTGGCCGGGCAGCCGCAGTGGCGCACGCTGCGGCGGACGGGCGGCGAGTTCCGCTTCCTGCTGCCCAAGGCGGCGGTGGCGATCGTGAAAATCAGCGCGCGGTAAGACCGCCAAGCGCGGCCGCCTGCACGCCGGGGGCATGCCCTAAGGTTGCGCACGGCGGGAGCACCGGCGCGGCGCGTGGGGTAGGGCTCCTGCCCTGCGTAGCGTCGCCCTCCTGGGCGGCGCGGAGCGACAGCCGGGACGGCTATCCCACGTTCGCTGCCCGGGCGGACGGATTTGACAGCCGAGGACGGCTATCCTGCGTTCGCTCGATCTACAGCGTCGGCCAGAGGGACTCCCAGATTTTGAACTCATCGTGGATGCCGCTGGCTTCGGCGCGGGGGCGGTAGTCGCCATTGGCGATGGCCAGCACGCGAGCGAAGATGGTCTGGCCGGTCGCGGCCAAATCGGCGTGGGGCGGCTGGCCGTCCTCGGCGCCGGGCAGCATGCCGCCGGCGTCCACGTCAATGTCCTCGTTGTCGCGGGCCAAGGCGGAGTTGGTGCTGATCTTCAGCACCGGGCCCAGGGCGCAGCCGATGCCGGTGCCGCGACCGGTGGTGAAGCCGACGATCTGGGCGCCGCCGAGAAACAAGGCGGGGGTGGAGATCTGGTCGTAGCCGGGCGAATAGACCACCATTAGGCCGCGGCGGTCGCCGGCGGGCTCGCCGTAATCCAGCACGTCGCGCAGCGGCGATGTGCCGCTCTTGGCCAGCGCGCCCAGGCTCTTTAAGTAAACGTTCGCCAAGCCGCCGGCGATGTTGCCGGGCGAGGGATTTTCCCGGTAGTCCTCGCCGAACATGGCGGCGTAGCGCTGGAAGCGGCGCTGCGCGGCGGCCAGCTTGCGAGCGGCGGCGGGCGTGGCGGCGCGGCGCATCAGGACGCGGTGGGCGGCGCCTTGCAGTTCCGGCACTTCGCCGATCAAGACCGTGCCGCCGGCGGCGACAACGCGGTCGGCGGCCCAGCCCAGGGCGGGATTAGCGGTCAGACCGCTCCAGCGGTCGCTGCCGCCGCATTTGACGCCGAGCGTGAGGGCGGAAAGCGGCGCCGCATGGCGTTGGGATTGGTTGGCGAACTCCAGCAGTTCCTCGATTCGCTCCAAGCCGGCGGCGATGGCGCGGCGCGATCCGCCGCTGGCTTGAATGCCCAGCGGGCGGACGCGCTGGTTGTAGGCCGGGACGGCGGCGCGCAGATGCGGCGTGGAACAGGCCAGGCAGGTTTTGCCGCAGCCGAGGTCAATGTACAGCGCGGCGCCGATGTTGGGATGGGCAATGGCTTGCCCCAGCAGGCGGTTCAGGCAGTCCACGGCCGCGCCGTCGGGCATGCCGCAGCCGGATTCCTGCACCACGGCGACGACGCCGTCCACGTTGGGATAACGCTGGCGGGAATACAGTTCGGCGCGGGCGCGGCGGGCGATCTCCCGCGCTTCGCTGGCGGCGCACATGCCGCTGGTGACCACGGCGACGTAGTTGCGGACGCCGACGCGACCGCCGGGACGGTGGAAGCCGGCGAAGGCGGCGGGCAGATTCGCCGCGGCGGCACTGCCGTCCGATGCCCGGGCGCGCCGGGCAACCGTTTTGTTGGCGCCGGTCCGGCCGGCGGGCGGGCGCCAGCGCGGCGGGAGTTCCGGCTTGATATTGCCGGCGTCCACCACCTCGCCGGCGGCGATGGCGCGGCGCGTCAAGCCGAAGGGCGCGCCGAGGGCGATGACCGGGGCGTTCTTAGCGATGCGGCGCAGGGCGATGCTTTGGCCGGTGTGCGCCGGGGCGGGCAGCGTTAGCGAATCGCTCGTGGGCAGGCGGATCTGCGTGCCGGCGGGCAGATAGGCGCGGACCACGGCGGCGACGTTGTCGGCCTCCGGGACGGCGAAGACGGCGATGGTAGCGAGGTCGAAGCTAGAGGCGGTCATCCTGGCGAAATTGTAGCGCGGCGGGCCGGCTCGCCCCGGGGAGGGCGCGGCTATCTCGCCCTTCAGGGGAAACACGGACGCGAGAACGGACCGGGGGATGTGCGTGCGAATAACGGCGAGCGCGCGGCGCAGCGGGCGACGGGGCGGTTGGTGCGGGCGGCAGGCGTGTGTTAGCGTAACCGGCATGATCAGCGGCGGCGGAGCGGGGCGAACGACGACAGGCTTCTGGAAACGATGGGTGAGGCCCCGGCGGCGGGTGGTGGCCGCGGTGGCGTGTACGGCGCTGGCTTGCGGCGTGCTGGAGCTGCCGCTGGCGGGCGCGGTAGGGAAGCCGTCGGCGCCGGCAGCATCCGCGGTGGCGGGGATGCCGGTGCAAGTGGTGAATACGGCGGCTGGCGGGCAGGCGGCGTGGGCGGCGCGGCAAGTGCGCCGGGCGCTCACGGCGGCGGGTTACGCGGTAAGTGCGGCGGGGCCGGTGGTGCGGCTGGAGATCGTGCCCGGCGCGGCGCAGTCGTTCCGCATCGTTCCCGGCGGCGGCGCCGCCGCGGACAACGGTGTCGCGGCCGTCGCCAGCAAATTTCCGTCCCGGGATCACGGCGCAGCCGTTTCCGGGGGTCCCGGCGCGGCCGATTCCGGGGGTCCCGGCGTGACCATTCCTAGCGGTCACGGAGTGACCGTGATTGGCGGCGACGGGCGGGGGCTGGTCTATGGCGCGCTGCGGCTCTGCGCCGAGCTGCGGGCAGGGCGGCGGCTGGGGCAGATTCCGGCCGAGAGCCGAGCGCCGCAGTTGGCGATTCGGGCGTTTAAATACAACCTGCCGCTGCCTGGCACGGTGTATTTGGCCTATCGCAATTTGCAGCATCACGCCTGGTTTTGGCGCAAGAGCTATTGGCGGCAGTTCCTCGACACGCTGGCGCGGGACCGCTTCAGCGCGCTGGAGTTTTGGAGCGCCGATCCTTGGCCGGAGCTGGTCTCGCTGCGGAAATATCCCGAGGCGGATCGGCTGTCGCCGCGGCGCATGCGGCGGCAGGAGGCGTTTTTCCATTGGCTGTTTCATGCCGCATGGGAGCGCGGGCTGGATGTGTATTTGGTGACCTGGAATGTGGACCTGCCGCCCGGCTTCGCCCGCGCCCATCATCTGCCGGAGCGCAACGTCAACACCCCGCTGGCGCGGCGCTATCTGCGGGCGGCGATTCGGGCGGTGCTGCGCGAGTATCCGCACCTGACCGGGCTGGGCACGACGCAAGGCGAGCAGATGCGCCCCATTCCGCCGGACCGGCGGGCGGCGTGGATCGCCGACGTCTATTTCCGCGCCATTGACCAATCGGGGCGCAAGAACGTGCCCTTCATCCTGCGCTATTGGGGCGGGACGCCGGCGGCGACGGCGCGGGCGGCGGCGGGCTACCACGACGGCCCGGTGTATTTGGACATCAAGTACAACGGCGAGCACGCCATCTCCTCGGCGCGGCCGCACCTGCAAAATCACGCCTGGCTGTCACAGGCTCACAACTACAAAATCCTGTGGCACCTGCGCAACGACGACATCTTCACCTTGCGCTGGGGCGACCCCGGGCTGGTGCGGCGGATGATGGCGGAGCTGAAGGCGACCGGCGCGGCGGGATTCAGCTTCGGATCGGAGGCGGACGTGCCGGGGCGGGACAATTACGACACGCCGCGCTTTCAGCAGCGGCAGGCCGAGCCCTACGAGTTCCAAAAGCAATGGCTGATGTATGCGCTGTTCGGGCGGCTGGGCTTTAACGACAGCGCCTCGAACCGGATTTGGCTGCGCGGCTTCGAGCGGCGGTACGGGCCGGCGGGAGACGCGCTGGCGGCGGCGAGCGAGACCGCCAGCCGCATCGCGCCGCAGGTGACGCGCTTCCATTGGAATTATATGAACGGCGATTGGATGGTCGAGGGCGACATCGGCTCCTGGAACACCTCCGCCGAGCAGCCGCGGATCAACTATCGCCGCGACGGGCTGTACCACGGTTTGTGGGCCTGGATTTTCAACAACACGCTGGACCGAGCGGCAGCCGCGGGCCCCAGCGCGGCTACGCCGCGCGTCCCCCGCGAGTGGGAAGAAAACATTCCCCGCTACGTTGCCGCGCGCGCCGCCGGGGCGCCGCAGACGGGAGAGGCGCCGCTGGCGGTGGCGGCGCAGCTGGAGGCGGAGGGGCGGCAGGTGCTGGCGGCGGGACGCATCGCCGCGCCGCCGGCGCCGTACCGCGCGGCGTTTCTGGCGGCGCGGTCGGATGATTTGGCGTGGGCGAATTTGGGCCGGTATTACGCCGCCAAGATTTGGGCGGCGACCGCCGCAGGGGATTATTTGTTCACCGGCGCGGCGAGCGAGAAGCGGCGCGCGATCGGCGAATTGCAAATCGCGCTGCGCGACTGGCGGCGGCTGGCGGCGATCACTTCGCGGCATTATCTTCCCCGGGAGGTGTGGCAGTTCGGGCGCTTTTCGTGGGGCCAATACACGCCGGAGGTGGAAGGCGACATCGCCACGGCGCGGGGGTTGCGGCCCTTCCCGGCGGTGACGCAAGTTTGGCGGGTGAAGCCCGCCGGCGGTGATGCCGACGGCTGGGTTCCGGTTACGCTGCACCTGCGCGGGCCGTTGGCGGCGAACGGATTGGCGGCGTGGCTGGTGGACTATGACGCCTGGGCCAACGCGGCCGCCGTGCAGGCGGCGGCGCGGGGCCGGGCGCGGGTAATTTGGGCGGGACGGGCGGCGCGGCCCGGCGCGGTGCTGCTGGTCAGCGGCGACCGGGCGGTGATCGCGCGGCAAGTGGGCCGGCGGCTGCGGGCGGTGCGCGGCGTGGACCGCCGCGTGCAGGCGTTTCGCTTGCCGCGGGCCGGGGTGTTTACGGTGGAAACGGCGGCGAATCAGGTGCCGGTGCTGCTGAGCGCGCCGCCGGCGCAGATGATCGCTGCGGACTTGCAGGCGGTGGTGGCTCCGGTGGCGCGGTCGCGGCGCGGCGCGGTGCTGACCGCGGCGGTCCAGATGCCGCCGTGGGATGAAAATATTTGGCGGCAAGCGTGGCACGCCGGCCTCGCCACATACCGCTTCCGTCTGCCGGCGGCGGGCCTGTACCGCGTGGTGGTGCTGGCCTCGGGCGGTGGGCTGAGCTTGACGGTGGACCGCTGGAACGGGCCGGATAAAGGCTTGCGGCGGGAGGGCGCGCGATGGGTCTCGCGTTCGCCGTTCGTGCTGGGCGCGGGGCGGCATACGGTGCAGATTTTCTTCGACCATCCCGGCGTGACGGTGCGGCGGGTCGAGGTGCGGCCATGGCGGTAGGCGATTTCCCAGAGACGGCGGCGGGCAGCGGCGGCGGGAGCGGGGATGCGGCCGTGCGGCGCTACGGGCAGATATTGCGCGTGCGGCCGGAGCGGCGGGAAGAATATATTCGCCATCACGAGGCGGTGTGGCCGGAGGTGCGGCAGGCGCTGGCGCGGGCACACATCCGCAACTATTCCATCTTTTTGTTTGGCGATCTGCTGTTCGGCTATTTCGAGTACAGCGGCCGGGACTTCGCCGCGGACATGGCGCGGCTGGCGGAGGACGGGAAGACGCAGGAGTGGTGGGCGCTGATGCAGCCGATGCAAGCGCCGGTCGAGGGGCGGCGCGAAGGCGAGTGGTGGGCGGACATGCGGGAAGTGTTCCACATGGACTGACACCCGGGCGGGTTCCGGGTTTTCAGTTTCGCGGCAATAGCGGGCGGTTCGGGGCGGAAACGCGGCTGCCCTGCGGGCTAAAGCCCGCGGCACACGGGCTGAAGCCCATTCCACGCGCGGCCGCACGAAAGCCGGAGGCATACCCCACGATGGTGCGCGCGGCGGGAGCACCGGCGCCGGCGCGTGGGGTAGGGCTTCTGCCCTGCGTAGCGTCGCCCTCCGGGCGGCGGAAACCGACAGCCGAGACGGCTAACCCACGGTCTCCGTCGCGGCGGAGCGCTTGCTTTGTCCACCGCGCATCCCGCGTAGTAGAAAGGCCGAAGGCTGTTTCGCGCGGCAGGCGCGGCCGCGCGGAGCGCGACCGCACGCAAGCCGGAGGCATACCCCACGATGGTGCGCGCGGCGGAAGCACTGGCGCTGGCATGTAGGGTAGGGCTTCTGCCCTGCGTAGCGTCGCCCTCCGGGCGGCGCGCAGTCAGCCGGGACGGCGATCCCACTTTCGCTGCCCCTGCGGCGGCGGAAACCGACAGCCGAGACGGCCATCCCGATCGCGGGGGTCGCGCCGCTGGCTCGGGGAGCCACGTCGGCGCGAAAGGCCGCGGCGTTCCGAGGGGCGGCCCGCCCCCGGCCACCGAGGCGGCGCGGCCCCCAGCGACCCGCAGGCTGGGCTGGGGAGCGCGGGGCCCCGGCCCAGCGCGCGGGTAAGCGGGACGCCCCGCCGCAGGGCGGGGCTGGGCCCCGCGCCCGTCATTTGTTTCCAGCGGGACGTTAGGAGGGGTGGGCAGCCAGCGGCGGCAGGCGATAGACGCGGGCGGCGGTGGCGGAGAAGAGTTGGCGCTGGTTTTCGGCGTCTTCGCCGGCGACGATCGCGCGCAGAACGGCGAGCCAATCTGCGAGGCTGGCGGCGGTGGTGCAGACCGGCCAATCGCTGCCGAACAGCACGCGGTTCCAGCCGAAACATGCGATGCAGTGCTCGACGTAGGGGCGCAGGTTTTCGGCAGCCGCGTGGCCGGGCGCGGCTTGGTTGACGATGCCGGAGATTTTGCAGCAGACGTTGCCGAGCTGGGCGATCTGCTGGATGCGGCGGCGCCAGGCTTCTGTTTCCGGCGACTTCGGGCCGGCGGCGATTAAGGGATTGCCGCAGTGGTCGAGGATGAAGGCGACATTCGGGCAGGCGTTGGCAAGATGGAGCGCCGTGCCGAGCTCGCTGGGGCGCAGGCAGAGATCGAAGCTGAAGCCGTAGTCCGCAAGGGCGCGGACGTTTTCCGTGAAGCGCGGTGTTTCCCCCAAGCCCTCGGGTTCGGTGTGCAGAACGCGGCGGACGCCTTTGATGACGGGCCCGAGGGCGGCGAGACGGTCGAGATGCGGGCGAAAATCGCCGCCCTCGGGGCGGATGGCGGCGACGATGCCGGCGATGGGGGCGCCTTCCCCACTGGCGGCGAGGGCGAGCACATGTTCGGCTTCGGCCAGCCATTCCGGCGCGTCCACGTCGGCTTCGACGAAGACGGATTGCACAATTGCAGCACCGGCGGCAGCGCCGGGGGCGGCGCCGGATTGGGCAGCGGGGGCGATGGCGGCGCGGTAATCGTCAGGGAGAAAGCTGCGGCGCAACGTGGGCGCGCGCTGGAGCCAAGAGAGGTGGAAGCGGTCCAGATCCCAGAGGTGCTGGTGGGTGTCAATGACGGGAAGCATCGGCAGCTGCGGCGATCGGCGCGGCTCCTAGGATAGCGCGCGGCACGCCGCGGTTGGCAATGATGGCGGGGCGATTGTCTTGGCGCGACAGCCGGGACGGCTATCCTACTATCGCTGTCGCGGGGGAGCGTGACGGCGCGCGAGTCAGATCGGCCGTCGGCGATCGCCTAGCGCGGGCCTGGAGCGGGCCTGGCGCTCCCGCGGACGATGGCAGCTTATTGCTCCGCCAGGTCCAACGGGTAGCCGCCGGCGGCGCTGGAGGCATAGGCGGCTTCGACTACGGCCATGGTTTTGACCGCGTCCTCCACGGCGGTGGGGGCTGGAGCGTTGGGATCATCGGCCCAGCGCATGACGCTGGCCATCGTGCCGATGAAGGCGTCGGGAATCCAATTGCCGGTGAGCGGGACGGAATGCCAGACGGGCTTGGCCTGGGCGGGGCCTGATGCCGGGTCCCCTTCCACGACGGCGTATTCCAGCGTATCGGGGCGGCCGGCGGGGTAATCCAGATTGAGGCCCATCTGGGCGACGATCATGCCGTGGGTGGCTTCCCAGCGGATGAAGCTTTCCTGCTGATCCGGGCCGAAGACGTTGTGGTGCGTGGCGGTGACGGTGGCGAGGAATTGGTCGCCGTAGTCCAAGATGATGGCGGAGCGGGTGGGGCCCATGTCCGGCGTGGCCGGATGGCGGATGGTTTTGGCGTAGACGCCGCGCGGGTCACCGAGGAAGCCGCGGATGAGGTCGAGGTAATGGATGCTGTGGTAGAGCACCTCGACGCGGGGATGGCGGGCGAGGAAGGTCCAGAGCCGCCAGGGCATGTGGACGTTGACCCGCGCCTCCATGGCGTGCAGTTGGCCCAGCGCCCCGCCGGCAAGCAGATCGCGGGCGGCCAGCATGTTGGGGGCGTAGCGGAGCTGGAAATTGACGGCGGCGCGGAGCCGGCGGCGGCGGCAGAGCGTGGCGATGGCTCGCGCCTGCGCCAGGCTTTCCCCCAAGGGTTTTTGCAGCAGCGCGGCGCGGCCGGCGGGCAGTTCGGCGACCACCGCTTGCAAGGCGGGGGCGGGCACGGCGACATCGAACACGGCTTCCGGCGGGGCGGCGCGGACCGCCTCGGCCAGTGTGGCGTAGACGCGGGGAATGGCGAACTGGCGGGCCAGGGCGGCGGCTTTGGCGGCGTCCAGGTCGCAGATGCCGGCGACGGGGAAGCCCGCTTGGCGGTAGGCGGGAAGATGGGCGTCGTGGACGATGCCGCCGGCGCCAATGATGACGATGGGTCTGGGCGGGGCGAGAACCGTCGCATGGCGTTGTTCTCGATCGGGCGGGCCGGATCGGGTACTTCCGTGTACTCCTCCCGGCCCGCCCGAACCGCGGCCTAGCCCTGCTCGCTTCTCGCCCCACTTCGTCGCCCCGCCTTTTGCTCTGGGGGCCGGATCTCCGGCTTGATCCACGGGCCGCGCGGGCGCTGCGCTGCGGCGGCTCATAGCGCGGCTTCGGTTTGCCGCAGGCGGAGGCGGCGCAGTTCGTCCAGCCCGACGACGGCGACGATGACCGCGCCGATGATGATCTCCTGGACGAAGGGAGAGATGCCCAGCAGGTCGGTGCCGTTGTGGATGAGGGCCATGACGAAAGAGCCGGCGATGGTACCGAGGATGGAGCCTTCGCCGCCGGTGAGCGTGCCGCCGCCGATGACCACGGCGGCGATGGCGTCCAACTCCAGGCCGATGCCGGCGGTGGGCTGGCCGCTGATGAGGCGGGCGGTCTCCACCGCGCCGGCCAAGCCGGTGAAGGCGCCGGCGACGACGAAGATCAGCAGCACGTAGCGGCGAACGGGGATGCCGGACTGCACGCAGGCGGAGCGGTTGCTGCCCAGGGCGTAGCAGTAACGGCCCAGGCGCGTGTGGTCGAGGAGGTAATAGCCGACGGCGGCGGCGATGGCCAGCGCCAAAACGGGGTAGGGAAGGACGCCGAAGAGGGCGCCGTCGGAAAGGGCGCCGAAGGCGGCGGGAATGTTGGTGACCGGCACGCCGTGCGTGACCAGCAGCGCCCAGCCGCGGAAGATGCCCATGGTGCCGAGCGTGGCGATGAAGGAGGGCACCAGAAACCGCGTGGTCAAAAGACCGTTGATGAGGCCCAGCAGGGCGCCGACGGCGATGCCCACGGCGATGCCGGCGGCGGTCGAAGTCCAGTGCTGCAAGGCGAAGGCGGTGTAGACGCCGGACAAGGCGGCGAGGGAGCCGACGGAGAGGTCAATTTCCCCGGCGATCATGACCAGCGTCATGCCCACGGCAATGATGGTGACCACCGTGGCTTGGCGCAGGACGGCGCCGAGATTTTCCAGGCGCAGAAAATTCGGCGAGCTGATGGCCAGCACCACGAACAACAGCGCCAGGCTGGTGTACGGGAGCAGGCGTTTCCACCAATGGCTCATAGCGCGCCTCCGGCGCTGCGGCTCATCGTGCACCTCCGGTGCGCGGATATGTCGTGCCGGGCGCGGTGACTCATGGCTGCCCTCCGGCGTCGGCGGAACCGGCGGTTTTTTCGGCGGGGGCGGCCGCAAGCAGCATGGCCTCCCGGGTGATGGCGTCGCCGGCAAGTTCCTGGGCGACGCATCCGCGGCGCAGAACGAGAACGCGGTGGCAGAGCTGCATCAGTTCCTCGAGATCGGAGCTGACCACCAGCACGGCGGCGCCGGCGCGCAGACGGGCGGCGATCTGCTGCTGGATGTCGCGGCGGGCGCGAATGTCCACGCCGCGGGTGGGTTCGTTGAGAATCAGCAGGCGGCTGGGCTGGGCCAGCCAGCGCGCGAACAAGAGCTTCTGCTGCGTGCCGCCGCTGAGGGAACGGGAGGGCAAGCGCCAGAAGCGGTCCTCGACGCCGCTGGCGGCGAGGCTGTCGGCGGCGATCGCCGCTTCGCGGCGCCGGCGCAAGCGCCACCAGGAGGCGAAGGCGGGCACGGCGGCCAACGTGGCATTGGCGGTGGCGGGGAGCTGGGGGCAGAGGGCTTGGGCGCGGTCTTCGGGGATGAAGCCCAGGCCCTGGCGCACCGCCTCGGCGCTGCCGCGGGCAAGGGCGGGCTGGCCGTCGAGGCGGGCTTCGCCGGCGTCGAAGCGGCGCAGGCCGAAGATGCACTCCGCCAAGGTGGCGCGGCCGTCGCCGGCGATGCCCGCCAGGCCCACGGCTTCGCCGGCGCGAATGGCCAGATCGAGGCCGGAGAACTGGCCGCGCAGGGCGGCGCCGCGCAGTTCATAGCGTACCGGCGCAGCGGCGGGCGGGGCGGCGGCGTGGCGGGTGACGGCAACTTTTTCGCCGACCATGGCGGCGGCGATTGCCGGCCAATCGAAACCGGCGGCGGTTTGGCGGCCCATGGAGGCGCTTGCCACGCTGCTGCCGTCGCCGCCGGCGGTCTCGCTGCCCGCGGCGGCGGCGGCGGAGAAGACGATCTCGCCGTTGCGGAGGACGGTGACGCGGCCGGCGATCTGGGCCAGTTCCTCGAAGCGGTGGGAGATATAGATGATCCCCAGGCCGCCGCGGCGCAGGCGCTCCAGCAATTGGAACAGAGTCCGCACCTCGGCGGCGTTGAGGGCGCTGGTGGGCTCATCCAGAATGAGCAGGCGGCGGGCGCGATGGAAGCCCTTGGCGATGGCGACCAGTTGCCGCTGGCCGGTGCGCAGATCGTGGAGGCGGCGGGCGGGGTCGAGGGCGATGCCGCATTCGTCCAACAGTTCGCGGGCGGCGCGGCGTTCGGCGGCGGCGTCCAGGCGGCCCCAGCCGCGGCCGGGCTCGGCGCCGAGCAGGAGGTTGGCGGCGACGGTGAGGTGCGGCGCCAGGTCCAGCTCCTGATAGACCATGGCGACGCCGGCGGCGAGCGCCTCGCGGGGATGGCGGAAGCGCACCGGCTGGCCGTTGACGTGGAGGACGCCGCGGTCGGGCTGAAGGGCGCCGGCGATGATCTTCATCAAGGTGCTTTTGCCGGCGCCGTTCATGCCCAGCAGGGCATGGATTTCGCCCGGGCGAAACTCCGCGCTCACGCCGCGCAGCACCGGGGCGGCGAAGGATTTCCAGATGCCCTCGATGGCCACCGCCGGCGGCGGTGCGACCGCCGGGGCCGGGGCGGCTGCGGGACCGGGAGCGGGATCGGTGGGCGGGATGGGCAAGCGCAGGCGCTCCGCGCGGCGGGGCTATTGAAAGACAGGCGGCGCCAGGACGGCCTGCATCCCAGCGGCGTTCATGTTGGCGGGGGTGACCAGATGCAGCGGCGTTTGGATGCGGGCCGGGCTGGACTGGCCATGCAGCTTGCGCACCAGCGCCCGCACGGCATCATAGCCGATTTTGTAGGGGTCCTGAACGATCAAGGCGTCCAATACGTGCTGGCGCAGGGCGCGGACTAGGTCGGGATCGGTGTCGAAGCCGACCAGCGGCATTTTGCCAGCGAGATGATGGGCCTCCAGCGCCAAGACGCAGCCCAGGGCGCTGCTCTCATTGGAGGCGAACATGCCGTCAAGATGAGGATGGGCGGAAAGAATGTCGTCGGCGACGGTGCGGGATTTGGCGACGTCGGCCATGCCGTACTGAAAGGCGACGATGTGGATATTGGGATAATGGCTGGCGATCTCCCGTTCGAAGCCGTGCTCCCGCTGCACGGTGGAGACGCTGCCGGGGGCGACGCCGACGACGCCGATGTCGCCGTGGCCGTGCAGGAGCTGGGCGAGATAGTCGGCGTCCATTTTGCCGCCCTCGCGGTTGTTGCTGGCGACATAGGTGACGTAGGCGGAAGGGGGCAGGGCGATGCCGGAATCCATGATCGCCACCGGGATGTGGGCGGCGTCGGCGCGGCGGACGACGGGGGCCAGCGCCTGTTGCTGCGCCGGGGCCAGGACGATGCCTTGCACGCGGCGGCTGATGGCGTCGTCCACGATGTCCACTTCCTGCGTGTAGTCGGTTTCGGCCGGCGGGCCGTTCCACCAGATGCGGTAGCCGTAGTGCTTGGCCGCGGCCGCCGCGCCGGCATGGATGGTCTGCCAGTAGGGATTTTCCGTACCTTTGGGGATGACGGCGATGACCCGGCCGGGGGCGGAGCGATGGCAGCCGGCCAGGGCCAGCAGGCCGAAAATCAAGGCGCCCAGGGCGGGCGCCGCCAGCGCGCGCGCCGCGCAAGGGCTGGGCTGGGGCGATCGGGGCCCATGTTCCAGCCGTGCCGGTAAGCGCGACGCCCCGCCGGCGGCGGGGCTGGGGCCCGCGCCTATCCATAGAGATGCCGGGGTGGAATGGGAATGAGCCGCGTGCCGTTGCATAGTTTCGGCGCCCGAGCCAACTGCGGCGCATCCTCCTGACTCGCGTGGGGCGAGTCCGCCCTTCAATGTACTCCGTCGCGGGGCGCGGCTCAACGCTTTTCCCGCCCGCCTGGCCGTCCCCCCGCTCCCGCCCGCCGCGGCGCGAACTGCGTGCGGCCCGCCGCGGCGATTTCGGCTCCGGATATTGATGGGGGCGGGCGCCAGCCCGGCCGCCGGCGGGGCGTCCCGCTTACGCGGCGCGAGCGCCTGCGGGCTAAAGCCCGCCACACACAGGCTGAAGCCTGTTCCACGGACGGCGGCGCAGCCGCAGGCCAGGCCTCCGCCCGCGCGTATATTGCCGCACGGCTGAGCCGGAGACCCGGCGGCCCCGCCGCCCCTGGTTTGCCCCCGGGGCAAGAGGAGCGGCCCTCGCGATCTGACCGCCATCAGTTTCGAGGGCCTCGATCCGGGCGATCGCCGCCTCTTCGCCTACGCTCAATGTGGGGGACGTTTTGCCATCAACATCGTTATCCGACGATTCCGCCACGGCTTCATATCCGCGCCATCCCAAGGGCGCCCGGGCTCGCGTCCTGCTGACCTCCGTCTTCGGCCCCTATGCCCAGGACGACCGATATGGCAGCCGCGCCATCAACCCGATGGAGCTGTACCACAACCAGGTCACCCGCGCCCAAGGGGTCTTTTCGCTGCGCATGTTCCACCGTTCCTGGGGCCTGATGTTGATCCGGGAGAATATCCCGGCCGCTTGCACGCTGCTCGATTTTCCCACCCGCGAGCGGTTCCAACGCGAGGTGCAAACCGGGCGCTACGACGTCATTGGGATCTCCTCGATCATGGTCAACGTCGGCAAGGTGCGGGAAATGTGCCGCATCGCGCGCCAATTCGCGCCGGAGGCGCAGGTGGTGGTGGGCGGGCATGTGGCCGCCATTCCGGGACTGCGGGATCTGCTGGATGCCGACCACATCGTGGCCGGGGACGGCGTCGCCTGGATGCGCCGCTATCTTGGGGCGGATCCCAGCGCGCCGATTCGGCATCCCGCCATCATCTCCGGCTTTGGGCTGCGAGTCATGGGCATTACCGCCCGAGCGTCGGAGGGCGCCACGGCGGCGACGGTGATCCCATCCGTCGGCTGTCCGCTGGGGTGTAATTTCTGCACCACGTCGGCGTTTTTCGGCGGCAAGGGCAAGCATCTGGATTTTTACCGGACGGGCGCCGAGCTCTTCTCCGTCATGTGCGAGATGGAAGCGCGGCTGAAGGTCCAGTCGTTCTTCATCATGGACGAGAACTTCCTGCTGTTCCGGCGGCGGGCGATGGAGCTGCTGGAGCTGATGCGCGCCGGCGGCAAGAGCTGGAGCTTCTATGTCTTCTCCTCCGCCAATGCAATCCGCAAGTACACGATGGAGGAACTGGTTAGCCTGGGCATTTCTTGGATCTGGATGGGATTGGAGTCGCCGCGCGGCGCCTACGCCAAGCTGAAGGGAAGCGATACCCAACAGTTGGCGCGGGAACTGCGCGGGCACGGCATTCGTCTGCTGGGTTCGACCATCATCGGCCTGGAGCATCACACGCGCGAAAACCTGCCCGGGGAGATCGCGCACGCCATCGCCCATGACGCCGATTTCCATCAGTTCATGCTGTATACGCCGGCGCCGGGCACCCCGCTGTTCGCGGAAATGGCGGCGGCGGGACGGCTGCTGCCGGACATGGACCCGGCGGACATGCACGGCCAATTTAAGTTCAACTTCCGCCATGCGGCGCTGAGCCGGGATGAATCCAAGGTTTGGCTGGACCGGGCCTTTGTCCGCGACTTTACGCGCAACGGCCCCAGCGTGTACCGCATTTGCCGCACCACCTTCGCCGGCTGGCTGCGCCATCGTCATCATCCAGATCCGCGGGTGCGTCGCCGGTTTGCCTTCGAGGCACGGCAGCTGCGCGTCCTATATCCGGCGGTGTTGTGGGCGATGGAGCGCCGCTTGCGCCGGGGCAATCGCCGTGTTGCCCTGCGGGTCCGTGTTCTGCGCCGGCGCATCATACGGGAATTCGGCTGGCCGGCCCGCGGCGGCGCTCTTCTCGGTCCGTTCCTGTTGTGGACCGCATGGCGCGAGGATCGCCGTTTGGCGCGCGGCTGGACCTACGAGCCGAAGACCATCGTGGAGCGCTGCCCGCAGCGGTAGCCAGCCTTCCGGGGGATCGGTCCGCTGCGCCGGGCGGAATGCAGCCGCGGTTCGGCGCGGATGGCGACGGGCCGACGGTGCAGCCATCCGGGCGGCTGTGCGGTTGGCGACAGCCAAGACGGCTATCCTACACTCGCTGCGCAGGCGGCCGGGCGGCTAGCCCAATGACGCAGCGGCGGGTGGGCGGGGCGGCGGGGCGGTTGTATCCGGGGGCGGGGAAAGCTATTGTGTGGAGGGCCGGGCCGGATGGCGGCGCCAGCGGCGCCGGCCGCCTAGGGGCCAGAGCGCGTGACCGCAATCGCCAATGCGCACATTCATTCATGAGGATTTTTTGCTGGCGACGGCGGCGGCGCGGCGGCTGTACCACGGCTACGCCGAGCGCCAGCCGATATGGGATTACCACTGCCATCTGCCCGTGGCGGATTTGGCCGCCGACCGGCGGTTCGCCAACCTGACGGAGATTTGGCTGGACGGCGACCACTACAAATGGCGGGCGATGCGTGCCTGCGGGGTGGAGGAGCGGCGGATCACCGGGGATGCGCCGGCGCGGGAAAAATTTCTGGCCTGGGCGGCGGTGGCGCCGCGCTGTTTGGGCAACCCGCTGTATCACTGGACGCACCTGGAGCTGAAACGGTATTTCGACTTCGACGGCCTGCTGGGCCCGGAGACGGCGGAGGCGGTGTGGGCGCGGGCCAACCGGCGGCTGCAAGCGCCGGAGCGCAGCGCGCGGGGCATTCTGTCGGCGTTCGGCGTGCGCGCGGTCTGCACCACGGATTCGCCGACTGACGATTTGGCGGCGCACCGGCAACTGCAAGCGGCGGGGCTGACGATCTTTCCCACCTTCCGTCCCGACGGGGCGCTGCACGCCAGCGACGCTGGGGCATTCAACCGCTGGACCGACCTGCTGGCGGCGCGGGCGAACGTCGAGATCCGGCAGCTGGGGGATTTTCTCGACGCGCTGCGGGCGCGGCATGCGGCGTTTCATCAAGCCGGCTGCCGGCTGAGCGACCATGGCTTGAACGTTTGTTTCGGTCCGCCCTGCTCCGCGGCGGAGGCCGCCAGCGCCTTCGCCGCGCTGCGCGGCGGGCAGCCGCTGGCGCCGGAGGCGGCGGACGGCTTCGCCGGCTTCTTGATGATGTTCTTTGGGCATCTCGACGCCGAGCGGGGCTGGACCAAGCAGCTGCACCTGGGCGCGATGCGCAACGGCAACACGCGCATGCGGGCGCGGCTGGGGCCGGACACCGGCTTCGATTCCATCGGCGATTGGCCGCAGGCATGGGCGCTGGGGCAGTACATGGACCGGCTGGACCGGGAAGAGGCGCTGCCGCAGATGATCGTGTACAACGCCAACCCGGCGGAAAATTACGCCTTCGCGGCGCTGGCGGGGAACTTCAGCGACGAACGCGGGGGCAAGATTCAATTCGGCAGCGGCTGGTGGTTCTTGGACCAGAAAGAGGCGATGGAATGGCAGCTAAACGCGCTGGCGCACACCGGGCTGCTGTCCCGCTTCGTGGGCATGGTGACCGACTCGCGGTCGTTCCTGTCCTATCCGCGGCATGAATATTTCCGCCGCGTGCTCTGCAACCTGCTGGGCGCGGCGATGGAGCGGGGCGAGCTGCCTGGCGATGAGGATTTGGTCGGCGGAATGATCGCCGATATTTGCTGCCGCAACGCGGAGGAGTTTTTGCGCCTGCCCGAGCTGGCGGGGGAAAGAGCGGGGGAAGCATCGGCGAAGGGCGGCGCGGCGAGGAATGCGGCGAAGGGCGAAGCGGGCGGCGGCGCGGGGCACGGAAAGGCGCGGCGCGCGGGAAAAAGGCCGGCCGCTGGGCCGGGGCGGAAAACAGGGAAGGGAACGTAGGCGAACGGCGATGGGACTACCGGAACTGGATTTGACGGGGCAGCGCGCGGTGGTGGTGGGCGGAACCTCGGGCATTGGCTTGGCGCTGGCGCTGGGCTTGGCGCGGGCCGGTGCCGACGTGGCGGTGGCGGGACGGCGGATGGCGCTGGCCGAAGACACGGCGCGGCAGATCACGGCGATGGGGCGGTGCGGCGTGGCGGCGGCGGCGGATGTGACCGACCGCGCCAGCCTGGAGGCGCTGCGGCAAACGGTGGAGCAGGCGTTCGGCGAGGTCCAGATTTTGCTGAACTGCGCCGGCTACACGCGGCGGCGGGCGACATTGGATGTGCCGCGGGAGGAATGGCAGGGGATTTTGGACACCAACCTGACCGGCACGCTGCTGGCCTGCCAGGTCTTTGGGCGCGGCATGCTGGAGCGCGGCTACGGGCGGATCATCAACACCGGTTCGCTGACGTCGTTCATTTCCATGTATGAGGTCGCGGCGTATTCCGCCAGCAAGGCGGCGGTGGCGTCGCTGACGCGGTCGCTGGCGATCGAATGGGCGCGACGGGGGGTGACGGTGAACGCCATCGCGCCGGGGGTGTTCCGCACCGACATCAACCGGGAGTTGCTGGACGGGACGGCGCGGGGGCAGGAGTTGCTGCTGCGCACGCCGATGGGACGGTTCGGGAAGGTCGAGGAACTGGTCGGCGCGGCGGTGTTTTTGGCTTCGCGCGCCGCCGGCTTCGTCACCGGACATGTGCTGGCGGTGGATGGCGGCTTTCTCGCCAGCGGGGTCAACCAGTGAGCGCGCCGCCGCCCACGCCGGATCGTGCCGCCGGCGCCGCGGCGGGCGCCGCGACGGGCGTTCCGGCCGATGCCCCGGCCGGCGGCGGGCCGGGGGCGGCGCAGCGCCCGGGGCATTACCGCTGGAGCATCTGCGCGCTGCTGTTTTTCGCCACCACCATCAACTACATGGACCGGCAGGTGCTGGGCTTGCTGGCCCCGCTGCTGCAAACGAAATTCCATTGGAGCCAGCTGCAATACGGCTACATCATCATGGCCTTCCAGGCCGCGTACGCCATCGGCCTGCTGTCCATGGGCCGGCTGATTGACCGCATCGGCACGCGGCTGGGCTATGCGATTTCCATCGCCATTTGGAGCGTGTCGGCGATGGGCCACGCGCTGGCCAACACGGTCTTCGAGTTCGGCGTGGCGCGGTTTTGCCTGGGGCTGGGGGAAGCGGGCAACTTTCCCGCGGCGATCAAGGCGGTGGCGGAGTGGTTCCCGAAAAAAGAGCGGGCGCTGGCCACCGGCATCTTCAACTCCGGCACCAACGTCGGCGCCACGATCGCGCCGCTGGTGGTGCCGTGGATCGCGGTGCATTGGGGCTGGCGGTTCGGATTTCTGTTCACCGGATTTTTCAGCGCCATCTGGGTGGTCTGCTGGCTGATCATCTATCGCCTGCCGGAGCGGCACCAGCGGGTGCGGGCGGCGGAGCTGGCCTACATCCGCTCCGATCCGCCGGAGCCGAAAGTGCGGGTGCCGTGGGCGCGGCTGCTGCCGCATCGCGAGACCTGGGCGTTCATTCTGGGCAAGTTCCTCACCGATCCGGTGTGGTGGTTCCTGCTGTTTTGGCTGCCCAAATACCTCAACCAAAAAGAGCACCTGTCGCTGCTGGCGATGGGCCTGCCGCTGGTGGTCATTTATAACGCCGCCAGCGTAGGCAGCATCTTTGGCGGCTGGCTGCCGGAGCGGCTGCTGGCGCGGGGCTGGCCGCTGAACCGGGCGCGGAAAACGGCGATGCTGGTCTGCGCGCTTGCGGTGGTGCCCATCTTCGCGGTTGGCGACATTCGGGGCGTGTGGGGCCAGATCGCGCTGCTCAGCTTGGCGGCGGCGGCGCACCAGGGCTGGTCGGCGAATCTGTTCACCTTGGTCTCGGATTTGTTTCCCCGGCCGGCGGTGGCGTCGGTGGTTGGCATCGGCGGCTTCGCCGGGGCCATCGGCGGCATGCTGATCGCCGGGTTCACCGGCTGGGTGCTGCAAACCACCAACAGCTACGTGCCGGTGTTCACCATGGCCGCCGGGGCGTATGTGGTGAGCTGGCTGATCATTCAGCGCCTGACGCCGCGGCTGGAGCCGGCCAAGCTGCCGGCGGCGTAGGCCGCGGGCGGGCGGCTGCGCCGATCAGCCGTGGCGGCGGATTACGGATGCGGCGGGCCGGGCGCCATGGGCATGGCGCGGCAGTGGGCCGGCGGCTGGAAGCGGCTGGCGGGCGGCGCGGCCAAGCTGATGTTCGTCCAATCCACGCGCAGCGCGTGGCCTTTGTCGTCACGGCCCACGATGCGCAGCGGCATATAGCGCAGATCGGTGGCGAGCCAAATGCGCGAGGTCCAGTGCTGCCCGCTGGCATCGGTATAGACCACGCGTTTGATGTCGGCCGGATGACCGTTGGCATGGCCGGCGCCGAGATCGGTGACGGAAATGCTGTGGCGCATTTGCTTTTCCCAGTTCAAGGGATCGAGCGCCGGGTTCAGCGGCATCGCCATGCACATGTGCTCCTGGGGCATGACCATGAAGCTCTTGTGCTGGGCGAGCAGCATGATGGTGTACATGCCGGCGGCCTGGCCGGGGGCATTCATCGCGGCGCGGAGCTTGTCGTGGTCGCGCTCGATGCGCTCGGTCACGGTCCGCCCCTGGCTGTGAATCACCATGGTCGCGCTGTAGGTCACCGGACTGGGGGGCAATTTCTGCGCGCGGGCCGCCAGCGGCGCCGCCGCGCATGCCAATACCAGAACCATCCATCCCTGCCGCGTTTTCCGCATGGATCCTGCTTTCTGGGCGGGCCGGCTTCGGTCCGAGCCAGGCTGGCCGCGCCCAACCCAGGCTTAGTATAGCCCGGCGGCATCGCGCCGCCCGGGCCCGGCCAGCCGCGCGCAGCGCGACCGTACGCAAGCCGGAGGCATACCCCACGTTGGGCGCGGCGGGAGCACTCGCGCGGCGGGAATACTCGCGCCGGCGCGTGGGGCGGGCGGCGCGAGGCAGCCGAGGACGGCCATCCCACTTTCTCCGCGCCGGCGGGGAGCACGACCGCGGACGGGCCTGCCCGCGGTCTTCGCAGTCGGGGAAACGACGAGCTGACAACCGCGAGGCTCATTCCGCGCCGGGGGCCGGGCGCCAGCGTGGGCGGCGCTAGGCGCCGGCGATGCGGAGGGGCCAGGCCGCGGCATGGGCATCGCGTTTGGGGCCGGAGCGAGACAAGCTGCGGCGGCGGTCGTTCCAGCGCAGGCGCGTGAGGCTGTATTCGCCGCGTTCGTAGGCGTAGCTTTGGCCGTCGTCGTCGTAAAGATCGAAGCGGGCGTTGGCGCCGGGATAGACGCGGATCTCGGCGATGGCCTGCGGCTGGCCGGCGTTGAGGATGGGCTGGCCGAAAGGCACAATCGAGCCGGCGCGAACGAAGAGCGGCAGGCGGTCAATGGGGGCTTCGACCTCGATCCATTGGCCGCCGGCGTGGCGGGCTTCGGTCCAGTAGTCGTACCAATCGGCGCCGGCGGGAAGATAGACGCGCTTGCGCGTCTGGCCCTGCTCGGTGACCGGGGCGACCAGGAACGCCGGGCCGAACATATATTGGTCGCCGATCGCCTCGGCTTGCGGGTCGCCGGGAAAATCCATGAACAAGGCGCGCATGTAGGGCGCGCCGGTGCGGTGGGTGCGCCAGGCGAGGGAATAGATGTAGGGCAGCAGGGCGTAGCGCAGGCGGAGATATTTTTCCAGAATTGGCTCGGCCTGCTTGCCGTAGGACCAGACGTTGTTTTCCCGCCGCGTGCCGTGGGTGCGGAAGATGGGGAGAAACGCGCCGTACTGGAACCAGCGCGTGTAGAGCTCGGGGTAGTCGTCGTAATGGCCGACGTTTTCGCGGCAATCGTCCGGCGAGAGCAGGGGCGGATGCTGGGGAATGTGCACCGGCGGCAGCGGCTGCCAGCCGCCGATGTCCTGGGTCCAATGCGCCAAGCCGGAGGCGCAGAAGTTGAGGCCGGTGGGGATTTGGCGGCGCAGCGTGTCCCAGGTCGGGAAAATGTCCGAGGACCAAAACATGGCGCCGTGGCGCTGGGCGCCGAGCCAGGCGGCGCGGGCGAGAATGAGCACGCGGCGGTTGCCGATGTCGCGGCGATGGCCGTGGTAGACGGCGCCGGTGTGGAAGAAGGGATAGATGTTGTAGAAGCGGGAGCCGGGGCCGAGGGAGAAATAGCTGTGGTTGGGCGGGAGGTCGGGCTCGGTTTCATCCAGCCAAAGGGCGTCGAAGGCGCGGCTGAGGATGTTGTCGCGGATGGCGCGCCAATACCATTCCGCCGCCTCGGGGTTGGTGGAGTCAATGTCGGAGCCGGCGCGGTCGTAGGGCAGGCCGTCGGTGGGCGTGCCGTCGGCAAGATGCTCGAACCAGCCGCGGCGGCGCAGCATTTCATAGAAGCGGCTGCCGGGGGCGAAGCGCGGCCAGACGCTGATCATGGACTGGAAGCCCATGGCGTGCAGCTCGCGGTTCATGGCCTCGGGATCGGGCCAGTGCTTCGGGTCGAAGTCCAGTTGGCCCATCTTGGTCCAGTAGAACCAATCGAGCACGATGTAGTCGGCGGGCAGGTTGCGCCGGCGGTAGCCGCGGGCCACCGCGGTCATCTCCTTTTGCGTGCGGTAGCGATTCTTGCATTGGATGAAGCCGTAGGCGCCCTTGGGCAGCAGCGGCGTGGCGCCGGTGAGGCGGCGGTAACCGGCGTAGATGGCGTCGGCGTCGGGCCCGGCGATCAGGAAGAAGGACACGCGGTTGCCGACCTGCGAGGTCCAGGTGGTGTGTTCGTTGAAGCCGGGGATGACGGTGGTTTTGGAGGGATTGTCCCAGATGACGCCGTAGCCGCGGTTGGTGACCAGGAAGGGGATGCCCAGGCTTTCGCCGGCGGGGGCGGTGTAGTCGTGCCAGCAGCGGATGGGATGATCGCGATGATCAAGGTAGCCTTCCTGGTTTTGGCCCAGGCCGTAATAGCGCTCGCCGGAAGGGGCGCGGAAGGTGGCGCCGACTTGGAAAAAGGCCTCGTCGGGGGGACGGCGGTCGTAGGTGATGTCGAAATTGCCGTCCTTCTCGTTGGGTTGGGTCTGGCTCCAGCCCTCCATCACCAGCAGCGGCGGGCGGTGCGCGGCGGACGGAAGGGCGGCCGCGGCGGCGCCCGCGCCGGCGTCCGCGCCGGTCACGGATTCGAAGATGATGGGGGCCGGAGGCGTGGAACCGGTGAAGAACCAGCCGGGGGTGTTGGGCGGGGCGGGCGGGTAGGGGTGGATTTTGGGGACGATGACGCGCAGGCGCGGTGAGCTGTAGATGTCGGCGTGTTCGGTGCCGGTGCGGCGCCAGCCCGCCACCACCGGGCGGGCGATGAAGCCGATGCCCGGCGCGGCCAGCGCCTCAGCGCGGTCCATGCTGAGCGTGACGCGGACGATGTTGTCGCCGTAGGGCTCGAGAGTGATGGTGGCCTGGCCGCGGGGAATGATGACCGGCGGTTCGGGCCACGGCCGCGGGCGCGGCGGGGCGGCGGCTGGCGCGGCCGCTGACGCGGCGCCTGAGGCAGGGTCCGGCGCGGCGACGGAAGCGGCGGCGGCTTGGGTTGTGGCGATTGCGCCGCCAGCGAGGCTGGCTAGGGCGCCTTGCAACCATTCTCTGCGGGTAGGCATGGCTCTGGCGTGCATTGTACTCGCGTAGGGGGCAGGCGTGGCGATGGGGCCCGCGCCTATCCATGGGCCGCTTAATAGGCCGCAGCCGGGTCAGGGCGCCGGACCCGAAGCGGCGTTGCAAGCCGGCCCACCCGCGCCCCAGGCAGAGCCGGCCCGAGCGGCGCCGGGGAGACGGCATGGCCCGCCGCCGCCAGCACGCCGACGCCGAGGGCGTGGCACTGACCGGCGCGCCAGCACCTGACGTGCCGCTCCCGTTTGCGAGCTGCCGTACTGGCCGAGGGCGAATTCTGCTTGGCCATCGGTCCCCTCCGTTGGCCGCGGCGCTCAGTTCCAGCGCGGCCAGTTGGACTTAATTATGCTCCCGGCGGGGAATCGAGCCCGAGAATACCGGGAATCCTTTAACAGCAGAGTAGTAACTAGGGCGGTGCAAACGCCGGCAATCGCCGGTAAAACGCCGCGGAGTTCGGGGCGCCGGCGGCCCAGGGCGGCAGGCGGCCGCCGGAAACGCGCGTTGGCGTGGACCAGGCGGATCCAGGCGATGGGCTAGTGGGCGCTGGGCGATTTCCCCTACTGGGTGGTTTGTCGGCTGGGCGTTGCTGGAGACGGCCGATCGGGAGGTGACCGCACCAGGCGAGTAAAAAGTGCCCGCTCTTGGGAAAAGATGTGAACGATTTTTCCTTCCAGCGGTAAGCGAGACACGGGAATGCAGGAGATCCGCATCGAGCGAAACGGCAGGCGAAATGCTGGGGAATGGGCATGGACACTTCTCGGCAGTTCCGGCTTTCGGTAGTGTTTGGCACGATTTCGGCTCTGGGTCTGGCGCTCGGTCTCGCCGCTTGCGGCGGCAACAATTCCGTGACCACCACGACGCCTACCTATGGGACCGTCAACACGTCCATGAGTGACCCGGCGCCGTGCGCGACGGCCACTAACGGACCTTTCTCCGCCGTCTATGTAACGGTTACCGATGTGCAGGCGAGCACCAGCGCAACGGCCCAGGCGGGAAGCAGCGGCTGGGTGGATTTGACACCGAACCTGAAAAACGCCCCGCAGCAGATCAATCTGCTGGGCGCGGCCAGCCAATCCTGCATGCTGGCGCAACTGGGGGACAACCAGGAATTGGCGCCGGGCACCTACCAGCAAATTCGCCTGTACTTGGCGCCGAGCGCGACGTCGTCCATTACGCCGTCGAACGCCTGCTCCACGGTTTCCACCTCCGGCGGACAGACCTCGGCGAACTGCGTGGTGCTGGCGGGCGGCACGACCGTCAATTTGGATTTGTCGAGCGAGGCGCAGACGGGGCTGAAGATTCCCTCTGGGCAGATCGCCGGCGGCCAGTTCGTGGTGGCGGCAGGGAAGACCAGCGACCTGGACATCAACTTCAATTCCTGCGCCTCGATCGTGGCGGAAGGCACCGGCGCCTACCGCCTGAAGCCGGTGCTGACGGCGGGCGAGGTGACGGCGACGTCGGATTCCATCAACGGAACATTGACGAACCTGCCCAGCGGCGGCAAAGCGCTGGTGACGCTGGAAACGACGAACGGGAACGGCGTGGACCACGTGGTGATGGAAACGACGCCGGATTCCAGCGGCAATTTTGTCTTCTGTCCGGTCGGTTCGGGCACGTATGACGTGGTGGCTGATGCCATCGGCAGCAACAACATCGCCGACGCGGCGACGGTGGTGACGGGGGTGACGGCGGGCGAGACTGTGGGCAATATGCCCCTGGTCGCGGTGGCTTCGCCGGGAACGCCGGCGACGATCACCGGGCAGGTCAGCACGGCGCCGGTGGTGACCGCGGGCGAGGACGTTTCCGTGGGGGCGTTGCAGCCGATCACGGAGATGGTGAACGGCCAGTCGGCGACGGTGCAGATCACCGTTCCGCTGCTGGGTGCCACCTCGCCGCTGGCGTCCATCACCACGGCGACCACGCCGACCTCGGGAGCGGCTTGCGCGACGGGGACTGACTGCCAGTCCTACAGCCTGCCGGTGCCGGCGGCCAACGCCAACGTCGGGGCCTACTCCAGCGGGACGGTCAGCTACCAGCAAAGCTCTACGACGCCGGTTCCCTACGGCGTGGACGCGCTGGCGCCGAATTGCACCGCCTCAGGGGCGACGACCACCGCCGAGCAGACCACGACCAATAATTCGGCCAAGACTCCGCTGACGGTGACGGCGGGGACAACCAGCAACGCTGAGGAGCTGAGCTTTACCGGCTGCTCCTAGGCCGGTTCCGCCGCCGCTGGCGGCAACACAGCACACCGCCGCCGCGTCCGGGCAACCGGGCGCGGTTTTTTTTGCGCCCCATGGCGGCGATGTGGTTGGCGCCCCGCGCCGGGACTTCGCCCGCCTATTCTGCCCTTCTCGCGGACGCCTTGAGGTCGCGGAGCGGGTCCCAATCCGGTTCGTACCACTCCTCCTTGCGCGCGTCCATCACTCGGACCAGGTGCCCGGCCTTGCGGAGCCGCGCGGGCGGCAAGTTAGCCTCCCGCGCCTAGGGGACGTTGATTTGCAGGCCGGTGCTGACTTGCAGGGAGTTGCGGCGAAAACCGGGCTGGGGGTTGCCGATATAGCTGTCGGTGACGGTGGTGTTGAAGCCGAGGCGCTTGTAAATGGGGATGGCGAAGGTGGTGCTGCCGCTGGCCTGAAAGGCGCGGGCGTTGGTATAGGAGGGCTGGGCGCTGAGGCTCTCCGTCCATTGCAAGCTGCCCAATTTGCGCACGTAGGTCTCCGTCAGATCGGAGGCGAGAAAGCGTGTGCGCGGCGCGGTGAGGAACTGCTGGATGGTGAGGTGCACATCCGCCTTCAAATTGAAGTTGCTGAACGCCGTCCAGCCGATGCCGGAACCGTAGCTTTGCTGCAACTGGAGGCCCTGGGCGAAGTTGTGGTCGAGCTGGCCGCGAAACAGCGCGAAAAATTGGCGGCTGAAATATTGGTCCTGCTCGAGCTGGGAGGTGAAGACGCTGGTCTTCACCTGCGGATAACCAGGCTGGGAAAGACTGCCGTAGGTTTCTTGCAGACTGAACTGGGTATTGGAGCGGGGCGGCAGCCAGCTTACATCGGGGATGGGCCGGGTCAGATTGATGCTGGCGGTGTAGCTGCGCGAGGACTGCGTGGCGCTGACAAAGCTGAAGCCGCCGGCGATGGAGCCGTGCCAGGCCTGGAGGGCGTTGGGATGCTGCACGATGTAGTGCTTGTATAGCGGCGGCGCCAGGATCATGTGGATGCGCTTCAGCGGCCAAATGAGTTCCTCGCCGACGGGCGGGAGAATGTACAGCTTGCCGTCGGCATAGCTGAGGGTGCCGGTGACCGGCGCGCCCTTAACGCCGATGACCACCAGCGAGGCGCTGGTGTTCAAGGTCTGGATCTGGCTCCATTGCAGCGTGATGTTGCCCATCAGGTCGGCGTCGAAGACGATGGCGTGGGCGTCGGCGCGCACCAGCTTGCCGGCGACCTCGTCGCCGTTGCCCAGGGTCAGGGTGTCGGCGGCGTGGAGCAACGCGGACAGGACGAGAATCAACGCCAGGCCGGACGCGAGACGCGCGGCGCATTGGCTTGAACGGAAAAAATGCATCGGAACGCGGAAGTTTCCAGGAATCTATTTTCAGAGTACGCGATTGCGAAAACCGCGGGCCGAAAAAATGCACGCCGCGGCGTTACTTTTCAGCGCCGGATCGAGAGCGCGCGGCCGGCGCGTTCCGGCTGGGGTGGAATCGCAGCGCCTGCTCTGCGACGATGGCAGAGGACAACGCAGCGATGGAACCGATGCCACCCCACGCCATGACCCGAATCCTCCCATTCCGTCCCGCCGCCGGCAGGCTGCGGGTCGCGCTGTTGCTGGTCTTCGCTATGGCGCCGCTGGCGGCGCAGGCCCGGGCGCCGCATCGGCGCCATGTGTTCGGCAATCCGAAATTGTGGCAGTACTCCCCGAGCCGGGCGTACCACGTCGAGAACTACCGCATCCGGCTGAAGATTGACGAGGCGCGGCGCCGCATCGCCGGCGACGAAGTGGTGACGCTGCGGCCATTCGCGGGCGATTTTCAACGCTTCTACCTCAACAGCTCGGGCCTGGCGATCCATGGCGTGGAGTTGCTGCCCGCGCACGGCGCGGCGATTCCGCTGCGCTTCCGCCGCGCCGATCCCAAGCTGTGGATAACGCTGAACCACCCCTACGCCGGCGGGCAGGCGTTGCGCATCCGCATCGCCTATTCCGGCGCGCCCAATGGCCGCGGGCTGACGTTCATCGAACCGAGCCGGCGGCATCCGCATCTCCGGGAGGTCTGGTCGTACGGCTGGCCGGAAAACAACCATTATTGGTTTCCCTGTTGGGATTACCCCAATGACAAGGCGTCGAGCGAAACCATCATCACCGTTCCGGCGGGGCAGTCGGTGGTCTCTAACGGCCATCTGGCGCGGGTGACGCGCGGCGGCGGCTGGGTCACCTACGACTGGATCGAATCGGTGCCGCATACCAGCTATCTGGTTTCCATCGCCGCCGGGCCCTGGCGGAAAGTGGCGGAACATCTGGGCCGCTTGCCGGTGGACTACTACGTTCCCCCCTATGTATCGCGGCGGCGGGCGCTGCGCTCGTTCGGGCTGACGCCGGACATGATCGGCTTCTACGCCCATGTCTATGGCGTGCCCTTTCCCTACGCCAAGTACGCGCAGGTCGCGGCGCATCACTTCGGCGGCGGGATGGAAAACATCAGCGCCACGACGCTAACCGACACGACGCTGCATTCGGCCCGCGCCGATCACGATTTTCCCAGCACCGAGCTGGTGGCGCATGAACTGGCGCATCAATGGTTCGGCGACCTGGTCACGGAGCGCAGTTGGGCCGGAGTATGGCTGAGCGAGGGCTTCGCCACCTATTCCGCGGCGCTGTACCTGGGCCATCACGACGGGGTGGACGCGTACCGTTACCAGATTTGGAAGGACCAAAATGCGGCGCGGTCGCGCGACATTGATTTCTGGCGGCGGCCGATGTTCGACCGGCACTACACGCGGCCGTGGGGCATCATGGGCGCGACCACGTACCAAAAGGGCGCGGCGGTGCTGGACATGATGCGGTACGTGCTGGACCGGGAGCGGGCGCCGGCGGTGGCCTCGCCGCGGGAGCCATTCTTCCGCTCGCTGCGTCATTATCTGGAGACCTATCGCGGCAAGAACGTGGACGATCACGATTTGCTGGCGGCGATTCGGCAAACCACCGGGCGCAATCTGGCTTGGTTTTTCCACGAATGGGTCTATCGCGGCGGCTTTCCGCAGTACCGCGTGCAGGCCAGCTATGATGCGGCGAACGGCCGGGAGCGCGTCCGCATTGTCCAAACGCAGCGGCCGACGGCGGTGACGCCGATTTTCCGCATGCCGGTCGAGTTGGCGTTTTATGGCGCGGCGGGCCAGGCAAAAACGCAGGTGGTCATGGACCATGCACCGCGGCAGAGTTTCGTGGTGCGGCTCGGCTTCCGGCCGCGGTTCGTGGCCTTCGACCCTAACGATCACATTTATAAGACGCTCGACTTTCCCCAGCCGGTCGCCGGCTTGGCGGCGGAGTCGGAAACGGCGCCGGCGATGATGACGCGGCTATGGGCGGCGCAGCAGTTGGGCCGGGCGAAGGCGGCGGATCGGCAGGCCGCGGTGGCGGCGCTGGCGGCGGTATTGGCGCGGGACCGGTTCTACGGCGTGCGGCAGATCGCCGCGGCGTCGCTGGCGAAACTCGGCGGGCGGCAGGCGGAGCAGGCGCTGCTGGCCAATTTGGCGCAGCCCGACAGCCGGGTGCGAACGGCGGTGGTGACGGCTCTGGGCCGGTTCCGGTCGCCGGCGGTGTATGCAGCGCTGCGGCGGGAGCTGCGCCGGGATCCTAGCTACGCCGCGGAAGGCGCGGCGGCGCGGGCCCTGGGCAACGACCATGCGCCGGGAGCGTTCGCGTTGCTGGATGCGGCGCTGCAAGGCCACCCGAGTCGGCATGTGCTGCCGGGTTTGATGCAGGGACTGGCGGCGACGGGGAACGCCAAGGCGAAGCCGGTGCTGGAGCGGCTGGCGGCGGACAGCACGGGCATGGCGCATTACATGGCGCTAAGGCTGTTGCACCGGCCAATCGGTCCGCCGCGGTAATCGGCGCGCCGCTCGGTCCGCCGTTTCCCCCTATTGCGGCAACGTGGAAATGCGCCGAGCGCCAGTCTGGGATCCTTTCCGGTTCGTCGGAGCCGGGGCTTCGCAAAGCGGGACGCCCCGCCGCAGGCGGGGCTGGAGCCCGCGCCATGCAACGGCGGGGGCCTAGCCGCAGCCCGCAACGCGGGCAGCCAAAAGGCGGGCGGCTGAGGCGCCGCGCCGGTTCCCCCCGCGCGGCGGCGCCTATCGGCAGGGTGAGTTTCCACCTGTTCGTGAGGGACGATGGCTAGCGCAGTCCTCCAGGTGCAGCGCGGATGTGCCGCGCCGCACCGATGACACGGGTTTGCTTCCCGAGTTGCCGGTTTTCAGTTGCGCCGCCGCCGGGCGGGGATTACGATTAAAGAGATGCGGGTCGCGGGCACGCGAATTCTATTGTTGAGCGCCGTGCTGGTGCTGCTGATCGCCCCGATCTCGCAGGCGCTGGACCGTCACGACCACTACAGCGCACGCGATGCCGAAACCAACTTGTGCGTGATGGCGGCGATCGCCAGCGCCGGATTCTGGGCCTACCGCCAAATGAGCCCGCCGGTCGCGGCGGCCATTGGCGCGGCGGCGCCGGAAGCGCCGGCCGCCGGCGCCGCCGCGGCGGAAACGGCTTCCGTAGCGCCCGATTTTAGCCCGCCGGGGGCCGCGCCGCCGGGCTCCGCGCTATCCTTGCGCATCTAATCTTCGCCTCCGCCCGATCCGTGGGCGCGGTTCGCCGCGTCCCTGCGCGGTTCTTCCCCGAGGAGGCGATTCCGTGAACGTTCGCCGGGGAGCGGTACTGCTCCCGCTGTTGCTTCTATTCCATGCTGGGCCGGCCTGGTGCGCCGCCGCGCCTCGTGTCCCGCCGCTGACGCTCCATGCGGCGCTGCGCCGGGTGCTGGCGCGGCATCCGCTGGTGCGGGCCGCCGAGGCGGAGATCGAGGCGGCGCGGGGGCTGGACGTGCAGGCGCGGCAGTGGGCTTCGCCGCGGCTGAGCTATCACTATTCCACGCCCACCAAGAACGCCGCGCTCAGCGAGCTGTTCGAGTTTCCCGGCAAGCGGGCGCTGCGCGCCGAGGCGGCGGAGCTGACCGTGCGCCAGGCGGAACAGCAACTGCGGGCGACGCGCGCGGCGCTGGCGTTCCAAACGCGGCAAGCCTTCTATCACCTGCTGCTGATGGACCGGGAGGTGGCGAATGCGAAGGCCACGCTGGCGGCGGTGGACCGCATCCGCCGGGCCGCCGCGGCGCGCTACCGGGCGGGGGACGCGGCGCGGCTGGACGTGGTGAAAGCGGACCTGTCGCGGGCCCGGGCGCGGCAGGCGCTGCGCGTGGTGCGCGGGCAGCGCAGGGTCGCCGTGATCAGTCTAAACGTTCTGCTCGGCCGGCCGATGGCGGCGCCGCTCCACGTGCAGGGACGGCTGACGGCGGCGCCGGCGGCGCCGGGCCTCCCTGCGCTGCTGCGGGAGGCATATGGGCAGGATCCGGCGCTGGCCAGCGCCCGGCTGGAACAGCAGAAGCGGGAACGGGATTTAGCGCTGGCCAAGCGGCAGAAGTTTCCCAACCTGGATCTTTCCGCCAGCTACGGCATTGAGGACGGCGTGCGGACGCCGGGATTTACCGCCTCGATCGGCATTCCCTTGCCCGGCGCCTACCACGGCGAAGTGGAGACGGCGGCGGGGCGGAAGCTGGCGGCGGTGGCCGGGGAGCAGGCGGCGTATTACCAGGTGACCGAGGCGGTGGCTTCGGCCTACGAACAGTGGCTGGCGGACCAGGCGCAGGTGCGGAGCTACCAAACGCGCTTGCTGGCGGAGTCGGCGCAGGTGCTGGCCGGCGCGCAAGCCAGCTACCGCGCCGGCGAGACGGGAATTTTGAACGTGCTGGACGCGGAGCGAACCAATCTACAGGTGCGGCAAGCCTATGCGCAGGCGCTGTATCAGCGGCAACTCGCGGTGGCGAAGACGATCTTGGCGCGGGGAGGTGTGCAATGAATGGGCTGCAAAGGCGGGGCGCCGGAGGGCGCGGCCGGCGGCCTGCGGCCGCGCTGCTGGCGGCCGGGGCGCTGCTGGGGATGGTGCTGGCCAGCGGGCTGATGGCCGGCTGCGCCTCGCGCCACCATGACGACGACCACCCGGCGGCCAGAGGGGGACCATCGCTGCCGCCGGGCGTCGTGCAACTGACGCCGGCGCAGCAGACGGCGGCCGGGGTACGGCTGGCGACGGTGGAGTCGCGGCAGGTGCCGCGGCAGGTGGCGCTGCCGGCGCAGGTGGAGGCGCCCACCGGCGACAGCGCCAGCGCGCGCGCGCCGGTGACGGGCTATCTGCTCGCTCCGGCGCACGGGTTTCCGCGGATCGGCAGCTGGGTGCGGCGCGGCCAATTGCTGGCGCTGGTGCAGCAGGCGTATAGCGGAACCGAACGCGTGCAGCTGGGGGCCAACTTAAGCGCGGCGCTGGCGGCGGCGCAAAGCGCGGCGGCGCGGCTGCGGCAGGCGCGGGAGCAGTGGCGGCGCTCGCAGCGGCTGTACGAACAGGGCATTGCCCCGCGCAAGCAAGTGGAGCTGGACCGGGCGGCGGTGGAGGAGGCGGCGGCGGCGCTCCAAGCGGCGCGGGCGCAGGGGCGCGAATACCACAGCGCCGCGGCCGGCGGCGCCGGTCCCTCGCGCTTCGCCGTGCGCGCGCCGATCGGCGGGCGGCTGGCGGCGGTGAACGCCGCGCCGGGCGAGCTGGTGCGGCCGCAGCAGAGCCTGTTCCAGGTGGTGAACGCGGCGGTGGCGTGGGCGGCGGCGGCGGTGCCGGAAGGCGACATCGCGGCGGTCGGCCGGGCGCCGCGCGCGGTGCTGCGGCTGGCGGCGTATCCCGGCCGCGGCTTCGCCATGCGGCGCGTGGCCTCCACCGGCGTGGTCACCGCGGCCACGCACACGCTGACGGTCATCTACGCGGCGGACAACCGGGACGGGGCGCTGAAGCCGGGGATGGTGGGCAGCCTGCTGCTGCAAAGCGCCAGCCGCGCGCCGGCGGCGGTGATCCCGCAAAGCGCGCTCGTGTATGAGCCGGGCAGGACGGTGGTCTTCGTAGCGTTGGGCAAGGGCCGGTTCCGGCAGCAGGCGGTGACGGTGGCCTATATTTCCGGCGGCCAGGCGGTGATCGCCACCGGCCTCCGCGCCGGGCAGCGGGTGGCCGCGCGCGGCGCGGGCATGCTGGAAAGCACGCTGCATCGCGGCAGCATCCGGGACATTGACTGATGCTGAACGCCGTCATTCGCTGGGCATTGCGCAATCGCACGCTAGTGCTGGCGCTGGCCGCCGGCTTATTGGTCTGGGGCGCCTACACGGCGCAGCGGGCGCCGGTGGAGGTGTTTCCCCGCTTCGCCACGCCACGGGTGACGGTGCAGACCGAGGCGCCGGGGTTTCCCCCGCGGCAGGTGGAGCAGCAGGTGACCTACCCGCTGGAAGACGCGCTGCTGGGGCTGCAAGGCGTGCAGCTGGTGCGCTCCCACTCCATTGCCGGGCTCTCGGTCATCAAGATGATTTTTCAGGCCCACACGAATCTGTGGGTAGACCGGGAGCTGGTCTCCCAGGCGTTGGCCGCGGCGCCGCGGCTGCCGCCCGGCGTGGGGCCGGCGCGGCTGACGCCGGCCACCAGCGCCATCGGCCTGATCGCGGTGCTGGGACTGACCAGTTCCCAGCCGATGACCCCGGCGCGGGCGTTCCAGTTGCGCAGCTACGCGCAATGGGTGCTGCGGCGGCGGCTGCTGGCGTTGCCCGGCGTGGCCGACGTGACGGTCTTCGGCGGGGAGCCGAAGCAGTACGAGGTGGTGGTGTCGCCGGCGCGGCTGCGGCAATATCATCTGACGCTGGCGCAGGTGCTGCGCGCGGCCCGGGCGTCGAATGCGCAGGGCGCAGGGGGATTTTTCCAAACGCCGGATCAGGATTTGGTGATCCACGCCGCCGGGCTGGTGACCACGCTCGCCCAGTTGCGGCGCAGCGTGGTGACCATGCGCCACGGGGCGCCGGTAACCCTGGGCGACATCGCCACGGTGCGCTACGGCGCGCCGCCGCCGATCGGCGGGGCGACGGTGAACGGCCAGCCGGGGGTGATCTTGCAGGTGTTCACCCAGCCGGGCGCGGGCACCGTGCCGGTGACGCACCGGGTGGACGCGGCGCTGGCCGGGCTGCGGCGCAGCCTGCCCGCGGGCATGCGCCTTGAGCCGGACTTATTCCGCCAGGCGAACTTCATCCGTGCTTCGATCGGCGATTTGCGCGTGGCCATGTGGGAAGGTGGGCTGCTGGTCATTCTGGTGCTGCTGCTGTTTTTGCGCAGCTGGCGCGCTTCTTTGATCAGCATCCTGGCGATTCCTCTGTCGCTGTTTTTGGCCATCATCATCCTGGTGTCATTTGGCGCCACGCTGAACACCATGACCCTGGGCGGGCTGGTGCTGGCGCTGGGGGAGGTAGTGGACGACGCCATCATTGACGTCGAGAACATCTCCCGCCGCATGCGTGAGACGCGGCGCGCGGCGGAGGGCGCAGGGCGCAAGGCGGGTGTGCTGGAGCTGGTCTATCGCGCCTCGATCGAGGTGCGCGGCTCGGTGGTCCACGCCACGCTGGCGGTGGCGCTGGTCTTCGTGCCTATTTTCTTTTTGGGCGGCTTGGAGGGCCGCATCTTCACGCCACTGGGCGAGGCCTACATTCTTTCCACGCTCTCCTCGCTGCTGGTGGCGCTGACGGTGACGCCGGTGCTGGCCTATTGGCTGCTGCCCGGCGACCGCAACATCGCCGCCGGCCGGCAGACCGCCTTCGCCCATTGGCTGCAAACCGGCTACGCGCGCATCGTCGCCGCTACGCTCGGCCATCCGCGGCTGATCGGCGCCGCCAGCCTGGCGGCCGCGGCGGCAGGCCTGGCGCTGGTGCCCTTCATGGGCGGGGCGTTTCTGCCTGCCTTCAATCAGGACAGTCTGATCGCCCACATGGCCAGCCTTTCGGGGACCTCGCTGCGCGCCAACCTTCGCGCCGGCGCGGCCTTTGAGCGGCAACTGCTGCGGCTGCCCGACATCGCCTCCGCCGACCAACGCGACGGGCGTTCGCAGCTGGGCGAGGACACCACGGCGGTGAATTATTCCGAGTTCGACATCCGCTTCAAGCCGACAACGCGCAAAACGCTCGCGCAGCAGGAGGCGGAGGTGCGGCGCGTGGCGGCGCGGTTCCCGGCGTTCGCCTGGAGCGTGGATGAGCCGATTTCAGAGCGCATCAATGAAGTGCTGGGCGGCGACACCGCGGCGTTGGCGGTGAAGATCTTCGGCCCCAAGGAGGCGATGCTGGCGCGGTTCGCGGCGCGGGCGCGCAACTTGATGGCGGGCGTGCGCGGCGCCGCGGGGGTGTCGGTGGAGCAGCAAGTGGACGCGCCGCAGGTGGATATCGCCTTTGACCGGCGCGCGGCGCAGGCCTACGGCGTCACCAGCGGGCGGGTGGCGACGGCGGTGCAGACGGCGCTGGTCGGGGAATCGGTGGGGCGGGTCTTCCAGGGACAGGAGATTTTTCCGCTGGTGGTCAAGCTGCCGCGGCGCCTGCACGGCGAATTGGCGCGGATCCGGTCCATTCCCGTCGCCGCGCCCAGCGGCGCCGGGTCCACGCCGATTCCCCTCGCGGCGGTGGCGCGGGTGCGGCTGGCGCGCGGCCTGGCCATCATCCAGCACCAGAACGGCGTGCGCATGGTGGCGGTGCAGAGCGACGTCGCCGGGCGGCCGGCGGTGAACTTCGTGCAGGCCGTCGAGCGGCGGCTGAACGCGGGTCTGCACCTGCCCGCGGGATACTACTATTCCATCGGCGGGCAGTTCGCCAGCCGCGCGCGGGCCATCCGGCGGCTGGAATGGCTGGGGCTGTTCGCGCTGATCGGCATCCTGTTCCTGTTGCAATACGCCTTCCGCAACTGGCGCGACGCCTGGCTGGTGATCGTCAACGTCCCACTGGCTTTCATCGGCGGCATCCTGGCCGTGGAGCTGAGCGGCAGCGCGGTGTCGGTGGCCACGCTGGCCGGCTTCATCACGCTGTTCGGCATCACGCTGCGCAACGGCATCATGTTGGTCAGCCATTACCAGCATTTGGAGCGGGAGGAGGGCGAGGCCTTCGGCCCGGCGCTGGTGATCCGCGGCGCCCGCGAGCGCCTGCTGCCCATTCTGATGACCGCCTTGGCCTACGGGCTGGCGCTGCTGCCCATCGTGCTGGAGAGCGGGCGGCCGGGCGGCGCGCTGGAGCAACCCATGGCGGTGGTCATTCTGGGCGGCTTGGCCACCTCCACCATCCTCAACCTGCTGGTGGTGCCGGCGCTGTATCTGCGCTACGCACGCCCCGTTGGTGCGGCGGCGACTTAGGCCGCGCCGGTCCCCCGCGGCCCGCGGCGCGGGAGATTGCGCGGCAGGCCCTAGCCGGCCGCGGGACTGTGCCATTTGCCCGGCGACGAAGCAGGCGCGGCGTGGCCGCGCTGGAGCCAGCGTCCGTCCATCGCCCGGCTGAGCCGACACACGGCGGAAGGGCGGCGTGGCATCATCGCAGCAAGCGCCGCCGCGTGTTCCGCGCCGGCGGCACAGGCAAGGACTCAGACTGCATGAAAGCCGGTGGGGCGAACGTAGCGGAGCCCGCGGGTCTTACCTCGGCCGAGGCCGAAGTCCGCCTCCAGCGCTATGGCCCGAACCGCGTCAGCGCGGAGCGCCGCCATCCCCTGCGGGCGCTGCTTTCGAATTTCTGGGCCCCGGTGCCTTGGATGCTGGAAGCCACCATCCTGCTGGAGCTTTTGGCGCGCAAGCGGGATGAGGCGGTGATCATCGGCGTCCTGCTCGTTTTCAACGCCGCTTTGAGCTTCGTTCAGGAGAATCAGGCCAACCGGGCCTTGGCGCTGCTGCGCAACCGTCTGGCCGTGCAGGCGCGCGCGCGGCGCGACGGCAGCTGGCGGCTGCTCCCGGCGGAGCAGCTCGTTCCCGGCGACGTCGTGCACCTGCGCCTGGGCGATCTCGCTCCCGCCGACGTGCGCCTCTTCGCCGGCGAGGTCCAGGCGGATGAGTCGGAACTGACGGGCGAGTCGCTGCCGGTGGAAAAATCCGCCGGGGCGATGGTCTACGCCGGTTCGCGCTTGGCGCACGGCGAAGCGGATGGCGAGGTGATCGCCACCGGCGCCAGAACGTTTTTCGGCAAGACCGCCGAGTTGGTGAAGTCCGCCAAAACCGTCAGCCACCTCCAGCAGGTGATCTTCGCCATCGTCAAATACCTGGTCGCGCTGGACTCCGTGCTGGTCGCGGCGCTGCTCGCCTACGCCGCTTTCGCGCGGCTGCCCTGGCCGGAGGTTCTGCCCTTCGCGCTGATCCTGCTGGTCGCCTCCGTGCCGGTCGCCTTGCCGGCCACCTTCACGGTGGCGACCGCCGTCGGCGCGCTGGACATGTCGCATCACGCGGTGCTGGTGACGCGCTTATCCGCCATCGAGGAGGCCGCGGCGATGGACGTGCTGTGCACCGACAAGACCGGCACCATCACTCAAAACCGGCTCTCCTTGGCGCGGATCCTGCCCCTGGGCGGCCAGAGCGCGGAGGCGGTGCTGCGCATGGCGGCGCTCGCCTCCGACGCCGCCACGCAGGATCCGATTGACCTGGCAATTCTGGCCGCGGCGCGGGAACGCGGTGTGCTGGACGCCGGTCCGCGGCGCCTGCAATTCATTCCCTTTGATCCCGCCACCAAGCGTTCCGAGGCTGTCTACGAGCAGCCCGGCGATGCGCTGCGCGCCGTCAAGGGCGCCCCCAGCGCGGTGTTGGCGGCGGCGGAGGCGGCGCCCGGCGCCGCCGAAGCGGCGGAACAAATGGCGGCGGGCGGCGCCCGGGTGCTGGCCGTCGCCGCCGGGACGGGAACCACCCTCGGACTGATGGGCCTGCTCGGCCTGGAAGATCCGGTCCGGGAGGACTCCGCGGCCATGGTGGCCAGCTTGCAGAGGTCGGGGGTACGCGTCCTAATGGTCACCGGCGATGGCGAGGCCACCGCCCGCGCGGTCTCCACCGCCGTCGGCATCGGCGGTCGCGTCGGCTCCGCCGCCGACCTGCGCGCCGAAACGGCCCAGGGCTCGGAGGGCTTTGACGCCTACGCCGGCGTTTTTCCGGAGGATAAGTTTCGTCTGGTGCGCGCGCTGCAGCGCCAGGGCCATATCGTCGGCATGACCGGGGACGGCGTCAACGACGCTCCCGCGCTGAAGCAGGCGGAGGCCGGCATCGCCGTCTCCACCGCCACCGACGTAGCCAAGGCCGCCGCCAGCATCGTGCTCACCGCCAGCGGCCTTGCCGGCATCCTGGGCGCGGTGGAAACCGGCCGCCGCATCTACCAGCGGATGCTGACCTACAGCCTCAATAAGATCATCAAGACGCTGGAGATCGGCGTCTTCCTCAGTCTCGGGGTGATGCTCACGGGAACCTTCGTTATCACGCCGCTGCTGGTGGTCCTGCTGCTATTTACCAACGACTTTGTCACCATGTCCATCGCCACGGACCGCGTCTCGTTTTCCCCCCATCCCGACCGCTGGGACATTCGCACGCTGATGCTCACCGCGGGCGCGCTGGCCTGTCTGATCTTGATCCTGTCCTTTGCCGTCTTCTTCACCGCCCGGGACTGGCTGCACCTGCCCTTGCCCCAGTTGCAGACGCTGGTCTTCGTCATGCTGGTCTTTACCGGCCAGGGCACCGTCTATCTGGTCCGGGAACGGCGCCGTTTTTGGTCTTCGGCGCCCAGCCGCTGGCTGCTGTTCAGCTCCCTCGCCGACATCCTCGCGGTCGGCATCCTCGCCAGTCGCGGAATTCTCATGGCCGCCATCCCGTGGTCCCTCATCGCCGGTTTGCTGGGCGTCATCATCGTTTACCTATTCCTCGTTGACGGCGCCAAGGTCCGCATCTTCCGCCGCTTCGCCGTGCGTTAGCGGCGCCGGCGGCAACCGCCCCGGAGCGGAAAGCCCGAACCGCGACGGCGGGTGCGTCGCGCCTTGGCTCGCGCCCGCCGGCTACTTCCCCGGCGGCCCGGGGACGACGCGGATTTGGAAAAGGCTGGGCCACAGCTTGCCGGTGACGAAAAGCTGCCGCGTTTCCGGCTGCCAGGCGATCCCGTTGAGCACCGCGTTCGAATTGCTGACCGCGCCGGCGGGCAGGATGCCCTTCAGGTTGATCCAATGCAGCACGTCGCCGGTGCGCGGGGAAATGATGACGATGTAGTTGGTCATCCAGACGTTGGAGTAGATTTTGCCGTGGATGTATTCCAGCTCGTTGAGCTGGGTCACGGGCTTGCCGCGATAGGTCACGCGCAGGATGCGCTCCACGCCGAAGGTCTTGGGATTGAGGAAGCGCAGCTTGTCGCTGCCGTCGCTTTCGATCAGGCTCTGGCCGTTTTGCGTCAGGCCCCAGCCCTGGTAATCATAGAGAAAGGTGCGGAGCACGCGGAAGGTCTTGCGGTCGTAGACGAAGCCGATGTCCGACTTCCAGGTGAGCTGAACCAGCGTGTTGCCCCAGGCGGTCAGGCCCTCGGCGAAATACTGCGCCGGCAGGCGGTAGGACTTCAGCGTCTGGCCGGTGGCCAAATCATCCTCGCGCAGCATCGAATGCCCGTAGAGGCCGTCGCTCTCGTAGAGATGGCCGTGGGAAAACACCAGGCCCTGGACGAAGGCGTGCGTGCTGTGGGGATAGGTGCGGATCACATGGTAGCCGTCGGCGGCGAAGGCGGCGGGAACAGCCAGCAGCACGGCGGCCAACAGGCTCAGCCCGGCGAGGCGAAAAAAGGACATGGTGAGTTCATGGTATCCGCTGGCGCGTGCCAACATGCGGCGCGCCCAGCAGCGCTTCCGCCGGGTAACAGGCGCAAACGCACAAAACGCGGCGTTGGCTTCATTTCCGCAGTGGCGGGCCGCGTCTGCGGCCCGCGCCGAGCCATAGCGGCCGCCCCGCGTCCATGTCAATCTGCGGACGAGGCCGTCCGCGCCCCCAGGGGCTGGCCCGCTCGCACGGCCCGTCGCCCGTCCCGCGTCCCTCATCCCTCGTCCCCGCGCCCCGCGTGGCGGATTCTATAATGGCGATGCAGGAATGGAGGCGCGCGCATGGCGCATCACGAACACTCAGCGGAGGACCGGGCAGGAAGCCGACAGCCGCAGCGGTTCGATCCGGCCCGCGCCGCGCGGCTGGACGATCCGGCGCGGCTAGCCTATTTGCCGCCGGACGACTTGCTGGCGTTGTTGGCTCCGCCGCATGGCTCGACCCTGCTGGATTTCGGCGCCGGCACCGGAACCTATGCCATCGAGCTGGCGCGCCGCCGCCCCGACCTGCGCGTCATCGCGCTGGATGAGCAGCCGGAAATGCTGGCGTTGCTGCGGCAAAAACTCGAAGCGTCCGGCGCGCCGGCCAACATCACGCCGGCTTTGCCGGGCGAGATGGAGGCGCGCGGCCAAACCGCCGACCGCGTGCTGGCGCTGAACGTGCTGCATGAAATGGGCGACGTTCCGCTGCGCGCCTTGCCGCGCTTGTTGGCGCCGGGCGGCTGGGTGCTGTTCGTGGATTGGAACGCCGCCGTCGAGCGCCCTGTCGGCCCGCCCCGCGATCATGTCTACGCCCCGCCGGAAGCGCTGGAACGCCTGCGCGCTCTCGGCTACCACGCCGTTTCCGCCCGCGACTTCCCCTATCATTACGCCCTCCGCGCCAGTTGAGCGCGCCACCGATCGGCCCGATCACCTTCACCTTGAGCGGTTCGCTGGGCGCTTCTGCTGCGCGCCCTACGTACCCTGGCCCATGGCCGTGCGGGCAAGCGGCCGGACCTCGCGTTCCACTGTCCGCTCCTCGGCGTCCCGGGCCCGCGCCAGGTCGTACTGGGCTTGAAGGTTGACCCAGAAATCCGGCGTGGTTCCGAAAAAGCGAGCCAGGCGCAGGGCGGTCCCGGAAGTGATGGCGCGACGCCTGTTGACGATCTCACCGATCCTCGGCGTCGGAACCCTCAGCGCCTGGGCCAGCCGGTTCTGGCTCAGATTCAGCGGCCGCATGAACTCCTCGTACAAGATCTCCCCGGGATGAATGGGTTCCAGCCGTTTCGCCATTCTCGCCTCCTAGGCGTGGTAATCCACGATCTCGGCGTCGAGGATATCTCCGTCGCGCCAAACAAAACAGATCCGCCACTGGTCGTTGATCCGGACGCTGTGCCGTCCCTCCCGGTCTCCATGCAGCGCCTCGATGCGGTTTCCCGGCGGTGTCGCCAAGTCTCCCAGAGCCTTTGCCGCATCGCACATCGCCAACTTGCGGCGCGCGGCGCGTTCAATAGCTTGGAACCGTTTCACTCGCTGCCGGTCAAAAGGACGCTCGGTGTCCTCGTTCCGAAACGTCTTGATCACGGCTCTAGTATAACGCGTGGCATTAAATGCGAAGGCGCGCTGCCCAGCCTGCCGCGGGCCGCGCAAGGCAAAGGGCGCGGCGTTTTTACCCGCGGAAGGTTCTGGCGGAGAGACAGGGATTCGAACCCTGGATACCCTTTCGGATATACACGCTTTCCAAGCGTGCGCCTTCAGCCACTCGGCCATCTCTCCGCGGCAAAATCGCCTCCCGCCCATCGCGGGCCGGGGGCAATCTTGGGCTGACTAATCGCGCTCCGCGCCGGCGGGAATTTGCATCCGTGCGACCGCTTCCATATCCGCCTTGGTCCGTCCCGGCCGGGGCAAGCCCTCGGCGTAGGGATCGAAGTGGGCATCGTCCGCGGTGGACACATAGGATCCATACGCGAACGTTTGGAATGGATTGAACTCCGTCCGGGGACCGGACGGCGCCTGCACGATGCGAGTTCTCTTCCTGACGGCCATTGCGCTACCAGCAATTATACCGGCCGCGCGGCAGCCGCCGGTGCGGCGGGGGTTGCCACGATGCACTGGCGCCCGCCGCGGGCGCCTGCCGTCAATCGCCGACCCGTGCTGAAACGTGCCGGCGGATGGGGCCGTCAGCGTCTCGGCGCTCGAGCCCGAACTGCGGATGAGGCCATCCGCGCCCCCAGGAGCAGGTCGGCGCGAAATCCTGAACTGCGGACGAGGCCGCCCGCGCCCGCAGCGGCCGCTAGTATTTCGGCACCGACGGATCCACCTCATCCGACCAGGCCAAAATGCCGCCGGTCAGGTTGCGGACCTTGGGAAAGCCCTTCTGGGCGAGGTACTGGGTGGCCTTGCCGGAGCGCGCCCCGCTGCGGCACATCACCACAATGTCGTGCTCGCGATTCAGCTCCTCGAGCCGCGCCGGCACCTGGCCCAGCGGGATCAGCGTTGCGCCCTCCAGGCAGCAGATCTCGTACTCGTGCGGCTCGCGCACGTCCAGAATGAACACTTCCTTGCCGCGGTCCAGTTCCTGCTTCAATTCGCTTGGCGTTACGGTTTGCATGGTGTCATCGGCGGCCTGGGGCGCGCTCTCCGCGCCGCGGATGCCGCAAAACTCCTGGTAATCAATCAATTCGTGGATGGTGCGGTTGGGCCCGCAGATGGGGCAGTCCGGGCTTTTGCGCAGCTTCAGCTCGCGGAAGCGCATCTGCAAGGCGTCGAACAGCAGCACGCGGTTTTTCAGCGGCTGGCCAATGCCCAAAATCAACTTGATCGCCTCCATCGCTTGTAGCGTGCCCATGATGCCGGGCAGCACGCCCAGCACGCCGCCTTCGGCGCAGCTCGGGACCAAGCCCGGCGGCGGCGGCTCCGGATACCAGCAGCGGTAGCAGGGGCCGTCGGGCAGCGCCAGCACGGACGCCTGGCCCTCGAAGCGGAAAATGCTGGCGTAGACGTTGGGAATGCCGCTCAGCACGCAGGCGTCGTTGACCAGGTAGCGGGTCGGGAAGTTATCCGTTCCGTCCACCACCAGATCGTAGTCGCGGAAAATCTCCAGGGCGTTTTCGCTGCTCAGCTTGGCGGCGTAGGGTACGACGCGCACGTTGGGATTGATCTCCCGGATGGTCTCCTCCGCCGATGCCAGCTTAGACCGGCCGACGTCGGAGGTGCCGTGGATGACCTGGCGCTGGAGATTGGTGAAGTCCACCACGTCGAAGTCCACAATGCCCAGCGTGCCCACGCCGGCGGCGGCCAAATACAAGGCGATCGGCGCGCCCAGCCCGCCGGCGCCGATGGCCAGCACGCGCGCGGCCTTCAGCTTGCGCTGCCCCTCCATCCCGACCTCGGGAATGATCAGGTGGCGGCTATAGCGGAGAATTTCGTCGTTGCTTAACACCGGGGCGGGCGCCTCAATGGTCGTTGCCATCATCATGCCTCCATTCGGTCCTTGCCGCATCGCTGGCGCGCTGGGCAAGGAACCAACTCCGTCCGCGGCGGGCGAAAAGGGAAATCGGCGCCGGCCGCCGGCGGGAAAAACAAAATAAATTGCGGGAACGGGGGACCCAGCTCAGCGCGGCGGGTCCAGGAGGAAGAAACGGAGGGTCAACATCGCGCCGCGGCAACGCTGCCGCCGGCGATGGAGGGGATGATGGAGACGGTGTCGGAACTCCGCACAGGGGTCTTTTCCTGGCCCGTGTAGCGGATATCCTCGTCGTTCAGATAAATGTTGACAAAGCTGCGGAGCCGGCCCTCGGAGGTATACAGATGGCCTTGCAGTTGCGGGTGCGCCGACACCAACTGCTGGAGCACCTCGCCCACATCGTGGCCATCCACCTCGACCGCTTCATGGCGGTCGGCGTACTGCCGCAAGGGCGTCGGAATGAGCACCTTGACTGGCATTGCGAGGATGGAACCTCCTTGTTCCATATTCTTAGATGATACCCGGCCCAGAAGGTTTCGTGGGCGGCGGGGCCAGGGGCCCGGTTTTGCGCCGTAATTAGCGCTTTCGCCGGCTTTTCCCGGCAACATTACGCCGCGGCGCCGGCGTCCAGGGGTTCTTGGATGAAATGGCTGCGGTCCTCCGCCAGTTCATAGGAGTTGGCCTCCTGCGCCCGTCCCTGCTGAATGCGGACAATCAAATAGGAGTAGCCGGGCCAGGCGGCGTGCTCCAAATCATACTGCGAGGGCCGCGCTGGATGGTTGGGATGGGAATGGTAGAACCCCACCACCTCCAGCCCCCGTTCCCGCGCCTGGCGCTGCGCCGCCAGATGGTCCTTGGGGTCGAAGTCGAAGCGGTTCTCCGGCGAGGTGGTGTTGGCGTTGCGCATCGGATGGACATCGTCCACGATGCGCCGCTCGCCGGCGAAGCGCCCCAGCAGCAAGCCGCAACATTCCTGCGGATAGTCGCTTTCCCCGTGCCGCCGAATCGCTGCCAAATGCGCCGCCGCAAGCTGCAAAGCCATATCTAAAAAGTATAGAGGGCAGGGAAGCGCCGCTCGCGCGCTCGCCGCCGGCTTTCCGGCCGCCGCCGTCCCGGTGCGCCGGGGCTCGCGCCGGGCGATCGCCAACACCCGGGCCGCGGAGACTCGAGCTCCCGGATTCTTGCGCTCAAGGCAGGCGCCGACGTGCTTCTTGCGCCATCGCCCGGTACAGCTCGGCCCATTCCCCCGCCGCCGCCAAATGCCGCCGCACCGTTTTCTGGTCCCCGCGGGCGATGGGCCCGGTCCAGGCGCGGGCGAGGTCGCCGCCCGGCGACCGTACCGCCGCGCCGACATTGGCGGCGGTCTGCGCCAGCAGCGCCGCCAGGCCGCGCCGCGCCACCGCCAGCCGCCGCCCGCGCAGCCCGGCGCGGCGCAGCACCGCGACGGCGATGGCGAAGTCGGCGACCACGAACGGCGACGCCCACATCGCCGCCAGGTGATACCGCGCCTTTTCCCGCGCCCGCAGCCGCAAAGTTGCCCCGCCCCAGGCGGCGACCAGCCGCTCGGCCGCGCGCGCCGCCGCCTCCTGGCCTTCCACCGCGAAGACCAACCCGCCGGGCTCGGGCGCGGGCTGCCGGGCGCCGAAGGTCATCAAGGGATGCAAGCTGCCGACCGCCGCGCCGCGCCGCCGCAGCGGTTGCAGCACCGCCGTCGGCAGCAGCCCGCTGCAATGCAGAACGACCCTTCCGCGCCATGCCTCCCGCCCGCCGCGCCGCGCCAGTTCCGCCGCCAACTCCGGCAGGGCGTCGTCCGGCGCGGCCAGCAGGACGATGTCGCCGGCCGGCTGATAGGCCGCCAACGCCACGCCGCGCCGCGCGCCGTACCGCCGGGCCAGTGTTCGCGCCCGCCGCGCTTCCCGGCTGACCACGGTGTCCAACTCCGGCGCGGCCGCTGGGCCGCCGCCGGTCTTGCCACCGCCGCCGTTGGCGCAGCGCGTCTTGCCGCCGCTGCCTCTGTCCCCGCGGCCCGCGCCGCCGCCCAGGTCGGCCGCGAGAGTGCGCGGCGCCGCCAGCCAAGCCGCCAGCGCCGTGCCCAGCCGCCCCGGACCGATCAGGTCCACGCGCGGTGGAGCGGCGGCGCCGGGCCGCCCGCCCTTGCCGCCGCGCTCAGCCCCGGCCCGCGCCCGCCGCTGCGGCAATCAGTGTTTCCCTTTTTTTGCGGGCAGGCCGAAGGCGTAGATCGCCGAATTGTGGTCCACGACGAAGACCTCCCCATCGGCCACCGCCAAGCCGCTGAAATGGGTGAAGGTGGGAATCGCGCCGCCGCTGCGGTACAGCGTTTTTCCCGTGTGGGCGTTGAAGGCGTACAGTTCCGCCCGCCGGCTCGCCTGCGCCCGCTGCGCGTTGGACAGCGTCTTTTGTCCCGTGTACATCACCCCGGAGCCGACCGTCTGCTGCGTGTCTTCGCCGGTGGACAGCGCGAAGACCACGCCCCCGGCGATGGCTACCGGATCGGGCACGCTCATATCCCGCGACACCCACGCCGGCCGGAAAGTCGGCGCGCCGTCGGCGCCGCGCGCCACCTCGAACGCCATCACGGAACCGTCGGGATGAGCCCCATGCGTGATCGGAAACGCCGGTGCGTGTTTCGACGCCGGCCCCCAGACGGGCACATAGACATACGCCCGTCCATCCGGATCCATCCACTCCGAAAGGCTGCCCCAAATGCCCAGCCGCTCGAAGGCCCGCGGATCGTTCGCCAACTTCCGGACATAGAGCGGCGTGTGATGATCCTTTGCTCCTAGCGCGTCGGCATCCAGCAGGTACACGTATCCGGCCTTGCTTCCCGCCGCCACCAAATCATAGTTGCGCCAGGGAAACCATACCGGGCTGGAGGCGCCCAGATCCAAGTCGTAGGTCGTCAGCATGGAATGATCCAGCGGCGCGTAATAATCCTCCACGCGCAAGCTGCCCGGCGCGGCGGCGATGACCGCGCTGCCGTAGTCGCCTTGGGCGGGATCGTAAACCCCGTCGCCGGTTTCGGCGAAGATGCGCCCGTTGGCGCCGATGGCCGCGCCGGCGCGGCCCCAAATGCCCGCTCCAAAGCCGTGCTGCACCAGCAGCTCCTGCGTCGCCGGCCGCCGCGGATGGCGCGTGTTCATGGCGTAGATGCCGGAGGTGGCGCCGCCGCAGCCTTGCGAGATCGTCGTGTAGACGATGCCGTCGTGATAATTCAGGCTCCAAGTCTTGGCGAACGGCGGCGTCATCGGCGCCGGCCCGAACCGCGTACGCCCCGTTCCCAAGCTCAGCCCGTAGAGCTCACCCGTGGCCGAGAGAACGAAGATCAGGCCGCGCCGACGCGCGATCACCGGCGTGGCGTTCAGGTTGTTGGGGCAAAGCCAAAAAGGCGCTTCCGGCGCCTTCAGGTTGCCGCCGATCTTCCGCCGCCATATCGTCTTGCCCGTCGCCGCATCCAACGCGGTCACGTTGTCGGAGCTGCCGCCGACATACACCACGTCCCGCCGCCCGGCGCGCGTTTCCACGCCGTCGGCCACCACCGGCGCGGTCAGCGCGGCCAGCGCCAGCGGCTGGTTTTTCACCACCGTCCGCCATAGCAGGGTCATGTGGCCGACGGTCTGGACGTTGAGCTTGGTTTCATGGCGCGCCCAGCCGTCGCGCGCGGCGTCATGGCCGAAGGTCGGCCAGCCGCGGTTCTGACCCCAGGCGGAAACGGTTAGAAAAAGAGCCGCGGTTATTGCCGCCAGCCGGTATCTGCGCATGGTTCGCTCACCTCGGTCACAACGGGGGCATTGTACCTTGCGCGCCCGCCGCGCGCTATCGCATCTCCCCGGCAAGCGCCTGCGCCGGCGAAAGTGGGGCTGCCGTCCCGGCGGTCGAATCCGGCCTTAGGCGCGGCGAAGGTGCGATGGCCGTCCCGGCTGCCCATCGCCGCCGCCCGGGAGGGCGACGAACCGCAGGGCAGGAGCCCTACCCCACGCGCCGGCGCCAATGCTGCCGCCGTGCGGAATCTCTCCGCCGCGCGCGGTGTGGGGTATGCCTCCGGCTTGCGTCGGGTCGCGCTCCGCCCGGCCCGGGCCGTTCCGCCGCCACGAAGGTGGCGGGATGGCCTCCTCGGCTGTCGCCACCGCCGCCCAGGAGGGCGACGGTACGCAGGGCAGGGGCTCTACCCCACGCTTCTGGCGAACCGCAGGGCAGGAGCCCTACCCCACGCGCCGGGGCCAATGCTGCCGCCGTGCGGAATCTCTCCGCCGCGCGCGGTGTGGGGTATGCCTCCGGCTTGCGTTGGGTCGCGCTCCGCGCGGCCCGGGCTGTCCCGCCGCCACGAAGGTGGCGGGATGGCCTCCTCGGCTGTCGCCACCGGCGCGGAGGTCGTGGGATAGCCGTCCTCGGCTGTTGCCACCGCCGCCCAGGATGGCGACGGTACGCAGGGCAGGAGCCCTACCCCACGCGTCGGCGCCTATGCTTCCGCCGTGCGGAATCTCTCCGCCGCGCCTGGCGTGGGGTATGCCTCCGGCTTGCGTCGGGTCGCGCTCCGCGCGGCCCGGGCCGGGGCGTGGAATAGGCTTCAGCCTGTGTCCCGCGGGCTTTAGCCCGCGGCCGCGAAGCGGTGCCAACTCCGCCGTGCCGCCAAACCACGGCGGGCGCCCCGCCTGCGGTGGGGCCGGGGCCCGACGATGCAACGCCCCGCCGCCCGCCCCGCCGGCTACTACGCGAGGCCGGCCTTGCTCAGCGGCAACTCCCGCACCCGCTTTCCGGTGGCGGCAAAGAGGGCGTTGCAGATCGCCGGCGCGATCGGCGGCACGCCCGGCTCGCCCACGCCCGCCGGGGGTGCGTCGCTGGGGACAATGTGCACGCGCACGTCCAGCGGCGCCTCGTGGATGCGGCAGACGCGATAGGTGTCCCAATTGCCCTGCTGGATGGCGCCGTTTTTGGCGCTGATTTCGCCATAGAACGCCAGGCTGGCGCCGAACACCGCCGCGCCCTCGAACTGCGCCCGCACGCCCAGCGGATTCACCACCAGCCCCGCGTCCACCGCCGTGTCCACCTGCCGGATGCGGACCTTGCCGTTCTCCATCCCCACCCGCACCACGCTGGCGACATAGCTCAAGAAGCTGCGGTGCGCGGCGATGCCCATGCCCTCGCCGGCGGGCAGGGACCGTCCCCAGCCCGCCTTGGCGGCGGCGATCTCGGTCACCCGCCGCAGCCGCCCGACGTCGAAAGCATAGGGCGGCTGGTCCACGCCCCGCGCCGACTTCGGCAGCAGCTTGGCGTCCAGCACCCGCGGCTTGCCCATCAGCGCCAGCAAATAATCCTTGGGGTCCTTGCCCGCGGCGTGCGCCAGCTCCGCGGCGAACGACTGCACCGCGAAGGCGTGATAGATGTTGGCCACCGACCGCAGCCAGCCGATGCGCACATGCGCCTGCGCCGGACCGTTTTCCACGCGGATGTTGGGAATGTCGAAGGGCAGGTCGCTGAACCCCATCGTCAGCTCGCCCGCGCCGTACTCGGTCTTTTCGTTGAAGGTCGAGCCGATCGGCGGGAACACCGATCGCGCCAGCCATCCGGTCGGCATGCCCTGGGCGTCCAGCGCCGCGCGCATGTACATCGCCGCCGAGCTGTGGTAGTAGTCGCAGCGGAGGTCGTCCTCGCGCGACCACACCACCTTCACCGGCCGCCGCATGTGCCGCGCCAGCAGCGCCGCCTCGACGATGAAATCCGCCATGGACTTGCGCCCGAACGCCCCGCCCAGCAGCGTCACATGGAGAATCACGTCTTCCTTGTTCACGCCCAGCGCCTTGGCCACCGCCGCCTGCGCGCCCTGCGGATCCTGCGTCGGCGCCCAGATCTCGACCTGGCGGCCGCGCACCTCGGCCGTCGCCGCCGGCGGCTCCATCGGCGCGTGCGCCAGTAGCGGCGTGGCGTACTCCGCCTCCAGCGTCTTGGCCGCCTGCGCGAAGGCGCCCTCCACATTGCCGTTGTTGCGCACCACCTGGGCCGGCATCCGCGCCGTCATCGCCATCTGCTTGCGGTACGCCGCCGAGTCGTACTCCGCGTTCGGCCCGTTGTCCCATTCGATTCGCAGCTTGTCGCGTCCCTGGAACGCCGCCCAGGTGTTGTCCGCCACCACCGCCACGCCGCCCAGCGGCTGGAACGCCGCCGGAAAGTGGAACGTGGGCAACTGCACCACTTCCCGCACCCCCGCCACGCTCCGCGCCGCGCCGTCGTGATGCGACCGCACCCGCCCGCCCACCACCGGCGGATGCGCGATCGCCGCGTACAGCATGTTGTGCCGGCGCACGTCAATGCCGTAGGTGGCATGCCCGGTGCAGATGTGCTCCAGGTCTACCATCGCTCCGTCATGGCCGATGTACCGCCAGTCCTTCCGCGGCTTGAAGTCCCGTGCGCTGACGTGCGGCACGGAAAGCTCCGCCGCCGCGGCCGCCAAATCGCCGTAGGTCAGCATCCGCCCCGAGGCTTTGTGCACCACGCGGTGCAGCCGCGACTCACATTCGCTTTCCGGCACGCCCCATTGCTTCGCCGCCGCCGCCACCAGCATCATGCGCGCCGCCGCGCCGGCGCCGCGCATCACGTCGAAGAAACTGCGCACGGAATGCGAGCCGTCGGTGTCCTGATTGCCGTAGATCGGGTCGCCGATCGCCTGCTCCACCCGCACCAGCGACCAATCCGCGTTCATCTCGTCCGCCACTACCCGCGGCAGCGCCGTGCGGATGCCCGTGCCCATCTCCGAGCGCGCCGCCACGATGGTCACCATCCCCGCCGAGTCCAGCCCCACCCACACACTGGGATGAAGTGCCAGCCCGGCCACCGGATCGTCCGCCGCATCCAGCTTTTGCGCCCACAGCGCCTCCGGCGCCGCCGTGGCGCCCACCACCAGCGCGCTGGCCGCCAGCGCGCCTTGCATGAACCGCCGCCGCGTCAGGTGAATTTCCGTCATTGCCGCCCTCCCGCCGCTCGCGCCGGCGCGCCGGCGGTCATGCCGGCTCGCTCAACTTCGCCGTCGGAGCCGCCACGGCTTGCGGCATGGTCCGCGGAATGGTCCGCGGCGCCGCGCCTGCCCGCCGTCTGCCGCGCCGCCGGAGCGCCGTACTGCGGCGGCGGAATTTCCCCCACCCGGTCCTTGCTGCTCCCCGCCGCCATGCGCACCGCCGCCAGGATGCGCTGGTAGGCGCCGCAGCGGCAGATGTTGCCCGCCATCGCGCCCAGGATCTCTTCGTCCTGCGGGTGCGGCGACTCCGCCAGCAGCGCCGCCGCCTGCATGATCTGCCCCGCCTGGCAGTAGCCGCACTGCGGGACGTTGTGCTCGATCCACGCTTTCTGCACCGGGTGCAGGTCGCCGTCCCCGCCCGCCAGGCCCTCGATGGTCACGATCTCGGCCCCCGCCACCTGCTGCATGGCCACCACGCAGGCGCGCACCGCATGGCCGTTTTGGTGTACCGTGCAGGCGCCGCACAGCGCCACGCCGCAGCCGAACTTGGCGCCTGTCAGTCCCAGTTCATCGCGCAGATACCACAGCAGCGGCATCTCCGCGCTGCCGTTCCATTGCCGCTCCACGCCGTTGACCTTGAATCGAATCACTGGCGGCCTCCTGGCCGGGCTGTGCGCCCGTTCCGAGCAGAATTATGGCACCGAATGCCGGCGCTCGCCATTTCACCCCACGAACGCGTTAGGACGGAGCGGCTCAGCCGCACATCATTGGACGACCCGCTGACGGCTGGCCCGCGGCTGGACCGTGGCGGCCGGCATTGGATGCCCGTTGGCGCTCACCCGCGAGCGGAAAGCCGATCGTTGTCGGCTGCGGGAAAAGCACCAACGCCTGCGGGATTCTCCCCAGCCGGCGTGGCGCGGGTGGCGTTTTGCGGGCGAAGGCAATCGGCCATCCAGTTGCATCAAAAGGTCAAACGCCAGACGATAACCCCTAAGAGGATGGAGGTTCCCATGAAGCGGCAACCCAGCCCAGGCCAGCATCCGGCGAAACCGCGGCAGCCTAAAGCGGTCACGCCGTCCCAGCCCCAAACGGCGCCCCCGTCGCCGGACCCGGAGAGTGGCCTCCCTGGGGGCGGCGCCGGCCGCCGCGATGTGGTCGGCCATTCCGGCGTATACCCCATGTCCGGACCGCACCCGGATGGGCCGGCGGAGTTGCGCTCGGCGGCGGCCTGGGGCCAAGGCGCGCGCGGAGCGCTTGGCTATGAAGATTCCGGACGCTCGGGCTTGCTGCTCAGCGGCGGTGAGTTGCTGGGCGGCTTGGATGCCGGCGTGCCCGGTTCGCCCCCGCAGCCGGCGCTGGCCATTCCCCAGGAAGGTTGGACCAAGGCGTTGGAGGAGTTCAGCCGCATGCACAAGCATTGCTGGGTCACGTTGGAGGAAATCGGCAGCTCCGGCGCCTGCCTGCAAGCCCGCGGCGTCCCGCTGCTCGCCGTCGGCGCCGACGTGCGCAATGGCCGAACCACCGCCTATGTGACCTTAGGCTCGGACCACGAATACGGCCTCACGCACATCGTACGTTCGCCTGTCGCCGTCCGCCTGCACCTTCCCTGGGAGCTGGAGTTCGACCGCGCCGGGGATGTCCGAACCGTGATCCGCTGCATCGGCCACCGCCCCGCGCTGGTCCACTAGCCCGGCGCCGCTGGCTAGCCCACCGCGCGGAAAAAGCACCAACCGCTGCGGCTTTGCGCCCAGCGTGCTGGTGGGCTGCCGGCAGGCACCCCGCCGCCAACAAAAGTGGGATAGCCGTCCCGGCTGTCATTTCCCGCCGCCCGGGGGCTCGTAGGATAGCCGTCCCGGTTGTCGTGCCGCCGCATTCTGGGGGCGCGGGCGGCCTCGCCCGCACCCGGCGCTTTTCGGAGGCGCCCGCCCGTCGCGTGCCCCGCGTCCCTCGTCCCTCGTGGGCCATGCCTCCGGCTTGCGCAGGGTCGCGTGGAATTGGCCGGCGGCCCAACGCCTTCCGGAGCGTATTGCGACAGGCCATCCAGTTGCAATGCAATTCTCGGAGGCGTTTATGACGCAGAGCGGGAAAAAGCGCAAGGCCAAGCGGGCCGATCCAAAGACCGAGCTGGCGCCGGCTCTTCCAGCGCGGCAACTGGGTGCAATTCGCAGCGCCGGTGGAGGCCCAAAGCCGGCCGCCGAAGTGCGGTCGCGGGGCCCCCGGCATCCCCAGGGCGTGCCGGCCCCCGCTGGAGGTCCGGCGGTGACCCGCAGCGCGCAGGCGAGCCGAGCGCAGCGTACCGCGCGCCGGGAAAGCGGCTTGCCGGGCGGCGGCGCTGGGCGGCGGGATGAGGTTGGCCACTCCGGCGTCTATCCCATGTCCGGACCGCATCCCGCCGGACCGGCGGAGTTGCGCTCGGCGGCGGCATGGGGCCAGGGCTCGCGCGGCGCACGGGGCTATGAGGATTCCGGCCGATCGTCGTTGGTCTTCAGCCAAGGCGAGCTGCTCGGCGGCTTGGATACTGGCGCCCCGGGTTCGCCGCCCGCGCCGGCCCTGGCGGTTCCGGAGGCAGGCTGGACCAAGACGCTCGATGAGTTCAGCCGCCAGCATAAGGGATGCTGGGTGACGGTCGAGGAAATCACCGGCGTGGGAGCCGAAATGCAAGCCCGCGGCGTTCCGCTGCTCGGTGTCGGGGCGGAAGTGCGCGACGGCCGCGCGACTGCCTACGTCCAGTTGGGTGACGAGCAGCGCGATGTCCTCACCCACATCGTCAATTCACCCATCTCCGTGCGCCTGCGCCCGCCTGGCGAGCTGGAAATTGACGACGCCGAGAACGTGCGCACGCTGATTCGCTGCATCGGCCACCGCCCCAGCTTGGTGCGATGAACCGGCCGGGCGATGGCCCGAGGCGTGCATGCCACAGTTGGGTCCGGCGCCGCGGCGCGACCGCGGCAACCCGGAGAGGAGGACGCTATGTTGGGACTAATGCGCCGGGATCCAGATGATCTCGCCTTTCACGACTTGTTCACGTTCCGCAAATCCTTCGACGACGTGATGGAACGCCTGTGGGGCGCTCTGCCCGCCGCCCGAGTGACGGCGGACCTGCCGCCGGCGGAGTCGTATATTGAGGACGGCAAATTCCACCTCAAGCTCCAGACGCCGGGCCTGGATCCGAAGAACGTCACCATCGAAGTGCACGGCGATCAGTTGCGCATCACGGGTGAGCAGCGCCAGGAGTCGGAGTCCAAGACCCGCCGCTACCTGACGCGCGAGTTTTCCTACGGCGCCTTCGAGCGCTGGCTGCCGCTGCCGGAAGGCGTGAAGCCCGAACAGATCGAAGCCAGCTACAAGAAGGGCCTGCTGGAGATCATCGCGCCGGTCTCGGAGAAGAGCGTGCCTCGCAAGATCGAGGTCAAGACCCTTCCCGAGGAGGCGCCCAAGAAGCCGCAAGCGGCGTAAGTACGCCGCCCATGGCAGCGGCGCCGCGCCGGCGCGGCCGGTGGCGACATCGGCTGAGGAAGGGGCGCTGGCGCGGCGCTAATAGGGGCCGGCGGGCGGTGGGTGCAAGCCCGTTTCCGCCGCCCGCCGGCCCCTATTTTCCGCCCACCGCCCGCCGTGCGGTGGGAGGCGTCACGGCGCGCCGCAATTCTCATCCCGGCCCAGGTTTACGAGCCGGCGGCCGGGCCGGAACCCATGGAGGGAATCCAATGGACCGAACCCAAAGCACCAGCGCCCCGCCCGTGGACGCCACGCGAGCGGATTCCCTGCGCTGCTGGGATTGCGGCCGGCAGCTGCCGCGCTGGCGCGAAGGGCCGGTGTTCTGCCGCTGCTGGCGCTGTGAGTGGTTCCATCTCCGCTTTGGCGGCCAAGCCGACAGCATCCACGCTCATGGCATGGGCGTGCGCTGGGAATAGCACCGCTCGCCTCCCCTCACGGACGCCGCGCAAATTGGGCGTCGGGAGATGCGGGCGCGGAACAGCGGCGAAGTTCCCTGCGCGCCCACGGCGTGACGAGAAGACCGCGGCTCGTCCGGGCGCCGAAGCGCGGTGCGCGGCGCGGCTGCATCGGGGCCGGGGCCGCGGCAATCCATCGCGTAGCCATCCGCCGGCCATTATTCTTGCCTGCCGCGCGCAGCTACAGAATCCACAACTGACGGGGATCAATTTCCCGCGCCTGGGCGAGGATCCGGATGTGTAACCCAGCGGACGGTTGGCTCGTTTCGGCACGTAGTGATTCACCTACTGGGGCCGGGAAAAGTGGGCAGGGAAGAGAGGGATGGACGAAGGCATCAAGTATTCGACCGCGCACGCCAACCCCGTGAGTTTTACGCTTCGTGAGCGGCAGATCATTGGCGAGTTGAACGCAGCCAGGCAAATCCGCGAGATCGCTGCCGCCTTGCACCTCGCGCCGAACACCGTTAAGTCCTACGTCAAGAGCATCTACGCGAAGGCCGAGGTTCACTCCGCGCGGGAGTTGATGCTGAAGTTGTCCTCCGGCGGTATCCCCGGCGATGAGCGCGTCAATACGCTGAGTCGTATGCTTGCCGAGTCGGACTCGGCACGACTGCACGCGGCGGCGTTGGCGATGCTCCGCGCTTGGACGGGAGCGAGGAAGGCCTTTTGCTGGGAAATCCACCCGCAGGAGCCGCGCCTTTCGCCCGGGGCGCCGAGCGGGCGCGGCGAGACGGTGAATGTTTCCGCGCGCCTAGAGTGCGCGGAGGAACATTGGGGCTCACCTCAGCCAGGGACGCGGCGCGGTCCCCAGCGACGCGAACGCGGGGCGGCGCTCGCGCCAGGTGCAACCGGGGCCGCGCCCGTGCCAAGCGAACGCCGGGCTCAGCCCCGCCTCAAGGGAACGGGGAACGCCCCGCCCGCGGCGAGACTGGATCCCGTGCCCATCAGTGAGGATGCGGTTCGTCGCCTGTTGTCGGAACAAAGGGGTCCGAAGCCGCGGAGCCAGGACCCGGGTTCCATCGCCGCGGACGGCCCCGTGCTGTTGGCCGCCGACGAGGCATCCCGCCATGCATTGCTGCGATCCGTTTCCAATCGCCCGGTGCAAGGGCAGGTGATTTTGGCCGTCCTCCGCATCCAGCGCCGCAAATGGTTGGTGGCGCTGGCGGACCCGCCGGGCGGCGCGTTTCAGGATGGCGCGCTCAAAATAACGAAGGTGCTCGTTCCCTTGGCCGCGCGTCACGCGGAGTCGTTCGAGGTGAACCGGACATACGCGGCAGCCGCGCCGGGGCCCGCGCCTATAGATAATGCGGCGCGCCCCAAAGCCCAGCCGGGCGCGCGAGCGGAGTTTAGCCCCCGCCCCTAGGGAATCTGGGACGCCCCGCCGGCGGCGGGTCTGGGCCGCGCCGGCCAAAGACCCAGCCGCTGGTGTAAACTAACAAAATCAACGTTGGCTCGGAACGACCGTGGGGAGCAGCCGGGGAACGAAGGACCGATCCGGCGCCCCATCGCGCAGCCGTCAAGCGCCAAGCCGATCGTCTTTAACTACGCGCCCTTAGCTCAGCTGGATAGAGCGTCTGGCTACGAACCAGAAGGCCGGGGGTTCGAATCCCTCAGGGCGCGCCATCCCCTGCCATTGCCGCGTCGCGTGGCGGACGGGGCGGCGGCGGAGGCCGCGGGAACCCGCCGCGGAGTGAGCCGTAGGGAGGCCAGCGCCATGCCGACAGCCGGCTTAGAACTGCCGCCCGGCTCCGCCGGGCCCAACCGGTCCGTCGCATTTTTTGACGCGCAGTTCCGCCGCCAAATCGCCGCTCAGGATTTCACCCTTAACCCATTCGAAGAGGCCACGCTCCCTTTCCTCCGCGGCGAAGTCCTTGACCTAGGCTGCGGGTTGGGCAATCTTGCGTTGGCGGCGGCGCGCCGCGGGTGCCGCGTAACGGCCGTGGACGCCAGCCCGGCCGCGATTGCGCATCTCGCCCGCGCGGCCGCGGCCGAATCCCTGGCCGTCAGCGCCCGGAGAGCTGATCTGGGCTCGCTCGAACCCATACTAGCTTCGGGCAAGAGCTTTGACGCCGTCGTCTGCATCGGCCTGCTAGTGTTCCTTGCGCCCGGCCGCGCCCGCGCCGCAGCCAGCGTCCTGCGCCGTCTGGTAAAACGAGGCGGGGTTGCTGCGGTCAACGTCCTGGTCGAAGGAACCACCTTCTTGGAAATGTTCGAACCCGGCGCCCACTGCCTCTTCGGCGCTCGTGGGCTGGCCCGATATTTCCCCAAGTGGGAGAACCTGTACTTCCGGGTTTCCGACCACCCCGCCCCGGGCGGCACCGTAAAGCGGTTCTGCACGCTCGTTGCCCGCCGCTAGGGCGCGGGCGCAGAAGAGAGCAATATGAGGTTCCTCATCGTACTCAATGTCAAAGCGCCGCGCGAATCAAAGCGGGACGGCCTCGCCTATTGAATCGGTCTTCCATCCCTCTCGACACTGCTTCACCGCTCGGACGAGCCGGGCCCCGAGCCCCGGATTGCGACGGGCTCGGCACCCACCCGTCCCCTGGGCGCAACCGCGGGGACGGCTCGCTAGCGCCTTCCGGCCCAGGCCGGCCGTCCTTGCTCATCGCGCAGGGTCAGCGTTTTGCCGTCTTTCACAACCTCGCGCGCCACGATGTAGTGGTAGTGCTCTGTCGTCACCTTGGAGCCGGTGACCTCTACGTGGTCGCCGCGGCGGAACTGAAAGCCCTCCTGCCGGACAAACAGCACCGGGCCGAGATGAACCATCGTGACGCCGCCCTCATGCCGTACCCGCAACTCCAGAATGTGAACCCGGCCGCGCGGCGCCCAAACGTGCACGCCCACGACTTCTCCGCGAATGGTGGTCACCGTCGCCGGATCGTAAATCCGGTGCTGCGGCCCCATGCCTTGCGCCATCGCCAGCGTCGCGGCTCCCAAAATCGCCGCCGCCGCCGCCAGCCGAATCAATACGCCTTGTTTCGTCATAGCTTCCTCCCTGCTTGCACCACTCGTTAACCGCTGCCGCGCTCCCGCGGAACGCGCCATCGCGCCGTTGCCTTTGCCGCGCCCACGGCCGCGGCGGACGGGGTAGCCCATGAGTCCGCCGCGGCCAATTCCTCCGGTTCCCGCCGCCGGCGCGCAGCCGTTGCACTGCCTTGGGCTGCCCGGCCACTGGGTTACTGCTGCGGCCGCATCGTTTGTTGGATGCGATCGAACCCTCGCTTGGAGTGCCCATACCGCACCGCGTCGTGAATCAGGCCATGCAATTCAGACGCCAGCCGGGCATTGGCTTTCGCCAGGGTTTTGTACTCTGCATTGAAGTGCAAGGGTCGGGCTTTGCTGTTGTACTCGGCGATGGTTTCTTCCATGTTGCCGGCCAATTCTTCTAGCATCGGCCGGAGTTGGTCCACCACCCCTTGCTGCCATGCCGCGCCGTTTTCCCGTTCGTCGCGCATTTGCTGTTCCAGCTTGCCCAACTGGTTCACGTGGTCGCGAATGATGTTCAACTGCTCTCCGTGCAGCTCGCGAGATGCCCGCACGGGGTGATATGCCTCCAGCTCATGCGCATCCCGCAACAACTGACTCGCTCGCAGATTGGCGTCCGCAAACAGCCGGTTCAGCTCCTCCGAGTCCTCTTCCGCCGCCGCGGGCTCCGCGGCCGCCGGTTCTTGCGCCTGCGTCGGCTCCCCCTGAGCCGGCTGCGCCTCTTGCCCAGCCTCGCCCTGCTGGCCTTGTTGCGTCGGTTGGCTGATTTGCGGCTGGTTTTGATCCTCGCCGGACGACGTCGTGTCCTGTGCGACTGCCCGGTGAATGGTAAACAACAGGAAGAAGACTGCCGCGGCTGCCGCCGCCCACCGGAACCCGATTCCACGCCTTGCGAACGCTGATTTCATGGTCGGAACCTCCCTGTGCTCCGCAATTGCAAGGCAAGGGCCACCTGTCGACCAGCGCGCAGGCGCTCGCGATCGCCGCTGCGCACGCTGCCGCAAGTGCCGTTCGCCGCCACGCGGGGGCGCGGCCCGGGACCGGCCCATACATGGCGGGCGATGGAAAGTCAGGGGTTTCCGGCGCTTGGCGGCCTGCGCCCCGCGCCATTGGGCCGGCTCCGCTTGACCGGGAAATGCACCGGGCGGAAGGAGCGACGAAAGTCGAAGAGTGGTGGCTGCGCCCACCCATGGGTTCCTCGACCCAGGCGGGCCTGTGTACGCACCCGGGCCTCGCCGCGAAGGGCGGCTCGCACCGCACGGAGCCGGGGTGTCGGCTGGCTGCCAGGGTAGGCGGTTTTCATGGCCCCGAAACCGAAGCCCGGCTGCCTCGGCCTTTAGGTCGTGAAGCCCGGCTGCCCCGGCCTTTGAGCCATAAAGACGGAATCGGAGCTATCGAGCAGAGATGCGCGGCACTACCCCGAGCCGGGACGCCCAGCCGAAGCCGGAAGATCCCGGGCAAGCCCGCTTGACGCGGGGGCCGCGCCGTTTGCTCGGGGAGCAAAGCGGGCGCGGAAAGGCCGCGAAATTCCGCAGGACGGCCCGCCCCCGGCGGGCGAAGCGGCGCGGCTCCCAGCGACGCACCGGCTGGGCCGGGGCGGGCTGGGGTCCCCGGCCCAGTCGGCGCGTAAGCGGGACGCGCGGCGCAGCCGCGCTGGGGCCCGCGCCAAGCAATGGGGGCCGTGGCGTGCGTGCGCAACGGCACACAGCCGCAGCATCCCGTTAGCGAATGGGGCTCCTGTACGGAGGGACCGCGGCAGAGCTGGGCAATAATGGAGTTACTACGAAGACAACACGGTCCATTGCGATAGTTGCGGCCCTGGCGTTGGCTGGGCTGGGCATTCTGCTGCTCAGCCGCTCCGCGCAGCGGCCCGCGAGGCGCGGCCGGAGCCTGCTGGCCGCGCTCGGCGCCGCGATGCCAATGGGCCACCGCGCGGGCACTGGGGGAGCGGGCGACGAACCCGCCACCGCGCCGCCCGCCACCGTAAACAAAGCCGCTTACAACGCCAAAATGCTGGCCCTGGCGAATCTTCCACCCTGGCGCAACTGCGCTCCTGTCGGCGCCGCCGCTCGTGCTCGGCGCCGCCCGGCCAAGCAGCAGCCACGCATGCGGGCGGCGATCCGGAAGGTTGCATCCCACCGGCGCCTGCGCCGACGGGCCGCGCCGCTGCCGCCGTGCAAGCCCCGCCTCTGGCCTGTTCCTACCGTCTATCCCAACGCCGGCGCGCTGCTGCCCTTCCAGCGCATCGTGGCCTATTACGGCAATTTCTTTTCGCCCCACATGGGCATCCTCGGAGCCTACCCGCCGGCGGAGGTGCTGGCCAAGCTCAAGGTCCAGGCGGCGGCTTGGGCCAGAGCCGACCCCACCACGCCCGTGGTGCCGGCGATTGACTACATCGCGGTCTCCGCGCAAGAAGATCCCGGACGGAATGGGAAATACATTCTGCACATGCCGCCGGACCAAATCGAAAAAGCTCTCCAGATGGCGAACAGCATTCATGGATTGCTGTTTTTGGATGTGCAGCCTGGTTGGAGCACGGTGCGTGCCGAGGTGCCGCGCCTGGCTCCCTATCTAAAGCTGCCCAACGTCGAGCTGGCCCTGGATCCGGAGTTCGATTTGGTTCCGGGCAAGCGCCCCGGCGCGTGGCGCGGCACCATGGGCGCCGCGGCCATCAACTTCGCGGCGCGCTACTTGGCACGCCTTGCCGTCAAGTACCATCTGCCGCCAAAGATCCTCGTCATCCACCGCTTCACCCAGCGCATGGTGACGGATTACCGCGCCATTCGCCCTTTACCCGAGGTGGAGATCGTGATGGATATGGACGGCTTCGGCTCGCCCTACCTAAAGATCTCCACGTACAAGAGCTTCATCGCCAGCCAGCCGGTGCAGTTCACCGGGTTCAAGCTGTTCTACAAGAACGACCGTTGGCACGGCAGCCGGCTGATGACTCCGGCCCAGGTGCTGCGCCTCTCCCCCCGGCCCATCTTCATCCTCTACCAATAAACTATTGCTTGGCGCGGGCCCCAGCGCGGCTGCGCCGCGCGTTCCGCTTACGCGCCGACTGGGCCGGGGACCCCAGCCCGCCCCGGCCCAGCCGGTGCGTCGCTGGGAGCCGCGCCGCTTCGCCCGCCGGGGGCGGGCCGTCCTGCGGAATTTCGCGGCCTTTCCGCGCCCGATTTGCTCCCCGAGCAAAAGGCGCGGCCCCCGCGTGCGGTCCGGCGATGTCGAAACCGGCTGGGCTGGAGGCGACATCGCGGGAGAGGGCGGGGCGGGACCGCCGCTCCCGGGAGGAGTCGTCATGCACCGCATCACGCCGCATTTCTGGTTTGATCAGGAGGCCCGCGAGGCGGCGAGCTTTTACACGCAGTTGTTTCCCTCCTCGCGGCTGGAGAGCGTGACCGGCCTGCGCAACACCCCCAGCGGCGACTGCGATCTGGTGCGCTTTACCCTGGCCGACCAGCCGTTCATGGCGATCAGCGCCGGGCCCATGTTCCGCTTCAACCCCACGATTTCGTTTCTGGTCCGATGCGGGTCCGAAGCGGAGGTGGATGCCTTGTGGGAACGATTGGCCGAGGGCGGCAAGCCGCACCTGCCGTTGGGCGCCTACCCGTTTAGCCCGCGCTACGGCTGGGTTGCGGACCGTTTCGGCCTTTCCTGGCAGGTCATGTTGGGCAGCGGCGGCCAGAAGATCACTCCCGTGCTGATGTTCACCGGCGCCGCCGCCGGTCAGGCGGAAGCAGCGATGGATTTCTATGCGTCGGCGTTTCGCGCTGCTCCCCCGCCAGCAGAGGGGATGCTCGGCGGCGGCGAGAGCCAGGCGAGCGTTTTGGCGCGCTATGGCGAATCCCATGCGCCGGAGCGCCCGGGCAGCGTGCAGTTCGCCGCGCTGCGCCTGCGCGGCCAGGAATTCGCCGCCATGGATAGCGCCCGCGACCACGGGTGTACGTTCAATGAGGCCATCTCGTTTCTCATTCCCTGCGACACGCAGGTGGAGATTGACTATTTCTGGAACCGGTTGGCGGCCGACCCGAATGCCGGCCAGTGCGGTTGGCTGAAGGATCGCTTCGGTGTCTCCTGGCAAGTCGACCCGGCCATGATGCGGAAGATGCTGTGTGGCGATGCCCCAGCGGTGGATCGCGTCACGGCCGCATTTCTCAGGATGAAGAAATTCGACCTTGCCGCCTTGCGCCGCGCCTATGAAGGCCGCTGAGAATACGCCGCCGGCTGGTTCAGGGTCAAACCGACCCAGTGTGGGCTAGGATGCATGCGATGGTGATCGTCAGCGCCGGACTGCTTCTGTGGCGGCGACGCGGACATGATCCCCGCGGCGGCGCGCCTCCTTCGCGGCCCGAAAGCGTCGAGGCGTTGCTGGTTCATTTGGGCGGGCCGTTCTGGCGGACTCGAGATCAGGGCGCCTGGTCCATTCCCAAGGGCGAAGCTCTGCCGGGAGAGTCCCTCCTGCGCACCGCTCGCCGTGAATTCGGCGAGGAGACGGGATTTTCCAGCCCCGAGGAACCGGCGCGCGATGACGCTTCCAGTCCTTACCTTCCGCTCGGCGACGCCCGCGTCTCGCACGGCAAGCTGGTGGTTATCTTCGCCTTCGAGGGCGATTGCGATCCCGCCCGCCTGCGGAGCAACACCTTCGAAGTGGAATGGCCGCCACGGTCGGGCCGGATGCGGACATTCCCCAAGGCGGACCGTGCTGCTTTCTTTCCTCTCGCCGCTGCCCAGGCGGTGATTCATCCGTCACAGCGAGTCTTCCTGGATCGGCTCGCGCGGCAGCTTCGGCCCAAATAGCCATTGCCCGCGTGTTGGGCGGCCGACGCTCCCTCCGCGGGCACGCATTGCGTATTTTGCCGCACGGCTGGGCGCTACCACCAGGAATCGTCGCCGGCTTCGGCGGGCAAAACGCAAATCCATTCGCGGGAGCCGCGCCTTTTGCCCTGAGGGCAAAACAGGCGCGTATGCGGGACGCGCCGCCTGCGGCGCAGCCGGGGCCCGCGCCCATCCGTGAGGTGACGGCGTCGGACCGCAGCTCGTTGATGGGCCTCCACGTGCAGCGGGTGCGGTGGGAGGGAATATGGCCGGCGACACGGTGGCATTCAACAACATCCTGGTGATGACGGATTTCTCGCCCGCTTCCGACCGGACGCTGCGCTATGCAGCGGGCTGGGCCCGCGCTTCCGGCGCCATGCTGCACGTCGCGCATTTCATACGGCCCATGGCGTACGCGCTGGCGGGCGACGCCTATGGCGAGCTGATGAATCGTTTATGGCAGGACGGGCGCGAGGGGCTGTTGGCACTGGACCAGAGCGAGATGCTGCGCGACATTCCCCATGCCACCTGGCTCGATCCGGGCGAAATCCTCGATGGCCTGCCGTCGCTGATTTCCGCCCACCAAGTGGACCTCGTCCTGCTGGCCAGTTCCGGCCGGCGGGGAGTGGGCAAAGTGCTGCTGGGTTCGACCGCCGAGGCGGTCTTCCGCACCACCGGCTGTCCCGTGCTGATCGTCGGTCCTGGCGTTGCCGATGCCCGCCTGCAAGCGCCGGGGGTGGTATTGCTGGCCACGGATTTCGGCGCCGCCGCGCAGCGAGCGGCGGCTTATGCGTTCGCCGTGGCCCAGCAGCAGCACGCGCGACTCCATCTCTTGCATGTGCTGCGCCCGCCTGCCGAGGACTGCTCGCTGTGCAACGCGGAGGTCAATGCCGCGCAGACGCGATTGCTGGAGTTGGCGCCGCCCGGCGCGCGGCGAGCGGAACTCAACACCATCGTCCATTTTGGCCGGCCCGCGGAGGAAATCGTCAAGACCGCCCGCGAGCTCACGGCCGATCTGGTCGTTCTGGGCGCACGGCAGCCACCCAAGTTCACCTTGTACTCCGGCTGGGCGACCGCCTATGAGGTCCTCGGCGACGCCCCCTGCCCGGTGCTCACGTTGCGCGCGCCTGGCGGGCAGCCGGACCGTGCGCAAACTCCCCAGCAAGGGGCAGAGGGCAGGGACCAAACCACGGGAATCGCCTACAACCGCGCCCGATAGTGCGCGCACTACCCGCGGTGGCCGCAAAGGAAGCGGCGCGGTCCGCGGCGACGCGTACGCGGGGCAATGCCCCGAAGCCGAGCGTACGCGGCGCAAGCCCCGCGTCTAGCACAGCCGGACCGGGCCCGCGGGGGCACCCGAGTGGGTGATTTTCACCGATGCCCATGGGTAAAATCACCCGGTTTTGCGGATGCTCCTAAGTCGCCGTTCGCCGAAAGTGCGGTAAGCGCCATGGAATCAATAGATGCATGTTGGCCACACGCTTGCTACTAGCTAAGGCGTAGACGTTCCACGGAGGCATCCATGATCAAGAAATCATTCGCAATCATCACCATTCTGCTGCTGGGCACGCTGGCTGCGTTCGCCGCTACCGGTTCGATTAGCGGCAAGATCTCCGGCATTCCCAAACCCCAAACCCTGCCTGGCGCGTTTCCCGCGCCTCCGGCCCCGGCCGTTGTGTATGCCGTGCCGCTGCCGGAGAAGGACTTCGCTCCGCCCAAAAAACTGTACGTGGTGGACCAGAAGTATACGGCTTTCGTTCCGCATGTGTCGGGCGTGCCGCTGGGCGCGACGGTGGAGTTTAAGAACAATGACACCGTCAATCACAACGTCAACTGGAAAGCCATCGGCGCTGACAAAGCCCTGGCCAAGAATCTCGGCACCTTTCCTCCAGGACAAGCGGCGACGTATACCTTCAAACACGCCGGCGTGGTGCATTTGCAATGCTCGCTGCACCCCGACATGAGCGCCTGGATCTATGTGGCCCCGACTCCCTACGTCACGGTCAGCAAGAGCAACGGGAGCTACTCCCTGGCGAACGTTCCCGACGGCCGGTATCGCGTCGTCGTCTGGCACAGTGGCGCCAAGGAAGCCAGCCAAGTGGTGACCGTGGCGGATCACGCCGTGGTTAATCTGAAGCTGACGAAATAGCTCACCTTGGGACGGGCCCGGTGCTGCCGGGCCCGCTTCCGTTTGTTGGCCAGCATCAGACCCAGGCTCTTGAGCCCTGACCCAAAGTGCAATGAAATTCTCGAATCCCTTCCGCATCGCAGTGTTCGCCGCCAGTGCGGCGCTGTGTCTCGCCGGCGCGCCCCGCGTGTGGGCCATTCCCAGCTTTGCCCGCCAGACTGGGCTGCCGTGCAGCCGCTGCCATACCACCTTTCCCGAGCTGACCGAGTTCGGCCGGGAATTCAAGCTGAACGGCTATACCCTCAGCGGCAAGCACCGCAAGAAGATCACCGCTCCCAGCGCAAAGAACAAGAGCGGGCTCTGGATCAACAACAACTTGCCGATCTCGGTGATGTTCCAAATCGCCGACACGCTGGTCGCCAAGACTCAGCCCGGCACGCAAAACGGCAACGTCGAGTTTCCGCAGCAGATGAGCCTGTTTCTGGCCGGCGAGGTCACGCCGCACCTGGGCACGTTCATGCAAGTGACCTACAGCGGCGCCGACGACCACTTTTCCATGGACAACACCGATATCCGCTATGTCGGATACGGCACGCTGGCCGGCAAGCAAACGGTCTACGGCTTGGATTTCAATAACAATCCCACGGTCGAGGATCTCTGGAACGATACCCCGGCCTGGGGCTGGCCGTTCGCATCCCCCGATTCCTCGCCCTCGCCCATCGCCGCGCCGATCCTGGATGGTGGTTTGGCGCAGGACGTCGGCGGCGCCGGCGGCTACATGATGTGGGATCACCACTGGTATGGAGACGTCACGCTGTATCGCTCCATGCACCTGGGCGGTCCGCAGCCGCTGAATGGCATCGGCTTCGGCACCAACATCGCCGGCGTGGCGCCGTACTGGCGCGGCGCCTACCAAACGACCTGGAGCGGCGGCCTCAACTATCTCGAAGTCGGCACCTTTGGCATCCACCTGTCCAGCTTCCCCGGGGCCATCGCCGGAGCCGAGGACCACTTCACCGACACGGCCGCGGACTTCCAATATGAGCGGCGTCTCGGAATCAATTCTTTGTCCGTGCACGGTGCCTATGTTCACCAGAGCGCGTCCTTGGGCGGCCTTTTGGCGGCCGGCGAGGCGTCCCAGCTGGCCAACACGCTGTCCAATCTGCAAGCCAACGCCATCTATCACTTCGGCGACCGGTATAGCTTGGGCGCGGGCTTTTTCCGCGATTACGGTTCCCGCGATCCGGTGCTGTACGCGCCGGGGCCGGTGACGGGCAGCGCCAGCGGCAGTCCGGACTCCGGCGGCTATTTGCTCCAGGCCGGCTTTTGGCCGGCCCAGAACGTGGAGCTCTCGATCCTGTACCAGGGATTCACCACGTTCAACGGCGCCAGCCAAAACTACGACGGCGCCGGGCGCAATGCCGGCCAGAACAACACGGTGTACACCAACTTGTGGCTGATGTTTTAAGTCAACCCCGGGGGCCGTGCCGAGCGCGGCCCCCGGTGCTTGGAATATATCGAGGACCGACCGAGCATTCGTTCCATGGCATCCCCTAAACCCCAGTCCGACCAGAAAGCCGCGGCACACGGCGCCGCTCACCGTCGTCCGTGGGGTCCGCCGCCGGTGCTGGCGGCGCTGACCGATTTCTCCCCCCGCGCCGCGGAAGCGGTAAAGCTTTGCGCGGCACTGGCCGCCCAACTCCAGACGTCCTGGCATTTGGCTCACTTCATTCCGCCTGGGCCGCGTTCTTCGCCGCGGGAGGCGCACGCCTCGGTCTTGGCGCAGCGGCAGCGGCTGCAGCAACTGGCGGCGGAATTCGCCGCCGAGGGCAATGCGCCCGTGGTGCATTGCGAACCCCATGCCATCGCCGCCCGGCTCAATTCCTGGGTGCGGGAAAACGGCGTCAGCGTCATCGTCTTGGCAAGCAGCAATGGCAGCGCGTTCGAGGCGCCGGTGCTGGGTCGTGTGGCGGAGGAGGTGCTGCGACTGGCCCAGGTGCCGCTGCTGCTGCTTGGGCCTCGCAGCCAGGCGCCGCGGCTGCCCTTTCGCCGCGTGCTCTGCGCCGCCGATGTGCGGCCGGGCGCCAAAGCCGCGGTGCGCGCGGCGTTGGCCTTGATGGTTGCGCGCGACGGCCGGGTTTTGCTCATCCATGTGGCCGAGCCGCGGCCGGACGATTGCGCCGCCTGCGGTGTGGGGGTTTCGGATGCCGCGGCGCGGATGTGGGAGACGCTGCCGCCGGAGATTCGATTCTTTCATGACGCCGAGGTGCGGGTGCGGTTCGGCCAGGCCGCGGACGCGATCGTCGCGGCGGCCCATGGCGATGCCTCCGACCTCATTGGGGTGTGCACCGAGGCGAGGCGCACCGGCGCGGACGCCGGTCCGATGCTGCCCGCGGTGCTGCGCCTGTCCACCTGCCCGGTGTTGGTCGCCGCCGATGCCTAATACGCGCGCCATCGCCGCGGTTGATCGGCCTCCGCGCCTGGCCGCCGCGCGGGCCGGCACGCCGCAACCCAGCTCCGCCGGCCGCGGGCTGGCAAGGAGGGGCATGCCGTTCCCAGACGCCGCGATGCGAACGCGGAATAATAGAGGCGCGAGGAACGTGATGGGCAAGGATTCGCAGCTGGCGACGGAGTTTTTGGACATGGTCGCGGACGCCGTGTTTCTGCGCGACCTTACGGGCGTGATCGCCTATTGGAACCGCGGCGCCGAGAGAGTCTACGGCTGGGCCGCGGGGGAGGCGGAAGGCCAGAGCAGCCACGATCTTCTCCACACCGAGTTCCCGCGGTCCCGGGCGGTGGTGGAAGACGAGGTCTTGGAGAGCGGCGCGTGGCGCGGGATGCTGTGGCAAAGGCGGCGCGATGGGACGCGGATCCTGGTGGAGAGCCGCTGGTCGCTGCGCCGGGATGCGCGGGGCCAACCCAGCGGCATGCTGGAGATCAACACCGACATTACCGCGCGGCACGACGCCGAGGTACGCCAGCAACTGCGGCTCGCGGTCGGGGAGCTGCTGGCGACGGCCCCGGATTGGCTGGCCGTGGAACAGGCCCTGCCGCGGATTGTGGGCGAAAAGGCGGGCGCGCTCGCGGCCGAAGTATGGGACCTCAGCCGGGGAGAGGACCCGGCGCCCGGACGCTGTGCTTGGGTGGCGGAGAGAGCCGGCGTTGCCCAGGACGGAGGCGCGGTGCAAGCGCTGCGTCGCGGGGAAGGCGTGGCCGGCCGCGCTTGGGCGTCGGGACAGGTGGAGGCGGCCGCGGAGCCGCCGGGCGCGGCGCTGGCCTTGCCGGTGCTGGCACAAGGCTGCGTGGAGCGGCTGTTCGTTTGGCGCGTGCCGGAGCCGCCGCCGCCCTCGTGGCGGCCGACGCTGCGGGATATCGGTCTGCAACTTGGCCTGTTCTACCAGCGCGCCCATAGCGAAGAGGCGCTGCGGCAAAGTGAGGTGCGCTTTCGCAGCTTGCTGGACTGCGCTCCGGATCCGATCGTCATCGTGGATGGCGGCGGCGTCATCGTCTATGTCAACCGCCGCGTCGAGGAGGTGCTGGGCTACACCGCCGGCGAGCTGGACGGCCAGCCGGTCGAGCGGCTGTTGCCGGGACGGTTTCGCGGCGCCCACGTGGCCCTGCGCCGCGGCTACACCCGCACGCCGAAGACGCGGCCCATGGGCGCGGGACTGGAGTTGTTCGCGCGGCACAAGGGCGGAGCCGAGGTGCCGGTGGAAATCAGCCTGAGCCCGTTGCAGCTAGGCGGTTCGCTGTTGGTCACCGCCGTCATGCGCGACATCTCCGACCGCCGGCACGCCGAAGCCGAGGCCCGCCGCGCCCACACCCTGGAACTGGCCCGCACCGAGCATCTCGCCACCTTGGGCGAGGTCGCCGCCGGGCTGGCGCACGAAATCAAGAACCCTTTGGCCGGCATGGCCTCCGCGCTGGAGGTCTTGTCCAGCCGGTTCGCCGAACCGGAACGCGCAATCATGGCCGAGGTGCGGCAGCAGATCACGCGTATCGGCGGCATCGTCGCCGACCTGCTCAACTACGCCCGCCCTCGTCCGCCGCGCTTCGCGTTGGGGGATTTGAACGCCGCCGTGCGCCATGCCGCGGAAATCGCCACCCGCGCGGCCGTGCCGAAGCACGTCCACCTGGAGTTTGCTCCCGGAACGCTGCCGCCGGTCGTGCATGACGCCGAACAAGTGCAGCGCATGGTGCTGAATTTGGCCCTCAACGCCCTGGACGCCGTGGCCGAAAATGGCCAAATCACGATCGTGACCGAGCCGGGCGGCGATGGCCATGTCCGGATTCGGGTGCGGGACAACGGCCCGGGAATTGCCGCAGCTGATTTGCAGAATATTTTTCGCCCTTTCTACACCACCAAGGGCGGCAAGGGCAACGGCCTAGGTTTGCCCATGTGCCGCCGCATCGCCGAACTGCACGGCGGCTCCATCGAGGTCACCACGCAGCTCGGCCAGGGAACGACGTTTTCCATCGTGTTACCCGCCGCCGGCGGCGAGGCCCCCGCCGCGGCCGAAGGCGGTTCGAGATGAAACCGAAGATCTTGATCGTGGATGACGAAAACCTGTTGCGCTGGTCGGCGAGCCAGAAGTGCGAGGAGTGGGGCTATGAGGCCGCCACCGCCGCCAGCCTGTCCGAGGCGCGGGAGAAGATCAAGTCCGATCCGCCCGACCTGATCTTGCTGGATGTTCGCCTGCCCGATGGCAATGGCGTGGACTTCCTGGGCGAACTGCGGCGGGATGTGTTCGCGGGTCCGGTGGTTTTTGTCACCGCCGATCCCCAGATCGAGGACGTCAAACTGGCCTTGCGCCAAGGCGCCTACGATTATCTGTGCAAGCCGGTCAACTTCGACGACCTGCAAGTGACGCTGGCGAACGCGCTGGAAACCAGCCGTCTGCGCTCGGAAGTCGCCGCGCTGCGCAATGAGGCCAGCGGCAGCCGGGAGCGGCTGGAATTCATCGGCCAGTCCACCGCCACGCGTCAGGTCTTGGACTTCGCCCGGCGGGTGGCGCGCAGCGAAGCCAGCGCGATCCTGCTGCAAGGCGAAAGCGGCACCGGCAAGGATCTGCTGGCCCGCTATATCCACCAGCAATCCGCCCGCAGCCGCCAGCCGTTCGTGCCGGTCAACTGCTCCGCGATTCCCGAAACGCTGTTGGAGGCGGAACTCTTCGGCCACGAGAAAGGCGCCTTCACCGACGCCAAGGCGATGAAGAAGGGGCTGTTTGAAGTCGCCGACGGCGGCACGCTGTTTCTGGACGAAATCGGCGAGCTTCCCCTGCCCTTGCAGGCCAAGATTCTCCGCGCCTTGGAGGACCAGACGCTGCGCCGCATCGGCGGCTTGCGCGACATCCACGTGGATTTGCGGGTGATCGCCGCCTCCAACCGCAACTTGGAGGAGGAGGTGAAGTCAGGCCGGTTTCGCGCCGATTTGTTTTACCGCCTGATGGTCATTCCCATCTTCATACCGCCCTTGCGCAGCCGGCGCGAGGACATTCCGGAGTTGGCCGCGTTTTTCATCGAGCAATTCAGCCGCCGCTTCGGCAAGCGCATTCGGGGACTGACGCCGGAGGCGGCGGAGATGATGCGCCGCTACGACTGGCCGGGCAATATCCGCGAGTTGAAAAACGCCATCCAGCGGGCGGTCATCCTGGAGGACGGGGCGGAGATTCGGGGCCTGAATTTGCCCTTCAGCCCGGATAGCGGCCAAACCCTGGCGGCGGCGTTTCCCACCAGCGATGAGCCGGCGGAGTTGGCCTCATGGCGGAGGCTGCCGGATGGCCGCTTCCTTCCGGTATTGCACATTCCCACCGGCGGCACCTCGCTGGACGAGGTGGAAAAGCTGCTGGTCGCGGACGCGTTGCAGCAATCTGGAGGCAACCAGAGCCGCGCCGCGCGGCTGCTGGACACCACGCGCGACACCATCCGCTATGCCGTCAAGAAGCACCGCCTGGCCTATCCCGCCGCCGGCGAGTAGGGCGCGAACCACGCGGGGCATGCGCGGGCCCAGGCGGGCTTAGGGAAGCTCGGGCTCGGGCGCCGTCTCTTCGGCGCGCATTTCGTCCCGGTCTCCCGCCGCGTTCAGCGCCGCCAGGATGTCGGTTTGGCTGAGGATGCCTTGGAGGGCGCCAGCCGGGGAGACGATCACCAGCAGATGCTTTTCGTGCGCCATCAGCAGCCGCAGCGCATCCTGGAGCGTGCTGTCCGGATCCACCTGCGTCCAGGCCGGGTTCATCACCGCACGCACCCGCGTCGTGCTCCATTGTCCCGGCATGACCCGGCTCAAGGCGGACAACGTCAGCGTGCCGACCACGCGCCCGTTATCCAGCACCGGATACGCGGCGTGGGGATCCTGACGGGGCGTGGCCTCGGCCCATTGCGCCAGCGTCCAGTCCGCGCCCGCGGCGGTGATGTGGCGGCGCATGACGTCGCGGACGCGGATCTTGGTCAGTTCCTCGACGGTGACGCCTTCATGCAGCCGCTGGTCGCCGGAGGCCGAGGCCTGCCCGGAGATGGCGTAGGCCACCGCCGCGCCGATCAGGACTGGAATGATGTAGGCGTGGCCGCCGGTTGCCTCGGCGACGAACACCACCGCCGTCAATGGCGTTTTGTAGCCGGCGGCGATGAAGGCGGCCATGCCCACGGCGGCGAACAGGTTCAGCGCGCCGGTGTGCACCACGCTCTGGGCGAAAGCCGTGCCCAGCGCCCCGCCGGTCAAAAACAGCGGCACGAACATGGCGCTGACCCCGCCCACGCCCAGCGAAAACAGCGTCGCCAAGAGCTTCAGCACGGCGAAGGCGACCAGTTCGAGCGAGGTGTGAGCGTGCTGCAAGATGAGCGGCACCGCCTCGTAGTTCGGTCCCAAGGGCACCAAATGCCCGGGAAAGAGCAGCAGGAACGCCCAGCCGCAGAGCCCCGTCAGTACGCCGCCCACGGTCATCTTCAGCCAGTGCGGCGCCCGGTGCCGCACCACGAACTCCCGCAGGTGGCGGAAGGTGATGGTGAAGGGCATGGTGATCAGCCCGCAGCCGGCTCCCAGCAGCGCCGCCCACAGCAGATCCTGGCGGGTGTAGGTGTGGCTGGCGGCGAAGTTGAACAGCGGCTGGGCGCCCATGAATGACGCCAGGGTGGCGAAGGCGGTGACCGAGGCCAGCAGCGCGGGCATCAGCGCCTCATGCGCCATGTCGTCCTTATACGGCATCTCCAGGGCGAAGATGACACCGGTAAACGGGGCGCGGAAGACCGCCGACATGCCCGCCGCCGCGCCGCTGATCAGCAGAATGCGACGGTCCCGCGGCTCCAGTTTGACCCCCATGCGGCGGAACTGCGCCCACAGCCAGGAGCCGATCGCGCCGCCGCCATAGATGCTGGGCCCTTCCAGGGCGGCGCTGCCGCCAGAGCCCACCGTGGCGACCGCGGCCAGCAGCTTGGGGACAAAACCGCGCATGCGAATGGCCGCCTGGCGCTCGTGATAACTGACGATGATTTCCTCGGTGGAGTGCTCATTGGGATTGGCCGTGAACCATTGCATCAGCAGTCCGGCAACCAGGAAGCCGGCGGCCAGGCCCGGGATGATGACCATGGGATGGGCGATGTACAGGCGCAGCAGCGGCGGCCAGATCCATTGCAAGATGACCTTGACCAGCAGCGTGGTCAGCAAACCAACGATGCCGCCCATGACCGGCGCGATGATGATCCATTTGTGCAGGTCGCGCGAATAGGTCGCCGCCAAATCCCGGTGCACCAGGAACCGGTAGCGGCGCAGGATCGGGTAGCGCCATAACCCGCGGGGCTGGATCGCGTCGTGATGTATTTCCGGCGATGAGTCCATGGTTCGGCGCGGCCCGAGCGTCTGTCCATCTCTGCGCGCCTCGGGCCGCCAAACCTCATTGTACCGGGGGCGGCCCCGCGGCCGGTTGCGGGGCCCGCGCCTGGCCAATCGGAAAACCCAACGGCGTGAGGTAATTTCGCTAGACGGCCCGCGCCGCCAGCCGCGCGAACACCGCCGCCGGCGCCAACTCCGGCGCCTGCAGCCCCTCGGCGCGGACCATCACCGTCTGCTCCAGCGCGTATTGCCCGCGCAGGACCGCATGGCTGACGGTGTCGGTGAAGCACAGCCAGGCCGAGCCGGGAGGAAACTCCCAAGTCGGATGCGCCGCCGACTGGAACTCCCGGTTGGCCTTGAGCCAATGATGAAACGCCAGCATGAATCGGTCGTACGCCGGCCGGCGATGGCCCAGCTCCCCGAGCCGCTGGCCCAGGCTGGGGTGCAGCGCCCGCCGCAGCAAGCCGCTGCCGGCGGCATACTGCTCCGCCAATGCCGGAAACGGCGGCCCCGTGCGCCAAACGCGCGGCGCGGCGGGATTGAAATTGACAAAGAACCGCAGAATCCGCCTGCCGTGCGTGGGCCGGGAGGGAAACGAGTCCACATGCAAGAGATCGTTGCGGGAACGCTCGGCGAGCTTGCGTCCCTGTTCCTCGATGCCCCGGAAGCTAGCGAAGTCGGGGTCCATCGGGTAGGGCGGCAGCAACTGCGCCAGCAACTGGACCGCCGATTGCGAGAACCGGCGCATCACGGCGCGCATGCGCTGGCCGTCCCCGCCGGCGTAACCGGTCACGCGGTCCGGCGCCGCCTTGTACGCAATGTTCTAGTGGTGCGGCCCGCTGGCTTGTTTCTGCCGCAATAGGAAGGCCACGTCTTCCGCCGACAGCGCCAGCGGCGAAGCGGCAAAATACAGGATCTCGCCCGTCTCCAGCGCCTGGCACCACGCCCGCCCTTCGGCCTGCCGCCGCTCCGGAGCCCAGGCCAAAAAGCCTGCATCCACGGTCCGCAATGGCATGGCCATAACGCTAGCACAGGGTTGCCGGCTAAGCTGCCGGTAACTGTCCTTCGGGCCGGGTGCCGGGGTGCAATTCTAGTCAACCAGGCGGCGACGGTTGCGTGGTGGCGCGGCGTACAATCAACCCAACTTGTCACCGCGGCAGCCAATTCGGATTCGCTGCGCGTTCGCCCGCGCTGTATTGGCGGCGCTGCTGCTCGCGGCGGCTGGCGCCGCAGCGGCGCCTGCACCGCTGCGCACGGTGGCCGCCATCCGCCGCCTGCTGCCGGCGGCCGCGGCGCGCCATCTGCCGGCGCGGATCACGGGCGTGGTGACCTATTTCGGCCGTATCACCGGCCGGGAGGGGGCGCCCCCGGCGCTTTACGTGCAGGACGCCACCGGCGGCATCTATGTGGATCTGCAAACGCTGCATCCGCCATTGCGGGCCGGGGATCGGGTGCGCGTGATCGGGCATACCGGCGCCGGTGACGTGGCGCCGATTCTGGTCGCGCGCCAGGTGCACTTGCTGGGGGTTGGCCGCTTGCCCGCGGCGCAAGCGGAGAATCTTCGCCAAGCCGGAACCGGCCTCGATGATGCGCAGTGGATCCTAGTCCGCGGGGTAATCCAAGCCCAGCGCTTTACCCCCAAGGGCCTGCGCCTCACGCTCAAGGAAAACTTGGCTCGCTTGGTTGCCCGGCTGCCGATCACGCCGGCGGATCACCCGCCGGAGTGGGTGGATGCCGGGGTTCGCGTCACCGGCGTTCTCGCCCATGTGATGACTCCCAGCCACCCCGCACGCGTCGAACTATTCGTTCCTTCCATCGCCGCAGTGCAGGTGGTTCAGCCGCCGCCGGCTCATCCCTTCCATCTGCCGCGGCAAAGGATCTCCGCCTTGCTGCGCTACACGGCGTGGGGCGTCTTCCCGCATCGCGTGCGGGTACAGGGAGTGGTAACCGCCGTGGGTGAGTCCGGCTTCGCCCTGCAAGACGCCACCGGCGGCGCTTGGCTGCAATGGGCGGCCGGCCACGTTCCCGCCGGGCGGTTGCGCCTCGGCGAGCGCGTGACCGCGGTGGGTTTTCCCACTGTCAGCGAAGGCGGAGTCGTGGTCGACGATGTGCTGGTCCAGGCGCTCGGCTTGGGCCCGCCGCCGCGGCCGGGGCGGTTGCCACGGACGGCGGCGGCGGCGCAGCGGGTCAATGGCCGGCTGGAGTTTGCCGTCGCGCGGCTGCGTCAGGTGGTGATCACCCCGCCGGACGGTCCAACCCAAGAGATCAGTCTCTATTTGTCCCGCGGTGGAGCGCCGTTGCAAGCCGTCCTATATGGATCCGAGGCCGCGCGCTTGGCGAGCCGGCATCTCCCGCCCGGCAGCGTGCTGCGCCTCACGGGCATCGCCGTTCCACTTCCCGGGTCCGGCGGCGGCCTTCCCGGAGCCGCAATGGCATGGCGTCTGTGGCTGCGCGGCAGTTCCGACGTCGTGGTGTTGCAGGCGCCGTCCTGGTGGACCGCCGAGCGGCTGCATTGGCTGTTTTTTGGGCTGCTGCTGGTGGCATTGCTGGCGCTGCTGTGGAACCTGGTGTTGCGGCGCAGCCTGCGGCAGCAGGCGGCGACCATCTTACGGCAAACCGGGGAACGCGCCGAGTTGGAGCGGCAATTGCAGCATGCGCAACGCATGGAGGCGTTGGGCCGCTTGGCCGGAGGCATCGCCCATGATTTTAATAACTTGCTGACCGTCGTTTCCGGCCGCACCGCCATGCTCTTGGCCACCGGTTGCAGTGACCGGGAGCGGGCGGGGCTGGAAGCGATCCAGGGGGCTACCGATCGGGCGGCCGCATTGACGCGCCAACTGCTCGCCTACAGCCGTCGCCAGACGTTTTCGCCGGCGCCCCTGGATTTGAACGCCATGCTCGCCGAGTTCTTGCCCATGCTCCGGGCGTTGGTGGGCGACAGCATCGAGCTGGTCACCGATCTGGCGCCGCAGTTGCCGCTCATCTTTGCCGACCGCGGCCCGCTGGAACAGGCAGTGATGAATCTGGTCATCAACGCCCGGGATGCCATGCCCAATGGCGGGCCGCTGCGCCTGGCGACCGCCCTGGCTCCGCCGGCGGATTCGCCCGCGGGCAAGCGCCACGGGCCCCGGGTTCGCCTCCAGGTCACTGACTCCGGCGGCGGCATGAGCGACGAGGTGCAGCAGCGAATCTTCGAGCCGTTCTTCACCACCAAGGAGCCCGGGCGGGGCACCGGTCTGGGCTTGGCCTTGGTCTATGGCATCGTCGAACAGAGCGGCGGCGAAATCAGCGTCCGCAGCGCGCTAGGGCAGGGAAGCACCTTCACCATCTTTTTGCCTCTCGCCGGTTCCGGTGTGCCGCTTGCGGCGGCCGCCACTCCCAACGCGTAACCGCGCTCCCGCCCCGATTGCTTGGCGGGGGCCCCAGCGCAGCTGCCAACCCGACGCCCCGCCGCAGGCGGGGTTGGGGGCCCCGGGTCCGCCGCGCGCCCTGCTTGCGCACCGGGCTCCGCCGCCCGCTTGCGCACGCGGCTCCGCCGCCCAATCTTGGATGCCCCGCGTTGCGGGAGTGCTGGTCTCGCGCCGCGACGCGGCGGGCTAAAGCCCCGCCGCCACACGGGCTGAAGCCCATTCCACGCAGTTGCTTGGCGCGGGCCCCATCGCGGCTGCCCACCCCAACGCCCCGCCCAGGCGGGGTTGCGGGCCCCGGGGTTGCGGGCCGCGCCGCTGCGCTGGAGGGCGGGCCGCAGCGATGGCCAGCGCGCCTGCGGCGCGGGGGGAATTTCGCGGCCTTTTTGCGCCTGCTTGGCTCCCGGGCAAAAAGCGCGGCCCCTGCGAATGGCGCCCCGCGCCTGGCCGCCCGGCGCCTGGCGTCCCGCACCCGCCCTGCATTACACTGGGGACAGGCCGATTGTGCCTGTGGCGCCCGGCAGGGAGCGCACGGCGGGCGGCCAGGAGGAGATCCGATGGCGATTACCGTGACGCCCAAGGCGGTGGCGAAGGTGAAGGAGATTTTGGCGCAGCAAACCCCGGCGCCGGAGGGACTGCGCGTCGCCGTGGTCGGCGGCGGCTGTTCCGGGTTTTCCTATTCCATGCAGTTTGACGCTCCCGGCGCGCAAGATCAGACCTTTGAGTTGGAAGGCTTGAAGGTGATCGTGGACCCCATGAGCCTGATGTACCTCGAGGGCTGCGAGGTGGACTACATCGAGACGCTGGAAGGCAACGGGTTCAAGTTCAACAACCCCAACGTCAAGCACACCTGCGGTTGCGGTTCTTCCTTCTCCGTCTAGCTAGACCGAGAGCGTTGCCCGCCACCGGGGGTGCCGATCCCCTGCGGTAGGGCCGCTGTCTCCGCTCGTGGCCCCGCGTCCGGAAATCCATTTTGGATCGGACGCCGCGGAGCCGGCTGCGCGCGTTGCCTAGCCCGTTCGCCCATTCCCAAGGAAATCATGCGCGCGCGAACCGCCGGTTCGCTCGCGGTCGCACACGGGGGCCGCGGCAATCATCTGCCCTAGCCCGGATATGGCGCGCCCGGCCGCACGATGCGGATGTCGTGATCGGTAAACAGATCATGCGAGCCGGGCAGGTGCACCTTGGGCATGTGGCAGGTCACGCAGCCGTGCGTCGCCACCGGGCAGGCGGGGCCGGGGTGAGTCTTGCTGAGCGCCGCGGTCATTTTCTCGCCCTTGACCACGTGGCACGCCAGGCAGGCGTGATCGTACGCGGCGGGCTGGGTCACCAGCGGCTTGTGCGGGTTGTGGCAGGCCAGGCAGGCGATGCGGCTGTCGGTGGGGTTCCAGCATTCGCTGAGCGTCAGCCGGTAGGGCTGGAAGCGAACATCGAGGGTTCCGGTCACCCCCATGGCCAGCACGGTCATCGTGGTGCGATGGCAGGAGCCGCAAAAATTGACCAGGTCATTGGCGTTCAACTGACCGGGATTGAAAATGTGGAAGCCACCGGCGAAGTCATGCGCCCGCATGGCCGCGACATGGGCCGAGCCTGGCCCGTGGCATTCCTCGCACCTCACGCCGGAGGTGGCGCGCTGCGGGCGGAACTTGCCCCCCAAATAACTGCCCGTGGTATGGCAGACAAAGCAGGCCTTGGCTTCGTCCGGCGGCAGCCGCCGCCCCAAGGCATGCCAGAGCGTGTCGGGCGGCCGGGGCCCGTAGCCCATGGTCATGTCGAGGCCATGCGGTTGGTTGAAAAAGCTGACGCGGCTTTCATAATAGCCGCCGTGCCGGCGGTAGACATACGTCTGCCCCGCGGCGCCCAGCCCGAATGCCCAAGACAGCAGGACCGCCACGCGCTGCCCGCCCCGCTGCACGCTGTAGCGATAGCGGCCGGATGGCGTTCGCGTCACCTGATAGGTGTCATGGTCCAGGGTGACCCGCAGCCGCGGATGGCGCCGTAAAATCGCCGCCTGCGCCGGCAGATCGGAGGCATGGCCCATGCCCGTCTCGAGCTCGGTCCCGTACGTGGTGTGGCAAGTGAGGCAGACCTTGGCGCCCACATAATGCAACCCCGCCGGACCGCCCATCGCCGGCCGCCATTCGCGGTGGAAGAAATGCCGGGGCTTGCCGCAGGCGACCGGCGATTTGCCGGATGGCGCCGCCCCAAGCCAGGCGGATGCCGCCACGGCCAGAATCACCGCAGTCAACAGGGCGGAGCCGAGGCGGGTGAAATGAGTCGGACTAGGGGGCATCTGCGGACAACAGAGTGGCGGACTTGCCGCTGATTATAGGCCGTATCTCCGCCAACTGGGCCCGAATTTGCCTCTGAGCGGCGCCGCAGGCGCGAACTCACCCGCGCCCTTGGGCGTGGAGCGTGTCGCAAAATGACCATCACTTTCCGCAAACTGGCCATTGACCGGACGGTTGGCTCGGACTAACGTAATCAGCGGCACGGTCGAAAGGTCAGGTGGTGGCCGGGCCAAGAGTGCATTGCGTCACTGAGGAGACCATTCGCATGCGGCAGTCCCTGAGCACCGTTTTCGCCCGTTTCGCCGTTCGTGCTTGCACCGCTCTATTCCTGGCCCTGGGCCTGGCCTTTGTCGTCGTGCCCCAGGCGCGCGCCCAGGCGCAGTACGGCACCATCACCGGCACCGTCACCGACCCCAGCGGGGCCGTCGTGCCCGGCGCCAAGGTGGTATTGACCAATCAGGCGACCAGTGAAACGCGAACGACGTCCACCGACGCCTCCGGTCTGTTCAGCTTCACCACCGTCCCCCGCGGCACCTACTCCGTGACCGTCACCCATCACGGCTTCAAGGCGCTCAAGAAGACCGACATCGTGCTCACCGCCGGCGCGGAAATCGGCATCCCTGGGCTCAAGCTCGAGCTGGGCGCCTCCACCCAAACCGTCGAGGTCAGCGGGCAGGCATATTACGTGGTTCCGACCACCACCGGCGCCAAGGAAGAGACGATCACCAGCCGGCAAGTGGAGAACATGCCTCTGGAAGGCCGCTCGGCGATTGGCTCCATTTTGATTCTCCCCGGCGTGGTGAAGAACGGCTACAACCCCGAGGTCACCGGTTTCAACGGCACGGCCGGCGGCGTGGGGGGCTTTAACGTCAACGGTGGCCGCCCCGACGCGGTCTCCATCACCAGCAACGGCACCAACAACATTGACCCCGGCTGCAATTGCGGCGCGGCCATGATCCCGGACAAGGAAATGGTCTCCGAGGTTACGGTCCAGACCGCCAACTTCAGCGCGGCCAATCCGCAAGGTCCCGTGGTCATCAACACGGTCACGAAATCCGGGACCAGCCAGTTCCACGGCGAAGCCTATTGGACCGGCCGCCGCCCTGGCTGGAACGCCAATGATTGGCTGAACAACCAATCGCATTTGGCGCGTCCCCAATCCACGTTCAACTACCCCGGCTTCAACATCGGCGGACCCATCATCATTCCCGGCACCAGCTTCAATAAGCACCGCAACAAGGCGTTCTTCTTCTTCGGCGCGGAATGGATGCGGCAGACGCAGGATTTGGGCGTGCATCAGGGCAGCGTGCCAACCCAACTGATGCGGCAAGGCAACTTCACTGAGCTGCTCAACGGCAGCCCGTATCAACAGTACTGGACCTCCGGCTTTACCAACGAGGGCTCGGTTGTTCCTTGCACCTCAAGCGACAAGACCAGCCCCTTTTACGTTCCCAACGCCTCCTCGGACAGCTCCCAGGCTGTTCCGAGCTACACTTTCGCCAATGGCACCGTGCTGAACTGCACGACGCCGGGCGTCATCCCCTTCGGTCCGTCTGGCTCGGCGACGGCGATGGATCCGGCGGCGACCGCGTTCTTCAAGCAGATGCCGCTGCCCAACCATACGCCGACGCAGGCTCTGCCGTTCAACTACATCAGCGACGCCACCGGCCCGGTCGACCACAACACCTACACCGGCCGCATTGACTACGATTTCACCGAGAACACGAAACTCTACGTCACTTTGGACCACGAATCCGAAACGGCCGTGGATCCCTACGGCCTGTGGTGGGGCGGTTCGACCATCCCTTATCCCGGCACCGAAACCGCGCAGCAGCACTCCAACGGCGTGACTGGCACGCTGGTACAGGTGTTGAGCCCGACGCTGACGAATGAGATCAATTTCGGCACTACCCGTTTGGTACTGCCGTGGGGCCTGGCGAATCCCGCGCTCGACTCCACGCAGGCGCTGGGTTACCCCTACCAGGGCGTCTTCCCCAACACCACCGGCCTGATGCCCGGCATCACGTCTTGGGACAGCGGCTTCCCCACGCTGATCAACGGCGAGGGCAGCACGGTGCCCAACACTTATGCCGACAAATGGCTGAACCAGATCCGCGACGACTTCTCCCTGGTGGCGGGCAATCATCTGCTGAAGTTCGGTGTTTACTACGAACACGTCACCAACCAACAGCCGACCAGCGATCCGCGCGGTTTCATCACCGATTCCCGTTGGGGAATCCAGTCCGGCAACGCCTACGCCGATCTGATGATGGGACAGGTGGACGGTTTTGGCCAATCGAACAAGCTCCTGTTGCCCAACCTCGCCTATAACGAATTCGATGGGTATATCGAGGACACCTGGCGCACCACGCCCCGGCTGACCTTGACCTACGGACTGCGCGTGGACCACATCGGCCAGCCGTTCGACCGGCTGGGCGAGATCAGCACGTTCAGCATCCCCGGTTATGTCAGCGGTGGTGGGTATCTCTGCCGCAGCCCCGGCCCCTACGGCTGTGGCAGCGCCACCAACCTGTCGTTCACGGTCAACGGCCAGACCTACAATCTGACGGGGCAGCAAGCCGGCTATACCGGCGGCGCCGCGCCCGTCGGGGCCTATCCTGGCCTGCAGCGCGCTGCCCTAAACCCCGGGGTTCCTCTCTCGGGCGTGCCCGGCTCCGGGATCCAGTTCGCCCCAAATCTCGGCTTCGCGTATGACCTGACCGGCCACGCCTCCACCATCTTGCGCGGCGGCGCCGGAGTGTACTATTACGAAAACCAGTTCAACGTTCCGGGAGCGGCGGTGGGGAATCCCCCGGTGGCGTCCACGGTTTCGCTGGGCGGCAGCCTGTACTTATCGCAACTGAACGCCAGCTATTTGCCCAACTGCAATGCCGCCAACGCCATCAGCAATGCCGCTTGCATCACGGGCATCACCGGCCTCAGCGCCACCAACAACCGCGTTCCTTATACCGTTAGCTATAGCCTGAGTCTGTCGCAGTTGATGCCCTGGCGCACGGTGCTGGAAGCGAGCTACGTCGGCAACGTCAGCCGCAACCAGATGGGCCCCGGCGGCAGCGGCAACGGCGGGTTCAATTACAACCTGATCCAGCCGGGCACCGAGATGCCGATGTGGCAGGCGTCCTGCGCGGCGCAGGGCTATACGCTGATGAACTGCCTCAGCCCCACGGAGCCCAGCCAATTGGCCGGGGATCAGCCGTTCCGGCCCTACGCGGACTATGGCAGCATCATTTTCGACGCTCCGCAGTACTACCAGAACTACAATGCGTTCCAGCTGACCGCCACGCGCACCACGCCACACCTGACGTATAGCCTCGCCTACACGTTCAGCAAGGCGTTGGGCGTCAGCGGCATCTTTAACGGCGGCGGCTTCCCGGTGGATCCGTTCAACTATCGCGGCCGCAGTTATGGCCCGTTGCCATACGATGTGACCAACGAGTTGTCCGCGCAATACAACATCGTCCTGCCCAACTTCGGTCACGATCTCTTCGGCAGCAACTTCGTCGGCGATGAAGCATTGGACGGCTGGCAGATCACCGGCATTACCAGCCTCCAGCAGGGCTTCCCGCTGATCAACTCCAACCAGAACGGCGCCGCGGGCACCACCATGACCATCGTCGGCGCCAACGTTTGTGGCGCGAGCGGCACTGGCGCTTGCCCTGGCAACTATAACGCCAACGTCATCACCGGCACGCCCGACACCACAGTGCATACATTTGTTACCTGCAACCCGACGGCGAACCTGGGGCCGAACCAGATCTTCAACGCCAACTGCTTTGAGTCACCCGGTCCCGGCCACAACGGCGACTACCAAATTCCTTATATCCACGGCCCGGGCCTCGTGAACACCGATCTGGGCTTGTTCAAGAGCTTCGCCATTGGCAAGAGCGAGGTGCGTAAGCTCCAGGTGCGGGTCGAGGCGTTCAACGTCTTCAACCATCCCAATGGCATCTTGGCGGTCAACGGCACCCAAAGCCCGACGCTACAGCTTCCGTATGGTGGCTATATGACGCGGCCGGCGATCGGCAGCGGAAACCCAGCGGTCAACGCGCAAAACATGCCGGGTTTCCTGCATAGCTGGACCGGTCACCGGGAGATGTCGCTGAGCCTGAAGTTCATATTCTGAGGCAGAGCCCGCCGGTCACCCGGGCGGCATTCCCCCGCCGTCCGGGATTTCCGGTTTTATAATGTCCGCCATGGGGTGTTTCTGCCGGCGGGGCGGGCCGTTGGTTACGTTGGCGGCGCTGGCGCTGATGGGTTCTGGCTTGGCTAGGGCCCAGGACGGGAAGGGTGCCGAGGCGAGGACCGCCGCTCAGCAGGGCGTGATGGCCGCGCGGCAGGGGCGTTTTGGCGCGGCGATTCGGGCGTATCGCCAGGCGCTGCGGCTCGACCCCGAGTTGGCGGCGGCGCGCATGGATTTGGCTTTGGCGTATTTCAAAACCGGCCAGCTCGAGGCGGCGGCGCGCAATTTCCAGGGGTACTTGGCCCGCAAACCCGGCGCCTACCGCGCCTCCCTGCTGCTGGCGACCTGCGAACTGTCGCTGGGACACTACGCCGCGGCCATTGCCCGCACGGCGCCGTTCCGGACCCGCCACGCCGGCGACCTGGCGCTGGCGTATGTTCGCGGCACGGCGCTAATTCGGGCCGGTCACTTGCACCGGGGTGGCGCCTGGATCAATCGCATCATGAGTAAGGGCGATTCGGCAGTCGTTCATCTCATGCTGGGCGACGCCTTCCGGGAGAGCCATAAATGGAAGCGCGCCATCGCGGAGTACAAGCAGGCGGTGACAATGGCCCCGAAAATGCCGCTGGCGCATTTGTGGCTGGCCGAGGCCCAGCTCTTGTCGGGGGAGTCGGCGGCCGCTTTGGGCAATTTCGAAAGGGAATACGCGCTCGACCCCAACAATTACGAGACCAACTTTTATCTCGGCTTCTTGTACGCGCAACAGGGTGAGTTGGCGAAGGCCGCGCCCTACCTCCGCCGCGCCCATGCGATGGTGCCCGCCGCCTTCCAGCCGGCGCTGCAGTTGGCCTTGGTGTTGTTTCATCAGCGTCATCTGAATCAAGCCCGCAACCTCCTGGAGCCTGCCGTCAAGGCCCATCCCAAGAACGCGCAGGGGCATGTGGTGCTAGGCGAGATTTATTACCGCCTGCATCAGCCCAAACGCGGCGCCGCGCAGCGCGCCATGCTGCGGCAGTTGGTCGCCGACCGGCAGCAGCAGGCGATTCAGCAGCGCCGGCGCGAGTCATTGCAACTCGCCGCGCACGGCGCCGGAGGCCATCCATGAGGGCGCGGCGGCCGCCCATCGCGGCCCGGCCGTGCCTGCTGGCGGTAATTGCATCCCTGGCGGTGTTCGCCGTCGCCGCCTCGCCAGCGCACGCTGCCACGCCGTCCACGCCCGCCCAGCTTAAACACGCCGCTACCCAAGCGGTGGCCGCCGGCAAGGCTGCGCCGGCCCTGCACGCCCTCACCGCCGCCCTGCGCGCCGACCCGAAATGGAAGGAGGGCCTGTGGGATCTTGGCACGCTGCTCTATGAGGCCCACGATGTGCGCGGCGCGCGGCAAGCTTTTGGCCGCCTCGCCCAGCTCGATCCCAAGCACGGCGCCCCCTGGGCCATGCTTGGTCTCTGCGATTTCGAGGCGCGCGATTTCGGCCGCTCTCTCAAGCACCTGCAGGAAGGCCGGTCGCTGGGCCTGCCGAATCCGAACTTGCAGGCGGTGGCGCTTTACGATGAGGCGCAGGACCTGCTGATGCTGGAGCAGTTTCCCCAGGCGCGGCATCTGTTGCGCGGTTTCGCCCTCAACCATCGCACCTCGCCCGGCATCGTGCAGGCGTTCGGCCTAGCCGCGCTGCACCTGCCCGTTCTGCCCGCGCAGTCGGGTCGCGTGCTCTCCGCCCGCAGACGGCGGTTGGTGGACGCGATGGGCCTGGCGGTCTACCAGATGGAGGCGCGCAAGCCGCTGGCGGCGGAAAAAGCCATGGCCGCCGTCGTGCATGCGTTTCCCCGCGTACCGTATGTGCAATATAACGACGGCATCCTGTTGATTCGCACCAGCCATTTGCACGCCGCCGCCAGGGCCTTTCAGCGCGAGCTGCAAGTTCAGCCGCGCAACGTCCCAGCGCGCCTTCAGCTGGCGGCTCTGCGCGTGCAGAGTGCGCAGTATGCCCAGGCCATGTCCCTGGCCCGCCAGGCACTGCGCTTGCAGGCGGACAATTTCGCCACCCACTACATGGTCGGCTACATTGCCTTTCGTCAGGGTCATTTCGCGGAAGCCGCGCGCCAACTGGCGCGGGCTAAGGCTTTGGCGCCGGAGAATAGCCAAGTCCGCTATACGCTAGCCCAGACCGATCTCCGCCTGCACCGCGAAAAGGCCGCATTGCGGGAAGAACGGGACTTCCGCCGCTTGGAGCGCCTCAGCAGTTCCTTCCGTAACAACGGCGTGTTGCCCGCTTCCGTTTACCTCCACTCCCAGCCCCATTCAGGTACCCCATGAAGCTGATTTCCCTCCGCTCCTCCGTCCTTGCGCTTATCGCCGCCATGGCCATCCCCTCCGCCGGTGCGCAGACGCCAAAACCGGTGATTCGCAAGAACGTCAACGAGGTCATGGTGGATCTGGTCGTGACCAACCGCCACGGCAAGATCATCAAGAACCTAAAACCCGATCAGCTGGAGCTGTTGGACAACGGCCAAACCCAAAAGATTGACAGCTTCCGTCTGGTTTCGCGCTCGGTGCATCTCACCGGCGCGGATTTGGAAAAAGTCGGCTTGTCGCCGGCATTGCGCCCCCAGCCGTTCAATTTGGTTCTCTTCGTCTATGACCGCGTGACGGGCGGCGGCCGGCAATTGGCGAAGCAAGCCTCGGACGACTTTCTCAAGCGCGACTTCGGGCCCTCCGATTTCGGCGCGGTGTATCGCATTGACAGCGTTCTCTACGCGCTGTCGCCGGTAACCAAGAACAAAGCCAGGCTGGAAAAGGCCGTGCAGGTCGCGGTGGGCGGGACGGCACAGCAATACCGTCAGACTTCGCTGACGGCGCAACAGGCGGCCAATCAGGCGCAGTCGGACCAAGCCCAGGCGCTGAGCATGGCGCAGCAGGCGGCGATGTCCACGGGCGTTCCCGCGGGCGGCCCCGGCGTGGCCGCGGGCGCGATCACCCAGGCCATCTTCAGCCAAATGATCGCCAACAGCCTCCAGCGCTCCGCGGCCATGGCCGGCGAGGACCAGGGCTGGCAAAGCCTGACCGCGCTGCGCTCGCTGGTGGACGGCTTGAGCCTGCTGCCCGGCCGCAAGGAAATCTTGTATTTCAGCCAATGGCTGGGCGTGAACAGCAACACCGTCTTCGTGCTCCGCGCCCTCATCCACGACGCCAATCGCAACCACGTCGCGTTTTACGCGATTGATCCCACCGGTCTGTCCCTTCAGTCCAGCGCCAGCGAGATCACCCAGAGCATGCAACAAGCGGTCGGGACCGCGGACCAGCAGGACATGGCCGGCGGCCGGGGCGCGGTCAGCAGCGCCGAGGCCAATCTCGGCAACAGCGAGGAGAATATCTCCTACGCCGGGCGCTTGACTAACCTCCGGCAATTGGCGGATTCCACCGGCGGCTTCGTGGCCTCGCGAACCAACGACCTTAATCCGTTCATGACCAATATCGCCAACGACATCGGCAGCCATTACGAACTAACCTATCAGCCGACCACCACCGACGCCGGCGGCTATCACGCCATCACCATCAAGGTGGTCGGCCATCCCCATTGGATCGTCCGCGCGCGCAAGGGGTATTACGCCACCCCGCAACTGGCCAACCCGACGCACAGCTACGATCAGCCGTTGCTGGCGGAACTCGGCGTTCAGCCTCCGCCGCACGATCTCGCCGTGGACACGGGCGCGCTGGCCTTTCCCTCCGGCGGCAACTTCGCGAGCGTGCACCTGGAAACGCGCGTTCCCTTGCACGATCTCGCGGCGACTCCCACCGGCGCGGCCCTGGCGAAGCGCGACCCGAACCTGAAGGGCAAGGATTTGGTCCGCTTTACCGTGCTGCAAGTCATCAAGGACGCGCACGGCCGCGTCGTGGACAACTATAGCCATCCGTTCGGCTTTGCCGTGCCGCCGCAGGGCCTGGCGAAATTTCGCCGATCGTTTTCGCCGCCGTTCGTTCGCACCGCGCTGCTGCCGGCCGGCGACTACACCGTGCAGACGGTTCTCTACCAGGCCCAGCCCAAGAAGGCTACCGTCGTCACCCGCCCGCTCACGGTGCCTGCCGCCGGTAAGGTGCGGGTCAGCAGCGTCGTGGTGCTGGCCGGCGCCGCTCCAGCCCAAAAGCGCGCGGCGAAGCAATATGACCCGCTGCATTATCAGAACTACCAACTGGTGCCGAATCTCAGCGGCCAGTTGGAGGCCAGCGCCAATCCCAAGAGCACCGTGGGCTTTTACTTCATCGCCGCCGTGCCCCCGGGAACCAGTGGCGCCACGGTGCAAATGAGCTTCGCCAAAAACGGCACGACCTTCGTGCGCACGCCGCCCTCGCCGTTGCCCGCGCCGGACGCCCAGGGCCGCATTCCGTTCGTCGCCAACATCCCCTTGCACATTTTCCCGGCGGGGAAATATCAGGTGAAGATCACCGTGGAAGCGGCCGGCGCCAGCGCCACCTCCGCGGCGAACTTCACCACCGTGGCGGCCACCGCGGCTGCGGGCAAGGCGGGCTAACGGGCGGCGGCGCCGGTCGGCTGGGCCGGGCGGCTGGCCGGCGCCGGCGCTTGGCGCGGCTGGAAAAACGGGCTGTGCGGCGCGGGCGGGCGCGGGCTGCCCGGTGGTGGCGCCACGGGCGGGGAGTACGGCGCCGGTGCATAGCCGGCCGCGCGGAAGTCATCCTCCGGCAGCCAAATCGCCTGCGTCTTCGGCCGCCGGGCATGCAGGATATGCGGCGTGATCACCACCACCAGTTCGTCCTGCTGGCGGTTGGTCTGGCTGGTGCCGAAGGCGTCCTCCAGCCCGGGGATTTGTCCCAGCCCGGGCAGGGCCGTGTGGACGACCTCGTTCTGCCGCGACGCCAAGCCCGCGACCAGCGCCGGTTCGCCGTCGCGCAGGTCCACCAGCGTGGATAGGCGATGGTCTTCCAGCACCGGAATGCCGTCATTGCTGGCGCCGCTCAAGGCCTCTTCCCGCGCCTGCACCTGCACTAGGACGCGGCCGCGCGCATCGAGCTGCGGCGTCAGCTTGAGGCTCAGCCCCAAGTTGATGAACGTGAAGGACGGGAACGGCGGCTGAAACGTGCCGCTGCCCAGCACTTTGGAGATCGCCGCGCTGTTCAGGATCGGTGAGAACGTGGCGTTCACCACCGGATAACGTTCGCCGATTTGCAGCGTCGCCGGCTGTCCGGCATCGGCGCGCAGCCACGCCTCCTGCAAGGTCTTACTGCGCGAGGTGTTCAGGCTTAGGTGCAGCGTCGCCGGCGGCAGCGTCAGCGCCATCGCCGTCAGCCCACCTCCGAAGGTGACCAGCGGCGTGGACAGCAGGGGCGCGAGCTGGCTTTCCAGGCCCGCCAGTTGCGCCGAGAGCTGACCGGCGCTGAGCAGCCCGTTTAATCCTCCGTTTTGGAACAGCGCCTGGAGGAGCTGCGATTCGCTGAGGTTGGCGCTGGAGAGCTGGCTGAGAATGGGCCCCAGCGCCAGCGCTTGGAGCTGGTAGGGCGCGGTCACGCCCAATTCCCGCGCCAGGCTGCGATTGACCTCGGCCACCTGCACCTCGAACATCACCGCGCCCGGCGCCGCGCTCAAATTGAGCAGCAGGCGCTCCGCCGCGTCCACTACCGCCGGCTGGGCGCGCACCGTGATGCTTTGCGCCGCCGTGTCGCCCTGCACCTCGTGCGGGTGCAGAATGACGCGCAGCGTCTGCTCCAGCTCCACCAGATCCGTCGGTTTGGTCAACCAGGGCAGGTAGAACGTGCGCAGTTCCAGCGGCTGGAAGCTCCGCGCCTGGCTCGCCAGGCCGAAATAGACCGTGTGCGGTCCCACCGCGGTCCAGGTGACATGGCCCAAATGCCGCAACAGCTGTGCCGCCTGCCCGAAGGTCGCCTCGCCTACATGCAAGCGCACCGGCGCATCGGGCACGGTGTTTTGGATATACGCCCGCAGGCCGTAGGCGCCGGCGACGTCGCCGATAATCTGCCGCAGCCCGCCATGCAAATTGAAGCTGCGCGGCCGCCGCGGCAGCGCCAGTTGCGCCGGCGGCGCCGCGCGCCGCACCAGCATCGCGCCGGCCGTTGCGGCGGGCGCCAAAGCGAACAGACGTATTAAGGCGCGCCGCGCCACGCTGTTGTTGGGCTGGATGGCCAGCGCGGCGCGGTAGTCCAGCCCCGCCGCCAGGGTGTCGCCCGCCTCCTGCTCACGCTGGGCCCGCAGCAGATGGGCGCGGACGGCTTGCTCTCCAAGCGCCGCCTGAACGGCGTGCAGCAGTGCGGTCTGGCCATGGGCCTGGGTCGCCTGCTTCGCCAGCCAATACGCCAAATCCCATTGCCGCCGCCGGGCGGCTTGCATCGCCGGCGCCAGCCAGCGGTGTTGTTGTTGCAGGCTTGGCGCTTTCACCCCGGCGCGGGCCGGGGCCGGCCGGTGTAGGATCCGCGAGCGGGCAGGGTGCGGCGGCGCCGCGTGGCCGGGAGCGGCTAGGGCCGCAAACAGAAAAATGCCGCTCCAGCGAAGCACCTGTTTATTATCCGGCATCGCCGGCCTGGCCCTGCGGCCAGCGTACCGAACTTCCACTTAGCGGCGAGGTTTCCCCGTCTGCCCGCGGAACGGCCCCGGCCGGCAGGGGGGCTGGGAGGAAGACTGGGCCTGGGAACAGATCGGATCACGGCAGATTGACGCCGTCATGCGGCCTGCGACCGCCGCTCGCCGGCGTGGTTCCCCGGGAACTGGGCGGCGGGGCCGCCCGCGATGTCCGGCGGCCGCGGCCTATACGCGGGAGCCGAACCCTTCGGGCTCCGGTTCCGGCTGCAAGGGAACCGGCTGCCGCACCTCCACCACGTCCACGATGCTGCGCCATTCCCGCCCCAGCTGCGCCAGCTGGATGGGCGTGACCTCCAGCAGTAGCGTCGCCTGATGGAGGTCGCCGGCGGACTCGGCCAGCACGTACGGCAGGTCCAAGCCGCGCCGCGAGACCGCGTTCAGGATCCGCAACAGCGCCCCCTGCCGGTTGTGGTAGCGAATCTCCACCCGATGCACCGCGGTTGCCGCCACTACTCCTCCTCCGTCAGCAACATCTCGGAAAGTGACGCGCCGGAAGGCACCATGGGGAAGACGTTGGCCTCCTGCGGGCAGCTATAGACCAGCATCGCCGCTCCCGGAGTCGCCAGGAAGCGCTCAATGGCCGCCTCGCCCTGGGCATCGGTGCCGGAGGGCGAGGCCGGATCGGCCTGGATGCGCTCGCCGGGGATGCCGTAGGCGGCGGCGATGGCGACAAAATCCGGGTTGTCGCTGAGGTCGGTTTCGGCGTAGTTGCGCTGATAAAACAGTTGCTGCCACTGGCGCACCATCCCCAGATATTGGTTGTCCACCACCAGGACCTTCAGCCCCAGTTGGCAGCGCCGGATGGTGGCCAGTTCCTGAATATTCATCTGGAACCCGCCGTCGCCGGAGATGCACACCACCGGGGTTTCCGGCCGCGCCAGCTGCACCCCGATCGCCGCCGGCAGGGCGAAGCCCATGGCGCCGAGCCCGCCGGAGGTGATAAAGCCGCGGGGGAACGCGGCGCGGTAGCGCTGCGCCGCCCACATCTGGTGCTGGCCGACGTCGGCGACCACGAAGGCCTCCTCCGTCCTGCGCCGCAATTCCGCGAACAGCCGGTCCAAAAAGCGCACCGGCGCCAGCCCCCGGGAGTTCGGCTCGGGGTCAGCGCGGTCCGCGCCGCAGGCCACGTCCCGCCAGCGGGTGTAGTCCGGCAGCTGGGCGCTGGCCAGCGCCGCGCGCAGTTGCGGCAGCGTCTGCGCCAAATCGCCGATCACGGCCAGATCGCCCCGCCGCACGCGGTCCAGCTGCGCCGGGTCAATATCGAAGTGCACCACGCGCGCCTCCGGCGCAAAGCGTCCCGGATCGCCGGTGACGCGATCGTCCAGCCGCGCGCCGAAAATGACCAGTAAATCGGCTTCGTGCAGCGCGAGGTTGGCCCGCCTTGTTCCATGCATGCCGACCATGCCCAGGGCGAAGGGCGCTTCGTTCGGAATTACTCCGAGTCCGTGCACCGTCGCCCCCGCGGGAATTTGCAGCCAATCGAGCAGCCGGCGCGTTTCCTCCACCGCTCCGGCCAGCTTGACGCCGCCGCCGATCAGCAGCACGGGCCGCTGCGCCTCCCGCAGCAGGGCGGCGGCGGCGGTGGCGGGAAAGCCCGGCGCGCGCTTGCGCCGCGGCGGCGTGTACGCCCCGCTGGGCGGGACGCTGGTGCGCGCCTTTAGCACGTCCACGGGCAGATCCACCAGCACCGGCCCCGGCCGTCCGGTGGTGGCGTGGTGCATCGCCTCCTCCAGCACCGCCGGGATCTCATCGGCGCTCTTCACCAGCCGGCTCCATTTCGTCAACGGCAGCGTTAAATCGAAGATGTCAGTTTCCTGGAAGGCGTCGGTGCCCAGCAGGCTGCTGCGCACCTGGCCGGTAATGCACAGCAGCGGGACGGAATCCATCTTGGCGTCGGCGATGCCGGTCACCAAATTGGTCGCCCCCGGTCCGCTGGTGGCGATCGCCACCCCGCACCGCCCCGTCGCCCGGGCATAGCCCTCGGCGGCAAACGCCGCTCCTTGCTCATGCCGCGTCAGCACGTGGCGGACGCCGCTGCCCTCCAGCGCGTCATACAGCGGGATGACCGCGCCGCCGGGATAGCCGAACACCACCTCCACGCCCGCGGCCCGCAGCGTCGCCCACACCAGCTCCGCGCCCATGCGGCTGGGCTGCGCCGCCGCCTCCGGCGCAGCGCCGGTCTCGGGCGGCGGCTCCACCGCGGCGCGATGCGGCCGGCTCATCGCCGGCCCCCCGCCGCCACCGGCTCCGGCGCGGCTGCGGCCTGGCCCGCCTTCTCGCCGCCGGGCTGCAGCCAGCTCATCATGCCCCGCAGCCGGGCGCCCACCTGCTCGATCGCCAGCGCCTTTTCCCGCTCCCGCAGCTTGCGGAACTGCGCCCCGCCGTCGTGATTTTCGGCGATCCACTGCCGCGCGAAGCTGCCGTCCTGGATGCGGCCCAGCATCTCCCGCATCGCCCGGCGCGTCTCCTCGCCGATCACCTTTGGCCCCTGCGTCAGGTCGCCGTATTCGGCGGTGTTGGAAATGGAGTCGCGCATCCGCGCCAGCCCGCCCTCGTAAATCAAATCCACGATCAGCTTCATTTCGTGCAGGCACTCGAAATAGGCGATCTCCGGCGCGTAGCCCGCCGCCGTCAGCGTTTCGAACCCGGCCTTGATCAGCGACGTCAGCCCGCCGCACAACACCGCCTGTTCGCCAAACAGGTCGGTTTCGGTTTCCTCCCGGAAGCTGGTTTCCAGCACGCCGGCCCGCGTGGCCCCGATGCCGGCCGCGTAGGCCAGCGCGTACTCGCGCGCCTTCCCGCTGGCATCCTGCGCCACCGCCAGCAGCGCCGGCACGCCCTTGCCTTCGGTATACACCCGCCGCACCAAATGCCCCGGGCTTTTCGGCGCGATCATCACCACATCCACATTCGGCGGCGGCACGATGGTGCGGAAATGAATGCTGAAGCCGTGCGCAAGGCCTAGCACCTTGCCCGCCGTCAGGTGCGGCCGGATGGAAGCCTCATACACCGCCGCGTGGGTCTCATCCGGCAGCAGAATCTGAATCCAGTCCGCCCGGCGCGCCGCCTCCGCCACCGGCAGCACCTCGAAGCCGTCGGCCCGCGCGCGTGCGGCGCTGGCCCGGTGCGGCTCCAAGCCGATGATCACTTGCTGGCCGCTATCCCGCAGGTTGAGCGCATGGGCGTGCCCCTGGCTGCCGTAGCCGATGATGGCGATGGTTTTGCCCCGCAACAACTCGGGCTGGGCGTCGGACGCGTAATAAATCGGAACGGGCATCGAACTCTCCTCCTACCGACCGGACGGTAAGTACCAGAATCGCAGCCCCGGCGCACCCTGTCAACGGGAAAATGCCCACCCCTGCCTTTTTCTGCTGTCCGGCGCGAAGGGGATGGTAGCATGTGCCTTCCGTGTGATCAGCCGCCGAGGAAGCGGCCGGCGCACGAAAGCCCCGCCATCGCCCCGCCCCGCCTGCGGCGCGGCCAAAACCCGGGCGGCTGGGCCGCTTTGCAGAACCCGGAGGCGCCCATGCCCGGCCACGATTCCCGCAAGGACATCCTGTTTACCGCCGCCCACCTGTTTCAGCAGCAAGGCTATGACGCCACCTCCATGCAGGATGTCGCCAGCGCCTTGAACCTGAGCAAGGCCGCCCTGTACCACCATTTCGAAAGCAAGGATGAAATCCTGTTTCAGATCATGAGTTACGGGATGGATATCTTCGAGACGCAGGTGGTGGCCGTGGTGCGGAACATCGCCGACCCCGAGGAGCGCCTGCGCGCCTGCATCCGCCTGCACATTGACGTGGTGGTCGGCGGCCGCGAGCGGGAAATCACCGTCATTCTGCATGAGAACCATGCCCTGCGCCCAGAAGAGAAGCGGCAGATCAACGCCCGCAAGAAGGCCTATATCGTGTTCCTGGAAAACCTGATCGCCGAGGTGCAGCGCCGCCGCGGCGGCCGTTATGCCGTCCGTCCCCGCGTCGCCGCTTTTGCCCTGCTGGGAATGATCAACTGGATGTATCAGTGGTGGCGTCCGGAAGGCGCGGTGAAGGGCGAGGAGATGGGCAAGGAATATACCGCCTTGTTCTTGCAGGGCATCTTCGCCAAAGCCTGACACCTGGAAGGGCGCGACCGGCCCGCCGAGGCCGGTTCCCCATGACCAACGCCGAACTGCTCGATCTGATTGAGTATCAAGACTGGGCCCGCGAGCGCATTCTGCCCGCGTTGGAGCCGCTTACGAGCGAGGAATGGCAGCGTCCCCTGGGCGGCAGCTTCGCCAGCCTGCACGCGACGGTGCTGCACATCCTCGGCGCCCAGGAGATTTGGGGCGCGCGCCTGCGCGGCGGGCAAAAGGGTTTTCCCGCCGCCGCCGAACTGCCCGACCTGGCCGCAATGCGTTCCCGCTGGCAAGCCGCAATCGCCGGTCTGCGTGACGGGCTGGCGGCCCAGCCGGAGGGCGCCGCGGGCCGGGTCATCGCCTACACGCGCCAGGGCCAAGCCGTGGAAATGCCCGTCGCGGCGGTGATGTTGCAACTCAGCCATCACACCGCCTACCATCTCGGCCAGGTGGTGCATATGCTCCGCCAGTTGGGCCGCACGCCCGCCGATACCGGCTATATCTCCTACCAGCGCCAGCGCGCCGCCACTGGCTGACCACGCCGCCTTGCGGCTTCGCGGCGGGTTCGGCACGCGGACGGAGCCGGGCGCCAGCCGTTCCCACCCGGCCGCAGCGACCCGATCGAAAGAAGGCTTCCAGGGCGACAACGGGGAGCGGCCAACACCGGGCTGCGGAGCCCCTCCTAGGCGTTGGCCAGCACCGCCAGGCCAGGGACACCCAGCAATCGCTGATCCGCCGTCACCAGCACCAGCCCCATCACCTGCGCCGTCGCCGCCAGCAGCCGGTCGGCGGGATCCTGATGCGCCCAGGGCAGCTCCGCCGCCACCAGCGCGATTTCCGCCGTCATCGGCGCCTCGCGCACCCCGGCCTGGGCCAGCCCGGATGGCAGCCAGGAACGGAGGTTCGGCTCCAATCCGGCGCTCCGGCGCCCCGCCCATCGCGTGATCTCCCAGACGCTCACGGCGGAAAACCAAACCTCCTGCTCGCCCCCCTGCAACAGGCGACGGATCGGCGCGCGCACGCGCGTGTGGGCCGTAGTACGCTAGCAGGTTCCCTGGAGGCCGTTGCTGATGTCCCGCCGAATCGCTATTCGCATCGCCCCGAGTCTTGCCGCCGCGTGTATCTTGGCCGCCACCTTGGCCCTGCCCGCCGCCGCGCAAGCCCCGCTCACCGTGCGCAAGATCTACGCCAAGCCGGGCCTAACCGGCTACGCGCCCAAGAGCATCGAATGGAGCCCTAGCGGCCGGAAGCTCTCCTATCTGCTGCGCTCGCCCGGACACAAGCTGGCCAACCTCTACGTGGTCAATGTTGCCACCGGCCAAACGTCCCTGCTCATTCCCGGCCGTACCCTGGCCGGCGCGGCTGAACCGCTCAGCGCCATCAAAAACCCGCTCAAGCGCGAACGCGTTTCCCGCTACGGCTTCGCCAGCTATTCGTGGTCGCCGAAAAGCGATTATCTGCTCTACATCAGCCAAAACCAGGTCTACCGCTACAACCCCGCCACCCGCGCCAGCCGCCGGCTCACCAGCTCTCCCGGCGCCAAAACCCAGCCGCACTTGTCGCCCAATGAGCAGTGGCTGAGTTACGTGGACCGTGGCGACTTGCAAGTCCTGCGCGTTCATCCCGCCCATCCCCAGCCCGGCCAGCCCATCCTGCCGCGCCGCACGAACATCCTCAACGGCGGCATGGATTGGCTCTATCCGGAGGAGCTGAACCTGCGGCACGGCTACGCCTGGTCGCCGAACAGCGACGCCATTGCGTTCATGCAGTTCGATGAGAACCCGGTCCACACCTACCCGCTGCCCAACTTCCTGCCCCACTTTCCCACCGTCGCATGGCAGCACTTTCCCAACGCCGGCGATCCCAACCCCATCCTGCATCTCGGCGTCTATTGGCCGGCCAGCCGCCAGGTCACCTGGATTCACGTCGCCGGCATGCCGGACAACTATCTGCCGCGTATCGGCTGGCTGCCCGGCGGGCATCGCGTTTGGGCCATCACCTTGAATCGCGCCCAAACCCGCGAGCGCCTCTGGTTCGCCAACCCCCGCACCGGCCGCAAACGCCTGGTGCTGACCATCCGCAACCAATATTGGATCAACCCCACCTTCGACCATTACTTCTTCAAGACCAAGCCCTGGTTCATTTTCGGTTCCGCCCAGGACGGCTGGCATCATCTGTATCTCTACAACCGCGATGGCCGCCTCATCCGCAAGCTCACGCGCGGCCCCTGGAACGTCGGCGAATTTCTCGGCGTGGATGAAGCCCACGGCTGGGTCTATTTCACCGCCGGCGTTCTTGGCGCGGGAACTGCGCCCGGCCTGGTCGAGCCCTATGACACCGATCTCTATCGCGTCTCGGTCCATGGCGGCGCGCCGCAGCGGCTGACCCGCCGCGCCGGCGACTATCGCATTTCGCTGGCGCCCAACGCCCGCCACTTCCTGGCGGCCTATTCCACCTCGACCAGGCCGCCCGAGCTGGTGCTGCGAGCGACCGAAACCGCCGAGCGCCATGTCCTGCGCCCCGCCGTCAATCTCGCCGCCTACCAGTTGCAGCCGCGGAAATATTTCCAGATCCTCGCCGCCGACGGCCGCACCAAGCTGTGGGCTTGGATGGAGACCCCGCCCCATTTCAATCCCGCCAAGAAATACCCGGTCATCATGAACCAGTACGGCGGCCCGCTCGCTTCCACCATTCAAAACGCCTGGGGCGGCGCCGCGACTTTGTTCAACAACATTTTGCTGCGCGACGGCTTCGTCTTATTCGACGTGGACAACCGCGACAATACCTACGCCTCCCGCCCGCAGCAGGGCCTGATCAAGTACCACTTTGGCCGTATCGCCTGCGCCGACCAGGTGGCGGCGGCGAAGTGGCTGAAGTCGCAGCCATACGTGAACCCCCGCCGCGTCGGCATTTGGGGCTGGAGCTACGGCGGCTACATCACGCTCTATGAGCTGACCCACGCCCCGGGCGTATGGCGCGCCGCCATCTCCGTCGCTCCGGTCACCAAGTGGACCGACTACGACACCGCCTACACCGAGCGCTACATGGGCCTGCCGGAGAACAATCCCCAGGGCTACCACGACAGCAGCCCGGTGAACTACGTCCAGTATCTCCGCGATCCTTTATTGCTGGTCGCCGGCACCGGCGACGACAACGTGCACTTCCAGAACACGCTCCAGTTCATCCAGCAGATGATCCGCTACCGCAAGCCGTTCCAGCTGATGATCTATCCCAACCGTTACCACGCCATCGCCGATCCCCCGGCGCGCATTGACCTGTTCACCCGCATGCTGCACTTCTGGCGGCGCCAGTTGCAGCCGCGGGCCTAGCGCTCGCCCAGCGGCGCTCCGTCATATCGAGCCTTTAAGGCCTGGCGCGGCCGCCGGCCCTGGCCCGACAGCCCTACGCCCACCGCCCCAAACAGAGCCGCGACCGCGGCTCAGTTGGAGGTTCAACCCGGCCGCCGCCCCGGCAGCTTACGCTGCTCTTCCGCGGTGAACAGTTCCTCGACCCCGGCCGCCGCCGCCAGTTGCCCGTAGTCTGCCTTATCGAAGCCGACGATGGTTTGCGCGATGCGCCCATCCGCGCCCACCCAAAACACCGTGGGCACATGGGTCAGTCCATAGGCGCGGCTGGCGGCGTGTTCCGGCGCCGCGTCCAGGGCGATGGGGAAGCGCACGCCATAGGTCTGGGCAAATTTCCGCGCCGCGCGCGCGTCATTTTGCGCCACGCCCACCAGTTTGGGCCCGCGCTCCGGGACCTGCGCGAACAGCCTTTGCAGATACGGGAAGCTGAACTGACACACCGGGCAGTCCACTTTGAAAAACGCCAGAATCACTGCCCCCGCGGCCTCCGCCGATTGGAACCGCCCGCCTTGCAGCAATGGCAGGTCCAATGGCGGCGCCGCCGTGCCTTCCGCCAGTGCGCTCATTCCCCTAGTCTGCCACCGCCTGGCCGGCGCCGCGCCGCCCGCCCCGCCGCGCACGCCGCGGCACTTCACCCTCAGCTGCGCCCGACTCCCCCGGCCGGCTATGGGGCCCAGGCGATCTGGGTCCATTCCTGGGCGGCGACCAGGCGGCCCAGGTGGCCGACGTTGGTCGTTGCGACAACCGCCGAGGTGTCGGCTTCCGGCGCACCGAGGTCCCGATGCGCCAGCCGCGCCTGCGCCGCCAGGATAACGTCGACATCCAATGCGTGCCGGTCCGCGGTGGGCTGGCCGCCCTGACGAAGCTCGGCCCACAACTCTGCTGCGAGCCGCATCGCCGCTGTGCTGATCGGAAGGTAGGTCATCGGTCCGCGGAGTTGATCGAGTTTCTGGACGGCGCCGTTCGAGCGCATGCGCAGTAGCTCTCGCCGCAGTTCGTAATCGGCGATCTCCGGCAGGCAAATGGCAACGCCGGCTTTTTCCAACAGCTCGACCCATGCAGCGATCTCCGGCCGCTGCTTGGGATGGACCACCAGCCCGAGCACCCCCGTGTCAAGCACCACTGCCCTGGTCATGGAAACAGCTTGCGCCCGGAAAGCCGGTCTTCGTCCAGGGCCCGGGCAACCTCCGGCCACCGCGCTTCGTCCGCCGTCGCCGGCGCCTCCAGCCAATTCCGCACCAGAGCCGTTACCTGCTCTCCGTGGCCCCGGCACTGTTTTGCACCCGCGCCGCTGCGCGCTTCGCGCGCGACGGCGCCGCGGCTCGCGGGCGGGGCGGAGGCCGAATCGGCGGAATGTTTTCGGCCGGGCATCGCTGCCGCTAGTGTAATCCAACCCAGTCCCGGCTCCTGCTACGCTAAATCGTGGCCGTTTCCGCCCCTGACCGCTCCGCCGGCGCGCTGGTCCAGCGCCTAGCCGCCCGCCTTGCCGCGGGCGATCGCATCACCCCGGACGAGGCCGCCGCATTGTGGCACGGCGCCGGCGACGCCGAGTTGCGCGCGCTGGCCGCGCAGGTCCGCGCCCGCCATCACGCCCCCGGCGATTGCACCTACCTGGTGATGCGCATCATCAACTACACCAACGTCTGCGTCGCGCAATGCGACTACTGCGCCTTTTACGTGCTCCCCGGCCGCCCCGGCGGTTATGTGCTCAGCCGCGAGCAGGTCTTCGCCAAGCTGGATGAACTGCTGGCCCTGGGCGGCGACCTGGCGGGCTTCAACGGCGGCTTCAATCCCCATCTCCCGCTCGACTACTACTGCGATCTGTTCGCCGCCATCCGCCAGCGCTACGGCGACCGGCTGGAGTTCTACGCCCTCACCGTCGCCGAGTTCCTCTACCTCGCCGATCACGCCAAGCTTTCCCTCGACCAAGCCGCCGCGCGCTTCCGCGCCGCCGGCGTGCGCTGGATCACCGGCGGCGGCGCGGAGATCCTGACCGACCGCTTCCGCTCCCGCCACAGCAAATTCAAGTACAGCGTCGCGGATTGTTTCGCCGCCCAGCGCGCCATTCTCGCCGCCGGCCTGCGCACCACCGCCACCATGGTGATCGGCTTCGATGAAACCATCGAGGAACGCATCGAGCATCTGGAGCGCACGCGGCAATTCCAGGACGAAACCGGCGGGTTGGCGAGCTTTCTCTGCTGGACCTACAAGCCCTATTCCACCGCCCTGGGCGGCGCCGAGGTCGCCAGCGCCGAGTACCTCCGCCATCTCGCCCTGTGCCGCATTTATCTCGACAACATCCCCCGCATCCGCACTTCCGTGCTGACGCAAAACGAGCGCGCGCTCGACGGACTGGGCTGTGGCGCCGACGATTTCGATCTGCCCATCGAGGACGAAGTGACGCAAAAAGCCGGCGCCACCATCAGCCTGGATTTCAACGGCCTCCTGGCCCGCGCCCGCGGCCTCGGCTTCAACCCCCGCTATCGGCACGTCGCGCCCGGCGCGGCGGCGAGCGTGGAACGCTTCTGAAGAATCTGGAACGGAGGTTTTTCGCATGGCAAGACTCGTGTATGGATTGAACCAGTTCCTGGACGGTTACGTTGACCACCAGCAATTGGGCCCGCCGGACCCGGTGCTCTTTCATCACTTCATCGAGCACGTACGCGGCTTGACGGGCATGGTGTACGGCCGCCGCATCTACGAGATCATGCATTATTGGGACGATGACGTGCCGGATTGGGACGCGGAGGATCGCGAGTTCGCGGCGGCGTGGCGAAGCCGGCCGAAGTGGGTGGTGTCGCGCTCGTCGCCATCGGTCGGCCCCAACGCCACGCTTGTCGGCAATGACTTCGCGGCGGTGATCCGCGGGCTGAAGGCCCAGCTCGATGGGGAGATTGACGTTGCCGGACCGGATTTGGCGGGAAGCCTGACCAGCCTGGGACTTATTGATGAGTACCGACTCTACTTCCAGCCCATCGTGTTGGGTCGCGGCACGCCGTTCTTCGCCGGTCCCCGGTCGCCGCTCCGCCTGGTGGCAAGCGATCAACTCGGCGCGGACGTGGTTCGACTGACCTACGTTCCTGCGTAATCGCGCGACGCGCCCGAACGACCGCGGCAGTTTTCCAGGCGCATTTTGGGTCAAAGCCGCGTTTCCCACGGAGACGCAGCCCGGCGGCGGAGCCTCCACTCCAATATCCGCCGCGCTGACCCGCCGCCCTATTCTAAAATCGCAAGGTGTCCGCTCCGCCCTCCGCGCCTCGCAATGCCGCCGCCGGTGAATCTTCCCCGGCCGGCAGACCCGCCGCCGGCGCGGTCTCCCATGCGGGCGAACCCGCCGCCGCCCAGCCGCCCTCGGGGCGAGCCGCCGAGCTGCCGAAGAACGTTCCGCAGACGCCGCTGATGCGGCAGTACTGGGGCGTCAAGCGCCGCTGTCCTGAGGCGCTGCTGCTGTTCCGCCTGGGGGATTTCTATGAGCTCTTCTTTGCCGACGCCGTCACCGCGGCGCGCGAATTGGAAATCACCCTCACCGCGCGCAACAAGGAAAAGGGCGTGCCCATCCCCATGTGCGGCGTGCCCTACCATTCGGCGCAGAACTACATCGCCCGGCTGATTCAAAAAGGCTACAAGGTCGCCATCTGCGATCAGATGGAGGACGCCAAGCAAGCCAAGAAATTAGTGAAGCGGGAGATCACCCGCGTGCTCACGCCCGGCACCGCCGCCGCGCAAAGCGGCGAGGAGGTCCGCTATCTGGCCGCCATCGCCCCCGGTCCGGCCGCCGTCGGCCTGGCGCTGCTGGAAGTCTCGACCGGGGAATTTCGCGTCACCGAATGCTCCGGCCCGAACGCCGCCGCCGAACTGCGCCAGGAGCTCGAGCGCTGGCGGCCGCGGGAGATTCTCCATCCCAGCCAGTCGCCGCCGCTTGCGGGCCCGCTGCCGCCGGGGGCGGCGCTGACGCCGCTGGAGGATTGGATCTTCGCCCCGGATTTCGCCCGCCGCGAGCTGGAGACGCATTTCGGCGTCATCGCTCTCGATGGGCTGGGCCTGGCCGCTCACGGCTGGGCCGCCAGCGCCGCCGCGGCCATCGTCCACTATGTCAAGGAAACCCAGCGCAGCCGCCTGGAGCATGTGGACCGGCTCAGCTTTTACCACGCCCGCCAAGGGCTGGTACTGGACGCGCCGACGATTCGCAACTTGGAATTGGTCGAGCCCATCTTCGCCGGCGAGGACCCCGCCACGCTGCGCCATGGGCTGGATCAAACCCTGACGCCGATGGGCCGCCGCCTGCTGCGCGGCTGGATTTTGGCCCCGCTCAGCGACCGCGCGGCATTGGAGGCCCGATTGGATGCCGTCGCCGCGCTGGCCGGCCCGCAAAGCGCGCCGGCCGCGCCAGGCGCGGCGAACCCCGCCCCCGCCGCGCCGGGGCAGGGGATCGCCGCGGCCCCGGCCTCCGCCGCGCCGGGGCAGGGGAGCGCCGCGGCCCCGGCCTCCGCCGCGCCGAGCGCGGCGGTAGATCTCGCCCCGCCAGGTGCGGCGGTGGATCTCGCCGCGCTGCGCGCGACAGTGGATCTCGCGGCGCTGCGCGCCGCGCTGGCCGGCATTCTCGATCTGGAGCGGCTGTTGTCGCGGGCCACCCTGGCCACGGCCAATCCCCGCGACCTGCGCGCCCTGGCCGCTTCGCTCGACCGCATCCCGGCGGTCGCCGCCGCCCTGGGCCATCCCCCCGCCGCGGGCGCCGCGGCGGCAGCGGGCGCATCCGCCGCCGCCGTTTCCTCCGCCGCCGCCGGGGCCGATACCGACGCCACGTCCGCCTCCGTCGCCGCGCCCGCCGCCGTCCGGCCGCAAGCTGCCGCCGCGCTGCCCGGCCGGCTGGAGCCGCTCGCCGCCGCACTCGATCCCTTGCCCGCGCTGCGCGACCAGATCGTCGCCACCATTCGCGAGGAGCCTCCGGCGGCCACCACGGACGGCGGCTATATCCGCGGCGGCGTTTCGGCGGAGCTCGACGAGCTGCGCTCCCTGGGCCACGGCGGCAAGCAGGCGCTGGCCGCCATCGAACAGCGCGAACGCGACGCCACTGGCATCGCCTCCCTGAAGGTCCGCTTCAATAACATCTTCGGGTATTACATCGAGGTCTCCCGCGCCAACCTGCGCCTGGTCCCGCCGCGGTATGAGCGCAAGCAAACCTTGGTCAACGCCGAGCGCTTCACCTTGCCGGAACTAAAGGAACTGGAGATCAAGGTGCTGAGCGCCGAGGAGCGGGCCAGGGAACTGGAAGCCCAGCTCTTCGCCGCCCTGCGCCAAACCGTCGCCGCCGCCGGCGCCGCCATCCGCCGCGACGCCGCCGGCCTGGCCGAACTCGACGTCTTGGCTTGCTTCGCCCATCTCGCCCGCCAGCGCCGTTACTGCCGCCCGCAATGGACCGAGGACGCCAGCTTGGAGATTCGCGCCGGCCGCCATCCCGTGGTCGAACTCGCCGCCTGGGACCCCACCGCCGACCGCTTCGTTCCCAACGACACCTACATGGACGATGAGCAGCATCGGGTCCTGATCCTCACCGGCCCCAACATGGGCGGCAAGAGCACCTACCTGCGGCAGGTGGCGCTGATCTGCCTGATGGCGCAGATCGGCTCCTTCGTGCCCGCCGACCGCGCCCGCCTGCCCATCGTGGACCGCATCTTCACCCGCATCGGCGCCGGCGACAACCTCTCCCGCGGCCGCTCGACCTTCATGGTGGAGATGACCGAAACCGCCGCCATCCTCAACGGGCTCACCTCCCGCAGCTTGGTCATTCTGGATGAAATCGGCCGCGGCACTGCCACCTATGACGGCCTGGCCCTGGCCTGGGCGATCATCGAGCATCTGCACGCCGCCCGCGGCGCCAAGACGCTGTTCGCCACGCATTATCACGAGCTCACCGAGCTGGCCGAGCATCTCGCCGGCGTCCGCAACTGCCGCGTCGCCGTGGCCGAGGCCGGCCAGCAGATCGTCTTCCTGCGCCGCGTCGAACCCGGCGCCGCCGACCGCAGCTATGGCTTGGAGGTCGCCCGCCTCGCCGGCCTGCCGCCGGAGGTGATGGCCCGCGCGCGGCAAGTGCTGGAGCGCCATGAACGCGCCGAGCGCCGCACCAGCGGCGATCTGGCGCCGGAGCCGCCGGAGATGCAGTTGACGCTGTTCACGCCCATCAGCCAAAAAATCGCCGCCCGCCTGGGCGAGCTCGACATCAACCGCCTGACGCCGCTGGAAGCGATCCAGCTGCTGGCCGCGCTGCAAGCCGAGCTCAGGAACGCCGGCTCCTAAGCCCGTGTGCAGCTAGTGGGATCGCCGTCCTCGGCGGTCAAACCTGCGCTCGGCGCAACGAAAGTAGGATAGCCGTCCCGGCTGTCAAATCCCTAGTCGCGGCGAAGGGAGATCACCGTCCCGGCTGTCACCCCCCCCCCGCCGCCCCGGAGGGCGACGCTACGCAGGGCAGGAGACCTACCCCACGCTTCGCCGCCAATGCTTCCGCCGCGCAATATCGCCCCGCCGTGCCCGGCGTGGGGTATGCCTCCGGCTTGCGTGCGGTCGCGCTCCGCGCGGCCGGGCCGTCCCGCCGCCACGAAGATAGTGGGATGGCCGTCCCGGCTGTCACTCCCGCCGCCCCGGAGGGCGACGAACCGCAGGGCAGGAGCCCTACCCCACGCTTCGCCGCCAACGCGAGGGCGTCCGGAATTGCGCGTCCGCGCCGCAGCCCTAATCGCTGGACCCTAGCCCCTGAACCCTGCTGTAATCGCCAGGTGCCCGCTTCGTCTTCCGCCCCTCGCCACGCGGCATCGCCCCGCCCGCAGCCCTCGCCCCGCGCGCGCGTATCGCCGCGTCCTCACCATTCGCTGGCCGCCGGGGTGATGACCGGCACCTCCTGTGACGGCGTGGATGTGGCCCTGGTTCGCCTCTCGGGCCCGCTCAACGCCCGCCGGGTCGAACTGCTCCAGTTGGCCAGCTTCGCCTTCCGTCGCCGTGAGCGCCAGCGCCTGCTGGCCGCCTGCGACGCCGCGGCCATCTCGGTCGCCGAACTCGCCCGCCTCAACGTCTGGCTGGCGGAGACCATCGCCGCGGCGGTTCTCGGCGCCTGCCGCCAAGCCCGCCTTGCCCCCGCCCGCCTGGCGTTCATCGCCAGCCATGGCCAAACCATTTACCATCAGGGCCGCCCGCAGCCGTTTCTCGGCCGCCAACTGGCCTGCACCTGGCAGCTCGGGGAAGCCGCGGTCGTCGCCGCCCGCACCGGCGTTCCGGTGATCAGCAATTTCCGCGCCGCCGACGTCGCCCTCGGCGGCCAAGGCGCGCCGCTGGTTCCCTTCGTGGATTGGCTGCTGCTGCGCCATCCACGCCAGCCCCGCGCCGCGCTCAACATCGGCGGCATCGCCAATTTGACCTTGCTGCCGCCGGATGTCGCGCCGAAGCATGTCCGCGCCTTTGACACCGGTCCCGGCAACATGGTCATGGACGCGCTCGCGGCCCATTGCAGCCAGGGCCGCCGGCGCTGGGACCGCGACGGCCGCGCCGCCGCTCGCGGCCGCGTGCTGGAGCCGCTGCTCGGCCGCCTGCTGGCCGATCCGTATTACCGGCTCAGGCCGCCGAAGAGCTGCGGCCGCGAGCAATTTGGCCGCGCCTTCCTCGCCCGCCTGCTGGCCGCCGCGCCTCGCGCCGCGGGTGACGATCTGCTCGCCACCGCCGCCGCCCTGACCGCCCGCACCATTGCCCTCGGCCTCACTCTAGGCCCGCAACACCGGACTCCTTGGGAGGTGGTCGTTTCCGGGGGCGGCCTGCGCAATCCTACGCTGATGCGCATGCTGGCCACCGCCGCGCCCCAGTGCCGCTTCCGCTCCTCCGCCGATTTCGGCATTTTGCCCCAAGCCAAGGAAGCCCTGGCCTTCGCCCTGCTCGGCGACCGCACCTTCCACCAACTGCCCGCCAACCTGCCCGCCGCCACCGGCGCCCACCGCCCCGCCATCCTCGGCCAGATCGCCTATCCCCCGCCGCGCTGAGCGAATAAGATTTCGCCTTGGGGACTTGGGACGGGTGACGAGGGATGGGCGGAAAAAGGGCGAGGCGCCGGGAACGCGAAATGAAGGAGATTGGCGGGTGAGTGGTGATTTCCGTGGGTGGGGCAACGGGAGCACTTTGCGTAGTGCGGGAGTCGCGGCGTTTGCGGGAGCACGTTGCGTGGTTGGGGGGATTCGCGGCGCGGGCGGCGACTGTCCGGTGGCGGACAGCGGCGTCCCGGATGCGGACAGTTGGGCGGCGTCATGTCAACAGGCGCGGCGGTAAAGCCCAGGGCCGCAGCGGTTTGCAAGCGGGAGCGATGGTCCGCCGCGTGCAGCGCAGGCGTACAGGGCGGAGTCGCCACGGGCGGCGGGCCCGCGGACTGCGAACCGGGATTGAGGGTAAATGATGCGCAGCGTATGGCAGGACGTGCGGTTTGGCTTGCGGCAATGGCGGCGGGCGCCGGGGTTTGCCACGGTCGCGGTGCTGACGCTGGCGCTCGGGATCGCGGCGAACGTCACGGTGTTCAGCTTGGCCAACAGCATCTTCTTGGCGCAGCCGCCGATCGCGCATCCCCACCGGGCGGCTATCATTACCGGCGACGATCACGCCGGCTTGTGGGGCGCGGATCTTACCGGTGCCGACATGCTGGCACTACGGGGCCTTGCCGGCATCGCCACCGTGCAAGACCCCGAGGTGATGGACTGGATTCGGCGGGGGGCGGGCGAGGCGGTGGCGGTGCGGCGGGTGGGAGCAAATTTCTTCCCGGTGCTGGGGGTGCAGCCGGTGCTGGGACGGAACTTCACGCGCCGCGAAGCCACACTGGGCGGCCGGCGGGTCGCCATCCTCCCGGCGCCGCGATGTTTGCCGTTCTGCTGTTTGGACTGGGACCGGCGGGGCTAATGGCGCGCGCCGATCCGCAGGCGCACCTGCAATCAGGGGCGGCGGGCGGCGTTGGGGTGGTGCGGGCGCGGCTGTGGCGGAGCCTGACGGCGGGGCAAATCGCGCTAGCGGTAGCCCTGCTGGCGGGCGCTGGATTTTTGGTGCAGCAGGCGGTGGTGGAGCTCTCCCGGCCTTTCGGCTTTCCCCCCCGTAACGCCGAGATGATCGCAGTGACGCTGCCACGGGCGAAGGCGGCCGAGGCGGCGGCGCGGGTGGCATGCTTCGCGGGCATCGCCGCCCGCGTGCGCGCGCTGCCCGGCGCTCTCGGCGCCGGCTGGGTGAGCCGGCCGCCGCTGGAAAGTGGGGGGGCGGAAACCGGCCTTCGCCGGGACGGGAAAGCCACGGTCTATGCTCCGATTGATTTTGTGGTGAGCACCGGATACCTCGCCGCATTGGGTGCGCCGCTGTTGGCCGGGCGCGACTTCCGCGCGGGCGACGGCGCCAAAGCGCCGCCGGTGGTGATGGTGAACGCGGCGATGGTGCGGCGCTATTTCGGCGGCAAGAACCCAGTCGGGCGGTTCGTGCAGGTGCTTTGGACCGCGGGCTGGGAGCGGATGCGCGTGGTGGGCGTGGTCGGCGACGTGGAGGACGATCTCGGCCAGCTTCACCCGCATTGGCAGATTTACCTGCCCATGGCCCAGTCCATGGCGGGCGGCCGAATGGTCCTGCTGGTGCGCAGCCATCCGGGGACGATGCCGAGCGTAGCCGGTCTGGACGGCGCCATCTGGGCGGGGGCGCTGGGGCGAAGCGTAAAAGTCGGCACTCCGCAGAGCTACGTGGCGCTGGCTAGGTCCGGGGCGTTTGGCGTACGCACAAAGCTGATATCGGTGATGGGTGTCCTCGCGCTGCTGCTAGCGGCGGTGGGCCTGTTCGGCGTGGTCGCTTTTCTGGCGGCGCGCCGCACGCGGGAGTTCGCCGTGCGCAGTTCGCTGGGCGCGCAGCGGTCCGACATCGGCTGGCTGGTTGCGGGTGAGACGGCGCGCACGGTCGGCTGGGGTATGGCGGCGGGCATGGCGGCGGCATGGTTCGTCCCGCGGTTGCTGGGGGCGGTCTTTTACCGATTTCTCCCCGCGTCGCCATTGCCGGTGCTGGCTGGAGTTGGGATCGTCGTAGCGGCGGTTGCGGCGCTGGCGTCAGTTGCCCCGGCGCTGCGCGCGACGCGGGCCGATCCGCTGGAGGCGCTGCGGTACGAATGACGGCGGAACCGGGGTCGGGGGTGGATGTCGGCTGGGGGTTGCTTCGGCGGGCGCCAGCGGCGGAGGACTCCCAAGGCGGTCACTGGGTGATTGGGTTGGGACGCGACGACTGGCGGCGGCGTTGGCGGAGGGCGGCGGACCAGAACGTTGGGAAGCCTCCGGCTTGCGTGAAGCCGCACTGGCCGCGCCTGTGCCGTCCCGGGTTCTGCCCGCTCCTGGGGCGGCTAAACTCGATGGATCCGCTCCGGCGTCGGGCTTGGCGCGCGCCCATCAATGTCGAGCGCCGTGGCCGGGTCCGGCGTTCACCTGCTGCTCGTCGAGACTCATCAATCCCAGCAGGGCTCCCCAGGTATAGAACCGGTCGCTGTTTGTCACGTCGTCGCCCGCGCCGGTGATGGCGTTGTAGTTTTCATGCACGTAGCCGTGCGCGTCCCAGCTTTTCAGGAACAGCGCCAGCGACTTCTCGGCGAGCCGGCGGCGCACGCGCTGGATCAGCGGCGAGTGGTAATTTTTCAGTCCCAGGAACACCAGGTAGTTCATTGGTCCCCAGATGCGGCCGCGCCAATAATTCTGGTCCTGGAAGGCCGGATCGCTGCGCTCAATGGAGGGAAGCACCCATTTTCCCCAGAATTGCTTGCGGTTCAGCAGGTGCCGCTGCACCATTTCTCTGGCCTGCGCCGGGGTCGCGACCGCTGCCAGCAAGGGATAGAAATTCGTGGGTGAGAGCCGCGGATTGTATTTCCCAGTGTGCAGATCCCGATTCAGAAAGATTCCGCGCTTCGCATTCCACATGGTCTGGAGTTGGGCGCCGTACTTTTTGGCGCGCGCCTCCAACCGCGCCGCCTCGGGCCGCCGGCCGAGAATGCCGGCGATTCTGGCGAGCGCATGGCAGTCGGCGATGTACAGGCTCATCAAGCCGACATCGGCATATTCCAGCTGGTGCGCCTGGGGATCATAGACCGCGCGGTCATACATCGGGCTGTTGTCCAGGCCGGACTCCAGAATGGCGCCTGCGCGCGTTCCCGCCGTGGGATCATCCAGATTCACGGGCTGGTTCTCGCCGTCGCTGCCCCACACCAGATAACCGTCACGGTCGCGGTGCTCGGCCCACCAACGGTTCCAGCGCAGGAGCGCCGGGTAGGTCTCCGCGAGCAGCCACTTGTCATGGAACTGGCGATAGAGCCCCAGCACCGTGATGGACCCGACCGGCGGCTCGGAACGGTCGCTGCTTTTCCAGCCGTGCGCGCGCGCGTAGTTCGGCACAAAGCCTTCCCGCGTTTCCTCGCGCAGGATTTCGACCGCGTTCACATAGGCGAGATCGCGGTCGCCCACGGAGGCAAGGGTTGCGGTAAAGAATGTATCCCAGTCAAACAACACGTAGCCGCCCCAGCGCACATTCCAGACGCGGCTGACGGGCGTGATCACCCTCTGTTTTTCCGGCTCATAAATCGTGTCCCAGCCGATGACGCTCTGAATGGCGTCGGCCACGGAGTCCAGCTTGCCGAATCGGGATATGGAATCCCGATACGCCTTCTTCTCCCGCGCGATCGCTAGGCGAATCTCCGCAAGGCTGCGCGGCGCTCCGGTGCTCAGCCCCACCGGTCCGCGCAGAACGGAGCTGAAATACGCCCCGCCCACGGGAACGTCCAGGTCATGCTCATCCTTCCCGGTGAGAGACACGCGTATCGCTTTATGCGCGAATCGAGCTTCGATCGTTTCTCCTCGCTTGGTGATCCGGCCCGGATGGCCCCACAGCATGTTCACCCAGAACACCATCTCCGGCGGCAGGTGGAGGCGGGGGGCCTGGCTGAGCCGTGTCACCAGCATCACCAGATTGCCCGCGTCGTGGGCGGTCTGGATGCGAATCCGGTACCGATGCCAGGTCAGCCTCATATCGGTGTAGCTGCCGTTGTAGGCATGCGGCCCGGGAAACACCCGCGGCGCACCTTGCTGCAACTCCCCAATCAGCGCCGCGCGCAAGAAGTCGTTGGATCCCGCCGTACTCCGCTGTTTGAGGCCGGCATGAATGGCCAATCCTTCGGGCAACAGCACCTGGGTCATGACGCTATGCGTGTCCCAGGTGTTCCAGCCGCGCGCGAGCCGCTGCTGCACCTGCGCGTACTTCGCGGCCGGCGCCATTGCGGCCTGCGCACACGCCGGCGCGCCTGCCGCCACGCAACAAACCAGCTGAGCCGCACACCCTCGCAGCCACCGCCGGGCGAATCGGTGCTTCGATCTCCCAACGAGCGTCTTAGGTCGGATGCCAAACCGCATTGGTCTCCTCGCATTCGGCCGGCCGCGTTTTGTGCAGCGGTCGCCGGTTTCATTTCTTCCCAAAGGGAAAAGTCTCGCCTGCTTGCCCCGTCCAAAGATAGCGCGCTTCCCGCGCCACTGCGGCAATCCGGGAGTAGGATAGCCGTCCCGGCTGCCACACCCCGCCGCCCGGGAGGGCGACGGTACGCAGGGCAGGAGCCCTACCCCACGCCGCGGCGCACAATTTCCCGCCACGCGATATATTCCGCCGCGCGCAGCGTGGGGTATGCCTTCGGCGTGCGTGCGGCCGCGCTGGGCGCGGCCGCACCGGGGCGTGGAATAGGCTTTAGCCTGTGTCCTGCGGGCTTTAGCCCGCAGACGCCATGCGGTCAACTCCGGCCCCAGCCGCAGCGAACGTAGGATAGCCGTCCCGGCTGCCACTCCCCGCCGCCCGGGAGGGCGACGGTACGCAGGGCAGGAGTCCTACCCCACGCTACGGGCGGTACACAGAGCAGGAGCCCTACCCCACGAGGGGCGGCGCCGCGCCATGATGGGCTACGCCTCCGCCTGGATTGCCGCGGTGCGGGGAAGGTGAATGGCCGGACCTGTTTACTGGAAGCGGGCGGAAGTTTTGCGGCCGTGGGGTTCGCCGCGCAGCCAAATGTAGAGAGCGGCGTGGGGCGCGGGGGGCGGCCAGGGCATGGCGATGCGCAGGCGCTGCGCGCCAGGATTTCCGGAAGCGGCGGCGGCGGGCACCGCGGTGACGGGCACGCCGTGATCGCGGTTCCAGCCGGTGGCGGCGATCAACTGAAGATTGGCGCCGGTCAGCGTGCCGCGATACTGGCCGGGTCCGGCGGAGTGATCGCCCAGCTGAAAGCCGGTGATGGTGGGCAGGCGGACGATGCGGCCGAGGGACTTGGGGATGGAATCGCCGGTGGGAGAGGTGACCTGCAACTCGATTTGGCAGCCATCATTGCCGACGCGGCCGGGCTGGAAGGCGAGGTAATACAGACCTTCACCGGCATCATCCACCTGGGCGGCGCCGCCGCGGGCGGGAGCGCCCGGTTGCAGCGCCAGGTCATCATCGTTATCGCCGCGGCAACTGAGGCGGAAACGTGTGTTGTCGCCGGCGTGGGCCACGGCGACCGAAAAGCTGACCATGGTGGCGGCGGGCAGTTCGCCGGGGCGCAGAGCGATGGGGCTGCGGAAACTCGCCTGCTGGATCTGGCGAATGACCGGCAGGGGCGGGGCGATTTGAATGGCGTTGGCGACGGTGATCGGCGCCTTGCGCCCGGCCAGATAGAGCGTGGCCGGCAGCTTCTGACCCGCTTGCAGGTTTTGTTGCGGGGCGATGGTGACGGCGCGGCGGCCGGCGTCAACGGATTGCGCCGGTCCCAGCGTCCAAGCGGCGCCGGGACTGGTGATGCGGGTGATCTCCGCCAGTTGCTTGCCGTGCAGCCAGATGGTCGGGCGGGAGGCGCCGAGATGGACCGTCAGCGGCAAGCCGGTCAGCGTGGGGTTGGGGGGCAGGACGGTGAGGCCGATGGCGGCGGTTTCGCCGTTGGCGGCGTGCAGATGCAGCGTGTAGGCGCCGGGGGCCAGGGGCTGGGTGTCAAGGCGCAGGCTGAGGGCGGAACGGGACGGATGGGTCAAGGGAACGGCCAGCGGCGCCGCAGCCATGCCCGGCGCGGAGCCCGCCGCAGTGGTCAGCGTGGCGCTGCGCACCAGGGAAAAGTCGGCGCCGGTCAGCCGCAGCGGGACCGTACCGCCGCCGCTGATCATGTCGGGCTGGTGCGGCGCCAGGCGGGCGGAGGCCAGCGCCGGCGAGGGGCGGACGGTGACCGTGCCCCGGGCCAGGACCGGCGTCCAATCCCAGGTGGCGGAAAGTTGATAACGGCCGGGCGGGACGGAGGCGTGCCGCAGGTCGAGCCGCAGCGTGTCTTGGTCCACGCCGACGCTGGCCACATCCACGGGCAGGGGATAGCGGTGGCCGCCGCCGGCCAGGGCCCAGTGATGGACGCGCATCAGGGCACGGAGCTGGGCGACGCTGTCGCAGGTGACGTGGACCTGCGCCTGCCATCCCGCGGGCACGTTGGCGTTTTGCAGCAGGCGGATGGCGGGCGGCGCGTCGCCGGGGATGCGGGCCATCCACACGTAGGCGAGGCGCTTATGCGGCTGGCGCGAGGCGTTGGTGGTGCAGAGCGCCAGGTTGGACTGGCCGGTTTCCCCGGGCACGGCGAAGGCGCCGCGGAAGGCGGTGCCGGGGAACATCATGCCGTGCAGGGCCTTGACCAGCGGCACGCTGCTGGTGGCGACGCCGACGAGAGGAGCGAAGTAGAGGCTGGCGACGGCGGCGGCGGCGCTCTGCGAGCCGGCGGTGAGGGCGGCGTGGGGGGAGGCGCCAGGCATGGCGGTCGGCGGGGCGACGGCGTGCAGCAGCTCGGCGGCGGTTTCTTCCGGCGGCTGCGCCGGGTTCACCTTGGGAAGCTGGACGCCGTAGCGCTCCGAGTAGCGGTGCAGCAGGGTTTGCAGCTGGATGCTGCCGGGGCGGGAATGCTCATAGCGCGCCAGCAGGGCGACCAACGCCTCGACCCGCGTGGCCTGGCTGGCGTAGTCAATGAAGTTGCGAATCAGCTCGGGATGGGCGGCGGCGAGCTTGCGGATGGTGCCGGCGTTGAAGCCGCGGGGGCCGAACAGCAGGGCCACGGCGGCGGCGGGTTCGGGCACGGTCCAGCCGGCGGGATGGTCGGCGCGGTGCACGCGCAGTACCAGGATGTTGGCGGCGTTTTCGGCGCTGGGAACCAGGAGGATGGCCACGCGGGCGGAGCGGCGCCAGCGCAGGGGCAGGCCGTGGGGCAAATACCAGAGCATGTCGCCCGCGTGCAGCTGGTTGACGCGCGTCAGCGGCAGCATCGGACCCCCGCCGCGCGGGCCGGCCAGGAGGCGAAAGCCGGTCAACGATTCGCCGCCGGGACACGCCCCCTGCGCCCAGGCGAATGAACCTAGGCAAAGCAATAGCGCCGCGGCCAAAACCGCGGTGACCCCTCGCATACGCATAGGCGACCTCAACTACTCTGAATTGTAACCTTTGGCGCTAAGACGGGCGAGGGGGTTGGGGCCGCGCCGCGGCGGCGCCGCGCCGGGGCGCTTACACTGATTGCGTATGCCCACTGACGACAGCCACGGCCCGCCATGCCTTCATCCCGCGCCGGGAGGACCCGGCATCGAGCCCCGCTGGACGCGCGGCGCCAAGGACGCGGTGGGAACGGCTTATGCCGTTTCTAGCCGCGTGTGGTTCACGATCGCGCAGGGGGTGGTCACGGAGGTCTACTACCCGACGATTGACCGCCCGCAGATTCGCGACTGGCAGTTGCTGGTCACCGACGGTAACAGCTTTTTCCACGACGAGCGGCGCCGGATGACCAGCGCCATCGAATCGCTGGCGCCGGAGGCGCTGGGCTATCGCATCGTCAAGCAGGATCCGGAGGGGCGGTACCGCATCACCAAGGAAGTGCTGGCCGACCCGCATCAAGCTTGCGTGCTGATGTCGGGGCGGCTGGAGACGCTGGGGCCGGTGGCGGCGCCGCTGCGGCTGCTGGCGCTGTGCGCGCCGCACCTGGGCGTCGGCGGCTGGGGCAACTCGATTCAAATGTGCCAGGTCGCGGGGCGATGGATGCTGACCGGGAACAAGGACGGGGTATGGCTGGCGATGGGCGCCAACGTGCCGATTGTGGCCTTTTCCTGCGGCTATGTCGGGGTGAACGACGGCTGGAATCAGCTCAGCAAAGCCTATGAGCTGCGGGAGCGATACGATTGCGCCGGGCCGGGGAACGTGGCGGGCACCGTGGAGCTGGACATCTCCAACGGCGGGCAGTTCACGCTGGGGCTGGCGCTGGGGGAGACGCTGCACAGCGCGATGAACACGCTGCTGCAATCGCTGGACGCGCCGTTCGCGGCGACGCGCACGCGCTTTCTGGAGCAGTGGCAGCGGACCAATGAGGACTGGCTGGGCCTGGACCGCTTCAGCGGCGACAGCGGCCGGTTGTACCGCAAGAGCGTGCACCTGCTGCTGGCGCATGAGGACAAGAGCTATCCGGGCGCGATGATCGCTTCGCTGAGCATTCCCTGGGGCGAGGTCAAAAGCGATTTGGACGTGGGCGGCTACCACCTGGTCTGGACGCGGGACATGGTGAAAAGCGCCGGCGGGCTGCTGGCGGCGGGGCATGCGGACACCCCGCTGCGGGCGATGATTTATCTGGCCACGTCGCAGCGGCAGAACGGAAGCTTCTATCAAAATTTTTGGGTGGATGGGCGGCCGTATTGGACCGGGCAGCAGCTGGACGAAACGGCGTTTCCCATCCTGCTGGCGTGGCGGCTGCATCAGGTGCAGGCGCTGCGCGAGTTTGATCCCTACGAGATGGTGATGAAGGCGGCGGGGTTCTTGATCGGCTTCGGGCCGGTGACGCCGGAGGAGCGGTGGGAGGAGGCCTCGGGATATTCGCCCTCGACGCTGGCGGCGATCATCGCCGCGGTGACCTGCGCGGCGGGGTTCGCGCGGGAGCGGGGCGACGCGGCGACGGCGGATTTCATCCAGGGCTACGGCGACTTCTTGAGCGCGCATTTGGAGGAATGGACGGTGACGTCGCCGCATGCCGACGGCGCGGCGGTGGCGCCGGGGATTGGGCCGCATTACATGCGCATTCTGCCGGTGCCGCGGGGCGCGGTCGAGCCGGCGGGAGGCAAGGACCGGGCGGTGCTGACGCTGGCCAACCGGCCGCCGGGCAAGCGTTACGCCTATCCGGCGGCGGCGATCGTGGACCAGGGGTTTTTGGAGTTGGTGCGGTACGGCATCCGGCAGGCGCAGGATCCGATCATCCTGGAATCGGTACGGGCGGTGGATGCGCTGCTGAAGGTGAACACGCCGTACGGTCCCTGCTGGCGGCGCTACAACCACGACGGCTACGGGCAGAAGGACGACGGCTCCGCCTACACGGGATGGGGGCGGGGACGCGCGTGGCCGCTGCTGACCGGGGAGCGGGCGCATTATGAACTGGCGGCGGGGCGGCCGGTGGACGCGCTGATCCAGGCCATGGAGCGGCTGGCGCATGGCGTGGGGATGCTACCCGAGCAGGTGTGGGACTTCGCCGACTTGCCGCAGCAGTTTTTGCAGTTCGGGCGGCCGACGGGCTCGGCGATGCCGCTGATGTGGGCGCATTCGGAATACGTGAAGCTGCTGCGCAGCCGGCAGGATGGGCAGGTCTATGACCGGCTGCCGCATGTCGCGGAGCGCTACGCGGCGGGCAAGGCGCCGAAGGATCCGCCGGAGTTTTGGACCTTCAACTATCCTCTGGCCCACATGGCCGCCGGGCGCACGCTGTCCATACAGGCGGCGGCGCCGTTCGTGCTGCATTGGACCGCCGACGAATGGGCCCGCTCGAATGACACGCCGGCCCAGGCGACGGCGACGGGGCTGTATTTCGTGCAGCTGCCCACCGAGCTGGGGCAGCGGGCGCCGCTGCGGTTCACCTTCTATTGGCCGCAGGGGGAGAAGTGGGAAGGGAAGGACTATGCGGTCGTATTGGTTTAGGCGGGGCGATCGGCGTCGCATGAATTTGTTCCGTGCTGCGACCTCGCCCGCAACTGCGGACGGTTGCGGGGACGCTTCCCGCGGGCCCGCGCCCGGCAAGGCGGCGGGCGGCCGCCGCGGGCAGATCGCGGCGGCGGTGTTGGCGACGGCGATGGCGGTGGGGCTGGCGGCGTGCTCCAGCCATGCGCATCCGGGGGCGCCGGCGCCGGGCTTTGCCCTGACCAGCGCGGCGGGGCGGCCAGTGACGCTGCGCAGCTTTCGCGGCAAGGTGCTGGTGCTGAATTTTTGGGCCACCTGGTGCCCGCCGTGCGTCGAGGAAACGCCGTCGCTGAACGCGCTGGCGGCGACGCTGAAGGGCCGGCCGATCGCGATTCTGGCGGTTTCGATCGACACCAACGCGCAGCGCTACCGCCAGTTTCTTCAGCAGTACCACGTGCAATATTTGACCGCGCGCGATCCCTCGGCGGCGCTGCCGCACCGCTACGGCACGGTGAAATATCCCGAGACTTACATCGTCAACAGCCGCGGCCAGGTGGTGCGGAAAATCGTCGGCGCCATCAACTGGGATTCCCCGCAGATGGTGCGGTATTTGCAAGACCTGGCGGCGGGACGGGTTCCGGGCTCGCCCGCGGCGGGATGAGGGCGGAAGCCGGTGCCGCCGCCGCGGGCGGGGTTGCGGTTCCGCGGACTGCCGGCGCCGAGTCCGCCGGTCATCAGGCTGCCCAGGGTGTTCCATTGGACGTGCGCATCGTGATTCCGGCACGCAATGAGGCGCGCAATCTGGACGCCTGCCTGGCGGCGGTGGCGGCCTCGGGCGCGGCGGAGATCGTCGTGGTGGATGATGATTCCGCCGACGCCACGGCGGCGATCGCGCGGAACTGGGCGGCGCGGGATAGGCGAATCGAGGTGCTGCGGCTGGGACCGCTAGAGGCGGACGACGCGTGGCGGGGCTGGGCGGGGAAGAACCGGGCCTGCTGGCTCGGGGCGGAAGGCGCGGAGCGGGCGTGGCTGCTGTTTTTGGATGCCGATGCGCGGCTGCGGCCCGGCGGGCTGGCGGCGGCACTGCGAAAAGCGGAGGCGGCGGGGCTGGACGCGCTGTCGCTTTCGCCCGAGCAGGAGTGCGGCAGTTGGGCGGAGGCGGCGGTGGTGCCGCTGGTGTTTACGTTGCTCAACCGCTGCTACGCGCATGGCGAGCGGGGCGGCGAGGCGGCGGCGAACGGGCAATTTTTCCTGTGGCGGCGGGCGACGTACCGCCGCGTCGGCGGACACGCGGCGGTGCGCGGCAGTTGGCTGGAGGATGTGGCGCTGGCGCGGCGGTTGCGGGACGGCGGCGGGCGGCTGGCGTTGCTGCCGGGAACGGGATGCGTGCGCGTGCGGATGTACCGCGGCTGGCGGGAGGTGTGGCGCGGCTGGGGCAAAAATGCCGTGCCGCTGTTCGGCTGGCCGTGGGCCTGGCCGCCGGGAGCGGCGGCGCGGGCATTGGCGGCGCCGTGGATTTTTCTGGCTGCGGCGGCTGGCTCCCTGGCGGCGGGCTGGGGGTGGCCGGCGGCGACTCTGGCGCTGGGGCTGGCGGCGCTGCATGGAGATTATGCCCGGCGGCTGCCGCGCGGCCAGCGGCGCTACGCCATGTGGCTGTTGCCGGGCAGCGCGGTGTACGCGGCGATTTGGCGGAGCGGAGCGCGGCGGCGGCGGAAAGGAACACTGCGCTGGAAGGACCGGGCGGAGCCGCCGGCTTGAACGGAGCGATAAGCCTCGGTCGCGTGGGAGAGCCGTCCCGGCTGCCGGGCGCGGGGCGCCGCCGGGCGGGGACGCCTGTCCCAACTTTCCACGGCCGCGGCGCGGGCGAGTGATAATTTGTTATGAGCACGACGACACGCCATGGCGCGGCGGCAATTCCAGTTGGTCCTTCCGACGCCGCTTGCGCCGAAGCCGAAACCTGGGTGCGGCAACTGCTGCGGCACCTGGGCGAAGATCCGCAGCGGGAAGGGCTGACGCGGACGCCACAGCGGACGGTGCAGGCGCTGGAGTATTTGACCAGCGGCTACCGCGCCGACCTGAACAAAATTTTGCACGGCGCGCTGTTCACGGTGCCTTACGACGAGATGGTGATCGTCAAGGAAATCGAGATGTTCAGCCTGTGTGAGCACCACATGCTGCCGTTTTTCGGCCGCTGCCACATCGCCTATCTGCCGCATGGGAAGGTGATCGGGCTGAGCAAGATTCCGCGCATCGTGGACGTCTTCGCGCGGCGGCTACAGGTGCAGGAGCGGCTGACGACGCAGATCGCCGAGACCATCCAGGGGCTGATCCAGCCGCGCGGCGTGGGCGTGGTGGTGGAGGCGCGGCATTTGTGCATGATGATGCGCGGAGTGGAGAAGCAGCACTCGGCGGCGGTGACGTCGGCGATGCTGGGCGACTTCCGCACCTGCCTGGAAACGCGCAATGAATTTTTGTCGCTGATCCGCGCCAACAACCATTAAACGGCGCGGGCCCTGGCGCGGCGGCCTCGCGCCGGCGCGAGAGGCCAAGCGGCGCGCGAGCGATGCGTATCGAGGGGCGGCGCCGACGGCGATCCCACGCGCTGTCGCGCGGCCGAGTGCGGTACGATATTTCTTCTTGTCTCCCACAGCTGATCTTCGAAGCGGTCCGCGCCAGCGGGCCCTGTGCCTGGTGGTGGTTGGCGCCCAATGGGGCGACGAAGGCAAGGGCAAAATCGTTGACCTATTGGCGGAGCGCTTCGCCTGGATCGCGCGCTACCAGGGCGGGCACAACGCCGGGCACACGGTGGTGGCGGGGGAACAGCGCTTCATTCTGCAATTGATTCCCTGCGGCATTCTGCGCCCCGGCTGTCGCGCGGCGATCGGCAACGGCGTGGTGGTGGACCCGCAGGCGCTGGTGGACGAGATTGAGACGCTGGAGCGGGCGGGGGTGAAGGTCGCCGGCCATCTGTTCGTCTCGTGGCGGGCGCAGGTGATTTTGCCCTACCACCGCATGATCGAACTGGCGGCCGAGAACGCGCCCGGGCGCGTGAAGATCGGCACCACGACGCGGGGCATTGGGCCAGCGTACGAGGACAAGATGGGGCGGCGGGGATTGCGCATCGCCGATTTGGCCGACGCCGATCTGCTGCGGGCGCACATCGAGAACGCCATGGCGGAAAAAAACGCCATCGCCGGCGCGCTATATGGGACGGCGGCGGTGGATGCGGGAAAAATGTTCGAGACCTATCGCGAACTGAGCCACCGCATTCTGCTCTATGCCGCCGACGTCTCCCTGCTGCTGAACCGGGCGGCGGACGCGGGCGAGCCGATTTTGCTGGAAGGCGCGCAGGGCACGCTGCTGGACATTGACCACGGGACGTATCCCTTCGTGACCTCGTCCTCGACCATCTCCGGCGGGGCGTGCATCGGGGTGGGGCTGGCGCCGACGCGCGTCGGCGGCGTGCTGGGCGTGACCAAGGCGTACGCGACGCGGGTGGGCGGCGGGCCGTTTCCCAGCGAGGAGAACGGCGCCAGCGGCGACATGCTGCGGGAGCGCGGACGGGAGTTTGGCAGCGTGACCGGCCGGCCCCGGCGGGTGGGCTGGCTGGACCTGCCGCTGCTGCGCTACGCCATCCAGCTCAACGGCATTGACAGCCTGCTGGTGACCAAGCTGGATGTGCTGGACACGCTGAAGGAGATTCCGGTTTGCACCGGCTACCGGCTGGATGGGCAGGCGGTGGAGGAGATTCCGGCCCGGGCGGCGGATTGGGAGCGGCTGGAGCCGGTGTACGAGGTGCGGCCGGGCTGGGGCACGCCCACGGCGGGCATGCGGCGGCTGGAGGATTTGCCCCGGGCGGCGCGGGAGTATTTGGACTTTGTCGCCGCGCAGTGCGGGACGGAGATTGGGCTGATTTCCACCGGGCCGGAGCGCAACGAAAGCATCATCGTGCCCGGCAGCCAGTTGGACCGTTGGTGGCGCGGCGCCAGTTCCGCCGCATAAGAGGAAGCACTCTCATGGAGCCAGGTGCTGGCGAGGTCTCAATGGCTGAGGCGCGGGCCATCGTGGCCGAGGAAGCCCGGCGATTGCGGCCGGGCTCGCCGCGGCGGCTGCGCCTGGAGCAAGCGTCGGGCCGCTGGCTGGCGGCGGCGGCGCGGGCGGAGCGGGATGCGCCTCCTTGGCCGCGGGCCATGCGTGACGGCTATGTGCTGCGGGCCGAGGATGCGGAGCGGGCGCAGCGGGAAGGGCTGCGCGTGCGCGGGCTGATCCGGGCCGGGGACGCGCCCTGGACGGGCGGCGGCGCGGAATCCGCGCTGGCAGCGGGCGAATGCGCCGAGATCATGACCGGCGCGCCGGCGCCGCCGGCGGCGGGCAGGGCGCCGGTGGCCGTGGCGATGGTGGAGTTCACGCGGCGCGACGGCGAGCGGGTCTTTCTGCAAAGGGCCGTGGCCGCGGGGGAAAACATCGCGCCGCAAGCCAGCGAGATGCGCGCCGGGGCGGTGGCGCTGGTGGCGGGGGCGCGTTTGGACTACAGCTGCATCGCGCTGCTGGCGGCGGTGGGCGAAGCGCGGCCGAGGGTTTATCCCCCGCCGCGCGTGGCGGTGCTGGCGACCGGCGATGAGTTGGTGGAGGCGGAGGGACCGCGGCCGGAAGGCGGACAGATCCGCAACTCCAACGGCCCGGCGCTGGCGGTGCTGGTGCGGCGGGCGGGGGGACGGCCGTGGCGGCTGCCGCCGGCGGGCGATGACGCGCAGCTCTTGCGGGAACGGCTGCGGCAAGCGGCGGCTGGCGCCGAGCTGGTGCTGGTGACCGGCGGGGCGTCGGTCGGGAAGTTCGACTTCGTGCAGGCGGCGTGGCGCGAGCTGGGCGGGACATGGCGCTGGAACGCGGTGCGCATCCGGCCCGGCAAGCCGGTGAAGTTGGGGGTGATGGCGGCGGCGGACGCAGGCAGCAAAGCCGCGCGGCCCAGGCTGTGCTTGGCGCTGCCGGGAAACCCGCTGAGCGCGATGCTGACGTTTGAACTGTTCGCGCAGCCGCTGATCGCCGCCTTGGCGGGTGAGGGGGCGGGCGAGGGGGGGAGGGAGACGGCCGCCGGGCGCACCGGCGAGCGGGATGCAGCCGGAACTGGGACTGCCGATGGGCTCGGCGACGCCGCCGGCGTCGGGGCGGCGCGGAAGGCGATGAGGGCGGCGCGGCCGTGGCTGGCGGCGCGCATGGGCTTTGCCTATCGCGGCAAGGCGATTCCGCTCGATCAGTTCCTGCCGGTGCGGCTGGAGGGCGAGCTGACGGCGGCGGTGATCGCGCCGCTGGCGTATCATGGCTCGGCGGACATGGCCGCGCTGGCCGCCGCCGACGCGTATCTGCATTTGCCGCCGAACACGACGGAGCTGGCGGCAGGGGAATGGGCCGAGGTGCTGCTGAAATGAAACGGGAACGGGCGCTAAGCGGGACGCGTGGCGCAGCGGGCCGTGGCGCATCACCGGCAGCGCGCGGAGGGCACGCCGGGCGCGCGGCGGCGGGCGGCCAAGGCGCCGGACGGCTGTCGCATTACGCCGCGGGGGGCGGGGTGCGCATGGTGGACGTCAGCGCCAAACCGCCGACCTACCGCGAGGCCGAAGCGCGGGCCTTCGTGGCACTGCGGCCGGCCGTCCTGGCGGCGCTCGGCCGCAACCCCAAAGGCGATCCCTTGGAGATTGCCCGCATCGCCGGCATCGCCGGGGCCAAGCGCACGGCGGAACTGATTCCACTCTGTCACACGCTGCCGCTAAGCCGCATCGAGGTGGAGGCGCGTTGGGCGCGGGGCGGCGTGCGGCTGACCAGCCGGGTCGGAACCACCGCCGCCACGGGCGTGGAGATGGAAGCCCTGACGGCGGTGAGCATTGCGGCTCTAACCCTATATGATATGTGCAAGGCCCTGGATCACGGCATCACGATCCGGGACGTGGAACTGACGCGAAAATCGGGCGGGCTCAGCGGCGACTTCCGCCGCCCGCCGCAAGGAAAGCGATTGCGCCGCCGTGCCTGAAACACAGCCCAAATTGCTGGTCTTGGAGCCGAACAGCCGCATGCTGGAAGTGGTGCGGCACGGGGTCGGCGACATCGTGGATCTGCGCCATGGAACGGCGGTCGCGGATGCGCGGCAAATCTTGGCGGAATGGCCGGCGGATTTGATTTTGGCGGAGTTTCGCCTCGCCGACGCCACTGGCCTGGAGTTGCTGGAAAGTTTGCGTGGGCTGGGCGAGGCCGCGCCTCCGGTGGTGATGATTGCTTCCCGGGCGGATGCGGTGGACCGGCTGGGCGGGCACGTGGCGCAGCTGGAGGAGATCGTGCAGAAGCCGTTCTTCGCCTCCGACCTGCGCGAGCGCGTTAAGCGGGCCCTGGGACGGACGGGATTGCGCCGCGCCAGCGGCCTGCCGGATGCCGGCAAGCTGCGCGGGCGGCTGGAAGATTTGGGCGTGGTGGACCTGCTGCAAACGCTGGATTTGAGCCGGCGAAGTTGCACCGTGGTGCTGAACGGCAAGGCGGCATCGGAGACCGCGCCGCGGCTGACCGCGACGTTGCATCTGCTGGAAGGCCAGGTAAAAGACGCGGAGATGGGGGACGCCCGCGGCGACGAGGTCGTCTATGTGACCTTGGGCTGGGCGGAGGGGGAATTCGCGATTGACTTCAGCGGCAAGCCTACCGAATCCACGGTGAAGAACAGCACGCAGGGACTGCTGATGGAGGGACTGCGGCGGCTGGACGAGCACAACTTCCGGCGGTGAGCCAGGTGAGCGGCGGCGGAGCCCTCAGCCGTGGTGCGGCGGCCGGTTCGGGCGCGACGGGCGGGCGCGCGGCCAATGCGGGGAACGCGGCGGGTGCGGGGAACCTCGCAGCAGCGTCGACCCGGGTCAATATTTCCGGCGCGGCGGGTTCGGCGAGTGCGGCGAAAGCCATTTCCTCCGGCGCAACGCGAAGCGTCCTTCCGGCACGGGCCTGGGTGATCACGGTCAGCGATGGCTGCGCCGCCGGACGGCGCGAAGACCGCTCCGGACCGGTCGTGGCGGAGATGCTGGCGGCGGCGGGATTCGCCATCCCCCGGCGGGAGGTTCTTCCCGATGAACGGGAGCGCCTGGCGCGGCGGTTGCAGGAGTTGGCGGGGCTGGCCGAACTGGTGGTGACCACGGGCGGAACGGGCCTGGGCCCGCGCGACGTGACGCCGGAGGCGACCCAAGACGTTTGCGACCGCTTGGCGCCGGGGCTGGCGGAGCGGATGCGGCAGGCGGGGGCGGCGGCGACGCCGATGGCCTGGCTATCGCGCGGGGTCTGCGGCGTTTGCGGCGCCTGCTTGATTCTCAACCTGCCCGGCAGCCCGCGCGGCGCGGCGCAAAGCTTGCAGGCGGTGATTGGCCTGCTGCCGCACGCCGTGGCGCTGCTGCGCGGACAAACGGGACACTGAAGTGGAAGCTCGCCCCCGTCAGGCCCCGCGGATTTCGGCGGCGCTGGCGCGCCCGGCTTCGCGCAGAGTCCCTAGGGCGGCTGAGAGCTCCCCCCTGAGCTCGCCCAGCTTGGGGTCGTCCGGCGGTGTCGCGGCGAAGATTCGCGGCAGGTCGCTGGCCTTGTCGTAGCGAACGGCCGCCGCCGAGTGGAAGGCCGAGCTGATCGCGGCAGATCCTTTTGGGTACGGCTCGGGCCTTGCCAGCGCCACGGCGATTTTCGGGCGGAGTTCCGCCGGTGTTCCCTCCGCGTCCTCGGCGAGGACTGCTGCCAAGGCATCAGGGCCAAGGAAGTAATCCTCGATCTCGGGCTTCTTGAGGAACACGGTGTGGCCCGCCTTCTCGAGCTCATGCCTGTCCGAGTCGCTCCAGTTGACGCTGTCGAGCAGGGCGACCACTGGCATTTTGATCTGGAGCGCGGCGTCCATCACTCGCTTCACAACCTCGCATATGTTGCGCCCGCCCTTAACGCGGGCACGGCCCTCGCCGCCCAGAGGGACAACAGCCACGCGGCGGCCCTCAGGGGTTTCGTTCGCTAGGGCACGGAAGACGAACTGGTCCGACGGGCCCTCAACCAGGAGGACGCCGTCGTGCGGCAGGATGTCGGCGGCGGTTACGCCCAGTGTGCCGAGCGCTTGGGCAAAGCCGCCGAGCCGTTCGATTCGGCAGCTCCCGTCCGGCTGGCGCACCGTTCCCCACAGGCTGCCGCGCGCGTGGCTGGCGAGGATCGCCGAGTGCGTCGAAACCAAGAACATGTGCCCTTTTTCCTTGCCGACGCGCTCAAGGAAGCGCGCCAGTTCCCGCTCCGCGGCGGGGTGGAGGAAGGCGCTCGGCTCGTCAATCAGGATCAGCTTCGCCGCAGTGGGCAGCAGCGCGGCGGTCAGAATGGCTAACGCGTTCCACACGCCGGTCCCGCAATGGCCGAATGGGACCGTGAGCTCGCCCCGGTCCGCGTTAAGGCCGACGCTCGGGGTCTGGCCCTGCTGAATCTGGCCCATCTCCGTGCGCATAGCGGTGACTTCGGGGAAAAACCTGCGAAGTTCCCCAGAAATTTGGTCGAACACCGACCGGCCCTCGGGTCGGAACCTGCTCGTGCTCAAGAGGGTGTGGAGAACCGCGGCGAGGTTCGACGCGTCGGGCGCCAAGTCGTGCGCGACCGCAACGTTCCCATCGTAGTCGGGAATCCGCCGCCCGGCGGCTAGGATGTGGCACCCGAGGGCGAGCCGCGGCCACGGCAGCTTTGGCGCGCCCGCTTGGGCGGCGCGGAACGGCCCGGGGGCGCCGGCGCGGGAAGCGCTCAGGCCGAACGCCTCCAGCATGTCCGACGGCGCTGCAGCGCCGATCGGCCGGAGGTCCGGCCGAGCGGGGTCGCTCCCGAAAAGGAGCTTCGGGACGCCGTGTTCCTGGCGAAACAGCAGTCCGCGGAGCCAAAGGCCTAGATCCGGCCCGTCCGGCTCCCAGGTCACCGCCGCCTCAAATTCATCGGGCAGGGGAAGGCCCCGCAGCCCTGAGGAGGAGGTCACCAGCTTCCACGCGCGCTGGCGCTCAGCCTCCCCTGGGTCCCAGCCCAGCCTCATCCATCCCTGCTGGCCGTGGCGCACATAGCCCCCGACGTGCGTCCGGAGCCGCCCGCCGTCGCCCCAGCTGTTGTCGGGGGGCGCCGGGCCGCCCCGCTGCGCGAAGGCGGCCCAGAGCAATGCCGTCTTTCCCGTGTTGTTCAGCCCCGTGACGACGTTCAGGCCGGGCTCGAGGGAAATCTCGCCGCTGTCGAGGAACGGGCCGAAGTTACCCAGGGTTAGGCGCAGTGACATCTCGGAATATCCTACCCCGCCTCGCAGCACCGCGCTGGCCGCCGCAGCCGTGCCCGTATACTCGAACTAGATGGAAAAATTGCGGGCGATTCGGTCGCGTTTGCAGGCCCTGCTGGGGCCGGATGGAGTGGTGGCGGACGCGCTGGGCCGGATGCTGTACGAATACGACGGCGGGGTGGACCGGGGCGAGCCGGACCTGGTGGTGTTTCCGCGCAGCCGGGATGAGGTGATCGCCGTCCTGCGGCTGGCGCGGGAGCACGGCTTGGCGATCATTCCCCGCGGCGCGGGCACGGGGCTGAGCGGCGGGGCGGTGGCGCGGGACGGGGGCATCATTTTGTCGCTGAACCGCATGCGGAAAATTTTGTCGGTCGAGGTCGAGAACCAGCGGGCGCGGGTCGAGCCGGGAGTGGTGAACCTGGAACTTTCCGAGCGCATCAGCGGCACGGGATTTTATTTCGTTCCCGATCCTTCCAGCCAAAAGGCCTGCACCATCGGCGGGAACGTGGCGGAAAACAGCGGCGGACCGCATACGCTGGCCTACGGCGTCACCGTGAACCATGTGACCGGGCTGGAGGTGGTGCTGGCCGACGGCGAGGTGCTGCGCACCGGCGGCATGGCGCCGGACATGCCGGGCTATGACCTGACGGGCTTGATGGTCGGCTCGGAGGGGACGCTGGGCGTGGTGACGGCGGTGACGGTGAAGCTGACGCGGAAGCCGGAGGCGGTGCGGACGCTGCTGGCGATTTATGACCAGGTGGACCGGGCGGCGGAGACGGTGAGCGCGATCACGGCGGCGGGCATTACGCCGGCGGCGCTGGAGATGCTGGACGGCTTTACGCTGCGGGCCGTGGAGGCGGCGGTGCAGGCGGGCTATCCGCTGGATTCCGCGGCGGTGCTGCTGATTGAGATCGAGGGCTTGCAGGAGGAAGTTGCCGAGCACGCGGCGGCGGTGGAGGCGGTCTGCCGCCAGGCGGGGGCGCGCGAGGTCCGGCAGGCGCGGGACGCGGCGGAGCGCGGGCGGCTGTGGGCGGGGCGGAAGCAGGCGTTTGGCGCCATGGGGCGGATCTGCGCGAATTTTTACGTCATGGACGGGGTCATTCCGCGCACGCGCGTGGGCCCGGTGCTGCGCGGCATTGAGGCCATCGGGCAGCGGCGCGGACTGCGCATTGGGAATATTTTTCACGCCGGCGACGGAAATCTGCACCCGCTGGTGTTCTTCGATGGGCGGCGGCCGGGGCAACTGGAGCTGGCGCGGGAGGCCAGCCGGGAGATTATTCAGCTTTGCGTCGAGCAGGGCGGTTCGATCACCGGCGAGCACGGCGTGGGGATGGAAAAAGACGAGCTAATGCCGCTGATCTTCAGCGAGGCGGATCTGGACTTTATGCGCTGGCTGAAGCAGGCGTTCAATCCGGACGGGAGGCTGAATCCGGGCAAGATGCTGCCCACCTACAAGAGCTGCCGGGAGACGGCGCTGGCCACGCGGCCGGAGCTGGGGAAGACGATCGAGGCGCGGCTATGAGCGCGGCGGCGTGGGCGGAGTGGGAGCGGCGGCTGGGGGCGGAGGGCTTCGCCTGGGAAGCGGGGATGGCGGTGGCGCGGCCCGGCGACGTGGAGCAAACCGCGGCGGTGGTGCGGTGGGCGGGGGAAGAGGGCATTCAGATTCTGGTGGGGCGGGGCGGCAGCGCCCTGGGCGCGGGCGTTGACGCTGTCAGCGCCGCCGCCGGAGCGCCGGCAGCGGCGAATGGCGGCGAGACGCACGGCGACGGTGGGGCGGCCGCGAATGGCGCGGGCGCAGTGAGTTCCATCGCCGCAGCGGGGCCGCGGCGTGTGCTGCGCTTGGATCTGTGCCGGATGCGGCGGCTGCGGTTTTACGAGCCGGGAGATTTGACCGGCGGCTGGGACGCGGGAGCGACGGCGGCGGAAGTGAACGCGGCGCTGTCGGCGCATGGGCAGTACTTGCCGCTGGATGGCGGCGGCGGGGCTACGACGCTGGGGGCGATATTGGCGGCCCGGCGGTCGGGGCCGCTGCGGCACGGTTTTGGGACGGCGCGGGACTTCGTGATCGGCATTGAGGCGGTGACGGCGGCGGGGGAGATCGTCCATGGCGGCGGCAAAGTGGTGAAGAATGTCGCCGGCTACGATTTGATGCGCCTGCTGATCGGCTCCGCCGGGACGCTGGCGGTGATTACCGGCGTGAATTGCAAGGTGTTTCCGGCGCTGGCGGCCACCGAATCCATGGCCTTCGCCCTGGCGGATTTTGCCGCCGCCGAGCGGCTGCGCTCACGGCTGCTGCACTCGCCGCTGCGGCTGATTGCTTTGGAGCTGACGGACGGGACGATGGATGAGTGCGGGCGCCAGCGTGGCGGCGGCGCGGTTGACGCGGAGGGCTCGCGGGCAATGACGGCGCTGGCGCGGTTCCAGGGCAGTGAGGCGGTGCGGGCGCGGTACCGGCGCGAACTTGCGGCGATTGCGGCGGAGTTGAGCGTGGACGCGCGGGCGGTGGAAGCCGAGGCGCAATTGTGGGACACATGGGAAGCCGAGCGGCTGCCGCTGGCGATGGGCGCGCCGTCGGGGGTCGCGGTGGAGCTGTTGCGGCGAACGGCGGAGATGGCGGCCAGCGGTGGGCGCAGCCTGCGCTTTCGCGGGCGGCTCGCCTTGGGGGCGTTTGGCCTGGCGCTGGCGCCGGAGCTAACCGGCGACGCGCGGGCGGCGTGGCGGCGGGAATGGCGGACGATGGCGGCGCGGGTGCATGGCGACGCTTGGCTGCAAGATGAAGCGGAGCCGTGGGATGCGGCGTGGCGCGGCATAAGCCAGGGCGCCGGGCATGGCCAGGCTCAGGACGTTTGGCGCGGCGCGCAGGGCGATCACGCCGCCGGCGGTCGGGATCCGCGGCGGGAGGGCGACTGGATGGGGCGGCTGAAGCGGCACCTGGATCCGCGCGGCCTATTCGGCCCGGCGGAGGCGGGGGCATGAGCATAGCGGAAACGACCCCGGCGGTGGGAACCAGCGGCTCGGCTTTCCACACCGCGGATCGGCCGCGCTGGGAGGATTATTCCCGCTGCATCCATTGCGGCTTGTGCCTGGAAGCCTGCCCGACGTTCCGGCTGCTGGGCGAAGAGATGGATTCTCCGCGCGGGCGGATTTATCAAATCGCGCAGGCGGATGCCGGGCGGTTGCCGCTGGCGGGAGCGTTTGAGACGCACATCGGGCGGTGTTTGGATTGCCGCGCCTGCCAGACCGCATGCCCGTCGGGGGTCGAGTACGGAAAGATTTTAGAGCGGGCACGGGCGGAATTAGCGGCGCAGCGGGAAGTGCGGGGGCCGAGGGCGTGGCTGGCGAATTACGTGTTCCGCCGCTTGTTGCCCGACCCGCGGGCGATGGCGCGCCAGGCGCGGCTGCTGCGCTGGTACCAGCGCGGCGGACCGCGGGCGGTGGCGCGGGCGACGGGAGTTTTGCGGCTGCTAGGCCTGGCGCAGGCGGAAAGCCTGGCGCCGGAGGTCGAAGGCGAATTTTTCCGCGCCGAGATGGGGCGGACGTTCCCGGCGGTCGGGCCGCGGCGGGCGCGGGTGGCATTCTTGGCGGGCTGCGTGCAGCGCGTGGCGTTCGCCGGCATGAACCGGGCGACCATTCGCGTGCTGCAAGCGGCGGGCTGCGAGGTGGTGATTCCCGCGGCGCAGACCTGCTGCGGCGCGCTGCATGTCCACGCCGGAAGGCGGGAGGAGGCGCGGGAGCTGGCGCGGACCAACATCCAGGCCTTCGCCGGCTTTGACGCCGTGGTCACCAATAGCGCCGGCTGCGGTTCGGCGCTGAAGGAATATGGCGATTTGCTGGCGGGCGACGCGGCGGCGGAAGAATTCGCCGGCCGGGTGCGCGACGCCACGGAGCTGCTGGCGGCGCTAGGGCTGCCGGCGGGGATGCTGCGGCCGCTGCCGTGGAAGGTGACCTATCAGGATCCCTGCCATTTGGCGCATGGACAGCGCATTCGCTCCGCGCCGCGGCAGCTGATGGCGGCGATTCCCGAGCTGGAATTGGTGGAGATGGAACGGGCGGATAGCTGCTGCGGCAGCGCCGGGATTTACAACGTGGTGCAGCCGGAGATCGCCGGCCGCCTGTTGGACGAGAAGATGGCGACGGTACGCGCCACCCGCGCGGGGACCATCGTGACCGCCAATCCCGGCTGCATGCTGCAACTGCGGGCGGGCATCCGCCGCAGCGGCGCGGCGGACCGGGTGATGCACGTGATGGAATTGCTGGACGCGGCGCTGGGTTCGGCAGAGCAGTAAAGCCGCAAGGCGCACCTGTCCGGGCGCGTAGGCGGGATGCCCGGCGTAGCAACCCTGGAGCCCGCGCCCGTCGAGCTGGGCCCCGGCTGCTCCGCATGCGGGCATCATTTTCCCCGCGACGCACGTTGGCGTTTCGGGAGCCGTCCCGAAGGCCGGCGGGCGACCACTGTGCAGAACCGCTTGATCGTATCGCCGGGCGCGGGAAAGGTCTCGATGGCAAGATATTCCTGCGCCCAGGCGGCAAACGCCTCGGGCAGCTGACGCTCGCGAAACAAACAGTAACCGGCGGGGTCGAACATATCCAGGTACGTCGTGCCCTCGACCAGCACGTTAACCGCGGCCAGACCGCTCGGCCGAACAAGGCTCTGGATCCGAGTGAGGGCGGCCCGCGCCGCCGGCGGCGGCAGGAACATCAGCAAGCCAATTGCCACAACGCAGTCAAATTGGCCGCGTATCGCGATGCTACGCAGGTCGGCCTCGCGAGCTTCGATTCGCAGCCGCTCTTGGGAGGCGCATCGGGCCAAATGTTCGATCGCGGACCGGCTGGCGTCCAGAGCGGTAACCGTGCAGCCATTTCTCGCGGCCGCCTGCGCCAGATTGCCCAGCCCGCAGCCCAGATCCAGGACCTCGCCGGACAGGAATGGGATTATCGCCTGCTCAAAGGGATTGAGCGCAAACTCGCGCTGCGCGATCTGACGCGCGAACTGAAGGTCGAAAAAGTCGAGCGAGCGTTTGCCGGGTTTTCGGGTCATCAACGCGCGGGCACGCGGTCCCGTTCGAACCCAATTGTATCCTCGCTTTCAATTTCGTTGCGCGTCCATGAAATCACGATGGGCGCCGCGCCTGCGGGGGCAGCGGGAATGGCGGTGCAGCTTTGCGAAGCTTCCACATCCGCGTGGAGGAAATCGCCGCCATGTTTCACCCCTATCTGACCAATGCCGAGGGCCTTAAGCTGGCGGCGCAAGCCTTCAGCAGGGATGTGAAGAAGCTCTCCTGCTTCGCGGCGCGAGCCAGGCGCCCGGGGGCGGAGCCGGGTCCGCGTATCGCCCGGCGGAGCCGAGGACGCTGCGGAACCAGCACGCGTCGCGTGCGCCCACGGCGCGCCGAGTCAGGCCCGCGCGCAGGCGGCGAGCGCCGGCGGCGGGGAAGCGGGCTGGGCGACGTAAAAGCCCTGGACGAAATCGGCGCCGTGATCGCGGGCCCAGGCGAACTCGGCGGCGGTTTCCACGCCCTCGGCGACCGACTGCACGCCCAGCGAGCGGGCGGTTTCCAGCAGGCGCGCGGCGATCAGGCCCTTGTAGGGGTCGCGGTCCACGCCGGAGATGATTTCCATATCCAGCTTGATGTAATCCGGCGTCAGCGTCTCCAGGCGGCGCAGGGAGTCGTAGCCGGCGGTCAGGTCGTCCAGGGCCACGGCGAAGCCGGCGCGGCGGAAACACTCCAGCAGCGTGCGCAGGTGGCCCAGATCCTCCCCGGCGTCGCTTTCCACTGCCTCGAAGACGAATTGGTCGCGCCGCAGGCCGAGTTCGGAGATGAGTTCGACGGTGTTGGCCAGGCAGGCCATCGGGTCGTAGATGGCGGCGGCGCTGAAGTTGACGAAGACCTTGGTTTGGATGCCATGGCGCGCCGTGGCGCGAAACGCGGCTTGGCGGGCGGCGGCGTCGAGGCGGTGGCTGAGTTCGGCCTTGCGGGCGACCTCCAGCATGCGGCTGGGCGGAATCAGGGAACCGGCTTCATCGCCGCGCATCAGGCACTCATAGGCGAACAGGCGGCGGTCGGCGGCGGCGACAATGGGCTGGAAGTGCATCGCCAAGCCCCGGCGCGCCAGCAGCGAAGTCAGCCAGGCGGCGTCTTGGCGGGCCAGCAGCCCATCGAGCGATTGCATGGCGAAGTAATCGGACAAGGTCAGTTCTCTTCCCGTAGGTTGAAATAAGGCTCGGGTGGCGGCCTGTTCGGTGGCGGACAGCATGCCGCGCAGGGCGGTGATGAAATCCACCGGATCGGACGCGTTGACCGCGATGCTGAAGCAGTCATTTTGGCGGATGCAGGGTTGACGCTGCATCTCCAGCCATTGGCGGATTTTAACCGCCGTCGCGGCGGGAACCCGCAGGTGCAACACGCCCGGCCCAACCAACTGGCCCGCATCCGGCGGCGCGGCGGCGCGGCGGCGCAGCGCGGGCCGGTGCAGGCGGCCCGGTGGCGGCAGAACAGCGGCGAGTTGCCGGTGGCTAGCCATAAATGGGAGCTAACGAAGCCCGATTCTACAATGCCTGTAGCGCAGTTCAGTAGTTGTCCTTAGTGTCCGTCCTGGTACTGCCTGAGAAACCGGCATTGCAACTGACCCCGCGCCCAGGCGAATCCCCTAGGCCTCGCCGTGTGGACAGAAGGAATCAAGCATGGCAACGCCGCGAGCGTGGGGAGGGTACGGTGGGCGGCCGGGCGCGTAAGCAGGACGCCCAGCCTGAGCGGGGCGGGGGCCGGCGTCCGTCAATGGAGCCGGAATTGCGTTTACACTGCTCGGGGATGGAATTAACGATCCTTTTGATCGGTATTTTCCTGCTGGTGACGCTGCCGCTATGGGCGGTCAGCAACCGTTTGAATCGCATTGCCCGCATTTTGGGGCGAATTGAGCAGATGAATCTGCGCAGCTTGAAGCAGTGGACCCAAGGCGAGGAGCGCACCAGCCGCCGGTAAGGCGCGGCGAACGACGGCGCGCCGCGGATCGCCGTTCCCGACCCCACCCGCCGTGGAGTTTTAGCGGATGGAGCGGAGAAATAACGCCAGATTGACCGCGAGGGGATCGAGCATCGAGCGGACGCCGGTGAGGATGGTCACGTGGTCGCGGCCGGCGACGCGCAGCACGCGGGCCCGTCCGCCGGCGGCTTCCAGGCGATCGCGCATGGCGATGGCCTGTTCGTCGGCGCCCGGATAGTCGCGTTCGGCATAGGCCAGGAAATGCGGCGCAGCGCTGGCGGTTGCGTGGGTGAGCGGGGAAGCGGCGGCGTAGGCGGCGGGGTCGGAGCCGAAGATGGCGGTGAGGTACTCGGCGAACTGCGGCACGGCTCCGCCATGGCCATCGGTGGAGGGGTAGTAGCGCAGCAGGTCGTAAACGCCGCAGATCGAAACCACTCCGGCGATTTGCCGCGGGTGCAGGTGCTGGGCAGCGAGATACGCCGGGTGCAGCGCCAGCAGGGACGCCAGATGGCCGCCGGAGGAATGGCCGGCCAGGCAAACCCCGGCAAGGTCAAGGTTGAGGTCGCGGGCGTTGGCGGCCAAATAGCCGAGGGCGGAGGCTACGTCGGCGATTGGGGCGGGGAATGGATCGGCGGGCGCGAGGCGGTAGTTGGGAAAGGCGACGGCGTAGCCGAAGGGCGTGAGGGCTTGGGCCAGGGCGTGATACTCGGACTTGTCGCCGCCGCGCCAGCCGCCGCCGTGAATAAAAAAGAAGAGGCGGGCGGGGACGTCTTGCTGGTCGGGAAGAAAAAGGTCGAGCGCCTGGCGGTCATGCGCGCCATAGGCGAGGTCGGTCAAGGCGGTGGACATCGCGCGAAGCGGGTGCGGCTAGGTAGCGTGCTTGCGCCCGCGGCCGGAGCGGCGGAGGGATTGCAACTCGTTGGAAACCGGGTGGCGCTTGTCCTTGCCTTTGGCGTCGGGAAAGCCGCGGCCTTTGCCGGCGGGGGCACCGCGCTGGCCGGTGGCGCGGCTGAGCAGGGTTTCCACGGTCTTCGGTTCGCGCCGATCATTGCCGGTGCGCGGGCGTTTGGGGCGCGGCTTCATGCCGTCACCACCTGTTCGCCCACGGCGATCCGGCAGCGGCGCAGGATGGCGGCGACGGCATCATTGGTCAGGCGCGTGGCGTCATATTCGATGGTGATGGTCTGCGCTGCTTCGTCCACGTCCATGCGGCGAATGCCATAGATGGAAAAAGCGTCGTTGAGAGCGCGGACCTGCGCCGGACTCAGGGCGCCGGAGTAGCGGAAGGTAACGTCCACGGCGGTCATGACCCTATTCTACGGCGAAGCGGCGATGGCCAGCAGGTAGGCCAGGGCGGCGAGGGCGGCGGTCTCCGCGCGGAGGATCCGCGGGCCGAGCGAAACGGGAACAAACCCCAGGCCGCCGGCAGCCGCGGAATCGGCTTCGGTCCATCCGCCTTCCGGGCCGATGGCCAAAGTGATAAGGCGGGGAAGAGGCGCAGCAAGGCGCGATGCCAGCGGGGATGCGGCGGGATCCTCGGACAGCAGCAGGCGTGCTTCGCCAGGCTCCGCGGGGGGCTCGGCGGCCAGGTCCGACCAAACCGCCGGCGGCCGTAGGCGGGGAATCTCCGCCCGGCGCGATTGCTGCGCGGCGGATTGCAGGATGCGGCGCCAGCGCCCTTCCCGGCCGGCCGCGGCACGCGCCAGGCGGGGATCGGTGCGGGCGGCGGCCAGCGGCTGGATTTCCTCCACGCCGAGTTCGGTGGCCTTTTCCAGCATCCACTCAAAGCGGTCGAACTTGAAAATGGCGGCGATCAGTCGTGGCCCCAAGGGAGCCGCCGCGGGGGCGAGCGGCTGCAACAGATCGAAGATGACGGCGCCGGCTTCGACCCGCGCCACGGCGGCAAGAAACCGGTCCCCGCCGGCCGAGAGTTCCATCCGCATGCCCGGCCGCGCCCGTAGCACTTGGGTCAAATGACGGGCTTCCGGCCCGCGCACCACGGCTTGCGGGGGCGCCGTGGCGGGGAGCGGTTCGGCGAAGAACAGGCGGCGCGCCACGCGGCCGCCGAGTTACGCGAAGAAATCGCGCACCTTGTCGAACAGGCCGCGATCGTGGGGGAGGTTTTCGTTGGGCATCAGCTCAGCCAGCTTTTCCAGTAACTGCCGCTGTTCCCGGTTCACCTTTTGGGGCACCTCGATGCGCACCACCACGTGCAGATCGCCGCGTCCGCGGCCATTCACGCGCGGCACGCCCTGGCCGCGGACCAGCAACTCGGCGCCGCTAAGCGTTCCGGCCGGGACCTCCAAGGCGTGCTCGCCCCAGGGGCTGGGTACTTTTAGCGTGCAGCCCAGGACAGCCTGCGGAAACGAGACTGGGATGGCGCAATACAGCTCGGTTTCCCGGCGCTCGAAAAACGCATGCGGCTGAATGGATACGGCGATATACAGATCGCCGTTGGGGCCGCCTTGGCTGCCCGCTTCGCCTTCGCCCGCCAGGCGGAGTTGATTGTCGCCGTCAACGCCTGGGGGAATGGTGACTTGTTTTTCCACCGAGCGTTGAATCCGCCCCCGGCCGTGACAAGTGGGGCATGGGTCGCGGATGACGCTGCCCGCGCCGCCGCAGGTCCCGCAGGTGCGGGCGACGCTGAAAAAGCCCTGTTGAAACCGCACTTGGCCACGGCCGCCACAGGCCGTGCAGGTGGCCGGGGCGGCGCCCTTGCGGGTGCCGCGACCGCGGCAATCGGCGCACGCTTCCCGGCGCTGGAACTGGATGGTCTTTTCCGCCCCGAAGATGGCGTCCTCGAAGCTCAGCTCCAGGTCATAGCGCAGGTCGCCGCCGCGCTGCGCGCGGGAGCGGCGGCGGGCGCCGGCGCCAAACAGGTCGCCAAAGCCGAAAATGTCGCCGAAGATATCGCTGAAGTCGGCAAACGCGCCGGGATCGAAGCCCGGACCGCCATTGCCGGCGCCGAATGCGGAGTGGCCGAAGCGGTCATATTGGCTGCGCTTCTGCGGGTCGCAGAGCACGCTATACGCTTCGGAAGCTTCCTTGAAGCGCTCCTCCGCGCCCGCCGCTTGGTTGCGGTCGGGGTGGTACTGCATGGCCAAACGCCGGTAGGCGCTCTTGATCTGTTGATCGTCGGCGCCGCGCTCGACGCCCAGCACCTCGTAGTAATCCCGCTTGCCCGCCATCGTTGCCATTCTAAGTCCTTGGACGCCGCCGCACCTCCGGCGGATTCACCTAGGCACTACGCGTCGGCGTTTTCCTCCGGCGCGGACGGCGCCGCCGTGGCATTGCGCGCCACACGCACCATGGCGGGGCGCAGCAAGCGCCCATTCCATTGGTAGCCGCGCTGTAATTCCTCCAGCACGGTGTGGTCCGGCGCTTCGGTCGTGTCCACCATCTCGACGGCTTGGTGCAGATGCGGATCGAATGGCTGGCCGGTGGCCGGAACCGGCTCGACGCCGAGTTTGCGCAGCCCCTCGGCCCATTGCCGCTCGGTGAGTTCAATGCCGCGGCGCAGATCCTCGGCGCCGGCGCCGGGATGGGCCAAGGCGAGGTGCAGGTTATCCCAGGCGGGAAGCAAGACGCGCAGGGCTTCTTGCAGCCCATGCAGGCGCTGCTCGGCCTCCTCGCGGCGCGCGCGCTTGCGGAAATTATCGAAATCCGCCATGGCGCGCAGCAACTGCTGCCGCAATTGGCCGTTTTCCGCCTGCGCTTGCGCCAGGGCGTCCGCTTCCGCCGGGGCGGCGGCCTGGGGCTCGGTGTCGGGGGCCGCCGGCGCCGGTTCTTTCTTGGTGCTCATGCTTTAATTGTCCCCCGATAAGGCGTCGGGTGTCAGATGTTCCAGCAACGTTCGCACGCGCAGCACGGCGGCGGCCGCAAGGCCATATTCCATGCAGGCGGGGCCCAGGATGGCCAGCGTCCCTTGGCGGTGCTCGGGGGTGGAATAATGGGCCGCCACCAAGCCGAAATCGGGCATGTCGGCGGCATCCAACCCGACTTGAATGTGCACCGTATCCGGCATTCCGCCGCTCACCGCGGGGACCGGATTGGGGCGGGCGGCAGGGGCGGCGATTTGTTGCACCAGGGCCAAGAGCTTTTCCTTGGCCGTCAAGGCGCGGAGAATTTCCGCCAGCCGCTCATGGTCGCGCAGCAGCGCCACCAGATTGCTGGCGCCGTCCACGTAGACCTGGCCGGGATCGCGAAGCTGCAATATGCCGCAGTGATACAGCACCAATACCCGCTGCAATAGTTGATCGTAGGCGGCGCGGTCGTCATCCACGCGGCGGATCAGTTCGCGGCGGATGCGTTCCAACCTCCAGCCGCCGAAGGAGGCGTTGAGGAAACGGGCCGCGGTGTCGAGTTCGGCTTGGGAATAGTCCTCCGGAACGCGCGCCACGCATTCCCGCACTTGACCGTCTTGGGCTGCCAGCACCGCCAGAACGCGCCGGCCGTTGAGGCGGAAAAAGCGGATTTCCCGCAGGCTCGGATCGGACCAAGGCGCGACGGCCACCAAGCCGATGCGATGCGAGACTTCGGAGAGGAACTGGCAGGCGCGCTCCAGAAATTGGGCTTCGGTAATTTCGATTTCGGGCCCAGAATCGCCACGGCCCAGCAGCGCCTGCAGACGGCGCTCCTCGTCCGCTGTCAGCGGACGAGGCGAGGGCAAGCCGCGCACGTGGTGGCGCAGCGCTTGCAGCGTGGGAATGCGGCCGGCGGAGGTGTGCGGCTGGGAGAGGTAGCCGGTGGCCTCCAGGCTGGCGAAGACGTTGCGAATGGAGGCGGCGCTGAGGTGCTCGGCTCCACCTCCCCCCAATTCAGCCACATGGCGGGAGGCGACCGGTTCGCCGGTGCGCAGGTAGAGTCCCAGCACCGTATTCAGCACCGCATGTTCCCGCGCGTTCAGCGGTGCGGGCTGAGGATTCGCGCTGGCGCCGGTGGATGGTTCCGCCATCAGGACTGATGCCGCCTAGGGCATCTGTATTCAGTGTACGGAGGCGGACGGTGGCGGGCAAGCCCGGGGTGCTGTCCGCCGCCGCCCTAATCCTTGGGCGGCGGTTCCGGGTGGCACTGGCCGCAAGGGCAAAGCGAACGCAGGTATTGCCAGGTGTAGATGCCGGTGGAGTGGCGATCGCTGAAGGTGAAGTGCAGGGCGTAGTTGCCGACGCGTTCGGCGCCGAGCAGCGTGGCGCCGCTGGGCGAGAAGATGGGCAGCGCGCCGGGCGCGGCGGCCGGCGCCGGCGGAACGGGTCCATGTTTCCCGGTGCAGGTGGCGCAGGGACAATGCTGGCGCAGGTACTTGATCCCGTAATGGCTGAGGTGGCCATCCCGCCATTCGATGGTGACGCCTTCCGAGAGCGAGATGTCCACCGAACGCGGCGCTTCGCCGGCCATGCCGGCCTACCCCAACCCCGGTCGCGGCGCGGCGTGGGGTTTGCGCGCGGAAATCAGCAGCGCGCGGTCATGGCCGCGCGTCTCGGCCGGAGCGCCGGGCTCGGGCAGAAACTCCTCGGCGGTGACTTCAATCCAGCCGCGGGCGGCCAGCATGGCCTTGTATTCCTCCGCGCTGCGGACATGGATGGGCACATGCGCCTGCTCCACCCAGCGCAGCGTATCGGTGTTTTCCCGGTAGATGCACATCAGCAAATACAGCCGGCCCATCGGCGCCAGGACCCGCTGGAGCTCATCCAGAACCTTCTCCTGGTGCTCGTAGTAATAGAACGACTCGATGGCCCAAGCTTTGCTGAAAAAATCGTCTTCCCAGGGGATGGCTTCCGCCGAACCCCGGAGGAAGCTGACGTTCTCGTAGTCGCCGGACCGGTTGCGCGCTTGGCGAATCATCTCATCGGAGATGTCCATGCCCACCAGCCGCGACTCCGGCTGGAGCAGCCGCGACAACAAACGGCAAGCCCAGCCGTCGCCGCACCCCAGTTCCAGGATTCGTTCCCGCGGCGCCAACTGCATGCGCTGGATGGTTTTTTGGGCGATGCGGAAATGATGCCGCTCCATGGCTTCGCCATGGCCATCGCGGGCCCATTGATTGAATTCAGCTCGGAGTTGTTCGTCGCGGGTGGTCGTGTTCATGGGCGGGCGGAGCGGACGGGACTTAACGCGCCGGAGGGGCGGTGAGCGCGGTCGCGTCCAGAAATTCCGATACTTTGGCGGAGATATTCATGGAGCAGAATTTGGGCCCGCACATGGAACAGAAATGGGCTTCCTTGTAGCCTTCCTCGGGGAGGGTTTCATCGTGCATGGCTTGCGCCGTGGGCGGGTCCAGCGCCAGCGCGAATTGACGGGGCCAGTCGAAGTCATAGCGGGCCCGGGACAGGGCGTCGTCCCGGTCGCGCGCCCCCGGGCGGTGGCGGGCGATGTCCGCGGCGTGGGCGGCGATGCGGTAGGCGATCAAGCCCTGCTTGACATCCTCGGCGTTGGGCAGGCCGAGATGCTCCTTGGGGGTTACGTAGCAGAGCATCGAGGCGCCGTGCCAGCCGATCATCGCCGCGCCGATGGCGCTGGTGATGTGATCGTAGCCAGGGGCGAAATCGGTGACCAGTGGGCCCAGGGTATAGAACGGGGCGCCGTGGCACAACTCGACTTCCTTTTCCACCTGCAACTGAATCTGGTCCATCGGCACATGCCCCGGCCCCTCGATCATTACCTGCACGTCGTGCCGCCAAGCCACGGCCGTGAGTTCGCCCAAGGTTTTCAGCTCGGCGAACTGCGCGGCGTCGCTGGCGTCATGCAGGCAGCCGGGGCGCAGGCTGTCGCCGAGGGAGAAACTGACGTCGTATTTGCGGAAGATCTTGCAAATATCCTCGAAGCACTCGTAGAGCGGGTTCTGGCGGTGGTTCTCCACCATCCACTGGGCCAAAATGCTGCCGCCGCGGCTGACGATGCCGGTGATGCGGCCGCGCGTCAGCGGGAGATGCTCCAACAGGATGCCGGCGTGGATGGTCATATAATCCACGCCCTGCTCGGCTTGGCTCTCGATCGTCTCCAGCAGCACGGCGCGGTTGAGATCCCGCACCTGCTTCACGCGGCTAAGCGCCTCGTAGATGGGGACCGTGCCGATCGGCACCGGCGAGTGCCGCAGAATGCGGTCGCGGATGGCGGGAATATCGCCACCGGTGGAAAGGTCCATCACTGTGTCGGCGCCGTAATGCACCGCGACGTGCAGCTTGTCCAGCTCGGCATCGGAGTTGCTGGTGACCGCCGAGTTGCCGATGTTGGCGTTGATCTTGCAACGGCTGGCCACGCCGATGGCCATCGGCTCCAGCTCGGGATGGCGGATGTTGGCGGGAATGATCAGGCGGCCGGCGGCGAGTTCCGTCCGGATCGTTTCGGCGGCCAGCCCCTCCCGCTCGGCGACATAGACCATCTCTTCGGTAATTTCGCCCCGGCGGGCAAAATACATCTGGGTCATGGCGATTTCGCCGGCGGCGGATTGGCGTTGGGTGCGGGCCGCGATCCAGTCCGCGCGCTGGGCGGGCGCTGTGGCGATTGGGGAAGACATTTCGTCTTTCATTATAGATTCCGCGCCGCCGCTTGGGGCGGCGCCGCGCGCGTTCAGCGGCGCAGGAGCTGGAAGGCGATTTCGCGGCCGTACCCGGCGCCGTAGGCCAGGGAAATCCACAGCAGCGCGAACGGCTCCAAGAGCCGCGCCTGGCGCAAGGGCCCGGCGTTGACCGGCTCGAAGCCGAGTTCCGCAATCAGACTGGCCACTTGTGCGTTGGCGTCGGCGTCGTCGCCGCAATAACACATGGCCGGGCGGGCGGCGCCAAAGTCGGTGTTTTCCATGATGTTGTAGCCGACGGTGTTAAAGGCTTTGACCACCTTGGCGCCGCGGACCCACACGGCGATTTCCTCGGCGGCGGACATCGTGGTGCCCAGCGTCAAGCCGGATAAATCCGATAGCAGCGGGTTCGTGGCGTCAATCAAGATTTTGTCGGCGACATTGCCCAAGCTGCTGATGGCGCTGCGGGCGGCCGAGTACGGCGTGGCCAAGAGCAGCACATCGCTGCTGATCGCGGCTTCCTGCGGCGTCGTGGCCCGCGTCGCGCCGCCGGCTTTGGCTACCAACTCCCGCATCGCCGCCGACTGCGGATCGCGCGAACTCAAGGTGACCTGGTGTCCATTGCGAGCCCAGCGCACGCCCAGCGTGCCGCCGACATGACCCGCGCCGATGATGCCGATCTTCATGTGTCCTCCCGCCCCCATCACGGTGGCAAACCACCGTTCCCTCTACCCTAAACCCTGCACGCGGCGGGCAGACGCCGCAGAAAGCGCCGGGCATGGGCTACGTCCGCGAGAATCTGTACCTTCAGCGCTTCCGGAGCAGGGAGCCGTTGCTCGTCGCGCAGGCGGTGCAGGAAGCGGACTTCGATTTCGGCGGGTGTTTCCGGCGGGTTGGCGGGATCTACCTCGAGCAGATGCGTTTCCACCCGGAACGGCGCTGGGCCAGGATTGTCACCGGTGAACGTAGGCCGCAGGCCACAATTGGTCACCGAGCCCAACCACCGGTCTCCAATGCGGGTCTGGGTGACGTAAACACCGCGGGCGGGAAGGAGTTCGGAATAGTCCGCCAGGTTCAGCGTGGGAACGGTGAGCCGTCGGCCGATGCCCTCGCCCGCCGATACCGGAACGGCAATGGAAAACCACCGCCCCAGCAGGCGGGCGGCGCGGCCGACGGCGCCGGCGGCGATATGCCGGCGGATGTGCGAGCTGGAAACCCGCTCGCCGCGCCAGCGCATTTCCGGATGCACCACGACCTGAAAGCCAAATTCTCGTCCCAGTTCCGCCAGCGTTTCCACATTGCCGGCGTGGCGATGCCCGAACTGGAAGTTAGCGCCCTCGTGAATCGCGGCGGGGGCGAGTCCGCGGACCAGGATCGTCTCGACGAAGGCACGGGCGGCAAGCTCGGAGAGTTCGCGCGTGAAGGGCAGAACCGCGATGGCGTCCACGCCCGTTTCCGCCAGCAGCTGTAATTTCCGCGCCGGCGGGGTGATCAGGCGGGGCGCGGCGTCCGGACGCAGCAGGCGCAGGGGATGGGGTTCAAACGTCACGGCCACCGCCGGAACGGCCCGGGCGCGGGCGGCGGCCACGGCGGCCAGTACGGCTTGATGGCCGCGGTGCACACCGTCGAAGTTTCCGACGCTGATGACGGCGCCGCGCGGAAGGGAGGTGAGCTCGGCGGCGGATTGGAGGATCTGCGCCATGCGGCCTTATAGCTCCACGTCCAGCTCTAGGCCGTCATAGGCCAAGCGGACGTGATCCGGCAGAGCGGCTTCCGTCTCCGCGTGCGGCAGATCGTGGCAGATATGGGTAAACAGCGCGCGGCGCGGCGCCAGCTCCCGCACTAGGCGCAGCGAGTTGGCGACGCTGGAATGCGTGGGATGCGGGCGGTGGCGCAGGGCATCGAGGATCAGCAGGTCCAAGCCCCGCAGGCGTTCCATGGCCGGGGCGGGAAGCTCGCTGAAGTCCGTGACGTAGGCGTTGCGGCCGAACCGGTAGGCGGTGATCGGCAGGGCGCCGTGCCAGACCTCAATGGGTTCAAAGGCCATGCCGGCGGCGGAAATGGTGGGGCGCGGCGAAGTCCCCGGCGGGATCTCTTGGGCGGAGATTTGCGGTATGGCGCTGACCTTGTAGTCGTTGGCGAAGACGTATTGGTAGACGCGGCGCAGATCGGCGAGGGTGCGCGGGTCGGCGTGCATGGGGATGGGGCCGGGGTGGGCGAAGTTCAGTTGGCGCACGTCGTCCAAGCCGAAGATGTGATCCGCGTGGCTGTGGGTGAACAAAACGGCGTCCAGGCGGTCCAAGTTCGCCGCCAGCGCCTGGGCGCGGAAATCGGGCGTGGTGTCAATTACCGCTGTCTGTCCCTCATGGCGCAACAGGATGCTGGGGCGCAGCCGGCGGTCGCGCGGGTCTTCGGAGCTACAAACCGGGCAATGGCAGCCCAGCATGGGCACCCCGGTCGAGGTGCCGGACCCGAGGACGCGCAGCCGGGCGTGGCGCGCAGCCACTATTTTTGGCCCCGGGCGCGGGTCAGCTGGACGTAATAGAGGCGCAGCTCGTAGAGCATTTCCTCCAGGGCGCGCGCCTCGCCCGGGGTCAGATTGCCGCGCGTTTTGTTTTGCAGCACGCCCATGATCTCGATGGTCTGGCGGGCGGCGGGAAAATCCGGCTCGGGGCGGGAGATTTCCCCTGGTGCGCTGGCGCCCAATTGAATCATTGCGGACGCGTACAGCGACTCCAGCAGGGCCAGGAACGGCGTCGGCTCTTCCGGCGCCGCGGGCTCGCCTTCCGCGGCCGGTGGCGGCGGCTCGGCGGCGGGCGACGGGAAGGGAATGGCGCCGCCGGCGGTTTTGGCGCCGCCGCCGGTGTTGGCGGCGGGTTTGTTACCCGCCGGCGCCGCTGGGGCCTTGGCGGCTGCGCCGAGATCCACCACCCGCGCGGAGTCGTTATCCTCGTCCGGAACCTCCGGGCGGCGTTCGCCGGCGGAGGTAAAGTGGCGGCGGTCGCTGATGACAATGCTCGGTTCGGGCGTTTCCCGGTCAGACATGGCGAAAACCGTTCCTCAAACTTTGAGTATAGATGAGCCACGGAAAACCGGGCTGCTCGCGGGAGCCGCGCCGCTTTCCAGGGGGCAAAGCAGCCGCGGGAAGGCCGCGGAACTCCCCGCCTTCCCGCGGCGCGCTGAGGAAGGCCGCCGCCCGCCTCCGGCAACGGAAGCGGCGCGGTCCAGCCCGGCGGCCCAACCGCACCGGCCCTGCTGCAACCGCAAAAGAAGGGTTAGCTTAGAGGCAGCATGGTTTCGCTTGCCCTGGTTTTGCACGCGCATCAGCCGGTGGACAACTTCGATGACGTCATCGAGCACGCCTACGCCAGTTCCTACCGGCCGTTTCTCGATGCCGCGGAGGCCCGCCCCTGGCTGCGGTTTACCTTGCATTTCAGTGGTTGGCTGCTGGATTGGCTGGCGGAGCGGCACCCGGAGTACGTCGCCCGGCTGCGCGCGCTGCGGGCGGCGGGACGGGTTGAGATGTTGGGCGGTGGCTACTACGAGCCGATCTTGGCCGCCATCCCCGACGCCGATAAGGAGGAGCAACTAGACCGGCTGCGCGCCTGTGTCGAACGGCATACCGGCGCGGCGCCGCGGGGCATATGGCTGACCGAGCGCGTCTGGGAGCCGGACCTTCCGGCGCCGCTGGCCGACGCCGGAGTCGAGTTCGCATTGGTGGACGACAGTCACTTGCTGATGGCGGGCTGGGAAGCCGGGCACGTCTACGGATCGTTTCTTACCGAGCATCGCGGGCGGACGCTGCGCCTGGTCGCGTGTAATCAGTTCCTGCGCGTGGCCCTGCCCTTTCGTCCGGAGCAGGAAGCGCTGCGATTTTTGGCCGAGATCGCGGCCCAACATCCGGCGCCCGCGGACAGCCCGCTGCTGGCGATGGGCGATGACCTGGAAAAATTCGGTTCCTGGCCCCATACCTATGAGCACGTCTATCGCGACGGCTGGCTACAGCGCTTTCTGGACGGGCTGGAGGCGCTGGCGGGCCAGGTCGAGACCACGACGGTTACCGACTATCTGCATCTCCACCCGCCTTTGGGCTTGGCCTATCTGCCCACGGCGTCCTACCCGGAAATGATGCAATGGGCGCTGCCCATGCCGGCCGCCGAAGAGTTCGGGCGGGCGCGCGCCGATCCCGCGCTCGCGCCCTTTCACCGCTTTCTGGCCGGGGCGCCATGGCGGAGTTTTCTTGCCAAGTATGACGAAGCCAACGCCATGCACAAGCGGGCGCTCGACCTCAGCCGGCAGTGGCAGGAGGTGGCGCAACGCCGGCCGAAATCCGACGCGGAACAGGCGCGGGTAGCCGCGGCGCGGACCCATTTGCTGGCGGCCGAATGCAATGACGCCTATTGGCACGGGCTCTTTGGCGGGCTCTATGCGCCCAACTTGCGCAACAGCGTCTATACCCATCTGCTCGCCGCGGACCGCTTGTTGGCTACCCTGACCCCGCCGGCGGCCCTGCGGCGCGGGGATTGGGATTGCGACGGCTATGAGGAGATCGAACTGCGTACGCCGCTGCTGCGCGCCGTGGTCCAGCCGCGCGATGGCGGCAGCATCGCCGAATTCGACTATTTGCCCGCCGACGCGAATTTGCTCAATTCACTGCGGCGCCGGCCCGAGGTCTACCATCAGGCGCTGCGCGCGCGGCTGGGCGGCAACCCCGCGGGCTTGCCGGGCGCCGCCACCGAACCCGCCGAGGACATGAGCGGTTGGTTGCAATATGACCGCTATCCCTGCCACGGTGCACGGGTCTATTGGTTTTCCGCGGATCGGCAGTTTGCGGATTATGTGCGGCTCGGCTTGGAAGAAGACCCTCATTTGGCCGGGGGCATCTGGCAGGTTGTTGAAGTAGCGCTTGATGGACCGGAGGTGCGCATGGAGGCCGTCGCGGAAGGAGCCCAGCGCCTGGAAAAATCGTTGGGCTTCGCCGCCCCTACGCCCGACTCCTTCCACTGCCGCCTGCGCTGGCCGGCCGGGGCGCCGGCGGCGGGCGCAAAGCGGCTGGGGATCGAAATGGTATTCAATCTGTTGGCGCCCGCCGCCCCGGACCGCGGTTGGCGGTTGGGCGAGCACTTGGAGCCGCTGAGTTGGACCGGGGCGCATGTCGGCGAATTCCTGGCGCTGGAAGACGGATGGCGGAAATGCCGCGTCGAAATGCACGCCCCCGGCGCGGTCGCGTGGTGGGTACGCCCCATTTGGACCGTGTCCCAGTCCGAAGGGGGCGCCCAACGGGTTTACCAGGGCAGCGCGGCGCTGGCGGTCTGGCCGGAATCAGGCGGAGCGGCGGAAGTGGTGACTCGCGTGCGCGCGCTAGCCTGAGTGCAGTTGCCGCTAACGTCAAGGCCCGACGCCGCCGTATAAGAAAAAAACCCGCTAAACATGCCCATTCCGTACGCGCAGTCGTGTACAATGGCTCCGCTTTCGGTAAAACCCTTAAGGAGGGTGCATGGCAGGAGCATTGACCAAAACCGCGCTGGTCCGCCAATTGGCGGAGGCGAATGAGATCAGCAATAAAGTGTCCGCCCAGTATTTGGATTCGCTTGCCGCTTTGGCGGTGAAGGAGACCAAACGGTCGGGCCAATTCACCCTACCCGGACTGGGCAAGTTGGTGAAGCAGCAGCGCAAAGCCCGTACCGGGCGCAATCCGCAAACCGGGGAAGCCATCAAGATCCCGGCGAAAACCGTGGTGAAGTTCCGCGTCTCGAAGGCCGTCAAGGACGCCATCGCGCCGCCCAAGAAGTAGCGCGACGCCCTGCGCCGGAGGCTGACCTCCGGCGGCGCTAACCACGCTTGGGCGGCGGGGTGGCCTGTGTGCCGGCCGCGCCGCCCTTTTTCAGCGCCGCGCCTTCCTGCTGCCAGAACCGGTCCGCCAGGCGGCGAATGGCGCTGCGGCGGAACGGCGCCACATCCGCGTGCCCGCTCCACAGCAATAGTTGCGTGCGGTTGGCAAAGACCTGGAGCGTTTCCGTCCGGCGCAAGCCCCGGCCCTGGGCCGTAATCACCAATAGCCAATCGGCCTCCGCGGGCGAAAACGCCAAGCGCAGCGGCGAGTGTTTGTGGAGTTCGCTCCAACAGCGGGCCGCCAAGCCGGTGCGGCTGCGATCCCAAATGTAGACGATGGCAGGACCGGGGGGCCGCGCCGGGGGTGGTGCAAGCCGCCGCGATCGCCGCGCCAGTCGGGCGGAACCGCGCCGCGGGATGGGTGCGCGCCGGCGGCCGCGGTGGGGCGTTTCCCGCGCGATCATCGCCAGCAGAATGGCGGGCGTGGCGCCCGCGGCCTGCATGCGCGCCAGGGCGGGCAAGGAAACGTCGAAGCGCACCTGGTGCGCTTGGCGGATTTTGGCGGCGATCACCGCCGGCGAGAATCCCAACCGCAGCAAGCTGACGATGGCCGCGTTGTTCAGCGGCGTGGCGCGCGCATGGCGCCGGGCCGCGGCCGGCGCCAGCAAAATCATCGCCAGCACCGGCGCCAAGAGCCGGCGCCGGCATGGGCCCGGCAAGTGCATCCTCAACTCCAGCATGTACAATAGGCGTTTCCGCGCCGCGGCGGCCATCCCGTGTTCGTGGGGAGGTTGCGGCGGAGATCGTCCGCTGCGGCACGGCGCCAAGGCGGCGGGAACGCCTCATGCAGCGAAACTGCCCCCTGCCGGCGCGAGCGTCCCATGCAGCGTGAACGCATAATCAAACCCGACGGCCGCTATCTGCTGCTGTACGCCTTCCCCACCGCCGCGCCGCGGGCGAAGGCGGCGCCGTCCGCGCCCTCCCCGCGCCCATCAACGCCGCGGCATGCGCCCGCGCCGCGCCGCCGTCCACCGCGCTAGGCCGATGTCCGAGCTCCGTTGGAATCCGTTGCGCGAAGAATGGGTGATCACCGCAACCCAGCGCCAGGACCGAACCTTCCATCCCCCGCCGGGATTTTGCCCGCTGTGTCCGACGCGGCCGGGGGCGTTTGCGACCGAGATCCCGCGCCCGGAGTTCGAGATCGCCGTCTTCGAGAACAAATTTCCCTCTCTGCGCCGCCAGCCGCCTCGGCCCGCGCTGCGCGGAACGGCGCTCACGCCGGTGCGGCCGGCGGCGGGAGCCTGCGAGGTGGTGGTGTATTCGCCGCGGCATGAGGGCAGCATGGCCACGCAGGCGCCGCAACGCATTGCCCAGCTCATCGCCGTATGGCAGGACCGCTTTCAGGAACTCTCGCGCCGGCCGGGCATCCGCTATGTGCTGATCTTCGAAAACAAAGGCGCCGAGATCGGCGTCACGCTCTCCCATCCGCACGGGCAGATCTACGCGTTTCCCTTCCTGCCGCCGATACCAGCGCGGGAACTAGCGGCCATGCGGGCGCATTGGCGCCGCCAGGGGCGTTGCTTGCTCTGCGACAGCCTGCGGCGGGAGCGGCGGGAGCGGCGCCGCGTGGTGTTTGAGAACGCGGCGTTCACCGCCGTGATTCCCTTTTATGCCCGCTATCCCTATGAGGTGCACCTGCTGCCGCGCCGTCACCTGGCCGCGATCACGGATTTGCGGGGCGGGGAAGCGATGTTGCTGGCGCGCGCTCTGCGGGCGGTGACCGCGGGCTACGACCACTTGTTTGGCTTCCCGCTGCCCTACATCATGCTGCTGCACCAGCGCCCGCCGGGCAGGGCCGGGGAGCGGTACACGCATCTGCACTTCGAATTTCTGCCGCCGCACCGCACCGCCGACAAGCTGAAGTACCTGGCCGGCTGCGAAAGCGGCGCCGGCACGTTCATCAACGACACGCTGCCCGAGGAGTGCGCGCCGCGGTTGCGGGCCGCCATCGCTGCGGCGGCCCGGGCATGAGCACCGCGCCCATTTCGCGCGAGGATGCGGCGGCGGGATTTCGCGGCGCCTTCGGCGGCGCGCCGGACCTGGTGGCGCGCGCCCCGGGCCGCGTCAACCTGATCGGCGAGCACACCGACTACAACGACGGGTTGGTCCTGCCCGCGGCGGTTTCGCTGGCAACGTTTGCCGCCGGCCGCCGCCTGCCCGCGCCGGTGTTGCGCCTGGCCAGCCGCGAATTTCCCGGCGTGGTGGAGGTTCCCTTGGCGGCCCGCCGGCCACGCGGCGACTGGACCGATTACGTCACCGGCACGGCGCGGGCTATGGCGGCGCGGGGGCTGGCGGTAGCGGGCGCGGAACTGTGGTTCGCCAGTGAGATTCCACCGGGGGCAGGCCTGAGCTCCTCCGCCGCCCTGGAAATCGCGGCTGGGCTCGGGCTGCTGCGCTTGGCTGGAGACGCGCGGCCGTTACCCGCGCTGAGCTGGGATCTGATCTTGGCCGGCCAGGCGGGGGAGCGGGAATGGGTGGGGGCGAACTGCGGCTTCATGGATCAAGCCAGCGCGGTGCTGGCGCGGGCCGGCGCGGCGTTGCTTCTGGACTGCCGCAGCCGGGAAACGGAATACATTCCGCTGCCGGCGGAGGCGGTCCTGGCGGTGTGCCACACCGGCGTACGTCACGAACTGGCGACTTCGGCGTACAACCAGCGCCGGCGGGAATGCGAGGCGGCTGTGGCCGGTTTGGCGGCCCATCTGCCGGGTTTGCGCAGCCTGCGCGACGTGAACCCGGAGATGCTGGAGCGCTATGGCGGCGAGATCGATCCGGTCGTGGCGCGGCGGGCGCGGCATGTGGTGACGGAGAATGCCCGCGTGCCGGCCGCCTGTGCCGCGCTGCGGACGGGGGACTGGCCGCGACTGCGCGCCGTGTTTGCCGCCTCCCACGCCAGTCTGCGGGATGATTACGAGGTCAGTTGCCCGGAGCTGGACGCCATGGTGGAGGCGGCCGCCGCGGCGCCGGGATTTCTGGCCGGGCGAATGACCGGCGGCGGCTTCGGCGGCTGCACCGTGAACCTGGTCGCCGCGGACTTGGCGCCGGCGTTTGCCGCGGCGGTCACGGCGGATTATCAGGCCCGCATGCACCGCCGCGCGCGGGTCTTTCTGCTGGCCACCGCCGGGTCCGCTACAATCGAGCCGTGAATCCGGACCGTTTAGAAGCGATTTTGGCGGCGGTCGCCGCCGGGCAGATCAATCCGGCGCAGGCGGCGGAGCGCTTGCGTCATTGGCCCTTCGAGGATTTGGGCTTCGCGCGAGTGGACCACCACCGCGCCCTGCGCCAAGGCATGGCGGAGGTGATCCTGGCGGCGGGCAAGACCCCGGCCCAGGTGGCGGCGATCGCGGCAACCATCGCCAAGCATTCGTCCCGCCTGCTGATTACCCGCGCCGACGCCGCCAGCTACCGCGCGGTGCGGCGCCGCCTGCCGGCGGCTCAATACCACCCCTTGTCGCGGGTGATTACGCTGCGAACGGGCCCGGCGGTGCGGCGGCGCGCGGGATCGCGCGGCGGCCAGCCGGCGCAAGACGGCATTCTCGTGCTTGCGGCCGGAACCAGCGACATTCCGGTTGCGGAGGAGGCCGTGCTGACGGCGGAAGCCATGGGCAGTCCGGTGCGCGCCATCTATGACGTGGGTGTGGCCGGTTTGCACCGCTTGCTGGCCGAGCGGCATGCGCTGGCGGCCGCACGGGTCATCATCGTGGCGGCGGGCATGGAAGGGGCATTGCCCAGCGTCGTCGGCGGCCTAGTGGCCGTGCCCGTGATCGCCGTCCCCACCAGCGTGGGGTACGGCGCCAGCCTCGGCGGCCTGGCGGCTCTGCTGGGGATGCTCAATTCCTGCGCCTCGAACGTCGTGGTGGTGAACATCAACAATGGCTTCGGCGCCGGCTACGCCGCCTCGTTGATCTGCCGCGCCGGCGGCTAGCGCCGCTATTTGTTGTCCAGCGCGATGGGAAAGTCCATGCGGCGGCCGCCGCGGCGGCCGCCGGAAGCCGCCGCCACCGCGTACTCCGCCGCAAACCCTTCGCGGTACATCGGCGTCAGCACGCCTTCGGCTTCGCGCGTGAACTGCAGGCGGCCCGCCGGGTCCAGATCCACGCGCACCATGTCTCCCAGCTTGACCTGGCCGGTCGCCATCAGCTTGGCCAGCGGCGACACCAGATTGCGTTCGATGGCGCGCTTCAGGTGCCGCGCCCCGTATTTGGGGTCATAGCCTTCCTGCAGCAGATAATCCTTCAGCCGGGAGGTGCATTGAAACAAAAACGGATGCGGACCGTTGGCGGCCAGAATCCGCTGCTGCACGCGGGCCAGCTCGATCTCCAATATGTTCGCCAGGTCTTCCGGGCGCAGATTGTGGAACACCACCGTGCGGTCAATGCGATTCATGAACTCCGGCGAGAACTTGCGCCGGGCGGCTTCCACCGCGACCCGTTCCACCTTGCCGTCCAGCAATGCGCTGGGGCCGGCCGCGGGGGGATTGAATCCCAGGCCGCCTTCCACCAGGTTGGACATCTCCGCTGCGCCCAAATTGCTGGTCATAAAGATCATGGTTTGCGAAAAGTCCACGCGGCGGTTGTCTCCCAGCGTCAGCGTCGCGCGGTCCAGAATGCCCAGCAGCAATTGCCACAGCGCGTCGCTGGCCTTTTCGATCTCATCGAACAGCACCAGGCTGAGCCGCGCGCGGTCGGTGTGCCACTGATTGAGCGCCTCTTGCGTGAGCACCGGATGGGTTTCGCGGTGTCCCAGGTAGCCGGGCGGCGAGCCGATGAGTTTGGCGATTTCGTGGCTGTGCTGAAACTCGGCGCAGTCCACTTTGATGACGGCGCGGGCGTCACCGAATAGCGTCTCCGCCATGGCTTCCACGGTGCGAGTTTTGCCCGAACCCGTGGGGCCGAGAAACAGCAGGTTGGCGATCGGCCGATTGGGAGGTTGCAGGCCGGCCAGAAACGTCTGGTAGATTTCCACCAGGGTCTCCAGGGCCGCGCCTTGCCCGACGACTTTGGCGCGCACGGTGGCGTCAAACTGTCGCGCCTCCTCGCATCTGCGCGAAGGATCCAAGATTTCCCGGCTGCCGAATCTAGCTTGCATTTTGGCCACGCAATCTCTCCCTACCTGCCGCCCGCGGGAGCGTCTTGGAGCGGCGGTGAACGCTGTTTCCCTTAGCTGCCGAACTTGCGCGCCTCCAGGCTGCCGGCGTCGGCGGGGGTGGAACCGGGCGCCCGGCTGGTCCAGGCGGAAAGTTTGGCGTCCAGCGCGCCGCGCAACGTGCGCAGATCCTGCACCAGTTCCTGCATTTCGCTGCCCGCATGGCGCGCCACCAACTCCCAATCCAATTCGTTCAGGTCCATCACCAGTCCACGAATCCCCCGGGACAGTTGGCGCACTCCCTCGGGGTCGGCAAACGGCGAGGCAAAGCTTTCATTGGCTCGCTGTCGCACCGCGGCCCAATCAATTTCCATGCCAGGGTGCGCCTGGCGAACCTGCTGCACCACTTCTTCCGTGACCCGGGGACGATTGCCCAGGCAGGCCAGGTGGACCTGCCGCACCCGCCCGTCCTCACGCACGTTGTGCACCAGGTAGTAGGATTTGCCTTTTTTGCGCACAAAGGCCATGTTGTCGGTCCTTTCCAAACCACTCGTGCGGCTGTGATTTGCAGCCGTGGTGGTGATGGCCCCACCACGTTCGATAGATGCGGAGGCTGAAAACTGACGTTGTCCGGAGGCCCCATTCGTGGGGGTGGCGCCGGCCTCGGGAGCCGCCCGAGGCAGCTGCCCCAGCGTCGCTGCCGGCTGGTCGTACGTCCAGGCTGACGACCGTGGTTCCGCTCCTCTTGTGCCGGCCCTGAACGGAATCCACTCCGTTGTACATTCGATGGAACCACCCGGTGCCGGCCGCAAGCGGCGGCCCCGGGCGAGAGAACAAGGGGCGGGTACTGTGAACTCAACTTTCGGAAGCGGCGCCCAATCGAACGCGTACCGGAGCGGGTGCCTCCGCCTGGCGGCATCGCTGCTGGCCATGTCCCTACTGGCGATCGCGGCTACCGGACCGGCGCCGGGCTATGCGGATGGCCGCGTGCCCACCAGCAAGTACACCGAGATCCGGGCCCTGTATCTGACCGGGGTCGTGGCCGGCATGCCGCGGGGCAAGCGGCTGGCCAAGGAATGGCGTGCCGCCGGCGGCAACGCCGTCGTCTTCAACGTGAAGGATGAAGACGGCGTGGTGAGCTTCAACTCCGGCTTGCCGCTGGCGAATCACTATGCGCGGCCCTACATTCCACATCTGCATGCCTGGGTGCAATGGATGCACGCCCATGGGTTGTATGTCATCGCCCGGCAGGACCTGTTCAAGGACGAACGCCTGGTGCATGCCCATCCCGAGTTGGGAATCCATTCCCGCGCCACCGGCGGTTTGTGGTTTCACGGCCGCTATCCCGACCCCTCCCTGCCCGCCGTGCAGCGCTACAACCTAGCGCTGGCCAAGGAAGTGGCGCAAGCGGGCGTGGATGAATTGCAACTCGACTACATCCGCTTTCCGGTCGTCGGGCATCAAAAAGACGCCGAGTTCTACTATCAAAAGGCGCATCCGGGTTGGACCCGCGCCGATGTCATCACGCAGTTCGTCTACCAGGTTCGCCGGGAACTGCGGCCCTACCATGTCCATCTGTCCTTGGATGTGTTCGGAGTTATGGGCTGGGCGCGGCCACGCGATATGGCCAACACCGGGCAGGACATCGTGGCGTTGTCCTACTACTGTGACGTGATTTGCCCGATGATCTATCCGTCCCATTTTTTCCACTTCGACGACATTCCCAACCCCGGCGACCGGCCCAAGCATTTCATACGCATTTCCATGCAGCGGTTTGACCGGGCGACGCGGGGTACGGGCGTGGTGATCCGGCCGTGGTTGCAGGCTTTCTCCTGGCACACGCACATCTACAATCCCCACTACATCCAGGTGCAGGTGCGGACCGCGTGGCAGCAGCACGGGGATGGTTTCCAATTGTGGAATGCGGGGAATTTCTACGGCGTGGCGATGCGGGCCATGCCGGCGATGTTTGCCAAGCCCGCGGCGTATTGGTCCGGCGGTTTTCCCTATCCGGTCCGTGTCCGAACCACGACGGCAAAATCCGTGCCGACTGCCAGTCCCACAGCCCCGACCAGGCGGTAGGGGCCGATCGCGGCCGGCGGCGAACGGGACCGGTATAATTTGGGGTTGCAGTTCTTTGGCTACGGAAACCCCGATGGCTATCAAAAAAACCGCGAAGATTTGGCACAACGGCCGGTTTATTCCCTTCGACGACGCTCGGATCCACGTGCTGTCTCACGTGGTCAGCTATGGATCCGCGGTCTTTGAGGGCATCCGCTGCTACCAAACTTCGCGCGGCCCCGCCATCTTCCGTCTGCCCGAGCATGTGCGGCGGCTGATCAACTCCGCCAAGATCTACCGCATGGCGCCGGAGTTTGCGCGCGAGACGTTGGAGCAAGCCTGCGTGGACGTGATCCGCGAAAATCACCTCACGGCCGCCTATCTGCGCCCATTGGTGCTGCGCGGCTATGGGAGCCTGGGCGTGCTGCCCGGGGAAAATCCCATCGAGGTGTACATCGCGGCCTATGAATGGGGCCGGTATCTGGGCGGCGACGCCCTGGAGCAGGGCGTGGACGTCTGCATCTCCAGTTGGCGGCGCATGGCGCCGGACACGTTGCCGGCCATGGCCAAGGCGGCCGCCAACTATATGAACTCGCAGTTGATCAAGATGGAAGCGGTGACCAACGGGTACTCCGAGGGCATCGCGCTGGACATGCAAGGATTCATCAGCGAAGGCAGCGGCGAGAATCTGTTCTTGGTGCGCGACGGGGAATTGGTGACGCCGCCTTTGAGCAACAGCGTGCTGCCCGGCATAACTCGTGATTCCATCGTGACGATTGCCGCCGATCTGGGCATCCCCTGCCGGGTCGAGCCGATTCCGCGCGAGGCCGTCTACGTGGCCGACGAGATGTTCTTCTGCGGCACCGCGGTGGAGGTGACGCCGATCCGCTCCGTGGATCGGGTCCCGGTCGGCGCCGGCAAACGCGGGCCGATAACCGAGGCCGTTCAGCGCCGCTTTTTTGCCATTGTCACCGGTGAACGCGAAGACAACCGGGGCTGGCTGACTCCGGTCGAGACGTTGCAACCCGTCGGCGGCAAGGGCTGAGCGCTCGCCGCCGGCGGCGCCGTCCATTGGGGCCGCAGTAATGTTGGCGCCGGAGCGGCGCATACAATCCGCCGGCGCGCCGACTGACGCCGCTCGCGCCGTGCTGCGAACGCCGAAGCCCACGGGTGAGTGGACGAAGCCTCCGCGCCTTCCCCGCAGGCGTTGCTAAACAAACCTCGCCGCGGCAGCCGCTCCGGCTTAGAATCGGCGGATGGCAACCGAAAAATCCGTGCCTAACCTCAACCAGAACGTGTGGGTCTTGGTCGTCTTCCTGGGCGCTCTGGGGGCCGCCGAATATTGGCACCTCTCCGTCCTGGAATGGACGGCACTCCCGGCCGCCGCGTTCTGCGTCGGCTGCGTGATTTGCTCGACGTTCTGGAACACGCGCCACTATTGCAGGAGGAAGGCGCACCAGTTGCGCATGGTGGGAATCGTGAGGCCGCGCCCCTCCGCGTAGGAGACGGACGCGACCGCCGAGCTCCGCCCCCCGGTTCGCGTAATCCATTGTCGCCGTTGGCCGCAAACGGGCAAAACAGTGGAACCGCCCGCGGTGCGGATTCCGTCCCTGCGCCCTGGCGCTCCCTTACCGCTGAGGCCCAGATCGCGGCCATTCCCGGACCGTCCCAAGCCCGAACCAACTTCGAACCGGCCCCAAACACCAACCCGGCGTCCTTGATCGGGTCAGTCACTGCGTCTTCCGTGCCCGTACCGCCGGCTGAGCGGCTTCGGTGGCTGGGGTTCCGGACTACGCAGGCCGGCGACGATGGTCTGCGGCGCTCAGCCAGCCAGCACGGCTGGTTGGGGCTCGTCGGTTGGGGTGGCCGCCGGACGGCGGCGATGGAAGCGGCCCTGCAACAGCGAGGATAGGCCCGTGATCCAAAAGCCCATCACGAACAGCAGGATGAAGGGGATGGTGATGAAGTTGGCGCATTGCCAGGCGAAGATCGCCACCCAAAAGAAAATGCCGCCTAGGGCCAGCTCGATCAGCGGCGCCCAGCCGGTGCGGCGCCGGTATTTGCTCTTGCCCACCTTCTGGCCACGCGCCTGCAATCCGAACTTCGGAGTGCGGCGGAAGGAACTCTTGATGCCCAGCAGCGCTTCCAGCACCGCTCGGCTGTTGGTGACGGCCAGGCCGATGCCCACGCCCATGACCACGGGCATGATGAGCACGGTCTTCCACCAGGATTTCGGGTACAACTCGCGCTGCGCCGCCAAATAGAACGAAGAGATGGAAAAACTGGCGGCGATAAACAAGGGCAGGTCAATGTACAGCATTTGGAACCAGCCCTGATAGAAGCGGACGATCATCGCCGGCAGCACCAGGGCGCAGAGGGCGATCATCAGCGGATAGGAGATGTTGGCCGTGAGGTGGCACCAAGCTTCGATTTTCTGGTGCCGGCTGACGTCCTTGCGGCGCAGCAGCCGGGGCAGAATCTTGCGCGAGGTTTGAATCAGGCCCTTGGCCCAGCGCGCCTGCTGCACCTTGAAGGCGTTCATCTCGGCCGGCAACTCCGAGGGACATTCCACCTCGGGAAGATACAGGAACTTCCAGCCGGCGAGTTGGGCGCGGTAGGAGAGGTCGGTGTCTTCGGTCAGGGTGTCGTGCTGCCAGCCGCCGGCGGACTCGATGGCGGCGCGCCGCCACACGCCCGCGGTGCCGTTGAAGTTGAAAAACAGGCCGGTGCGGTAGCGGGCGCCATGTTCTAGGACGAAATGCCCATCCAGCAGGATGGCTTCAATCCGCGTCAGCCAGGAATAATCCCGGTTGATATACCCCCAGCGCGTTTGCACCATGGCCAGCCGCGGGTCGGTGAAGTAGTCCATCGTGCGCCGCAGGAAATCGGGCGGCGGAACGAAATCCGCGTCGAAGATGGCGATGAACTCGCCATGAGCGGCTTCCATGCCGGCTTGCAGCGCCCCCGCCTTGAAGCCCGCGCGGTTGTCGCGGTGCAGAAAGACGATGGGCAATCCCTGCGCCGCGTAGCGCTCCACCACCTCCTCGGCGACCGCCGTGGTTTCGTCGGTGGAGTCGTCCAGCAGCTGGATTTCCAGCCGGTCACGGGGATAATCCAAGCGGCAGACCGCCTCGACCAGGCGTGCGACCACGAACTGTTCGTTGTAGATCGGCAACTGCACCGTGACCCGCGGCAACTCGGTGAAACGCGCCGCCGGCTCCTTGGCGCGGCGGCCCCGGTTCTTGTAATAGAAAAAAACCAGTGCGTAGCGGTGGCAGCCGTAGAACGCCAGAATGGTCAGGACGGTGAAATAAGGGATCAGCAGGGAAAAATCAAAGGCGTTGGGCTGATACAACGGCCCGCCCGAGGCGCCCACGGTGAACGTCGTGTTCAGCCATTGCTGCTGGACATATTGCCAGAAGCCGCTGGGGGCGAATGCGAGCAGACTGGCCAGAGTCATTCAAGGCACCGAAGTTGGCGGAAATCGCGGCAGGTTCATTGTACCGAACCAGCGGCCTGGGCCCAGGCCGCCCAGGGCCCTCGCCCGCCGCCCGGCGGCTTCCGGGCAGTGCCGTAGGCGCTCCCAGCGGGAGCCGCAGGCGGTCCTTCTCCGCCCGCTTGCCGTTCGCCTATGCCATACTCGGCGTCTGGTCGGCGGGGAAGCGCTCGCTCCGCTGATGCGCCGCCGTTCGCGGGCACGGGCAGCGGCGCCGCGGCTGTGGGCCAGCCGTGCAGTCCTGGAATGAACCCTTTCATGGAATGGATCTTAGCTAGCGCCTCGCCGCGGCGACGGCAACTATTGCAGCAGATTGGCCATGCCGTGCGGGTATGGCCCGCCGACGTGGATGAGGCTCCCCGGCCGGGCGAGGCAGCGCCCGAGTTGGTGCGGCGGCTGGCGCGGACCAAGGCCGAGGTGGTTGCGGCGGCGATGGCGCAAATGCAAGAGCGGGGCTCCGCGCCCATCTTGGGCGCGGATACGGTGGTGGTTTTGGCGGGCGAAATCCTCAACAAGCCGGCGGACGCGACCGAGGCGGTCGCCATGCTGGAGCGCCTTTCCGGCCAAATGCATGAGGTTTGGACCGGGTTGTGCGTGCTGCGTCCGGGCCTGGCGGCGGCCGAAGCCGCGGAGATGACGCGGGTGTGGTTTGCGCCCCTTTCGGCCGCCGAAATCGCCGCCTACGTGTCCAGCGGCGAACCACTGGACAAGGCGGGCGCCTATGGAATCCAGGGCCCGGCAGCCCAGTATATTCCCCGCATTGAGGGCAGTTACTCCAACGTCATGGGCTTGCCTCTCCACCGCTTACGGGAGCTGCTGGCGTAGCCGCCGCAACGCGGCGCAGCGCGGGGACGCGCCCTCGGGCCCCCGCCAGGGGCCGCCGTGCCGCCTAGCGGGTGGTGTACTCCGGAATCGGCGCGGGATCTATGTTTTTGGGCCGCAGCGGTTCCTGCAAACGGAAAAGATGATGCAGCGGGCCAATGCCCCCGCCCACGGGGTAGGCGGCGCGCAGCGCGGCGCAGACATAGGCTTTGGCTTGGACCACCGCGTCGGTCAGCGCTTTTCCTTGCGCCAAATTCGCCGCCACGGCGGCGGAAAACGTGCAGCCGGTTCCATGGGTATGGACCGTCCGCACCCGGTCGCCGCCGATCGGAATCGGGGCGCCGTCGCCGACGAGAATATCCACGGGGCGTTCGAGATGGCCGCCGGTGACAACGACGGCGCGGGCGCCTTGATCGCGCAGGGCGCGCGCCGCGTCCGCCATTTGCGCCTCATTGGTCACGGGGCGGCCGGTCAGAATGGCGGCTTCGTCCAGATTGGGCGTGAGGACCGTGGCCAGAGGCAGCAGTTCCCGCAGCAGGGCGTGGCGGCCCGCCTTATCGAGCAGTTCGGCGCCGCTGCTGGCGCGCAGGACCGGATCCAAGACCACGGCGGCGGAGAGCGGGCGCAGCGCGGCCGCGGCGACCGCGACAATTTCCGCATTGGCCAACATGCCGATTTTTACCGCCGCCGGCGTGATGTCGGCGAGGAGAAAGTCGAGTTGTTCCGCCAGCACGCTGGCCGCAACGGCCTCATAGCGCCGCGTGGCCCGCGTGTTCTGCACCGTTAGCGCGGTGATGGCCGCGGCGCCATAACAATGATTCGCGGCGAAGGTCTTCAGGTCGGCGGAAACACCGGCGCCACTGGTGGGGTCAAAGCCGGCAATCGTTAGGGCGATGGGCGGCGTGGCGGGGCTGAGAGCGGGCATGACAAGGCCAGCGTACCCTTTCACTATGTAGCCTTATGGCTGGGGCATTGCAATAAAAAAACCACATCCCCTGTCGGCCGCATCTGGGCTGGTGTGTTGGGGATTGTGCCGGCGGCGGGGGCGGCAACCCGGCTGCAACCGCTGGGGGGCTCCAAGGAGCTTTTGCCCGTGGGCGTCTGGCGCGACGCCGAGGGGGTGGAGCGCCCCCGCGCGGTGGCGGAATACCTGTTGGCGCGTATGGCGCGGGCTGGGGCGGAGCGGGTGCTGATGGTCGTTGCCCCGGGCAAAACCGACCTCATCCGATATTTCGGCGCGGGCTATGCGGGCATGGCCATTGCCTACGCCATCCAGCCGGCGCCATTGGGGTTGTGCGATGCCCTGTTTCGCGCCCTGCCGTTCCTGCAAGCCGAGGAGCCGGTGTTGATCGGCTTGCCGGATACCATCTGGTTTCCCGAAGACGCGTTGGCGGCGGCCCCGCGGGATCGCGTGCATTTGGTCACGTTTCCCGTCGCCGCCCCGGAGCATTTCGACGCGGTCGCCTGGCAAGGACCGGAAATCGTGGAGCGGGTCGAGGTGAAATCCCCAGGTCCCAGCGACCGGCGCGTCTGGGGGGCGGTGGCCATGCCCGCCGCCGGACTGCTCGCGCTGCACCGCTTGTGGCAGCAGCCGGGGCGGCGGGACCAGTTCTTGGGCCATCTCTTGAACGCCTGGATCGCTGCCGGGGGCCAGGTGACGGCGGATCGCGCCGGCACGGAGTATTGGGATGTCGGCACCATCGCCGGCTATCGCGCCGCCCTGGCCCGGCTGGGAGCGGGGGAAGCGGCCCAGAGGGCGGCTTGACGCCAGGTGCGCGGCCGCGGGCTCCGGGGAAGCGGCGAAAGCGCGGATTCTAGAGCTCCGGCGACCATTTGCGGTAAACTGGCGCGTCTAGTTCCCCAAGGAGGAACGATGCGCCATCTTGTTGCCGGTCTTCGTACCGGCGCCATTGCCGTCCTGGCTCTCTCCCTGGCAGCCTGTGCCGCTTGGGCCGCCGCGCCTGCGCCCCAAACGTTGCCCCCGGGCAATCGCCGCCTGCTGGCGGGTTCCTTCCGCCGGCCGGTCCGTCACGGCTGGATCTATGTGCATTTGCAGGGGTCGCCGCGGCAGTTGGGTTACCAGAATGGCTACTGGCTGGCGCCGGAGATTGCCCGCGTGCTGCGCGGCTTTCACGTCACCATGCCCCGGGAGACGAAGAAGAGCTGGGCCTGGCTGCACCACGCCGCCACGCACGTAATGCTGCCCCATATTCCGCGCCAGTACGTCGAGGAGCTCCAGGGCATCTCCGCGGGCCTGGCCGCGCGCGGCGTGCATGCGGATTTGGGCGATGTCATCATCCTCAATGCCTTCGAGGAGATGCCGCAATACTACGTGCCCTGGTACGACGCCCAGCACCATGATCCCAAGGTGGCGCGCCTGGTGGCCCCGGGCAATTGCAGCGCCTTCGTGGCCACCGGCAGCTATACCAAGAACGGCAAGATCGTCATCGGCCATAACAATTGGACCAGCTACTTCCCGGGCGAGGACTGGAACGTCATCTACGACATCGTGCCCAGCCATGGCCTGCATATCCTGATGGACGGGTTCCCGGGGGTGATTACCAGCGACGATGATTTCGGCATCAATAGCGCCGGGCTGATGGTGACGGAAACGACGATCAGCCAGTTTTTTGGCTACGATCCCAACGGCATCCCGGAATTCGTTCGCTCCCGCGAGGCCTTGCAGTACGCCCACAACATCAGCCAGTGGATCGCCATCATGATGAAGGGCAACAACGGCGGCTACGCCAACGACTGGCTGCTCGGCGACCGCAAAACCAACGAAATCGCCCGCGTCGAGTTGGGTTTGACGCACCAGGAGATTTGGCGCACGAAGAACGGCATGTATGTCGGTTCCAACTTCGCTAGCGATCCGGCGCTGATCAAATCGGAAACCACGGGTTTCAATCCCCACGATTTGGCCAGCAGCCCGAACGCGCGCCATCTGCGCTGGGACCAACTGCGGCGGAAGTACAAGGGCAAGATTGATATCGCCATCGCCGAAAAGATGGAGTCCGACGATTACGACGTGATCGAGCACAAGATTGACCCCGACGAGCGCACGCTCTGCGGCCATAACGATTTGTCGCCGCGGGGGGTCAAGATATGGGGCTGGCCGCCGTATTGGCCGGGCGGCACGGTGCAGGCCAAGGTGACGGATTCGGCGTTGGCGGCGAAGATGGAAATCGAAGCCGCCATGGGCCATCCCGATGGGCTTGGCTTTAGCGCGCCGGCGTTTTTCAAGGCGCACCCGCAATACGACTGGCAGAAGCCCTTCTTGCGCAGCATGCCGAGCCATCCCTGGACGGAGTTTCAGGCCACCAGGTATTAAGCCGCGGGTTCCGCGGCGCCAAACCGCCGCTGCCGGCGGCGCAGAGCCGTGGCCCAGCGGCGGGCTGGCGCGCAGCGGCCGGGGCCCCGGGGACTTTGCCAGACCGCCGGGCTCGGTGGGCGCGTTTGTGCCGTGCCCGCCCTAGTCCCGCGCGAGCCGAATCGAACCGTCGCCGGTGCGAAGCGCGACCAGCCCGCCCCCGCCGTGCAGTTGTCCATGCACATGATGGCGGTCGGCGCCGGCCTGCAATTGCACGCCCTCGAGGTGGATGGCGCCGTCGCCGGTGCGGGCGTCCACATTCGCCGCCAGGCCGGCGGGCAGCGCCACGGCTAGGTTGCCGTCGCCGGTGCGCAGCATCCAGGCGCCCCGCACGGAGGAGCCGGTATCGGCCTGGAAATGAATGTCGCCGTCGCCGGAACTGGCCTGAACGCTGCCAAACCGGCCCGTGAGGCGAAGATTGCCGTCGCCGGAGTGGGCGACCAGATCGTCGCTGGCCAATGCCTCGGCGGTGATGTCGCCATCCCCGCTCCTGAGCCAAACCGGGCCGTTCACGCCGCGGATATTCAGATCGCCGTCGCCGGAACTGAGGTGAAGACGAACGCGCCGCGGCGCCATTAGCCAGACGTGCACATCGTGATCCGCCCAACCCCAATCATGGCGCGGCGTACGGATCCGCACCGTCACCTTGCCGCCGTTCTGGCGCGCCGTAATCCGCACGCCATCCGGCCCAATGCTCCAGCCCCGTACCCGGACGCGAACCTGAATCGAGTTCTCATCCCAGCTCCGCACCTGGACGCCGCCTTGGCTGGTGCTTAGCCGCAACGCCGCCGGTCCGGTGAGCTGAAACGTGCGTTGCCAGTGCGATGCCGCCCAGGCTGGGGCTACCGCCCAGGCCGCCAACACCGCCGTCAGCATGACGCACCGCGTCCCTGCTCCGCTCATCACGTTCTCCTTCCGCCTCGAGGAACACTACGCTCCACCGTGAGCCCTGGTTCGGCCCAATGTAGGAAAAAAGCGCCAACTTCTAATCCACGCAGTCCATCTCACTGCCCATGAGGCTGCTGTTCACCGTGGTCGCCGCCACCATGGAAGACGACCTCATGAACTATGCCGCCGCGCTTGCCTATTGTTTCCTGTTTGCACTGTTTCCGCTGCTCTTGCTGATCGCCTCCCTTGCCGGCGCCCTCCATCTGAGCGCTGTGACCCGAGCCATCGCGGCCGACCTGTATCAGTCGCTGCCGCACAGCACCGCGCTGTTCCTCAGCCGCCAACTGCACCAACTGCTGGCCGGATCGCATGGCGGGCTGTTGAGCTTGGGAACCGCCCTGACGCTGTACTCAGCTTCGCAAGGCTTTGCCGGCGTGATCGCGGCTCTCAACCGGGCCTAAGAGGTGCCGGAGACGCGGCCCTATTGGCATGTCGAACTGTTGGCGCTCGGATTGACCGTAAGCGCTGGTGTGATGATCATCATCGCCTTGGGCGCGCTGTTGGTCGGCCGGCGGCTGGTGGACATGCTGACCGGAGCCACCGCGGCCAGCCATTGGCTGGCGGCGGCGTGGCCGCTGATCCGGTGGGGCGTGGTGGTGGGGTTCTTCATTTTGGCGATCGCGCTGCTGTACCACGCGGCCCCGAACCTGAAGCATTCCGGGCGCGGGCTATGGCCGGCGGCGCTGACCACATTTGCCATCTGGATCGCCATTTCCATCGGCTTGGCGGTCTATGTGGATCACTTCGCCAACTTCAATGCGGTGTACGGAACGCTGGGGCGGTGATCGTGCTGATGCTGTGGTTTTACTTGTTGGTGTTGGCGCTGCTGCTCGGCGCTGAGTTGCACGGCGAACTGCGGCGCCGTGCCGGCCTGCCGCGGGAGCCGAAGCAGCCGGTCAAGGCATAACGTCCGCAGCACTGTCGTCCGCGTTGGACGGCACGGCGACGGCGGCGTCGCCGGCAACCGAGGGCGCCGCCCTAGGCTATGCTCAACCTATGGCTTCCCCCGTACGCCGTGTGCGCAATGCGGCCCGGCGCTACACCGACGCCCACGCCGCCGCCGGTTTGGAGGCGCCGTTGCCGGCGATCGAAACCTGGCCCAACCAGTTCGCCGGCTACGAAATCTGCATCGTCCAGCCGGAGTTCACTTCGGTGTGCCCCAAAACCGGACTGCCGGATTTCGCGGAGATTCGGCTCACCTACGTTCCGGCGCGCCGCTGTTTGGAACTGAAGTCTTGGAAGGAATATTTGCTGGCCTACCGTGATCTAGGCATTTTCTATGAAAATGCTGTGAACCGGATCCTGACCGACGTGGTTGCCGCCTGCCACCCGGTCTGGGCCGTGGTGGAGGGGCACTTCCGGCCGCGTGGCGGCATCACCGGCACGGTGACGGCGCGGTACCCCCGTCCGCGGCGATAGGGCGCCCCCCGGGGCTATAATCGGCGGCATGTCCGATCGTCAGGTCATTCACAGTTCCGCGGCGCCGCGGGCCATCGGCCCCTATTCTCCAGCGGTGCGCGCCAACGGCTTTATCTTCGTTTCCGGCCAGGTTCCGGTGGACCCCGCCACCAACGCTCTGCTCCCGGAGGCGGATATCCGCGCCCAGACCGAGCGGGTATTGAAGAACATTGAGGCGCTGTTGCAGGCCGCTGGCGTGACCATGCACAACGTGGTGAAGACCACCGTTTATCTGGCCGACATGACGGAGTTCGTGGCCATGAACGAGGTCTACCAGACCTTCTTCGGGCCCGAGCCGCCGGCGCGTTCCACCGTCGAGGTGCGCCGCCTGCCACGCGACGTCAAAGTGGAAATTGACGTCATCGCCAGCGCCTAGCGCGGCGCGGCCGAACTGAACCCGGCGCCCGTCCGGAGCGACGCCGCGGTCTGGCCATGCGCTCGGCTGCTACGCTTTGGCGATTTTATTGGACTTGATGCAGGCGGTGCAGACGCGCAGGCGGCGGTGCGTGCCGTTGATGTTGGCTCGAACCGACTGCAAATTGACGTTCCAACGCCGCTTGGTCACGTTGTGAGCGTGGCTCACCCGGTTGCCGAATTGCGGTCCTTTGCCGCAGATGTCACAAACACGCGCCATGAATCCGATTCTCCTCAGCCGTTGCCGGGTAGTGCCGCCGGCCATAACCGGCGGCAAACAACCATGATAGCAAAGCCGCCGCGGGGGTGTTGCCCTGGGCGCTGGATGGGATTAAGGTTAGCAAGGCAGCATCATCATGACTCCGCGGCTCGGCGACATCATTGAGGACCATTGCTCCCGCTGCACCCGCTTGATGGACCATTCCATCGTGGCGGTCGTCAACGGAGAAGTGGTGAAAGTGCGCTGCCGCACCTGCCAGCACGAGCACATCTACCGGCGTGGTCACGGGGCGCGCAAGCGCTCCCTGGACCGAGCGATGGACAAGAAGGCCGCTTTCGACGCGGTGCTGGCCAGCATTCTCGCCGCCCAGCCCGGCGCGGCGCCGGAGCCCGCGGATGAAACGCGGGAAGAGCCCCCGGCAAAGCCCGCGGCGAAGCCAAAAACGGCCACAAAGCGCGCTGGCAAAGCTCGTCGCAAGTAGGCCACCGCGGCGCGAGAGGTCCAGGCCGCCGCGCCGCTGCGGCGTGGCAGAGCCGACGAGGATGCCGCCACGGCCGTCGGCAACTTCGTCAGCGCGGGATGGCGCAAGCAGCCGCCGTGCCGTAGGCATCCGCGCACGGCGGATTGCTCCGGTTTTCCACCCGCGATGCACCAGCCGAGCCGGCGCCCAGCAACAGACGGGCTGGGGCCGTGCGGTCCCCGGCCCAGCCGCGGCGCAGCTAGCAGCCGCACAGCTTTTGTCGGCGGGAACGCTGATATAGAGTAGGAGCGTATGAACCGGCGCTCCTTTGCCAAACTCCTGCCCGCCGCCGCGGCGCTGCCCGCGGTCGCGTGCCGTTCCTCGCATGCCGCTGCGGCGCCGGCGGCCGCCGCCAGCCCGTTGTCCACCGCGCAGCTGGCGCAATATCAAAAGGGGGCGCCGCGCCGCGCCCATTCTGAGGCGCATCTGCGCGCGTACCCGCTGACCAACGCGGACCAGCCGGACTTCATTTTCGTGGCGGCGCCGGAGGCGAAGGCATGAGCGCCGCCGCTCCCGCCGTCCATCGCTCCGCGCTGCCCGCCTCTACGGCTTTCCTCAGCGTGGCGGAACTCGGGGCCAAGCTCCGCCGCCGCGAGACGACCGCCGAGGCGCTGGCCGAATTTTATCTGGAACGGCTGCACCGCATCGGTCCCAAGCTCAATTTGGTGGTGACCGTCACCGATCAGCTGGCGTTGGAACAAGCCCGCGCCGCCGATGCCGATTTTCGCCGCGGCCATGTGCGCGGCCCGCTCCAGGGGATTCCCTGGGGCGCCAAGGATCTGCTCGATACGGCGGGCATTCGCACGACCTGGGGCTGCCCGGCTTATGCCGATCGCGTGCCCAAGGACAACGCCACCGTGGTCAACCGGCTGCACGCGGCGGGCGCGGTGCTGGTCGCCAAACTGGCGATGATCGAGCTGGCCGGGGCAGGGAACTACCAAAGCGCTGCGGCCGCCATCACCGGTCCCGCGCGGAACCCCTGGAACCCCAAACGCTGGACCGGAGGCAGCTCCAGCGGGCCGGGCGGGGCGGTCGCGGCCGGGTTGGTCGGCTTCGCCATCGGTTCGGAGACGTGGGGTTCGATCATTAATCCCACCACCTACTGCGGCATCTCCGGCCTGCGGCCAACGTATGGCCGCGTCAGCCGCGCCGGCGCCATGGCGTTGAGTTGGACCATGGACAAACTGGGCCCGATGGCGCGCCGCATGGATGATTTGCCGCTGATCTTGTCCGCGATTGCCGGCGCCGATTCCCGCGATCCCACCTGTTTGCACGCGACATTCGCCTATCCCGGCCGTCCCGCCAGTTTGCGCGGTTTCCGCTTGGGGTATTTTCCCGCCGACCGCTTGCCCAGCTACAGCCCGGTGAAGGAACCGTACAGTCGCGCCCTCGCGGTGCTGCATTCCCTGGGGGCGGAAATGATTCCCACCCACCTGCCGCAGTTTCCCTATGGGCTGGCGGCGGAGACGGTGTTGGACGTGGAAGGCGCCGCGGCATTTGAAAACCTGATGGCCGGTCCCGATTTTCAAAAAGTTCCCGACGCCGGGCAGAAGATCGGGCTCTACGCCGGAGCGCAGGTGAAGGGGGTGGATTACCTCCGCGCCTTCCGCATTCGCGGCCAGGCGCAGGCCGGCATGCTGGCCTATTTGCACGGCTTCGACGCCATCATCAACACCGGCGCCGGCGACATCGCGCCTTTGGCCGACGTGCCGTTCGCGGCCCAGGAGAAAGAGTACGAAGCGAAGCATCCGCATCGGCCCATCGCCGCGGCGCACGGCGCGGAAAAGAATTACGAGTTGAGCGGTGCGGGCAATTTGCTGGGATTGCCCGCCGCCGGCGTCTCCGTTGGCTTCAGCGCGCAGCATCACATGCCCGTGGGGCTGGAGATCATGGGGGCGCCCCTGGCCGAGGCCCGCGTGTTGCAGGTCGCCGCCGCCTATCAGGCGGCCACGCCCTGGCACCGCCAGCATCCCAACCTCGCTGACCTATGAGCGCCGTCGCCACCGCTGTCTCCGCCGCGGATGTCGCCGCCGCCGCCGGGCGCATCGCTGGCCGCGCGCACCGCACTCCGGTGCTCCGGTCGCGCTCGGTGGATGCCGCCGCCGGCGCGGAAGTGTACCTCAAGGCGGAAAATTTGCAGCGGGGCGGGGCGTTCAAGTTTCGCGGCGCCATGAACCGCCTGTTGCTGCTCACCGAAGCCGAGCGAAGCCGCGGGGTGCTGGCCTACTCCAGCGGCAACCACGCGCAAGCCGTGGCGCTGGCGGCGCGGGAACTGGGCATCCAGGCGGACTTGGTGATGCCGGAGGATGCGCCGAAATCCAAGCTGGAGGCGGTGCGGGCCTTCGGCGGCGTCGTGCATCTGTATGATCGCGCCCGGCAAAAGCGCGAGGAATTGGCCGCGCAGTTGGTCAGCGAGCAGGGGCGGGTGTTGGTGCCGCCGTTTGATGATCCCGATATCATCGCCGGCCAAGGCACCGCCGCGCGGGAGTTGCTGGCCGATGTTCCCGATCTGGATGCCTTGGTCACGCCGGTGGGCGGCGGCGGCTTGATGTCCGGCTGCGCCCTGGCGGCGCACGCGCATAATCCCAAGATCAGCCTCTACGGCGTCGAGCCGGAAACCGCGGCGGACGTCAAACTGTCCCTGGAGCGCGGTCAGATCACCGCCATCCCTGACAACCCCACCATCGCCGACGGCCTGCGTACGGTGCAGCCCGGCGCACTGACCTTCCCCATTCTCCAGAGCCATCTGACCGCCGTGGTTACCGTCTCCGACGGCGAATTGATCACTGCGTTGCGGCTGCTGTTGCTGCGCGCCAAGACTTTGGTCGAACCCTCCGGCGCCGCCGGCCTAGCCGCCGTCCTGGCCCACCGCTTGCCGGCCCGGCATCGCAAAATCGGCGTCGTCCTCAGCGGCGGCAACTGCGATGCCGAGGCTCTGGCGCGTTATCTCGCCTAGAAATTCGCGACTACAAAGCGGCGCATACGGGCGCAGCCGGGTTCAACCCGGGCCGGTGCCCAGGATGCCGCCAGCGCCGCCGGAGGAGCCGCCCGGTCCCGTTCCGCCCGTCGCACCGCCCGTGGGTGTGCCGGTGGGATTGCCAAAGGGATTGGAGCCGGTCCCGGTGCCTGGAGTACCGGTTTGACCCGGCAACCCGGTACCGGGCAACCCGGGTGCGTTCGGCGTCCCGCCGCCCAAGGAACGGTCGGCGGCGGGTTCATAAATAAACAGCCAGTGGTCTGGCCGGTCTTCGCCGTTGAACTCATGCACCGCCGGCGTGTTGCTGGGGATGGCGACGCCGATGATCGGCCCGCCGCCGATGTTGCCGAACGAGCCGTTTTGCTTGCGCAGCCGGTACCCAGTGATCACCTCGATGCCGCGAATGGATCCACCTTGGACCAGCGGCAAGCCGAAGTTCATGGCCGCGGGCGTAGGCGTCCCAGTGGTCGGTGCGGCGCCGGTGGGAGACCCGGTCGGCGCGGTCGCGCCGGCACCAGGCATCTGCGGCAAAATCCCGGACATTCCGCCGGCCAATCCGCCAGCGGCGCCCCCAGTTCCCGGCATGCCGGCCATTCCGAGCCCGCCTGTAGCGGCCCCGGGAGAGCCGAAACCTCCCGCTGCTCCCGGGGCGCCCGCCGTGCCCGGCGCCCCGGGCGCGTTGGAACCGCCCGTCGTGCCCAGCGGGCTGGCGGATTCCGCCGAAGAGGGTTGTCCCGGCACGCCCTTGACCTTCGGAGCAATCAAATCGCCGGGATGAATGAAGTACCATTTCCCGCTCTCGACCAGCGGATCCTTCCACGCGCGGCGGAGATAATGGACGCCGTTGGTTTCCTTGAGCCGGGCGAGATTGGGCGGATAGGTGCCGAACTTCTGGTAATAGCGGCGGATGCCCATGACGTACTGGCGGGCATAGTCAATTGCCGCTTGCTCGCGCTGCCGCTGGATGGCGGTGGTCCATCCCGGCGCCGCGACGGTCAGGCCGATGGCCAGCAGCGCCGCCATCAACAAAACGATGAGCAGGGCATAGCCGCCCTGCCGGCGTGGGCGCCGCCGGGCGCTTCTCCGTGGCTGCGCATCAACCGGCATTGGGCGGAACCAGCAGAGGCAAAACCTCGGTTCGCTGCTCCTGAAGATCTTCAATCGCGACCGCCTTGGGGTCAATGCGAATCACCTTGTAACGATCCGCCACCACCTGTCCCTCGGTCGCGACGAAGATTTTGCGGTTCCAGCGCAAAAACACCCGCTTGGTTTGCCCGGGACGGGTGGCGTAGCCGTAGAAGCGCAGGGGAATGGGCGG
>DAHVCP010000047.1 GCA_027314025.1 Acidobacteriota bacterium
TCACCTCCAATACTCTGTGATCGTTCAAACAAATACGTCCGACTTGCTCCGCGGTCAAGAAAAAACTTTCTAGGCCGAGGAGGACCCAAATTGCTTTGCTGAGACAGGTTGGAGGGGCCTCGCCGCCGTTAGCTTTCCATCTAGGGCCGCCCGAACGCCTGTTGTAGCCCGTTAGGCTGAGGCAAAACCGGTATAAAATCAGCCCGGGTGGAGGGACGCAACCGAATTATCCCTGCTCTGCTCGTCTCCCATTCGTCTCCAAAACCGTGCCGAATTAGCCTGCTTTTTGGGGACGGGAAGGTGGAAAAGGCACGCGGGCCCACCGGCCTGCGGTCGCGGCGCAAGAACTGACAAAATAGGGGCCAGCGGTTCGCGTCCGCTCGTGCCTGCCGTGCAGCCCCCAGGCTTGCCCCGCCTGCCCGTCCCCCGTCCCGGCGCGCTCGCTGCGGCCCTCGTCCCGCATCGCCAAGCGGACTGGTAGCCTAGAGGAGCTATGTCCCTCGATGAGAGCCTGGCGCAGCAGCGGCGCGAGAAGCTGGAAGCCATCCGGCAGTTGGGCTTGGCCGCCTATCCGCACCGTTTTTCCTTCACCCACAGCGCCGCGCAAATCGCCGCCCAGTTCGGCGGCGAAAGCGCCGCGGCGCTGGAGGCCGCCCGGCCGCGCGTCAAGGTCGCCGGGCGGCTGATGGCGCTGCGCGGGCATGGCAAGGCCGGCTTCGCTCATCTCCAGCAGGACGGCGCGCGGGTCCAGCTTTATGTCCGCGCCGACGCCGTCGGCGAAGCGGGCTTCGCGCTCTGGAAGCTGCTCGACCTCGGCGATTTGATCGGCGCCGACGGCTATCTGTTCCGCACCCGCACCGGCGAGCTGACGGTGCATGCCGAGCGGCTGGAGTTTTTGGCCAAGGATCTGCTGCCGCTGCCGGAGAAATGGCATGGGCTTCAGGACGTGGAGGCCCGCTACCGCCAGCGCTATTTGGATTTGACCGTCAATCCGCCCGCCCGCCAGGTCTTTGTCCGCCGCGCGCGGATGATGGAAACGCTGCGCCAAGCCTTCGCCGCCCGCGGCTACATCGAGGTGGAAACGCCCATGATGCAGCCCTTGGCCGGCGGCGCGGCGGCGCGGCCCTTCGTCACCCATCACCACACCCTGGACCTGCCGCTCTACCTGCGCATCGCCCCGGAGCTGTATTTGAAGCGCCTGGTCATCGGCGGCCTGGACCGCGTCTATGAGATCAACCGCAACTTCCGCAACGAAGGCATCTCGACGCGGCACAATCCCGAGTTCACCATGCTGGAGTTTTATGAAGCCTACAGCGATTACAGCGTGCTGATGGATTGGAGCCGCGAGCTGCTGGCCGAAACCGCCGCGGCGGTGACCGGCGGCACCACCGTCGCCTATCAGACCCACGAGCTGGATTTTTCCCAGCTCTGGCGGCTGACACTTCGCGAGGCGGTGCGGGAATACTGGCCCCAGCAAGCCGGACCGGCGCCGCTGCCACACGAACTGGGCGACCCCGCCAGCGAGCGGTCGGCGGCGGAGCGGTACAACCGCATCGCCAGCAGCGCCGAGGGCAGCCGTTACCGCCCGGTGGCGATCGTTCCCGATGCCGCGCCCGGGGTGATGGCGGCGGCGCTGTTCGAAGCCGTGGCGGAGGAGGAACTGCGCCAGCCCACCGCGATCTACGACTTCCCGCTCGCCGTCTCGCCGCTGGCCAAAGCCAAGGACGACGAACCGGACTGGGTGGAGCGCTTCGAAATCTTCGCCGGCGGCATGGAGCTGGCCAACGGCTACAGCGAGCTGAACGATCCCGTGGAGCAGCGGCGGCGATTTGAAATGCAAATGCACCAGCGCGAGCGCGGCGACACCGAGGCCCAGGTTCTGGATGAGGATTATCTCCGCGCCATGCAGTACGGCCTGCCGCCGACCGCGGGGGAAGGCATCGGCATGGATCGGTTCTGCATGCTGCTCACCAACTCCGCCTCCATCCGCGACGTCATTTTGTTCCCGCTGCTGCGGCCGGAATAGGCGGCCGGTACGGCGGGGGCGCCTGGGAGCAGCCTACAAACAGGCGCGCTGGGGCTCGCTGCGGACGGGCCCGGCGGGCCGCTGGCCCGCAATCCGGGGCGGACGAGGCCGTCCGCGCCCCCAGAAAGCGTCGCCGCGGGTGCGCAGGGAATTTCGCTGGCTTTTCGCGCCGACTTTGCCCCGGGGTGCAAGCGGTGCGGGGCCCCGTGGCCGCCGCCCTCCCGGTATACTCACTGAATGGCGGGTGATTTTTTAGCGGCGTTGCGGGAGCGGGTGCTGGTGGCCGATGGGGCCATGGGCACCATGCTTTATAGCCGCGGCATCTTCATCAACCGCTGCTATGACGAGCTGAATCTGTCGCAACCGGGACTGATCAAGGAGATTCATCAGAGCTACGCCCAGGCCGGCGCTGAAGTAATAGAAACCAACACCTTTGGCGCCAACGCGGTGCGGCTGGGCCAGCACAACCTGGCGGACCAAATGGCGGCCATCAACCGCGCCGGCGTGGAGCTGGCGCGGGCGGCGGCGCCGGAGGCGTTCATCGCCGGGGCGATCGGGCCGCTGGGCGCACGCATCGAGCCCCTGGGCAAAATCTCCTTCGCCGAAGCGCGCGGCTATTTCCGCGCCCAAGCCGAGGCGCTGGCCGCCGCCGGCGCGGACCTGATTCTGCTGGAAACGTTCGGCGACGGCGCCGAAATTCGCGAGGCCATTCTCGGCGCCCGCGAGGCCTGCGCCCTGCCCATCGTGGCGCACATGACCATTGACGACGACGGCCGGGCGCTGGATGGCAGCGAGCCCGCCGACTGCGCCATCCGCATGGAAGCCGCCGGCGCCGACGTCATCGGCCTGAATTGCAGCGTCGGCCCGGTCAATATGTTGGAAGCGCTGGAGGCCATGAGCCGCGCCACCACGCTGCCGCTGGCGGCCCAGCCCAACGCCGGCAAGCCGCGGACCATTGACGGTCGCGCCTTGTATTTGGTCTCGCCGGAATACATGGCCGACTACGCCCGGCAGTACATCCAGGCCGGCGCCAAGCTGGTGGGCGGCTGCTGCGGCACCACGCCGGAGCACATCAAATGGATCCGCAACTACGTCCGCGCCAGCGCCCCCGGCCGCCGCATTCGCGAGCACCAGCAAGCGAAGGCGCAGGACGCCGTCCCCGCCGCGGCGCCGCGGTCCGCGGGTGAGCTTCCCGCCGTCCCGCTGGGCGAGCGTTCAGAGCTGGGCCGGAAGCTAGCCGCCGGCGAGTTCGTCTGCCTGGTGGAGATTCTGCCCCCGCGCGGCAGCCGCGCCGACAAGGAAATCGCCGCCGCCCAGCGCCTGAAGGCCGCCGGCGTGGACGCCATCAACATCCCCGACGGCCCGCGCGCCAGCGCCCGCATGAGCAACCAGGCGCTGGCGGTGATGATGCGCCAGCAGACCGGCATCGAGCCGGTGCTGCACTATTGCTGCCGCGACCGCAACGTCATCAGCATGCAGTCGGATCTGCTCGGCGCCTATGCCCTGGGCCTGCGCAACGTCATCCTGATTACCGGCGATCCGCCCAAGCTGGGCAACTACCCCAACGCCACCGCCGTCTTCGACGTGGACGCCATCGGCCTGACCAACCTGGTCCGCAACCTGAATAGCGGCCTAGACTTCGGCGGCAATGCGGTGGGCAGCCAAACCGCCTTCGCCATCGGCGTCGGCGCCAACCCCGGCGCCCTCAACTGGGAAGAAGAGTGGCGCCGGTTACAATGGAAGATCGAGGCCGGTGCGGATTACATCGTCACCCAGCCGGTTTTCGATCCGGATTTGCTGGACCGCCTGCGCGCCGCCTTGGGGCCGTCGGGCAAGCCGGTCATCGCCGGCATTTGGCCGCTGGCCAGCCTGCGGCAGGCGGAGTTCATGGAGAACGAACTGCGCGTCGTCGTGCCGGCCGCCCTGCGCGAGCGCATGCGGCGCGCCGGCAACGCCGAGGAGGCGCGGCGCGAAGGCTTGGAGATCGCCAAGGAAATGATCGCCCGCCTGCGCCAGCCCGCCGGGGCCGGCATGGCGCCGGTCGCCGGCCTGCAGATCAGCGTGCTGGGCCGCACCGAGGCCGCCTGCGAGCTGATCGCCTCGGCCCGCGCCGCCGGCGCGGAAACGCGGGCCGAAGCGGCCCGCTGACCAGCGCGCCGCGGCGCCCGCCCAATCACCCGATATCCCACACCGACAAGATCCACCAACAAAGGAACTGAACACTCTATGGCAAGCGTGGCAACGGAAAAAACCGGAGACGTCAAGGACTTGGGGCTGGCCGAACTGGGCAAGCGCCGCATCGAATGGGCCGGCCAATCCATGCCGGTGCTGCGGCTGATCCGCAAGGACTTCATCAAGGCGCAGCCGCTCGCCGGGCTGCGCGTGGCCGCCTGCCTGCACGTCACCACGGAGACGGCCAACCTGATGATCGCCCTGCGCGACGGCGGCGCCTCCATCGCCCTCTGCGCCTCCAATCCGCTCAGCACGCAGGATGACGTGGCCGCGGCGCTGGTCGCCGAATACGGCATTCCCACCTTCGCCATCAAGGGCGAGGATCACGCCACCTATTACCGCCATCTCAACGCCAGCCTGGACACGCAGCCCCACATCACCATGGACGACGGCGCCGACCTGGTCACCGAGGTGTTGAGCAGGCGCCACGACGTCACCGCCGGCATCTTCGGCGGCACCGAGGAAACCACCACCGGCGTCATCCGCCTGCGCGCCATGGCGCAGCAAAAAGTCCTGAAGTACCCCATCATCGCCATCAACGACGCGGACACCAAGCACCTCTTCGACAACCGCTACGGCACCGGGCAAAGCACCTTGGACGGCATCATCCGCGCCACCAACCTGCTGCTGGCGGGCCTGAACGTCGTCGTGGCCGGCTACGGCTGGTGCGGCCGCGGCGTCGCCATGCGCGCCCGCGGGATGGGCGCCCACGTCATCGTCACCGAGGTCAACCCAACCCGCGCGCTGGAGGCCCTGATGGACGGCCATCGGGTGATGGCCATGGCGGAAGCGGCGCCCATCGGCAACATCTTCGTCACCGTCACCGGCGACAAGCACGTCATCGCCCGCGAGCACTTTGAGAAGATGCGCGACGGCGCCGTGGTCTGCAACAGCGGCCACTTCAACTCGGAAATTGACTTGGAGGCTTTGGAGCGCATGGCCAGCAGCCGCCGCGAAGCCCGCCCCTACGTCGAGGAGTTCGCCATCAAGGACGGCCGCAAGCTCTACGTGCTGGGCGAAGGCCGGCTGATCAACTTGGCCGCCGCCGAGGGCCATCCCGCGTCGGTGATGGATATGTCCTTCGCCAACCAAGCGCTGTCGCTGGAACATCTGGCCAAAAACCGCGGCAAGCTGCCGGTGGAGGTCTTCGCCGTCCCCGCCGACCTGGATCAGCGCGTCGCCCGCCTGAAGCTGGAAGCCATGGGCGTCAAAATTGACAAGCTGACGCCGGAGCAAGAGCGCTACCTGTCCTCCTGGCAGGAGGGCACCTAGCCGCCGCGCCCGGCCGCGCCGCGACCCAGGCGGCGTCGGACGCGGCGTCGGAGGCGGCTTCGCCGTCCACCAGTCGCCACCATTGCCCGCGGACCCAACGGTAGCCCCAACATCATCCATGGTCTTCCCCGATTGGCGGGCATTTTTGCCGGAACGCGAGCGGCTGCGCCGCGAACGGCGCGTGCTGGTCTTCGCCAACGGCTGCTTTGACCTGCTCCATCCCGGCCATCTCCATCTGCTGCAATCCGCCCGCGCCTTGGGCGACAGCCTGCTGGTCGCCATCAACAGCGACGCCAGCGTCCGCGGCAACAAGGGCCCGGAACGGCCGCTCATTCCCGCCGCCGAGCGCGCCGAGGTGCTGGCCGCGCTGGAGTTCGTGGATTATGTTTTGCCCTTCGATGAGCCGACGCCGGCGGAAGTCATCGCCGGCATCATGCCCGATATCTTGGTCAAGGGCGAAGACTGGGGCGAAAACGAGATCGTCGGCCGGGACACCGTCGAAGCCGCCGGCGGCCGCGTGGTCCGCCTATCCCTTGAGCCCGGCTGGTCCACGACCAGTATTTTGCGGCGGGTGCTAGGGGAGGAATAGCTCGCGGCCCCCTTCTTGCAACCGAGCTAAAATGGCGCGGCGGACCCTGACGAGCGCGACGGCCTGATTGCCCTGACCGCGCGCCGTGGGGGCCGCCACCGAGTTCCGGCGCTAGGTTCCTTTGCGCAGGCGGTCGTTTTTCAGCGGCGGCGGTGGCGACGACGGCTGCGGAGCGGACGCTCGTGGAGGTTCGAGGGCAGCCCCTCGCGGCGGCGTTTTTTCTGGGGGCGCGGACGGCCTCGTCCGCTTCCGGATGCGGGCCAGCGGCCCGCGCCCCCAGGAGCGGCGGCCGGGGGCGGCTCCCGAGGCGGCGCTAGCGGTCCCTACGGGTAATCCTGTAAATTGCTGACGGCACGCGGGTTTACCTTGACAGCCGCGCGCCGATGCTGCCATAACTGGCCTTCCGGAACCTCACACACACGATTAAGGAGCGGAAATGAAGGCAACTAAACCGCCGGCCCCGCCCGCGCGCGCCCTAGCCAGCGGGGAACCCACGGCGGCGCTGCTGCGCGAGCTGGTGGCGCACTTGCGGCAGAGCCGAACGCAACTGCGCGAGGAATGGGCGCGGCGCATCACCGAGGCGCAACTGCTGACGGCGATGACCAAGGAGGAGATCTTCGCCGAAGCCACCTCGGTCTACGACAACTACGTCGAGGCCCTGGAAACCGGCACCTTCGAAGCGCTGCAAGCCTATGCGCGCAACCTATCGGAACGCATCATCCCGCGCGGCGTCCAGACCGACGAAGTCGTCGGCATCGTGCTGCTGCTGCGCGACGTGCTGGCGCGCTCCCTGTTCGCCACCTACCAGGCGGACCTCAACAAGCTGAACCGCATCCTCGACGCCTATGAGCCCGCCGCCAACCGCATCGCCAACACCGTGGCCGTCGGCTTCGTCAAGGAACGCGAGCGCATCATCCGCCAGCAGGAAGAGGCCATCCGGGAGCTGTCCACGCCCGTGCTGCCGGTGCGGGAGCGGCTGCTGATTCTGCCCATCATCGGCGTCATTGACCCGCAGCGCGCGCGCCAGCTGACCGAGCAGCTGCTGCGCGGCATTCGCACCAACCGCGCCAAGGTCGTGGTCATTGACATCACCGGCGTGGCGGCCATGGACGCCACCGTCGCCAACCACTTGGTGCAGACGGTGGAGGCCTCGCGGCTGCTCGGCGCCACCACCATCGTCACCGGCCTATCGCCGGAAATCGCGCAGACGCTGGTCACCATCGGCGTGGATTTGGCCAAGATGACCACCGTCGGCGACCTGCAAGGCGGCATCGAGGAGGCCGAACGCCTGCTCGGCTACAAGGTCGTGCCCTTCACCGAGGTAGCCGAGCCCTAGCGGCGCCGGGCCATGGGGCGCATTTCATAAGGCCAACGTGGACGTACCCGTTCTCAAGCAGGGCCCATTTCTCATCGCCACCATTCAGGCGGCGCTGAACGACGCTGACCTGAATAAGCTGCGGCGTTCGCTCGTCGAGCAGGTGGGCCGGCACCGCTCCCGCGGCGTGATCGTGGACGTCACGTCCTTGGACGTGCTCGATTCGTTTGCGGCGCGCACGCTGCGCGACATCGCCCACATGACCGGATTCCGCGGCGCGGAAACCGTCATCGTCGGCATCCATCCGGATCTGGCCTTCGCCATGGTGCAGTTGGGCCTGACGTTGGAGGGCGTGGCGACCGCCCTCGATTTGGAGGAGGGGCTGGCCTATTTGAACGAGCGGACGCGGCGGCTAGGAGCGACCCGCCCGCTTCCATCCACCCGGGTGGTGGCGGGCCGCCCGGCCATGGCCCCGGCACCGCGCCCTGGATGGCCCTTGGCGGTCGCGCGACCGCCGCATGCCATCCTGCGGGAGGAACCGCGGGATCGACGCCGGGCCAAGCCCGCGCCCGAGGGCGCTGACCCCGATACTCGCCGTGACCTATCCTGAACACGTCCCAGTGCGCAGCGACGCCGACGTGGTAATCGCACGGCAGCGTGGCCGGGAGATCGCTTCCCTGCTGGGGTTCTCCGCCTCCGACTTGGCCCTGATCGCCACCGCGATCTCCGAATTAGCGCGCAATATTGTCTTGTATGCGGGCTCGGGGGAGATCGAAATCGGCCACGTCGAGCAAAGCGAGCGGCGCGGCATCGAAATCGTGGCCCGCGACCAAGGCCCGGGGATCCGCAACATTCCCCAGGCTATGCGCGACGGCTTTTCCACCTCCGGCGGCCTTGGGCTCGGCTTGCCCGGCGTCAAGCGGCTGATGGATGAGTTTGAGATTCAGTCTCGCCCGGGCCGGGGCACCATGGTGACGGTGCGGCGATGGACACGGTAACAGCGCCCGCCCGCCAAGGCGTCACGGCGGGCATTCTGGAATGGGCCGAAGCGCGGCGCGCCTTTCCCGGCGAGCGCGACAGCGGTGATGCCGTGGTCGTCGCCGAGCGAGCCGACGGCTGCCTGATCGCCGCCGTGGACGCCCTCGGCCATGGCCCCGAGGCGGCGGAGGTAGCGGCGCAGGCGGTGGTGGCCGTGCGGCGGCACGCCGAAGAAGCGGTCATTCCCCTGGTCCGCGCCGTGCATGAAGCCCTGCGCGGCACGCGCGGCGCGGTCCTCAGCCTGGGCATCATTCGCAACCTTGACGATACGCTGACGTGGGTCGGCGTCGGCAATGTGCAGGCGCGGCTGATCCGCGCCATGGAGCACGGCCCGGAACTGCCAGCGAGCGAAGCACTGCTGCTGCGCGGCGGCATCGTCGGAACCCAGCTCCCGCCGCTGTACGCGGCGATCGTGCCGATCGCCGCGGGAGACCGGCTGATCTTCGCCAGCGACGGCTTGGCGCCGGCATGGACCAACGCGCCGCCCCCTCCCCTGTCTCCGGCCGAAACCGCCGCTCATCTGATGCAACAATTCGCCCTTCCCCACGATGACGCCGTCGTCGCCGTCGCCCGCTATCTGGGCCACGCTCGCGCCACCGGCTAGCCCCGCGCCGCTCCGATGCCCGCCCCCGAGGAAACCGCCGACGCCTACCTCCGCGCCCTTCGCGCCTACACCGAGGGCCGCGGCGGCGAATCGGCGCTGGCCGACGCCTATGAACTCGGCCGCACGGTCTTGTCCGCCGGCGCCGGCGTGCTGGAAATCGCCGAAATCCACCATCGCGCCCTGCTCGCCTTGGCGGAAGACGGGGATGACGTCCAGCGGCGGCGGCGCATGGCCGCGGCGGGACGCTTTCTGCTGGAGGCGCTCTCACCGTTTGAAATGATGCTGCGCGGCTTCCGCGAGTCCAACGCCGCGCTGCGCGGCATCAACGAGCAGTTGGAGAACGAGACCCGCCGCCTGGCCCACGTGCTGCACGACGAGGCGGGGCAGATGCTGGCCGCCGTGTATATCGCCTTGGACGGAGCCGTCGGACGCTTGCCGGCGGCGCAGCGCGAGCCCTTCACCACCGTGCGCGCCCTGCTCGCCGGCGTCGAAGGCCAGCTCCGGCGCTTATCCCACGAGTTGCGGCCCACCATCTTGGATGACATGGGCCTGCGCCCCGCCTTGGAGTATTTGGCCGAAGGCATCCAGCAGCGCTACGGCATCGCCATCGCGTTCGCGGGTTCGGCGGGGCCGCGCCTGCCGCCCGCCGTGGAAACCGCCTTGTACCGCGCGGCGCAGGAGGCGCTGAACAACATCGCCAAGCATGCCGGCGCCACGCAGGTGCGGATCGAGTTGCAGCACTCCGCCGGCGCCGTCGAAATGACCGTGCGGGACAACGGCAAGGGCTTCGATCCCAGCCAATGCCGTCACAACCACGGCCTGGGACTGGCCGGAATGCGGGAACGCCTGCACGGCGTGGGCGGCGAACTCGCCATTCATTCCGCTCCCGGCCAGGGAACGGAACTGCGCATCCACGCCACGCTCAGCGCCTGAACGCAGGCGTCGCCGCGGCGCGCGGAGCCGGCCGGCGGTGGGCGCCGCACGGCTCCCGGGGCCAAACAGGCGGAAGCCTGTTCCACGCCATCAGCGATGGCCGAGATGGGCGGCGCGCGCAGGAAAACGAAATGCGGCGGCGGGAATGGGGCGGTTCAGTTCCACGCGCCGCCGCTGGAGGACGACGCCGTGCGGACCGGAGGACTCCACAAACTCAAATGGAAACAGCAGCCCCTCGACGGGGCGCCATTCCCGTATCCGCTCGATCCCGGTCCCATGCGGGGTCGGATACCGCTCGGCGAAGGTCAGCCCGGTCTGGGCGTCGAAGTACTGCGTGAACGCGTCCCCGGTGGCCAGCACGAAGCGCAGTGCGGCATAGCGCCGGCCGTCGAGACTGCCGCTCCCGGCAAAGGACACACGCGTACCTTGGCGCGCTGGCGCCACGGTCAAATCCACAAAGCCCAGCGCCTCGTCCTCGACCTGCCGCGCGGCCGCCCCGGAAAGCCATTGCGCCGCGGCGCCAGGGGGGCGCTGCCAGGCGCGGCGGCCATCAAAGGCCTGGGTGAGCACGCCCTGCGGGAAGTGCAAATCCAGGCGAAAAAGACGCGGCGCCGCGCTGCGCACCACGAACGGCACCGGTCCGCGCGGGGTGCGGAGCGTCCCGGCGATGCTCATCGTACGGATGCGCGCCAGCCGCATGGCGGCGCCGTGCTGGCGGGCCGCCAGGCTGCGCGCCAACCACTGGCGCGCCAGCCGGTCTACGCTGGCCGGGGCCGCCGCGCTTGGCTGCTGGACGTACGCCAGCGTAGGCAGCGCCGCTGCAAGCGCGAATGCCAGCGCCGAGGCGGGGGTGAGCGGGCGCATGCGCTTGGGCATCGGGGAGATCCTCCGAGCCGATGATACCAGGACGCTGCGCGGCGGCTATTTGGGGATGATGGCGGTGGCCGCAGCCGCGAAGGCGGACTCCAGCTCCCGGCTGCGCAGATTGCGCCGCAGCCAATCGAGCGTCTGCTGGCAGCGCGTGAGCGCGGCGTCAATCTCGTCTCCGTTGGTCAGCACAATGTCGCGCCACAGGGCGTAGGGGCTGGCGGCCAGGCGGAGCATGTCCCGCGCGCCGGGTCCGGCGGCGGCGCGCAAGGGCTCCCAATCCGCATGGGCGGCGAATTCCTCGGCGATTTGCAGTCCCAGCGCCGTGGACAACAGTTGCGGCAGGTGGCTGAGCCGGGCCAATGCGGCGTCATGCAACTCCGCCGCTGTCCAGATCGGCCGTGCGCCGGTCGCCTCCAGCTGCCGGGCCCAGGCCCGCGCCGCCGGCGAGGCGGACGCCTCGTCACCCGTCAACAACCAAGCCGCGCCGGAAAACAGTTCCGCATCGGCATGGTCCAGCCCGCCGTTGGCGCGGCCCGCCATCGGATGCCCACCGAGAAATTCGATGTCGGCCCGGCCGCGCAGCGCCGCTTCCGCCGCCGCCACGATCCGCCGTTTGGTGCTGCCCGTGTCGGTGATCAGCGCCCCCGGCGCCGCCGCGGCCGCCACGCGCGGCAGCAAATCCAAAATGCCCCCGACCGGCAATGCAAGTACGATGACCGCGGCGCCGGCGCAGGCGTCTTCCGGTCTGGCCGCCGCGCGGTCCACCACGCCGCGTTCCACCGCCCGGGCGATCACCTCGGGGCGGTCCCATCCCACGATCGGCGCACGGAATCCGGACCGGCGCAGCGCCAAAGCCAGCGAGCCGCCGATCAGACCCGTGCCGAAAATGGCGACGGCGCCGGGGATCGCGCGGGAGGCCGGGCTGGGGGAGGGACCGGGATCAGATCCGGGGAGCGCGGAGGACACGGGAGGATGGTAGCACCCTGCGCGCCCGCGCCGCGCCCAGCGGGCCAACGCCCACCAGCTCCGCGCCGCCGCGCCGCTCGCCGCGCCGATGCGCATGCTAACCTAGCGGGAGAGCGGGAGTAGTTCAGCGGTAGAACGCAAGCTTCCCAAGCTTGATGTCGCGGGTTCGATCCCCGTCTCCCGCTCCAATGCCTGCTGCGGCGATTTTCGCTTCTTCGCTTAGCCGCCCCTGTGGGGCCTTGCGCCGCCGGGCGCGCCCGCGGTCGCTCTGTCCCGGGGGCGGTCCGAATGGCCCGGCGCGGGCGGCCCGCAATACACGCGAGCGCGGCGGGGGCGCATCCCGATGGATGGAAGCTAGCCGCCGCCAGGACCGGAACCGCAGCCGCCCAGCGGCTCCTGTCCCGCTGCGGCCGGGCGGCCCAGGAATTCGCTGGCCGGCCCATCCAGCTCGGCCGAGCGGCCGGTTGCAACCTCGGAGACGTGCACCACGATGGAGCCGCCCGCCGGAAGCCGTGGGCGCAACGTCAACCGCACGTAGCCCTTCTTTCCCGGAATAACATACGGCGCCCACAAGTCGGATCCGATGATTGAGCCAGAAGCGGCGGAGATCCGCGACCATACGCTCAGCAAATCCGTGCGGCGCCTGCCGCCGCCGTACCAATGCAGCGCGCGGTTCGGAATGCGCACGCAGACGGGCGCCGCCCCCTGTTTGCCCGGTTCACCCGCCCAGAAGGCTGCCGCCAGCCGCTTGGGGCGCAGCGCGTAGTATCCCGCCCGCGTGCGAATGCGCACGCCCCGGCGCGTCAGCACCTTGATCTTGTGAAACCGCCCATCCCGCCGCTGGTCGGCGGGAACATAGGAAACGTAATAGACGCCTTCGTCGCTTCCCGCGGCGGCGGCGAGTTCGCCGGCCACATCGTTGCTGCGGAAGATCGCCTCCCCGCCGGTCGGCGCGACCGCCGCGGCCATCCCATCGTGATCGCCTTCATTCACCTCGGTCCAGAACTCCGTCGCCACCCGCGGTCCCATGGGTCCCCACAGCTTCACCCGCACGCGCCCTGGAAGGGAGTTGATGTTCGTGATCAGTCCGCGCGGGTCCACGCCATCCAAGGTCACGTCCGCATGCAGCGCGGCGTCGGCGAGTTCCCAGAGGTGCGGTTTCTCCGGCGCCAGCTCCAGCAGCAGGTCGTTCGCCGGTCCTAAATCGCTTTCATATGCCAGCGCCGCCACGCGCCCGGGGCTGAGCATGAAGCCGGGGCCCAGGTAGACCAGCGTCTTCGGCCCCGGCAGGCTGCCCAAATACCGCACCACCGCGACCAGCGACGAGAGCACATCGTTGGTGTGCCACAGCACTTCGTTGGTGTACTGCCGAACTAGGGGTCTGCCGCACGGGATGGCGGAGCGCGCGAAGATTGGTGCGCCCGTGACTCCGCTTGTCCCGTTCGCCCGCTCGCAATCCCGCAGCCCATTGATGAGTTCCCGCAGAACCTCGCCCTCCTGCCACGGCGACCAGCGGAGGGTGACGTGCGTAACGCGGTTGAGGAATGCGCCGCGGTCGGCGGTGAACGGAATCAGCATCAGGCCCTGCTCCCCCGCCGCGAACAACCCTAGCGGCCGTCCCCGCGCACGCCCCGAACGAATAAACTTGGCGATCGCCAGGCGGGCCTGGCGGATCGCGTAATGCGAAGCCGTCAAGTCAATCACAAACCCCAGGTATCGTGACGGCCCGGCCGTCAGGGCTGGTGCAATCCCTTTCGCCAACGGCGGCGGCTTCGGCTGTCCGGTCGCATTCCTCGCCGCCTGCCGCGGCGGGGCCTGCGCCCACACCGGCCGGAAGGAAACGATGCGGCCCGGTCGGCCATTGTCCAATACTTCGATTTGGCGGCGGAGCAGGTTGGTCACCGGCTGCCCGGCCCGGTCCGTCGCCCGCAGAACAAGCTGGACAACCGTGCTGGTGACTTGGAAACCCGGTCGCCTCCTCTGTGGCGGCGCCTTAGCCGGGCCCTGCGCGCCGGCAACCACGGCTGAGCCGGCGATCACGACCCCAATGCACCATCGTCCGTACGTCCGTCCGCGCATCGTACAACCGGCTCCATTGTATGGCGTTATACAGTTGGCGCAGCAGAGCCGGACGTCGCCGACGCGAACGACCGCCAATTGGGTCCCGGCCAGTTCATCAGCGCGAGCGCCCGCGCGCAACCGCCACATAAGGACACGGCGGCTGTGAAGGGCCCAGCCGCGCTGGTTGCGACGGTGATTTACGTCAATGGAAAGGGATTATCGGTGGTGAGGCCCGCGGGCTGGCCGGGCGGAAAGTGGGCATCCAGCAGCGCCTTGAAGGGCGCGAAGCCGCCGGTGCGGCCGGTGAGCGCGTTGTAGGTGGTTTCCAGCGTGGCGCCCGCGGCGGCGATGATCGGCGTCCATTCATAGCCCAGTTGGTAGCGGAGATAGTTCAGGAAAAGAACGGCGCATCCGGTGGAGACGGCGTGCTGGTCGCTGGGGTCGGTGCGGCTGACCCAATCTGGGCGGTTGGGGGAGTTGAGCCAGGCGGCGGCGGTGGCAAAACCATTCAGTTGGGCGGGATAGCGCTCCGTGGCCAGCACGCGGGAAAGGCCCTCGCCATTGCTGGCGCCGCAGTTCCAGCCGCGGCCTTGCGCGGCTTCGAACACTTCCACCTCCTCCGCCACCACCAACATGCGCGAGAGGTCCAGGTTCGGATTTGGCCCATTGTCCGCATCGCAGTACAGGTCCACGGCGGCGCAGCCGTAGTGGTAGGCGCCGCCGATGCCGGGAGCCAAGATGATGTTGATCGGCAATGTGGGCAATGGCAAGCCGCCGAACCAAAGCGAGAGCGCCGCGTCGTCGGCTTCGACGGTCGCCAGCACGCCAGCGGCGACCGTGGGGCCGTCGGCGAATCCCGTCTCGTAATAGACCTGGAAGTGCGCCGTATTGCCGGCGAGCGTCGCCGGATAATCGAAGCCCGCGGCCGGCTGCGCCGCCATGCGGCTGGGGAACTGCCCGCGCAACGGCAGGCGGGCGAAGATCCGCGCCTTGGGGTTCGCGGCACCGGCTCCACGCGCCTGCCGCCCGCTGCCCGGGCGCGGGCTCGAGGAACGCTGGGCGCCGGGCGCTTGGCTCATTTTGCTGGTCACAGCCACGCCCTCCTATTTCCGATGCAATCGCTTGGCGCGGGCCCCAGCGCGGCTGCGCCGCGCGTCCCGCTTACGCGCCGACTGGGCCGGGGACCCCGGCCCGCCCCGGCCCAGCCGGTGCGTCGCCGGGAGCTGCGCCGCTTCGCCTGCCGGGGGCGGGCCGCCCTGCGGAATTTCGCGGCCTTTCCGCGCCCGCTTTGCTCCCCGAGCAAAAGGCGCTCCCCGCGTTCGGCGACGCACGCCCAGGACTCGGCGCGCCGGCTGCGGCCGCCGCTCCGCCGCCGGCGACGGATCCGGCCGCCGGCCGCTCCGCGGCCCGCGGCCGCCGCCGCACACCAAGATTGTCCTCCCGGGCGGCGCGCGGGCAACATACCGGAAGTTTGCCGCCAACCTAAGGTCAACCGCCACCAAGGGTTAGGTCGTTTGCCAGAAATCCATACTTTCCCGCCCCTCAGCCCCCAAAGCCGCGGGGATGGCCGCCGCTGCCGCCAGGCTCATCGCGGAGCTACCTCAGGTTTGGTACAATCCCGGCCAATGGGTGCGGTGACCATACCGGTATTGCTGATCGAGGACGACCGGCATGTGCAGCGAAGCTTGGCGTTTCAGTTGCAGAAACTCGGCTATGCGGTCACTTGCCGGGATGACGGGGAGACCGGTTTGGCGGAGGCGGTGTGTGGCGAATACAGCCTGGTGATTCTGGATTTGATGTTGCCGCGGCTGGATGGCTTCCGCGTCTGCGCCAGCCTGCGGGCGGCGCGGCCCGAGCTGCCCATTATCATCACCTCGGCCCGGGACGGCGAAGAGGATAAGGTGCGGGGATTGGACCTGGGCGCCGACGATTATTTGGCCAAGCCCTTCAGCCTGGCGGAGCTGGCGGCGCGGCTGCGGGCCGTGCAGCGGCGCACCGCCACTCCGGAAGGGGAAACGACGCCGATTATCCGCGGCCCGCTGCGGCTGGACCGCCGGCGCGGCGAGCTGATCGCCGCCGGCCACCCGGTGCGGCTCAGCCGCAGGGAGTACCAATTGCTGGAAATCCTGATGAGCTACCCCGGCAGGCTTTTCTCCCGGGAAACGCTGCTGCGCCGCATTTGGGGCGATGACAGTCCGAGCGGGGCGCGGGTGATTGACCAGCATCTGTATACGCTGCGCCGGCGGCTGCGGCCGTTCGTGGAACAAGAATGTTTTGAGGTGGTCCGCGACATGGGCGTGCGCTTCACCGACGGGCTGGAGACCGCAAGCGCACCCGAGGCTGGGGCGGCGGCGCACCGCTAGCCGAGGCAAGCCCGTGGCGCGGCATTTCCCTCCCCACCATCTCCTGCCGCCCGCCGAAGGCGAGGCTGCCGCCAACGCGCAGCGGCGGCTGTATTTTCATCATCAGCGGCAATGGCTGCTCGGGCTCGGTCTGGCCCTCGCGCTGGTGGCGGAGGCCGCGGATCCCGCCAGCCGCGTCTGGGGGTTGGCGGCGCTGCTGGGCGCCTGGCTGGCCTATTCCTTCCTCTTCATCGCCATCGCGCGGCGCTGGCCCGAGGGGCCGGGCAAGACGCGAGCGGTGGCGTTCTATTTCGCCGGCGAGGTGGCGCTGCTGGCGGCTGGCCTGCGGTTTTTCACCGCTCCGGGGCTGGGAGCGATCCTATTCATTTTCGTGGCGCTGTATGCCCCACTGGCGCTGCCCCGGCAATTCGGCCTGGCGGTGACGGCGCTGGCGGCGGCGGGCTGGGCGTGGGCAGCGGCGTCCCACCTGGGAGGCAGCCAGGAGCGGATCGAATGGCTCGCCGCCGGGATCGCGGGGATTTTTGTGTGCGGCCATTTCGCCGGCGAGTTCGCGCGCGTGCTGACCGGCGTCAGCCGCGCGCTGAGCGCCGCCAACCAAGACCTGCGCCTGGCCGCCAAGGAGCTGCGGCAACACCGCAACAATTTGGAGGGACTGGTGGCGCAGCGCACCGGCGAACTCGCCGCCGCGGGCGACGAACTGCGCCGCGCCAACGCCGAACTGCGGCGGCTCAACACCGCCAAGAGCCAGTTCCTGGCCAACGTTTCGCACGAGCTGCGCACGCCGCTGACCTCCATCCGCTCGTTCTCGGAACTGCTGCTCGCCTACCCGGAGGAAGCGCTGGAGACGCGCACCGAGTTTCTGCAGATCATCAAGAGCGAGACCTTGCGCCTGACGCGGCTGATCAACGATGTCTTGGATTGGTCGAAGATCGAGGCCGGGCAGATGTCCTGGCGCGACGAGCCCGCCGATCTGGCGGAGGCGGCGCAGACCGCCGCCGCGGCCATGCGGGCCTGGGCGGAAGCCAAGGGCCTGCGCCTGCGGCTGGTGCGGGAGGCGGAGCCGGGAACGGCGATCCTGCGCGGCGATTTCGACCGCCTGGTGCAGGTGGCGGCGAATCTGCTGAGCAACGCCATCAAATTCACCGCGCGGGGAGAGGTGGAAATCGGCGTGCGGCCGGAGAGAGCGGCCGCCGGGGCGGCGGCCGAGACGCCGCGGCAATGGTGCCTCTACGTCCGCGATAACGGGCCGGGGATCTCCAGCGACGACCTGCCGCGCATCTTTGAAAGCTTCCAGCAAGGCGGAGACCCGCTGACCAACAAGCCGCAGGGCACGGGCCTGGGCCTGGCCATTTGCCGGGAAATCGTGCAGCACCATGAGGGACGCATTTGGGCGGAGAATCAGCCGGGCGGCGGCTGCACGTTCTATTGCCTGTTCCCCGCCGCCGCGCCCGGCGGCTTGCCCCTAACGGCCGCGTCCGTAGGCGGCGCGGACCGCGGATAACTCCGGCGCCAGCGCCGCCCGCAGCCGCGCCAGCACCCGTTTCCGCACCTCCGGCGAGTCGCCCTCCAGGCTGAACCCGCTGGCCTGCCGGTGCCCACCGCCGCCGAACTCCTCGGCAATGGCGGCGACATCCACGGCGCCCGTGGAACGCAGGCTGATGCGCTGGCGGCCGGGGCCGTCGGCGGGACTGGCCGGACGGAAAAACGCCGCCAGTTCCACGCCGCGCAGCCCCAGGGCGTAGTTCACCAAGCCCTCGGCGTCTTCCCAACCCGCATGCAGGCGCGCCAGGTCCGCTTCCTCCACCCACATCCAAGAAAGCGGCAGCTCGACGTGCAGATGGGAAAGCGCGGCGCCGAGAACCCGCATCTTGGCCTCGGGGTAGGCCAAATACATTCGCGCCGCAATGTCATGGGGCGGAGCCCCCATCCGCGCCAGCTCCGCCGCCAATGACAGCGTCTGGGCGTTGGTGTTGGCGAAGATGAATCCTCCGGTATCGGCCACCAAGCCGGTATACAAGCAGGTGGCGACGGCGGCGGAGATGGGCCAGCCGAGAGCCCCGGCCAAGTGAAACACCATTTCACTCACGGCGCAGGCCGCCGGATCCACCCAATTGACGCTGGCGAAGGAACGGGCGCTGGCATGGTGGTCCAGGTTGATGGTAAAGCGCCCCTCCAACCCGGCGATGTGGCTGCGCGCGAAACTGGCGCACTCCAACATCACCAGCGCGTCCGGCGGCGGACCGGCGGGCGCCGCGGCGGTAATCCGCACGGTTTCCGCGCCGGGCAAAAAGCCGTAGGGATAGGGAATCGCATCCCGCAACAGCACCACCGCCGTCCGCCCCGAGGCCAGCAAAAGGGCGCGCAAGCCCAGCAGCGACCCGAGCGCATCACCGTCGGGACGGGCATGCGATACCAGCCAAAAGCGCCGCTTCTGGCGAAAGGCATCGAAAATCGGTTGCGGTATCTCGGGCATCTGAGACCGGGCGAACCCAACACCCTATCACATCTCCCGCGGGCCGCCCCATTGCGTTTTCGGGGTATTGTGGGCGCACAGGCGATGGCGGCAGAGAGTAAAACCGGGGTGGTCGTGGGGGCTGGGCCGAACGGCCTGGCGGCGGCGATCACGCTGGCCCGCGCCGGCTGCCGGGTAACGGTGCTGGAGGCAAGCGACCACATTGGCGGCGGCGCCCGGACGGAGGAATTGACGCTGCCCGGGTATCGCCACGATCTCTGCTCCGCGGTGCATCCCTTGGCGGTGTTGTCGCCGGTCTTTCGTTCGTTGCCGCTGGAGCGGTTCGGACTGCAATGGATTGCGCCGCCGCTGCCGTTGGCGCATCCGTTGGATGACGGCACGGCGGCGGTGCTGCACCGCTCGCTCCATCGCACGGTGGAGGAACTGGGCGCGGACGGTGCGGCGTACCGGCATTGCATCGGTTCGGTGGTGGCCGACTGGGAGCGCATCGAGGCGACGGTGCTCGGCCCTCCCACGCTCCTGCCCCGCAGGCCCTGCGCCGCGGCGCGCTTCGCCCGCCGGGCGCTGCGGCCGGCGGCGGCCATCGCGGGAAGATTTCGCCGGCCGGCGACGCGGGCGCTGTGGGCAGGCTTGGCGGCGCACGCCATGATTCCGCTGGAATGGCGGCCGAGCGCCGCGTACGGTCTGGTGCTGGCGGCCGCGGCGCATCTGGCGGGGTGGCCCATTCCCCGCGGCGGGGCGCAGGCGATCAGCGACGCCATGGCCGCCTATCTGCGGACCCTGGGCGGCGACATTCAACTCGGCGTCCGCATTCGCGACGGCCGCGAGTTGCCGCCGGCCGATGTAGTCGTGACCACCACCACGCCAAGGCAGATGGCGCACTGGACACGGTTCCCCGCGCGAACGCGGCGCCGCCTCGCGAGTTGGCCGCTGGGACCAGGGGTCTGCAAGCTGGATTGGGCGTTGCGCGAGCCGATTCCTTGGACGGCCGCGGACTGCGCCCAAGCCGGCACGGTGCACGTCGGCGGCGGCTGGGAGGAAATCGCCGCCGCGGAACGCGCGCCCTGGCAGGGCGGCCCAGCCGCAAGCCGGTCCGCAAGTCCTCCGCCCTTCGTGCTGGTCACCCAGCCGACGCAGTTCGATCCGTCGCGCGCTCCGGCCGGCGGCCACGTCGCCTGGGGCTATTGTCACGTTCCGAACGGAAGCACCGCGGACATGACCGAGGCCATCGAGGCGCAGATTGAGCGCTTCGCTCCCGGATTTCGCCGCCGCATTCTGGCGCGGCATGCCATCGTGGCCGCGGAGATGGCTGGGCACAATCCCAATTACACCGGCGGGGACATCGCCGGCGGCGCCCAGGATCTGGCCGGCTTCCTGCGGCGCATGCGGCAGGGATACCGCACCGGCAGCCGGCGCATCTTTAACGGCTCGGCGGCGGCGGCGCCGGGCGCCGGCGTCCATGGCCTGAGCGGGCATTATGCCGCGCTGGCGGCGCTGCGCTCGTTAGGGCTGCGCGGCGGGAACCACCTGCACGCCGGCGGGCGGGTGGAAGCGGAATAGCCGCTCCGGCACGGGGATATTGGCGGCGATGCCGCGCAACTGGAAATCGGTTTGCACGCCGTTGGCGGCGCGGATCACCAGACGGCGGATGTTGTAGGCCGGAGAAACCTCGATCAGCACCTCCCGGAATTGCGGGCCCAACGCGGCCGGCTTGCCGCGGATCACGTAGTCGCCGGGCCATAACGGATTCAAGCCGCCATAGGTCATGTCCTTCAGCTCGCGCGGCAGATTCAGCTTGCCCAGCAGCCAGCGCAGCGGCGTCTTTAGGTTCGTGGCGGATTTGAGCGAGCGGACCTGGGCTTGGCGTTCCGCGGGCAAATAGAGCCAGACGCGATGCCGGGTCACCAGGAACATTTTGCGGCGCGGCTGAAGGTAATCCCAGCGCATCAGTCCCGGCTTGCGCAGGTAGAGGATGCCGCTTTCCCGGCGCTCCAGCCCGCCCTGGGAGTAGACCTCCGTAAAATGCGCGCGCAACGTGGTCAAGGCATCGTAGCGCGCGTCCACGATCGCCACCAGTTGGCGCAGCGGGGGCTCGGCGGCGGCCGGACGGCCCATCCACGCCAACAGCAGAAGCAGCAAATAGGTCACGATTCAGTGTAGCCGCGGGGCTATTCCTCTTCGCCGGGCTCCGGCGGAGGGGCCAACGGTTTGGCCTGGCGGGAGGCGCGATGGAGCAGCCGTCCTAGCCGCCGGTCCAATTCCTCCTGACGGTCCAAATCAAAATGCAGCTCGGGAATATGCCGGATTTGCAGCCGCTGCGCCAGCTCCGCGCGGAAATAGCCCCGGGCCGCCAGCAACGCTTGCAGCGCTTGGCGCTGCTGGTCCTCGCTGCCGACCACCGCCACGTAGACCTGGGCGACGCGCAAATCGGGCGGGAGCTTGACCTCGGTCACCTGCGCCAAGCCGATGCGGGGATCGCCCATCTCGCCGCCGATCAACTCGGTCAACTCATCGCGGATCGTCTCCGCCAGTCGTTCCGCCCGATGGGGCATCGTCGCTCCGCCTATTCCAAAATTTCCACGCCGCCCAGTTCGAACTCCTGGCCCGCCAGCGCCGCGGCGGCGGCGGCGGCGCGCGCCATCAAAGCGGCCAGATACTCCCGGTCCGGGCCGATCGCGGCGACGCCCACGGTCGCCCGCTGCCAGGCAGCCTGATGGTCCATTTCCGCGACCGAGACATTGAAATGCGCCCGCAGGCGGTCCTTGAGGGCGCGCACCACGGCGCGCTTGTCCTTCAGCGACCGCGCGCCGGGGAGGGTGATTTCGATCGCCATGGCCGCCAGGGGCATGACGGACTACAGCGTCGCCGCGACGCGCTCCAATTGGAAAGCCTCCAGCACGTCGCCCGGCTTGACGTCGGCGAAATTGGAGACGCCGACACCGCATTCCAACCCGCTGCGCACCTCGCTCACGTCCTCCTTGACCCGGCGCAGCGAGGCGATTTTGCCGGTATAAACCACCGTGCCGTCGCGGACCACCCGCACCGGGGCGTCGCGCGTCAGTTTGCCGTCCCGGACGTAACAGCCGGCGATGGCGCCGACCTTGGGAATTCGGAAGGTCTGGCGAACCTCCGCATGGCCGAGCGGGGTCTCCTTCACCACCGGCTCCAGCAGCCCGGTCATCGCCTTTTGGATTTCCTCGGTCACTTCATAGATGATCGAATGCTGGCGAATCTCGATTTTCTCGTGCTCGGCCAGCTCCGCCGCCTTGCGCTCCGGCCGCACGTTGAAGCCGATGATCACCGCGTTGGCGGCCGTGGCCAGCAGCACGTCCCCTTCGGTGATGGCGCCAACGCCGGAGTGGATGACGCGAATGCGGACCTTCGGCGTGGAAAGCTTGTTGATCGTGTCCACCAGGACTTCGGCGGACCCTTGCACGTCGGCCTTGACGATCAGCGGCAGTTCCTTGGCCTCGCCGCCCGAGCCCATCTGCTGGCTGAGCACATCGAGGTTGATGCGGCTGGCGCGCGCGTGCGCGGCTTCCCGCGCCTTTTCCTCGCGGTAGACGGCGATTTGCTTCGCCTTGAGGCGGTCGTTCACCACCGTGAAGCGGTCGCCGGCCTCGGGCAGCGCCTCCAGCCCGAGCACCTCCACCGGCGTGGAAGGCCCGGCGGCGGGCAGCGACCGGCCGCGATCGTCGAACATCGCCCGCACCCGGCCCAAGACGCTGCCCAGCACGATGGTGTCGCCGGTCCGCAGGGTGCCATCCTGCACCAAGACCCGCGCCACCGGCCCGCGGCCGCGGTCCAACTGGGCCTCCAGCACCGTGCCCTGGCCGGGCGCGTCGGGGTTGGCCTTGGGTTCTTGCAGGTCGGCGACCAGCACGATCATTTCCAGCAGCTGATTGAGGTTGGTCTTGGCCTTCGCCGAAACGTTCACCATGACGGTGGTGCCGCCCCAGTCCTCGGGCTGCAAGCCACGCTCCGCCAATTGCTTCTTCACCCGGTCGGGCTGGGCATCCGGCTTGTCGATCTTATTGATCGCCACCAGCAAAGGCACATTGGCCGACTTGGCGTGATCAATTGCCTCCAGGGTCTGCGGCATGACGCCATCATCGGCGGAAACCACTAGCACCACGACATCGGTGACCTTGGCGCCCCGGGCGCGCATGCGGGTGAACGCCTCATGGCCCGGGGTGTCAATGAACACGATCGCGCGGCCGTGCGCGGGCGAGTCGGGATCGGTCACTTCGACTTTGTAGGCGCCGATATGCTGGGTGATGCCCCCGGCCTCGCCGGCGGCGACGCTGGTTTCGCGGATGGCATCCAGCAGTGAAGTCTTGCCGTGGTCCACATGCCCCATGATGGTGACCACCGGCGCGCGCGGGGTCAGCTTCGCCGGTTCGGCTTCCGCCCCGCGAGCTTCCTCGACGCTCTTCAGCGCCTCTTCCTCGAAGGAAACCACGGTGGCGGAGGCGCCAAACTCCCGCGCCATGGCAATGGCGGTCTCGCTCTCCAAAGGCTGGTTGACGGTGACCATCAAGCCGCGGTCCAGCAGTTTGCGAATCACGTCCTTGGCCCGCACTTGCAGCCGTTCGGAAAGCTCCTTGACGGTAATGCCCTCGGATAACGTGATCTCCCGGTTGATGGGAAGCGGACCACTGGGCGTGGCGGGCCGCTCGTAATATTTCGGCTGCGCGCCTTCTTTGACCCGCGGCTCGCGGCGGCCATGGTGCGCGCTGCGCGGGCCGGCGCCACGGTTGCCGCTGGGCCGGGTGGGGTGCATCGGACGCCGGCCTTCCGGCGTCGCCGCGCGTCCCATCGGTGCCGAGCCGGGACGGGTCGTGGCGGGACGCTGATAAATCGGCTTGCCGGGCGCGGGGCGGCTGGGCCGAACCGGCGGTCCGCCGGCCGGCGCCTGATACACGGGCCGCTGCGGCGCAACGGGAACGATCACGCGACGCCCCGGAGACGAAGGCGACGGGGCGGCGGTAATGCCACCGCTGGCAATGTTCAAGCTGGGCGGCTTGGGCGGCTGGAGCCGCGCCGGCGGGGACGCCGGCGAAGGAGTAAGGCCCCGCGGACGACCCGCGCCGGATGCTTGCGGCGGTGCGGCGGAGGGAGCCAACGGCGGGCGCGGCGCCACGGGGCGGCCGGCCTTGGTCGGCGCCAGCGGCGAAGCGGCGGGCGCCGCTCCCGCCACCGGCACGGACGGACGGAGCGCAGCGGGCGCAACCGGCGCGGACGGCGGAGCATACACCGGGCGCGGCGGCGCCACCGGCAGTTTGGGCGCGCCGGCGGCCATGGGCGC
>DAHVCP010000049.1 GCA_027314025.1 Acidobacteriota bacterium
TCACTTCCTGCACCTTCATTGCCCGCTCCACCGCGGGCCCACCGTAGGAGAGCATCCGCCCATCCTCCCCTACCTCCGCCCGCCGCTAGACCGGACACTTCACTTGCTATTCCCTCCGGACAAATCATGTGCTAACGACACCCGCCGCAGGCGGGGCTGGGGCCCGCGCCCATCATTTGCTATCCTGCCCCGTAAGCCATGGCGGTCGCCGTCGTCATCACGTTCGTCGGGGTGCTGGTGTTTTTGTCGCACGCCCTCGTGGGGGTGTTCAACCGCACCGGCATCCCCGACGTGCTCTGGCTTTTGCTGATCGGCATCGCCATCGGCCCGGGATTTCATCTCATTACGCCGCAGCAATTCGGATCGGTCGGGCCGGTGTTCGACACCGTCACGCTGATTCTGATCATTTTCGAGAGCAGCCTTGGCCTGCGCCTGCGCGACGTAAAGGTCGCCCTCCCCGGCACCGCCTCGCTGACCATCTCCAGCTTCATCGCCGTGACGCTGGTGGTCGGCGCCCTGGGCTTGGCCCTGCATTTGGGCTTATGGCAGGCGGCCATCCTGGGCGTCATCCTCGGCGGCAACTCGCCCACCGTGGTGGTGCCGCTGATCAAGGGCCTGCCGCTGGATAGCGCCAGCGGCAACATTTTGTTCCTGGAATCGGTGATCGGCGACGTCATCAGCATCGCCATCTGTCTGGCGCTGCTGCAAGCCGGGCTGATGCCGCACACCCACGCCAGCGCCCTGGCCGGCGGCATCGCCGCTTCCTTCGCGGTGGCTACCGTGGCCGGCGGCCTGGCCGGCGTGCTGTGGGCGGCGGTGCTGAAGCGGATGCGCCGGCTGGAAAACGCCCTGTTCACCACCCCCGCCTGCGTCTTCGTGGTCTATGGCGCGTCGCAGATCCTCGGGCTCAACGGCGCCATCGCCACGCTGGCCTTCGGCATCGTCTTGGGCAACATCGAGGGCCTCAATGCCGCCCTGGCCAAGCGCCACATCTCCACCGTCACGCTCAATGAGGTCGAGAAGATCTTCTTCTCCGAGGTGGTGTTCCTGCTCAAGACGTTCTTTTTCGTCTATATCGGCCTCAACGTGCAGCTGACGCATTGGCTGTGGGTCAGCGGCGGCGCGCTGATCGCCCTGCTGTTGCTGGTGGCGCGGGTGCCGGCGGTCTTCGCCACGGTGCGCCATTCGGTGCCCGCGCGCGACGCCACCTACATGGCCATGATGATCCCCAAGGGGTTGGCGGCCGCCGTGCTCGCCGGCATCGTCGTCCAGCAGAACCTGCCCCAAGGCGTGCTGATCGAGAACCTGGTCTACTCCGCGCTGTTCTTCAGCATCGTGTTCACGTCGGTGCTGGTCTTCATTGTCCGGCGCACGCCCATTGGCGGCGCGCTGGAGCGCGTCTTCGCTTGGGGCCAAAAGCCCCGCGCCGTACCCGCCGCCACCACCGCCGCCTAGCGCGCCGGCACGGCGCCGGCGAGGGGGAAACCGGCGGGCTTAGCGGCGCGCCGTCCCTGCATGTGTCCCTGGGTGGTACACCCGCCGGGCGTGCGCCCGGATCTGCGCCGGGTAAAAATACACCGGCCGCAGGTTGCCCGTGGCGTAGCGCACCGCCTGATCGTCGAAGTGCGGCGACCGTGGGTTGCCGCTCTCGCCGCCCGTGCTCACCGCCCAGGCCCGCACGCGCGGCCCAAACTCCACCACGCAGACGAAGCTATTGCCGACGGTCCCGTACCATTTCTTCGTTCCCCGCCTGGGCCGCGAGCCATACGCCGCCAGCGACCCCCAAAGCGAGGACACGAACGGCACCGGAATGCTGGGCTTGGCGTCGCTGAAATGCGGATGCCGAATGCGGTCGTCCAGCCGCTGGAAGCGGTTGATATTGCCCCACGGCGTTTCCCAGGTTCCGAAATCCCGCCTCAGCCGCCGCGACGCCCCCGCCAGCGCCGCCACCAGTTCGGCCGGCGTCGCCCGCTCGGCGACGTAATCCTCAACGGACATATGCGCCTCCCGCGCCGCCGGATATAGGCGATGGTAAATGTCCGTGCCCCAAAACACCGCCAGCGACGTAGCCACCGAGTTGACGCCCCAGCGGTAGTCCCAATCCCGCAGCACCGTCGCCTGCGCCGCCAGCGCCGCTTTCCTCGCGCTGCCCGCCGGCAGGCCGTCATAGGCGCGCAGCAGCACCGGAACGAGCCGCGCGAAGGCCGGCAGATAACTATCGAAGCCCGCCGCCACCAGCGACGCCGCCGTCCAGTTCTTGCCGCCCGTCAGCAGCCGCAGCGCGTGATAGCCGCGCGGCGTTTCCTCCTTGCCGCCGTCCACGTAGGCGGGAAAATCCTTCCGCTTCGGGCTGTACGGCCCCGCCGCCGACCACGGCCAGTTGTTGGAGTTGTACAGCCAGCCGTTCGGCGGGTTCAGCAGGTGCGGCGTCTCCGCCAGCGTCAGCAGCCCGTGGTACGCCGTCGCCGGATTGCTGCCGTCCACCGGATGGAACCAATTGAACTGGTTGCTGCGCCGGGGAATGTAGTCGGAATGCCAATAGGCGATGTTGCCTTCGGCGTCGGCGAAGATCGTGTTGTTCGAGGCATTGGTGTGCAGCCGCATCGTACGCCGGAACGCGGCGTAGTCCTTCGCCGTCATCCGCTCCCAATCCTGCTTCAGCGACCGGATCGGGCGGTTCATCAGGTGCACCGTCATCCAATGCGCCCCGCGCCGCGCGACGACCGGCCCGTGCCGCGTGTAGAACACCGTGAAGGTCCGCTCCGCCATGCCCCGCGGCGTCTTGTACCGCACCGTGATCCGCCGCGTGCGCAGGGGAAACCAGCGTGCGCCGTATTGGTATTCCCACCGCCCCCCGCGCCGCGCCACCGTCTCCAGGAACCGGTCCACGTTCTGCACCCCGCTGGAGGTGTGCATCCAGCCGGCCGTGCGGTTGAAGCCTTGATAGATGAAGAACTGCCCCCAGGTCACCGCCCCATAGGCATCCAAGCCCGTGGCGCTGGCCATCTGTAGCTCCGCGCGGAAATAAAAGGTCACGTGCGGGTTGATGTACAGCAGCGCATGGTGGTCCAGCGTGATGCTGGGGCCGATGGCGATGCCGTTGGAGCCGCCCGGCTCCGGCGACGGCAGCACCCGCGCCGCCCGCGCCGCGGCCAGGCCGCCGGGCCGCGCCGCGTTCGCCGGGGAATGGGCTTCCGCCTGCGCGCCGGCGGGCTTCCGCCTGCCGGCGTCGGCGCCCGGAGGCGCCGAGTAGAAATCCGCGATCCCCCGCACCGGCACCTGGTCAATGTCGCCGCCGATGCTGCCCTCGGTAAACGCCAGCGCCATCCAGGGCCGGAAGCGGTGGATCACCAGCGGATGCACCCGCGGATGGGTGTAGAGATAGTAGTTCAGCCCGTCGGCGCAGGCGTTCATCAACCGCCGCAGCCAGGCCGGGCTGGCGGCGTATTTCGCCTTCATCACCGCCGGATCAATGAACAGCTTCATCCGCAGGTCTTGGTAGATGGCGCGCGGCCCCGCGGTCTTCGAAAGCCAGCCCAGCGCGTTGATGTAGTTCATCTCGACGCGATGGAAGTCATCCTGCGCCTGCGCGTACTCCATGCCGAAGACCGCGTCCGCGTCGGTCCGGCCGAAAACATGGGCGATGCCGTAGCGGTCCCGGGTGATCGTCACCCCCGCGGCTTCCCGCCGCCACCGCGCCACCGTCGGAGCCGCCGGCCGATAACGCGACTGCGCCGCGGCCGGCACCGCCGCGCCGGCCGCCAACAGGAACACACAAAGAGTCTGTCGCCCAGTCATAGTGAGTCGTCTGCCTCTCGATTACCCGGCGCGCCGCGCCGTGCTGGATTATAGTCCACGCCCGCCCGCGCGAGGGCAGGGGAGCCGCCCCATCGCTCCTCGCGCTTCTTGCCGCCCGAGCGAAGATCGCGGGACAGGCGTTCCCGCCGGTCTTCGCGGCCCGCCGCCCGCCATCCCTGGGGGCGCGGGCGGCCTCGCCCGCCGCCATCGGTCCGTGCGCCGCCGCGATCCCCGCCACTTCCCCCACCAGATGGATTTCGTCCCCCTTGCGCACAAAAAAAGCCGGGCGGGATCGCTCCCGCCCGGCCATCGTGCCCACAATGGTTTGGTTTCGCTGCGTCCGCCGGCTAGCGCCGCGGCCCGCGCCCGCGGCTCCCGGCCCGCGGCCCGCGCCGGTGCGGCCCGCGGTCGCCGCCGTCATGCTCGCGCCGCGGATAGGCCGGCTCGTCGCCGTTGCCTTCCTCGGCGCCCGCCGGCAGCGGCAGGCCCAACTTCTCGCGCTGTTCCTTGAGAATGGCCTTGCGGCTCAGCTTGACCTTGTTGCCCTCGATCGCCAGGCACTTCACCAGCACCTGGTCGCCTTCCTTCAGCTCGTCGCGCACGTCGCGGATGCGGTACTCCGCCACCTCGCTGATATGCAGCAGGCCGTCGGTGCCGGGGAAGATCTCGATGAAGGCCCCGAAATCCACCAGCCGCACCACTTTGCCCAGATAGGTCTTGCCCACCTCGGCGGTGGCCGTGACGTCGCCGATCATCTGCATCGCCCGGTTCGCCGCTTCGCCGTCGCTGGCGGCGATGCTGACCGAGCCGTCGTCCTCGACGTCAATCTTCACGCCGGTGGTCTCGGTGATCGAGCGGATCATCTTGCCGCCGGGCCCGATCAGGTCGCGGATCTTGTCCACCGGTATCTTCATGGTGAAGATCCGCGGCGCGTATGGCGACAGCGCCGTGCGCGGCGTCTCCAGCGCCTCGGCCATCTTGTCCAGAATGTGGAACCGCGCCCGCTGCGCCTGCTCCAGCGCCTGGCGCATGATCGCCGGCGTCACCCCCGGGATCTTGATGTCCATTTGCAGCGCGGTCACGCCCTCGCGCGTGCCCGCCACCTTGAAGTCCATATCGCCGTAGTGGTCCTCGGCGCCGGCGATGTCGGTCAGCACCGCGAAGCGGTCGCCCTCCATCACCAAGCCCATGGCGATGCCCGCCACCGCCCCGATCAGCGGCACGCCCGCGTCGGCCATGGCCAGCGACGCGCCGCAGACCGAAGCCATCGAGGAGGAGCCGTTCGACTCCAAAATGTCCGAGACCACGCGGATGGTGTAGGGGAACTCTTCCTCGTCCGGCACCACCACGATCGTCGCCCGCTCCGCCAGCGCCCCGTGCCCGATCTCGCGCCGCCCCGGCCCGCGCAGGAAGCCCACCTCGCCCACCGAGAACGGCGGGAAGTTGTAGTTCAGCATGTAGCGCTTGAAGGCTTCGCCCTCGATCGTCTCCAGCCGCTGCATGTCGTCCTTGGTGCCCAGCGTGATGGTCACCAGCGCCTGCGTCTCGCCGCGCGTGAACAGCGCCGAGCCGTGCGTGCGCGGCAGCAATCCGGTCTCGCAGGTGATCGGCCGCACTTGGTCGAAGGCGCGGCCGTCCGGCCGCCGCTTCTCATCCAGCAGGGCGGCGCGGAAAATCCGCTCCCGCATCAATTCGAAGTACTTCTTGGTCTGGCTGACCATCTGCGGATTGCCTTCCGGCACCGCCGCCACCGCCTCTTTCTCGATCTCCTTGGCCCGCTTGCCGCTTTCCAGCTTCGGGTACTTGGCGGTGTCCAGCGCCGCGGTCAGGCGCGCGCCGTAGGTCTTATAGAGGGTCTGGTAAAACTCCTCGTCCACCGCCGGCGGCGTCACCGGCCGCTTGGCCACGCCCGCGCGCTTCCGCAATTCCTCGATGCCGGCCAAAATCTTGCGGATCTGCTCATGCGCGAACTCGATCGCCTGCACCACGATCTCCTCGCTCACCTCGCTGGCGCCGGCTTCCACCATGGCGATGCCCTCGGCGGTGCCGCTCACCACGATGTGCAGATCGGCCTCGCGCCGCTCGTCGTAGGTGGGGTTGACGATGAACTTTTCATCCAAATACGCCACGCGCACGCCGGCGACGGCGTTGGGAAAGGGAATGTCGGAGATGTGCAGCGCCGCGCCCGTGCCCACCAAGCTCAGCGCGTCGGGGTCGTTTTCCTGGTCCGCCGAAAGCACGAAGGCGATGACCTGCGTCTCATTGCGGAAGCCCTCGGCGAACAGCGGCCGGATGGGGCGGTCGTTCAGCCGGCTGGTCAGAATTTCCTTCTCGCTGGGCCGCCCTTCGCGCTTGATGTAGCCGCCGGGAATGTGGCCAGAGGCGTAGGTGTATTCGCGGTAGTCCACCGTGAGCGGAAAGAAGTCAATGCCTTCCCGCGGCTGGTCCGCCGAAGTCGCGGTGACCAGCACCACGCTGTCCCCCAAGCGGACGGTGACCGCGCCGCCGGCTTGGCGGGCCATGCGGCCGGTTTCGATATGGAGGGTCTTCCCTCCGGCAAGTTCAACGGATACGGATTCAGGCATGGAACATTCCTTCTGCCGCGGCCCGCCAGGGGCCACGGACGTCTGGTCTCAAAGATTCGTGAAAATTGTCCCGCGAACGCCGGGACATCGGGCGCTGCCCGGCGCAGCGGCGAGGAGGGCGGGGCGAACGCGCGCCGCGATCAATGTCGCCGCCCGCTGGGGCGGCGGCAAGAGGGGATGGGATACCACCCGATAAGCGCCCGTCACGTTCGGGCTTCTGCAACCAATTCACTGGCGAGCCGATCGAAAGTAAGTGCGCCGGAGCCTATTTGCGCAGCCCCAGCTTTTGAATGACGCCGCGATAACGGGCCGCGTCCCGGCGTTTGAGGTAATCCAACAGGCGCCGCCGCTTGCCCACCATCAGCAGGAGACCGCGGCGGGAGTGATGATCCTGCTTGTGAGTCTTGAAGTGCTCGGTCAAATACCGGATGCGCTCCGTCAGCACCGCCACCTGGACTTCCGGCGAACCGCAATCCGTGGGATGAATGGCGAAACCTTGCACCAGCGCTTGCTTGTCTTCCTTGGTAAAGGCCATGCGTATGAGAGGGCCCAAAGGCCGCAAGAAAATCTAGCTTACCACGACCCGAGCGCTTCCGGACATGCGGCCCGGCCCCGCCCCTCGGGCCGCCGGCAACGGCCCGGAGGCTGGGCCGGGCCTGGCTGGGGACAACGGCGGCGGCCCGCCCACCATCCATAGGCTAAAGCCGGAACGCACCGCGCGCCACCGGACGGAAACGAGGTCCATCATGGCCGGAGAATTTCTCGCCGACGTGCAAACCATTCGCGAGCGCGCCCGCCAAAACCTAGAGCAAGGCGCCGTCACTTCCGCCTACCAGGGCGACCCGAAGCAAACCACGGAACTGCTGAACGCCGCCTTGGCCACGGAGATCGTCTGCGTCTTGCGCTACCGCCATCATTACTTCATGGCCAGCGGCATGCACGGCGAATCCATCGCCCAAACCTTCCGGAAATACTCCCAGGAGGAGCAGGAGCACGCCGACGCCATCGCCGACCGCATTCAGCAGCTCGGCGGCGCGCCGGAGCTGAATCCCGCCGTCATCAGTCAGCGCGCCTTTACCGAATACGCCGCCGGGGAATCCTTGGCGGACATGGTCCGCGAAGACCTGGTCGCCGAGCGCATCGTCGTGGACGTCTATACGCAGCTGATCCGCCACTTCCAATTCCACGACTCCACCACGCGCGAAATGCTGGAAGACATCTTGCGGGAAGAAGAACACCACGCCGACGACCTTGGCGATCTGCTCTTCACCCTGGACCCGCGCAGCGGCCAGGTCATCGGCCGCGATCCCGCCAGCCTGATTGAATCGCCGGAACGCGCGCGGCAGCAGGGCCCCAAAGCCGCGTAGCCGCCGCATGCCCGCCGCCGGCGCGAAGAAAGTGGGATGGCCGTCCCGGCTGTCTTCCCCGCCGCCCGCCGCGGCCGGCCCGCTGCCGCTGAACCCTAAACCCGCGCCGCTGCTGTATCCTGTGCCCATGCCCGTGGACACCATGGACCCGGATGACGGCCGCGATGACGGCGGCGAGCCCCCAGACGGCGCCCCGGAATCCAGCGCCGGCCCCGAAGGCGAAGAGGATCCCCGCCTGCTGCACGTGGACCTGCGCAATCGCGCCGAGGCCGCCCGCTTCCAGCGCTCCGATGAAGCCGAATTCGCCGCCGGCATGCTCCGCGCCAACGGCATTCCGGCCGAGGTGCAAGCCATGATGATCCCCGGCCTCACCGCCGACCTGGCGCTGTGGGTGCCGAAGGAGCAGGAAGAACTCGCCCGCCGCTTGTTGCGCGAAGCCGAAGAAGGCGATTTCGCCGAATAGCCCCCGCGCGCCGCCCACCCGTCGCATCAGCCTCTGCACCACGCCTTACGCCATGCACCCCGCCATGCACCCCCACGCCATCCCTCATCTTCCCGCCCGCTGCAAACAGCGGTTCCGCCTGCCGCTGCGCGCGCTGGCCGCCGCGATGGCGGCCCTCGCGCTGGCGCTCGCCGCCGCCGCCCAAACCCGCACCTTCGACAGCCTGCACGTCACCTTGCGCATCCAGCCGGACTTCGCCACCCGCTCGGTAGCGGTGCGGGAAACCCTGACGCTGCGCCCGCTGCGCGATCATTTCCAATATTTCCACCTCGCCTGCGGCGGCCCGGTCGTCCAATCCGTCACCGCCAACGGCCGCCCCGTCGCCTATCACCTCACCGCGGAGAAACTACACGTCAAGCTGCCCGCGCCGATCGGACCGCGGCAAACGGTGGCGCTGCGCATCCGCTATCATGTGACGCCCAGGGCAGGCATGGTGTTCTATGCCGCTGATCTCGCCCACCCGCGGCAAGCCACCTGGCTGTGGACCTCCGGCGAGCCGAATGAAAATCACCACTGGCTGCCCATCTACGACCACCCCAACGACAAGCTGACCGCCGACTTCTACATCACCGCCCCGCGCGGAGACTGGGCCATCGCCAACGGCAAGCTGGTCAGCCGCCAACTGCTGGCCGGCGGCGCGCAGCTCTTTCATTGGCGCCAGGCGGAGCCGATCAGCACCTATTTGCTAGCCTTTTACGTCGGCCAATGGAACCGCGTGGACGCCGTGGGCCCGCATGGCGTGCCGCTGCAATTCGACCTGCCGCCGACGCAATCGGCGGCCATCGCCCGCGCCCGCTATGGCCGCACCGCGGCAATGATGGCCTACGACGAAACGCTGACCGGCGTTCGCTATCCCTGGGCCAAGTACGCCGAGGTGGAAAATCCCGGGTTTTTTTCCGGACTGGAAAACGCCAGCGAGACCGAGTTCCCGGGCGATTATCCGCAAAACGCCACCCTCGCCAACGTGCGCGCCGCCGCGCCGCGCCACGATGTCGAGATCGCCCATGAGCTGTCGCATCAATGGTTCGGCGACACCGTCACCTGCGCGCAATGGTCCCAGCTCTGGCTCAATGAAGGCTTCGCCACCTTCATGCAATACACCTGGGACCAGCACGCCCGCGGCGAAGACCAGGCGATTCGGGATTGGGAGCGGGATGCCGCCGGCTACTTCCGCTACGCCGACGGCCATGACCATCCCATCGTGGATTACCACCACGGCAGTCCGTGGAACATGTTCGACGCAGTCACCTACGAGAAGGGCGGCTTCGCCCTGCGCATGCTCCAAGCCAAGCTGGGCCCAGCGGCATTCTGGCGCGGCGTGCACCGCTATCTGACCCGCTACAGGTTCCAGCCCGCCAACACGCGCAATTTCGAGCTGGCCATGGAGGAGGCGACGCACCGCAACCTCCGCCTGTTTTTCCACCGCTGGTTCTACTCCACGGGTTATCCCGTCTTCCATGCCTCCTGGAACTGGCAATCCGCCGCCCACGGCGGCGACCTGGAACTGCACCTGCGGCAAAAGCCGTTTCATGGATTCCTCTACACCGGCCGGCTAACTTTGGCGGCATGGGTGGGTGGCCGGGAACTGCGCCGCGGCATCCTGGTGACCAGCCGCAACCAGACCATCGCCTGGCCGTTGCCCGGCAAGCCGGAGATGGTGCAGCTGGACCCCGATCACGTGCTGCTGAAGTACCTGATCTGGGACAAACCGCTGGCCGAATGGGAATATGAAGCCGTTCATGCGCCGTGGAGCTGGGATCGCCAGCAGGCGCTCGACGCCGTGGACCGCGCTGCGACCGACGGCAACCGCGCCGCGCTGGCGCAGTTCTTCGCCGCCCGCGTCCGGGCGGAATCCTCCGCCCCCGCCGCTGACGACGCCCTCAGCCATCTCGCCGGCATCGCTCCCGCCGCCGCGCAGCAGCTGGCCTTGGAACGCCTCGCCAGTCCCAACCCCACCGTGCGCGCCAACGCAGTCACGCTCCTGGGCCATCTCCATCCCGGACAACCCACCCAACCCGGCGAGCTGGCGCGGGTGCGCAACATCTTTCGCACCGATCGCATCTCCAGCGTGCGCGCCGCCGCGCTGGGCGCGCTGCTGCATCTTGACCGCGCCCAAGCGCCGGGGTATTTCACCGCCGCGCTGGGCATGAAGAGCTATCAATGGCAGGTGGAGCGGCGGGCGCTGGCGCTGGAGGCGCACCGCGAGAAATCCGCCGCCGTGCCCGTGCTGCTGCATTACGCCGCGCCCGGCCAGCCGCCGGCGCTGCGCGCGACCGCCATCGAACAGCTCGGGCATTTCGGCGCCGGCGACGCCCGCGTGACGGCGGCGCTGCGCCGGGCGCTGCACGGCCAGACCGGCATGGTGCAAGTGCGCGCCGCGATCGCCTTGGCCGAACTGCACGACCGCGATTCCCTGCCCGCCATTCAGGACCTGGCGCAGAACACCTGGATCGGTTTCTTCAAGCCCGCCTTCCAAGCCGCCGCCGCGATGATGCAGCGCTAACCGCGGCCCGCCGGGCGCGAAGAAAGTGGGATGGCCGTCCCCGGCTGTCTTCCTCGCCGCCCGGGAGGGCGACGAAACGCAAGGCCGGAGCCCTACCCCACGCGCCGGCGCGACTTCACCCAGGGCTGCCTTCGCCACCGCTCTCCCGCAGGCTGGGCTGGGACCCGAGCCCATTAATAGAAACAACGATTGGCGGTCGGGGGGTGTTTTTTTCTACGATAGTCAGTGAGCATAATGCAGCGATCGTTGTCAGCAGCGGCGCAGCGGACCGCGACGGACCGCAGCGGACCTGAGTTCGAGTTCCACGTCTCCCGCGCGGCACGCGACCGCTACCGCTTCGACGCCTCCCTGTTCACCCTCAGCGGCAACGTCATCCTGGCCGACCCGCGGGCCAGCCGCGACTTCGCCGCGCGCATTCAGCAAATCCGCGCCCAAGAGCGGTCGCCGGCGGCGCCCATCCCGCCGGCGGCGCTGCACGCCATGGGGCTGATTGACGAGGCGCTGCACGCCATGATCGCCGCCTACCGGCGGGGCAATCCCCGCGCGCTGACCGCCGCCGGCCCGTGGCTGGGCGGCCGCGTTGGCGGCGAGGCGGTGGAGACCACGCTGCGCCGCTTCGCGGACGAGTTTCCCGTGGTGCGCGTGTACCGCGGCGAACTGCGCGCGGAGGAGTGGCTGGCTGGCGAGAGCGGCGGCTATCCGCATCGCGCCGTGGCGCTGGAGGAAATGCTGCTGCTGTGGCTGGCCAACGCCAACCCCGCCTTCGCGCCATTTCGCGAACTCTTCGACGACCGCCCGGCGATGCGCGGCACCGCATACGGGAAAATTTCCTCCCTTTGGCAGGCGTATTTCGCGGCCCAGCCCGGCTTCGGTCCGGGCGGCGCCAATCTCTTGGACCTGTTGCTGGCCCCGCAGCGCGCCGCGCCGGATTCGCTGCGCGGCCAACTGGCCTTCATCCGCGAGCGCTGGCGCTGGGCGGTCGGGGAAATCTGGGAAAGACTGGGCCTGACGCTGGGGGCAATGCAGGAAGAAGACCTTGCCCTATGGCGCCAGTTCCATTCTCCGGCCGGCGGCGCGTTCGGCCCCGGACCGGCGGGAGATTCCAGCGCCGCGGCGGTGCCCCATTTCGGCGAGCTCGAGTACGAGCGCTTCAGCTCCGACGTGGATTGGATGCCGCGGGCCGTGCTGCTGGCCAAGAACGCCTACGTCTGGCTGGAGCAGCTGAGCCGGGCCCATGGCCGCCACATTCACCGCTTGGACCAGATACCCGACGGCGAGCTCGACACCCTCGCCCGGCGCGGGTTCACCGCGCTGTGGCTGATCGGCATTTGGGAGCGCAGCCAGGCCTCCCGCCGCATCAAGCAGCTCTGCGGCAACGCCGAGGCCGAAGCCTCCGCCTACGCCATCGCCCAATACGAAATCGCCGCCGACCTGGGCGGCCGGCCGGCGATGGAGAACCTGCGCCGCCGCGCCGCCATGCGCGGCCTGCGCCTGGCCAGCGACGTCGTGCCCAACCACATGGGCATTGATTCCCCCTGGGTGCGGGAGCATCCGGAGTGGTTCGTCTCCCTGCCCCACGCCCCCTTTCCCGCCTATCAGTTCAACGGCCCCGACCTGAACGGCGACGGGCACATCGAGATCAAAATCGAAGATCACTATTACGACCGCACCGACGCCGCCGTCGTCTTCCGCCGCCGCGACCTGTGGACCGGCGACACGCGCTACATCTACCACGGCAACGACGGCACCAGCTTTCCCTGGAACGACACCGCGCAGCTCTGCTATCTGCGCGCCGACGTGCGGGAGGCGATGATCGCCGCCATCGTCCGCGTGGCCCGCGACTTCCCCGTCATCCGCTTCGACGCCGCCATGACCCTGGCCAAAAAGCATTACCAGCGGCTCTGGTTTCCGGAGCCGGGCACGGCCGGCCCCATCCCGACCCGCGCCGAACACGGACTGGCCAAGGCCCAGTTCGACGCGGAGATGCCCGAGGAGTTTTGGCGCGAGGTGGTGGACCGCGTCGCCGTCGAAGCTCCCGGCACGCTGCTGCTGGCCGAGGCGTTCTGGCTGATGGAAGGCTACTTCGTCCGCACGCTGGGGATGCACCGCGTCTACAACAGCGCCTTCATGAACATGCTGCGCGACGAGCAGAACGCCAATTACCGCTCCGTCATCAAGAACACGCTGGAGTTCGACCCCGACATCCTGAAGCGCTACGTCAACTTCATGAACAACCCGGACGAGCGCACCGCCGTGGATCAGTTCGGCAAGGGCGATAAATATTTCGGCGTCTGCACCCTGCTGGCCACGCTGCCGGGGCTGCCCATGTTCGGCCACGGACAGTTCGAGGGCTTCACGGAAAAATATGGCATGGAGTTCCGCCACCCGCGGCTGAGGGAAGCGGCGGATGCGGGCCTGGTGGCCCATCACGACCGCCTGATCACGCCGCTGCTGCGGCGACGGGCGCTGTTCGCGGAAGCCGCCGAGTTTTTGCTCTACGACTTTTTCGCCCCCGAGGGGCACGTCAACGAGGACGTTTACGCGTTTTCCAACCGCGGCGGCGGCGAGCGCGCCTTGGTGGTCTACAACAACACCATCCGCCGCGCCGCCGGCTGGGTGCGGCTCTCCTGCGCCTACGCGGTAAAGAACGGCGACGGCGGCAAGAACCTGCGCCAGCGCACGCTGGCGGAGGGGTTAGGCATTCCCGCCGCGCCGGACCATTGGGCCGCCTACCGGCGGCTGGATACCGGCTTGGAGCACTTGGCGCAGGGCGAGGACTTGGCGCAGGGGATGTATTTCGAGCTGGACGGCTACGCCACGCGCGTTCTGCTGGATTGGCGCGTCTGGCGCGATGACGGCACGCGGCCCTGGCGGCGGCTGTGGAAACATCTGCAAGACCGCGGCGTACCCAACTTGGACGACGCGCTGCGCGACCTGGAACTAGCGCGCGTGCACCGCGCGCTCGCCGCCCTTTTGGCGCGGCCGCCGCTGGCGGCGCTGGCGCAGAGCGCCAACGTCCGGGGCGCCGCGGCTCGCACCGCAATTGCGCGGCGGCGGCGCACGGAGGCGGAAGCCGCGCAGGGCGCAGCCCTGAAGGAAATGGCCGCGGCGGTGCGGGAACTGGTTACGGCGGCGCAGGAATTCCTGCTGTCGCCCGCCGCCGCGGCCGCCGGCTTCGGCGCCGAAGACCGCATCTCCCCCGCCCACGCCAAGGCGGCCATCGCCGCGGCCTTGGTTGAGCTGCGCGCCGCCCCGCGGCTGCCCGCGCTGGCCGCCAAGCTCGAACTGCCGCCGGCGGCGCGGGAGGCGTGGCCGCTGGCCGGCGCCGCCGCGCCCTTGGCGCCTTCCGCCGCGTCGTTGGCTGTTTCTGCTGCGCCGTTGGCGCCTTGGGCCGAGGCGGTAGCCATCCTCGTGCTGCATGCGCTGGGAATGAGCCTCAACCCCAGCGCCCCGGATGCCGCCGCCGTGCGGCTATTCGAGGGCCTGCGGCTGCGCCCCGCGCTGGCGGCGGAGTTCGCGGCATTGCGAGCGGCGGACGCCGCCGCATCGCAGTCGGCGGAATCCGCGGCCTCGCGCGACGGGGGTCCCGCGGCCTCGCGGCGCGGAAAATCCATGGGGCTGCACGGCGAGGAAGCCGCGGCTAAGGTCCGGGAACCTGCCGAAGACGCGGATGCGCCATGGCGCGCCGCGGCGCGCGTTCGCGCCGCCTTCGCCCATCCCCTTCCGCCCCCCGCGCGCCTGGCGCCCGCCCGGCGCACGGCGACGAAACCGCCGAGCCAGCGCCCGGCATCGCCGCCGGCGGCGCCCGCCCCAGAGCCCGCAACCGCCGCCGCCGTCACGCCGCTCTTTGCCGCTTGGCTCGCCGATCCCGACATCGCCTGGCTGCTCGGCACGCATGATGCCGGCGGCGTCGGCTATATCGTCCAGGAACAATTGCAGACCACCCTCGCTGGGCTGGCCCTCCGCCCCGCGCTGGCGCTGGCCGCCGCGGCTCGCCTCGCCCCGGCCAAGGTCCGTGCCCTGGCGGAGCAACTGCGCCAATACGAAGCCGCCGCCGCCCGCCACGGTTACCGCACCTCCGACCTCGCCCCGCGCTAGCGCCGCCGCCCGAGCGCCGGCGTTCCCGCCGGCCGTGTTGTGGCGCACTCGCGCGGGCCGCGCGGCGCGGCCATAGCGGGACGGGCGGTGCCGCCACGCTGGGCGCAGCAACGAGCTAGCGCGAGGCGTCGAGCACGGCGGCGCCCAGGAAGGCGTCGTGCTTCAGCTGATCCAGCGCGCGGTTCGCGTCGCGCAGGGGAAAGGGAGTGACGCGGGTGCGGATGGGGATGCGCGCCGCCTCGGCCAAGAACTCCCGTCCGTCCTCGCGCGTATTGTTGGCGACGCCGCGGATCAGCCGCTCCGGATGCAGCCAGTCGTAGTCCAGCTGCGGGATCGGGCTCATGTGAATGCCGCCGAGGACCAGCGCGCCGCCGGCGTCCAGCGCGCGCAGCGCGGGCGGAACCAGATCGCCCGCCGGGGCGAATAAGATCGCCGCGTCCAGCGGCACCGGCGGCGGATCCGCCGCGCCGCCCGCCCATGCCGCGCCCATCTCGGCGGCCAGATTTTGGTGGCGCGCATCGCGCGTGCAAACATAAACCTCCGCGCCTCGCGCCCGCGCCAGTTGGATGACCACATGCCCGGCGGCGCCAAATCCATAAATGCCCAGCCGCGCCCCGGCGCAGGCGGCGGGCAGCCCCGTCAGGCGCAGTGAGCGGTAGCCGATGATGCCCGCGCAGAGCAGCGGCGCGGCGGCCATGTCCGTGAAGCCGTCGGGCACGGGATAAACGAACGCGGCGTCGGCCAGGCAATATTCGGCGTAGCCGCCCGGCACCGTCCAGCCGGTGAACTCGGCGTGCTCGCAAAGATTTTCCTGCCCCCGCCGGCAGAAACGGCAGGTCCCGTCGGTGTGGTGCAGCCAGGCGACGCCGACGCGCGCGCCGATCGGCGGCGGCGCCGGCCCGCCGGGCCGGAGCGGGCCATGCGCGGCGACCTCGCCGACGATTTGATGGCCGGGAATCATCCCCGGCCGCCGCACCGGCAGTTCGCCTTCCACAACGTGCAAATCCGTGCGGCAGACGCCACAGACGCGCACCCGGACCAAGATCTCGCCCGCGCCCGGCTGCGGCGTCGGCAGTTCCCGCCAGCTGAGCGGCCGGCGTTCGATCGGCGCCGGCTGCTCCAATACCCAAGCCCACATAACCGCTCCCAGCCTAGCCTACCGCGCCCCCAACCATGCCGTCCCCAGAGACGGCGAACGCGGGAAAGCCGTCCCGGCGGCTAAATCGGGCGCTCAGCGCAACGAAAGTACGATAACCGTCCTCGGCTGTCAGCGCAACGAAAGTAGGATAGCCGTCCTCGGCTGTCACCCCCGCCGCCCGGGAGGGCGACGAACCGCAGGGCAGGAGCCCTACCCCACGCTTCGCCGCCAATCTTTTCGCCGTGCGAAATCTCTCCCCCGCGGCCGGCGTGGGGTATGCCTCCGGCTTGCGTGCGGTCGCGCTCCGCGCGGCCGGCCCGTCCCGCCACCGCGTAGACGGTGGGATAGCCGTCCTCGGCGGTCAGACCCCAAGACGCCCCCAGCGCAACGAAAGTACGACAGCCGTCCGGCTGTCGAAACCGGCGAATACTCGAATACTGGCCGGCGCCGCCCGCGCGGCGGCCGGGCTATTCGAGCAGCAGCGGGCGGAGGAACTCGGCGGCTTTGCGGACCCCGATCTCCGGCGTCATGGTGCGGTCCTCGTGCTCGATGGAAAGCACGCGATCGTAGCCGACGTTCTTCATGGTCGCCAGGATACGGCGCCAATACAGGTCGTCGTGCCCGTAGCCGGGCACGGCGTAGGCCCAGGAGCGGTTGAGGACCTCGTGATAGGGGGTGACGTCAATCAGGCCGTTGATCTGGATGTTGTGGGGATCGAGATAGGCGTCCTTGGCGTGATAGTTGAATAGCACGCCGGTTTCGCCCAGCTTGCGCACCAGCGCCGGGCCGTCCACGCCCATGCCGAAGATGTTCCCGAAGTCCAGGTTGCAGCCGAGATACTCGCCGCCGACGGCGTCGCGCAGGCGCTGGAGGGAGGAGAAATTGTAGACGGCGTAGCCGGGGTCGAACTCCAGCGCGACGTGGATCTTGTGGCGGCGGGCGGCGGCGGCGGCGATGCGCCAATAGGGGATGACGCGCTCCTCCCACTGCCACTTCAGCATCTCGACGTAGCTGGAGCGCTCCAGGCTGGTGACCCAGTTGGGCCGCATGCCGCCCTTGTCGTCGCCGGGACAGCCGGAAAAATAGTTGACCACCGGCACGTCCATCATCTCCGCCAGGCGCAGCGTCTTTAGATAGACTTCGTTGGTGCGGCGGGCCACCGCGGGACGGGGATCGAGCGGGTTGCCATGGCAGCTAAAGCTGCTGATGCCCAGGCCGTGGGCGGCGAATGCCTGAAGATAGGCGCGGCGCCGGCCGGCGTCGGCCAGCAAGGCGTCCATGGGGCAGTGGGCGTCGCCGGGGTCGTTGCCGGTGCCCACCTCTAGCATTTGCAGCCCAATGCTTTGGGCGTATTGCAGCACCCAGCTCAGCGGCTTGTCGTTGAAGGGCCAGGTGAACAGGCCGATCTTCATTTGCGACGGGTACCGCGGGTTGGCGGGCGGCCGCCAGGCCGCGCCGTCCAGCGTGCTGGGGCGCGGGCCTTGGGCGGGCGGCTCGGGGGCGGCGGCGGGCGGCGGCGGGGTCTTGGCTGCGGCGGATGGCGCCAGCGCTCCCGCCGACAAACCGGCGGCGGCGGCGGTGGTGGTTTCCAGAAAGCGGCGGCGATCAATAGACATGAGCGGTGGTCAGTGGGGCGGGTGGGCGGGTCGGGTAGCGCCTAGGTGCGATGGCGCAGATAGGCGGGAACGTCCAGATCGTCGGCATTCGCCGCACCGGGAGCGGCGCCATTGCCATTGCCGGTGGACTCGGTATGGTGCTGGGCGTACTGCTGGGAATGGTGCTGGGGATAGTGCTGCTGCGCATGCTGCGCCGGCGCGCCGTTGCCGGCGCTGGGCGCGGGAGCGGCGTCCGCAGCGGCCGGACGCGCGGCGGCGCGGGAACGGCCGTTGGGCGGATAGGCTTCCGGGAAGACTTCCGAAAACACCTCGGGCAAGCGCTCGGCCGACGACGCGGCGCGGGACGCGCCCCGGGGATGGATGTACTCGGCCTTGAAGCCGGTGGCGATGACGGTGATCTTGACCTCATCGCCCATGGTGTCGTTCAGCACCGCGCCGAAGATGATGTTGGCGTCCTCGTGCGCCGCCTGCTGGATGATGCTGGAGGCTTCATGCACCTCCGACAGCATCAGGTTGCTGGAGCCGCTGATGTTGATCAGGATGCCGCGCGCGCCGTCAATCGAATTGCTCTCCAGCAGCGGGCTGGAGATCGCCGCCCGCGCCGCGTCCACCGCGCGATTGGGGCCGCTGGCCACGGCCGTGCCCATGATGGCGTAGCCCATGCCCTGCATGATGGTCTTGATGTCGGCGAAGTCGCGGTTGATGACGCCGGGAATGGTGATGATGTCGCTGATGCCCTGCACCGCCTGGCGCAGGATGTCGTCGGCGATGCGGAACGATTCCATGAAGGGGGCGTTCTGCGCCACCTGCAACAGCCGCTCGTTGGGGATGGTGATGACCGTGTCCACGGCCTCGGCCAGCTCGCGCAGGCCCTGCTCGGCCTGGCTCATGCGGCGGCGGCCCTCGAAGGGAAACGGCTTAGTGACCACGGCCACGGTCAGCGCGCCCAGCTCGCTGGCCAGCGAGGCGACCACCGGCGCGGCGCCGGTGCCGGTGCCGCCGCCCAGCCCGGCGGTGACGAAGACCATGTCGGCGCCCTCCAGCACCTCGATGATCTTGTCGGTGTCTTCCAGCGCGGCACGGCGGCCGACGTCGGGATCGGACCCGGCGCCGCGGCCGTTGGTCAGCTTCATGCCCAGTTGCAGCTTGTTCGCCGCGCGCGACAAGTTGAGGGATTGAATGTCGGTGTTGGTGACGATGAACTCGACGCCGTCCAGGTGGGCGTCAATCATGCGGTTGACGGCGTTGCCCCCGCCGCCGCCCACGCCGATCACCTTGATGCGGGCGGGGTTGGCGATGTTCTCGTCCAACGACACCCGGATGGGAAGATCCTGTTCCATGCGACCTCGCAATGCCAAACCCCGTCGGGCCGGCTCAGCCGCCCGATTTTGGACGCCCCGCGCTGCGGGGCTGCGGCTGGGCTTCGACGGCCGGCAACCTAGGCCCGCTAGCGCTCGGGGGTGCTCCAAGTTGCCAGACTGGAATCATTCTAAGAGCCGCGTGGCGGCGGCGGAAAGAAAAAACGGCGTCGCGCGTAACTAGTCTTGAGCGTCGCGGAGAAGCGGCAACTCGCGGGATCGCGCCGCTGCCGGATCCCCGCCGCAGGCGGCGCCGGGGCATGCGGGGGAGGCGTGGAACGGGCTTCAGCCCGTGTGCGGCGGGCTTCAGCCCGCGGGCGCTCGCGCTTCCAATGCCGCAGGCGGGCCCGGGGCCGCCGCGCGCGGAGCCAGTAAGACCGCCGTCCCGGCTGTCTCCCCCTCCGCCGACGCGAAAAAAGCGGGATGGCCGTCCGCGGCTGCCGGTCCTGCCCGACCTCCGGCGGGTGCGCTAGCGCTTGGCCGGCGTCGTGGATTCGCGCTCCGGCGCCGCATCCTCGCTGCCGTCCAGGCGTTCGCCGTAGATTTTTGCCAGCAGCCATTGCGCGCCGGCGAAGACCCCGGCGATCAGCAGCACCGCCGCCGCCCCATAAATGATGGCGGAGATCACCGGCGCGGACGGTGCGGCGTGACGCGCCGCCGGGGCCGCAGCCAGCATCAGCGTCAGCCCGCGGGGGTCGCGCCGTTCCCAGCGGGGGCGCAGCCGGCGCGAAAACGCCGCGACACTTCGCCGGGCGGCCTGGAGCGCCAGCCTCCCGCCGGCCTGGAGCGCCGGCGTCCGCGCCGGCTGTGTTGGCGAATTCGCGTGCGGGCCAGCCGCGCGCCCAGCGCGCCGGACGCCCCGCCGCAGGCGGGGCTGGGGCATGCGGGGGAAGCGTGGAACGGGCTTCAGCCCGTGTGCGGCGGGCTTCAGCCCGCCGGCGCTCGCGCTTCTAATGCCGCAGGCGGGGCCGGGGCCCGCGCCAGGCAAGCGGGACACCCCGCCAGGCAATAGCGTCGCTCCGGTCATGATGGCAGCCATGGTAGCGCAGTCCGCGACGTTAGCCGGCCGCGCCGTGGCCTGCGGGCCGCGGCGCGGCGGCGGGCCACTCGGCGCGCAATTCGCCCCGAGTTTTGGGCAGGCACTCGGGATGCTTTTCCTGCAAGAACCGGATCATCCGCTCGCGAATATTGCAGCGCAGCGTCCAGGCGTCGCCGGAATTGAGCGCCCCGGCCAGAATCCGGATCTGGATCGTGTGCTCGCTCGCGTCGGTGACTTGCAGGGCGCTGGCCTTGCCGTCCCAGAGCGGCTCGGTGGCCAGCACGCGCTGGAGTTCGGCGCGCAGCTCGTCCACCGGCACGGTGTAATCCGCGTACAGCATGACCGAACCCAGCAGGTTGGCGGCTTCCCGCGTCCAGTTCTGAAAGGGCTGCTCGGTGAAATAGGACAGCGGCACGATCAGCCGCCGCCAGTCCCAGATGCGGATGACGACGTAGGTGGCGGTGATTTCCTCGATCCAGCCCCACTCGCCGGCGACGACGACCGCGTCTTCCAGCCGAATCGGCTGCGTCAGGGCGATCTGTATGCCCGCGACCAGGTTGGCTAGCGTGGGCCGCATCGCCATGCCCACGACCAAGCCGGCCAACCCCGCCGAGGCCAGCATGCTGGCGCCCAGCGTGCGGATGCCGGGCAAGGTCATCAATCCCATCGCCACCGCCACGATCACCACCACCACGGTGGTCACGCGGCGCAGCACATGCACTTGCGTTTCGATTTTGCGCGCGCTCAGGTTGTCGGCGACGTCCACGCGATAGCGCGCCGCCAGCAGGTCGGCCAGCACCGCGGTCGCCGCGATGAAGATCCAGGCCACCGCGGCGATCAGGCCCAGGGCGGTGACATGCTCGACGCCGCTCGCAACGATCTGCGGCAGCGGGGTAGCCGGCGTCGTTACCAAGAGGGCGGTGAAGATGAAGATCCATTTCGCCGGCCGGCTGCCGTGGCGCACGATGGATTCATCCAGCACGTGCCCGGGACGGCGGCCGATCCGCCGCAGCGCGGCGAAGACGATGGCGTGCACCAAAAGCGCCACGCCGACCGCAATGGCCAGCAAGATGACGCCGATCAGCAGGTCGCGGCCATGGGTGATGAAAACGGCGGGCACATGGAACAGGCCGTGGCTCATGTGTCCTATTGTGGGCAGCCCTCGCCGCGGGTGCAAGCAAGGGCGCGGGATTCGCCGCTGGGCCGTGGGACCCGGCCCCGCGCGCGCCCGCGGCCACTGCGGCGGCAGCCACCACGGACGCAATTTCATTGCTCGCGATGGCAACGGGGCGCGGGGCTGCCCGGGCGGCGACATCGAAGACGCCGGCAAGGTCCCGGCGCTCCCGCATCCGCGATCCTCGGATCGCGGCCTCATTGCGGCGCCGGCGTGAGCACAGGCCCAGACCTTCCGGCTGCGCGCCGCGGGTGCTATCGGCTTTCGGTTTCGCACGGCCCCGGCCCCGGCGGCCCGTAACTCCTCTATCACCATTGACAGCGTTGTACTCGGTGGTAACATGGCGCGCATGTCTCCGGCGGCAGCAAATGGCCGACACCTTCGCTGATAGGTTTCTGCATTTGACGCGGCACCCACCGCTGCGCTGGCAGCGGCGCGGTGCCGACCGGCACGCCAACAGCGGAGCGCACCGGTCGGGAAGCGGGCCCCGACCGGCAACCGACGCGCGAGCGGGCCACGGGGCGGGTATTTAGGGATGGAGTACCGCGAATTCTTTCGGGCGGCGTTTTGCAGGGCCAACGACCCGGATTTCGGGCCGTACTGCTACCAGCGCCGCCTGGCCGAGGAGGCATGGCCGGACCTGCTGGATGTGCCGACCGGAATGGGCAAGACCGCGGCCGTGGTCTTGGCATGGCTGTGGAAGCGCGGATGGCGGGAAGGCACGCGCGGCGGAGCGCCCGACCCCGACACCCCGCGCCGCCTGGTGTACTGCCTGCCCATGCGCGTGCTCGTGGAACAGACGGCCGCCAACATCGAGGACTGGCTACAGGCCCTCGATCTCGGCGGCCAGCCTGGCGCAGGCAAGGTCAGCGTAAGTGTGTTGGTGGGCGGCGAGGATGACCTGCGCAGCGCGGGCTGGGCGGCCCACCCGGCGGAGGACGCCGTTCTCGTCGGCACGCAGGACATGCTTCTGTCGCGCGCGCTGAATCGGGGCTACGGCATGAGCCGCTTCGACTGGCCCATACACTTCGGCCTCTTAAACCAGGACTGCCACTGGATCGTCGATGAAGTGCAGCTCATGGGGCCAGGACTTTGGACGACGGCCCAGTTGGACTGGATGAGGCGCAAGCGTTTCCCAGGCCTGAGGCCCTGCCGCACCACGTGGATGAGTGCGACCATGGGCACGCGGTTCCTCCAAACGACCGATCGAAGGGAAGACGGATGCGACACCGTAAAATCGCTCGACCCAGGCTTTGAGGGTGACACTAACAAGGCGCTCAGGCTACGACGGGCCGCGTTGCGGCCGGTCGAATTCCACAGGCCCGAGAGGGGAAAAAAGGCAAGGCCCCTCGTCGAGCAGATCGCCTCTGCAGCCGTCGCCGCCCACCGGCCTGGAACTCTGACGCTGATCGTCTGCAACACGGTCAGAACAGCCCAGGAAATCTTCCAGGCAACAGGGCAAGATGCCGGAGCCGGCGCTGCGAAAAGAATCCTGCTGACATCCCGCTTCCGGGCAGCCGATCGCCAAAGCGCCGAAAGGACGCTTCTCAAGTTCGAACTGCGCCGTTCAGCCGGCCGCGTCGGCGAAGACGATCCGGGATTGATCTGCGTCAGCACCCAGGTTATCGAGGCTGGGCTCGACATTTCGGCTCACCGGCTCTGGACGGAACACGCGCCCTGGCCTTCGCTGATCCAGCGGCTGGGCCGCCTCAACCGCGACGGCAAGGACGACGAAGCCCGCGCGGTCGTCTGGACAGCCGCGCCCGAAAACAAGCGGAAATACGAAGGCGAGGACTGGGTAGGCCCCTACCGGTGGGCTGCGCTGGAGAAGGCGTCCTCGCTATTAAGGGCGCTTGCACCAATCTCGGAACAGAAGACCGCCGTCGAAGCGCTCGCAGGGCTTCAGACCCAATATGCCGAGGCGCTCGAGATCCCACCGGAGCCGTGCCCGCGTGCGCTGGATGTCCACGGCCTTTTCTCAACGGAGCCGGACCTGTACGGCGGCTTTACGGACGTGAGCCGTTTCGTGAGAAATGGAGATCCCGACGCGGATGTCCTTGTGTTCTGGCGCGAGTGGCGGGGCGGGTCGCCGCCCGCGGGCCAGCTCCTAGCCGGCCCGCCGTACGACTCCAGATCCGAGGCTTGTCCGGTGGCGGCCTGGAAGCTTCAGGAGTTGCTTGGGTCCGCTCGTGCTTGGCTCTGGGACGAACGCGAAGGGCTCTGGGCCGCTGTGCCATCCAAGAGCCTGAGGCCAGGAATGACGGTCATGTTGCGCGGCGAGGAGGGCGGCTACAGCAAGGCGCTGGGCTGGACCGGCGCCAAAGGCGACCGTTTGAAAGGACTGCCACCACCGGGGAGGGGGCGCGCGCTACGTGATGATTGGCGCTCCGAGGCAGGCTACTGGTCGCGCCTGACGTCGCATCTCGCGGACGCGCGTGGTGACGCGGAATACCTCTGCGATGCGCTAGACCTCCAGGCGCCGATCCGAACAGCCGTCGTTGAAGCCGCCGGCCTCCACGACCTTGGCAAAGCGCATCCGGAATGGAGGGGAGCTATTCCTGAGCGAAGCCCCCTCGACTGTGAAGCTTTGGCGAAGTTCCCGAAGGTGCTTCGCGTCGAGGTGCTGGGCCAAAATGCCGAGGCCGTGCGAACGGCGGTCGGGGCAAAGCTTGCGGCTGCGAGCGCCCTGCCTGATGGAGCGGTGAACAAGGGCAAGTTGGTCCGTCTTCGCTGGGCGTTAGAGTGCCCGCTCGACCGGATCACCCTCGAAGAGATTCGGGCACTATCAGGAGTCAGATGGGCCGCACACAAGGCATTTCGTCCCGGGTTGCGACACGAGGCGGCGTCTGCCCTCGCCATGTGGAGGCAATACACGGTTGCGGGTGAATCACCGTTCCCGGCTCTCGCCGTTTACCTAGCCGCCGCTCATCACGGAAAAGTGCGCACCGTGTTGAAGGCGATCTCGCGGGAAGGGGGAGATGTCTTCGGTGTCAAGCGAACGCCTAAGGCATTCCGGCTCGACGGGCGGGACTGGCCGATGGATTTCTCGGTGGCGCTCGACGGCTCCGACGGTGAATGGATTGACAACGATTTTGTGCTTGCCGGACCAGGCTGGACCGGGCTTGTTGCCGATCTCCTCGGGCCGTGGCGTGGTGGGGCTGACGCGGCGTGGACCGGTGCCGTGCCCAAGGGCGAGCCGCGTGCCTTCGGCCCGTTTGCACTCGCTTGGCTCGAGGCAATCGTTCGTATTGCGGATTGGCGCGCAAGCGGTCACCCCTCCCACGCCGTCCGGGTCGGAGACAACAGATGAGCGAAAAACGACAGCTCCTGCCTGTCATTCCAGTACCTGGGCCACAGCCAACCAGCATTGGTGGCTATCTCGCCACTCTCGGCCTGCTCAAGGTGCTTTCGCGAAGCTGGCCGAATGTACGCGGAGCTTGGCGTGACGGCGTGTTTCACCTGGTCAGCGGCCCGGCGGATCGCGATGCACTGGCAGACGCGCTAATGGAGGTCGCAGACCAGGCGTCGTGGACGCCTTATAAACGAGGCTGGACAGACGCGCAGAAAGCGAGCACGCGGGCGAGATCGGGCGCCAAGCTCGCGTTATGGCAGGCGGAAGCCGGCGAAGCCGATCTGGAACTGTTTGCCGCCCACGCCGCTCCTGCGTCCCAGGTTTTCTTTAATCCGCTACTGGGCAGCGGCGGCAATGCGGGCAAGCGAGCGTTTTCGGATGGCTGGAGGAAATCGGCCGACTGGCTTCAACCTCCCCGGACGCCCAAGAGGGCATTGAAAAGCGGTGCAGTCACCGACAATCGACGCGAGGCGCTAAAAGCTTTTCTCGATGGCAAGGCGTCGGCGTGGCGCGCGGAGAGACTGAACGCCGCCTCCTGGTTCAGTGACGCCAATAAACTCTATAACAGCGGCCAGAATCCTTTCAGCGAGGGAGCAATCTCCCCTTGGGCCATGGCGCTCGCCTGCGAAGGACTTTCGTTTTTCGCCGGAAGCGCGTCGCGGCGACTCGGCTCGCGGACCCCGCCGGCCGGCGCCTTTCCGTTCGTGGTTGCGGCCGCATCACCCGAAACATCGGGTGAGGCCGGGCGTGACCGCGGCGAGGTCTGGGTCCCGCTGTGGCCCCGTCCAATGACCGTACCCGAAGTTACCGCCCTCTTTGCACGCGGGCGGGCTGAAATCGACGGCCGGGGGGCCGCGACGCCTGCCGCCTTCGCTGTCGCAATTAGACGTCGAGGCGTTGATGCCGGCATCAGCGAATTCCGCCGCTTCGCACTTGGCAAGACCACCAGCGCTAACGCCTTCGAGCCTCGCTATCTTGGCGCTGTGCCAGCTCAGGACAGGGCCGGCCATGCGCAATCATCTCCCTCCGATCGGGCTGGGGCCGGCGATGCGCAATCATCTGCCCTCGAGCGGATACTTGGCCTGTTCGAAAGTCTGCCTCGCGACCGAAGGGAAGGACAACACTGGCGGTTTACTGGATTGCGTGGCCCCGTCGAGCGCACGCTTGTGAACGCCGCCCGCGAGCAAAGCAGTCCCGAAGCGCGGACGGCGTTGCTCGACGCCACCATCCGGGCCCTGGGTCGCGTGGATGCTAACCGTTCCTTCCGCGAAAAGGGCGTCACGTGGCAGCCATTGCCGCTCGACTGGGTGCCAGCCCTATTCGGTGGCGAGATCCCCGGCGTTGAGGCGCGCCTCGCTTTGTCCCTGGCCTCCGCCTTTCCCGTTGAGTTCCCGTTCGCGCTCTATCGGTTCGGGGTCGAGTGGCGAGACCAAGCCAGGAACGAGCGTCCGAAAAAGAACTCCCCGCTCATCCACCCGAAGTCGCCACCTGCACGCTGGGTCTGGCGCCCGGGGCCGCTTGGGCGAAACCTCTGCATGGTGATCCAGCGTCGCCTGCTCGACTGGGAAGGCAGGGAGGGGAGCGGCGCCCAACCGCCTTTGCGCGCCCCGATCGCGGCCCGCATGTCCGACGTGCAAGCGTGGCTTGACGGCGGCATGGACGATGCGCTTCTCGCGCGCTGGCTCTCCCGACTGGCCCTGTTCGGCTGGTCCTGCATACCGCAGTGCGTCCGTGATCTCTCGCCACTCGAAGGCGAAGCAATTGCAATCCGCCCGGTGCTTGCCCTCTACGGACTCTTCCATCCACTGTTCGACCTGAGGCCTGTGACGGGCAATGGCCGGAAAGAGGGGTGCGATCTTCTGGCCCCCGAAACCGGCGCACGGACGCCGGTCGCGGCGCTCAGGGCGGCCGCGCTCATCCGCGGCGGCGACATTGACCGCGCCGTCGAGGTCGCCCGCTCGCGCTACGCCGTGGCGCGGGCGCCGCTAGTGCGCACATACGCGCCCTGGGCGACCAACGCCCCCGAGCGCCTGCTTGCTGCCCTCTTGTTCCCGATATCCAATCCTGACCGAACCGCACTCGTCCAGCGCTGGCTGCGCCCGCAACGCCAAACAACCGAGGTGATCCATGCATGAAGGCCAAACGCAATCGTCCCGTCTAACGCCCCAGTGCGTTCTGCGCGGCGAATCCCCGCTTGTGCTCACCGCAACGCTCAAACCGGTCGGAAACCTGAACCGCTTCCAGCCAGCCGGCTTCCCGGAGATTGGCCACGTGATCTACAAAGCACCGCGGAAAGATGGCCACGTCGAAGATGTCTGCATCGTGGACAGCCCGGCGAGCATGGCCAACCACCTGGAGTCCGTATGCATGCGTGGCGCGCACGATTACGAACTCGTCGAGGAGCTTGCGGGCATGCCTTATCTGCGCTGCGTCACTGGCGAACGGGTGGGAAATACACTTCCGCTGGAGAATCGCGAGCTTGTCGTTACAAGCCTTACCGAAGGGCATCGAATCGCGTCCGACTATTTTCTGAAAGGTCAGGAGCTTAGGCCAGACGGTGAGGTTGATGACAAACAGTTCGGTGAAAGGCTCAGGGACAAACTTAGAGCCCGACCCCTCAAAGGCGAGAACGCCTACCTTCCCCCAGCGCAATGGTGGGATGTGTTCCGCCAGATCCATTACTATGACCCCAACGCGCTGGTCCACGGTGTCCTTTTTCCTAAATGGCAAATCAAGATCCCACGCCTCCTGACGGCCCACTTGGAAGCATTCGGCACGGCGCGCGTGGACCGCTCGGGCGTCAAGTTCGACCGGCTAGGAAAGACAACATCCGGCCAGCCCATTTTTGCCGTAGACGATGAAACCGCAAGCGAAATCCGCGCCACGTTCATCCTTGACGTAGCGCTTCTTCGATCATTCGGGCGCACAGAGCACAGCTCCGACGGAGAAAAGGTGCGCGGACTGTCTGAAAAGCAGAAGGGGTTCGTTGCCGCACTCGCGCTCTGGAAAATCGACCGCCTGTTAAAAACTCCATTCCGCTATCGCTCCGGTTGTCACCTCGAACTCGTCGGTCTCAAACTTGGCGAGCGGAACGTCGGGTTCGATCTGCGTATAGAAGACGCAATCAGGGACGCGGGGTTCAGGGCTGGGAGCAATGAGGCGCCGGCCATCACCGACATCTACTGGCCGCAGGTTGAACTCTACCGCGAAGCCGTGGAGGACAACGCGGCCGGGCCCGCAACAGAGCACGACAGCGGTGACGAAGACGGCGGCGGCGAGGACGCCTGAGCGATGCGGATTATCCTACGGCAATCGTTTCCGCTAGGGCGTTTTCATGCGACCCGTTGGAAGGCAAATCCCTTCGATACGGAACTTGCGGGCGAGTGGCCGCCCAGCCCCTGGCGCCTGACACGCGCTGTCGTCGCTCGCTGGTATCAATGGAGGCGCGAGTCGGCTGGGACCTGGCCAGCGGATGAGATCCAGGGCCTCTCGCGGGCCCTCTGTGAGAGCAACTACGGGTTCTATCTGCCCGAACAGGCGCGACAGTCTTTTGCCCTCCGGCAATACCAGCCCGTGGAGCTCGGCTGGAACCCGGCGGAGAAGAAATACGCGGCCAGAAAGTCGTACGGCACCAGCCTCACCCAAGACAACGCCTGGTGCCCGCCACCGGATGCCAGCCTGTTCTGGTTTATCAGCGGGGAGGCCTGGACTCCGGAGCTTGTCCGAATCCTCGGGTGTTGCCTGGAGCGGATCACTTATTTCGGGCGCGCCGAAGCATTGACGCGCATACGCGTCGCCGAGGACGCGCCAATGTGTCCAAACGTGACGCTTACTGAAAACAGGGCTTCCGACCGCCCTGCTCCAGTGTTAGTTCCATGCTCCGAGGCAACTCAGGCCGACGTCGAGCGGGTGACTGAAAACCCGCTAGCCGCGCGCAACATCCCGCAAGGTGCCCGCCTGCTGTACGCTCAGAGACCGCCGCGTCCGCCCGCCCGGGAAATCGCCCGCCGCACGCCAATGCGGCCGGCTACAAATTTGCTCCAATTCGCCCTCGGTTGGGCGGTGGCGCCGAGGCAGCGCGCAACGGTGCACCTGACCTCGCGTTTCCGCTCCGCCGCGCTCAGCATCCTCATCCGTACAAAAACAGGGGGCGCCACGGCGAGGTGGACCGAAGCTCCCGCCTCCGTTCGGGCCGAGCTCACGGGAATGGCCGGCAAGGATGCACAGGGACAGCCCCTGCGCGGGCCAAGGGCGCACGCCGAGTTCTCCCTCTGGTGGGACGGCAGCATCCCGACGCGCCTGCTCGCCTGGCGGGGCGCCCGCCCATTCGACGAGGAGGAGCAAGAGGCAATGTTGAGCGCTGCCGCACAGGAACTGTCCTGGGCGGCCGCCGGGCCCGACGCCGAAGCATGGAAAATCAAACTTGTACCGCTGGACGCTGCGGTCCCGGCGCCGCCAGGATTTGACGGGGGGGCGGCAACAGTTTGGCGATCGCTCACGCCCTACGTTCCGCCGCGCCACCATTTGCGCGGCGGAAAACCCCGAGAATCGGAGGCGCTCGAAAGCCAGATCCGCCGCGAGCTCGATGCTCGCGGCTACGGACCACGGCTATTATCCGTGGAGGAAATCGGGCCCCCTGCGTGGGTCGCTGTGCACTTCCCCAGGAGGCGGGCCGACGGGCGGTCTTTCATCGGCGACCGGCGCGGGTACAGGCTTCGCATCACCCTCGGGGCGCCGATCTCCGGCCCTCTAAGGCTCGGCCACTCCAGCAGTTTCGGACTCGGCATGTTCGTGCCGGCCTGACCCCAATGCGCTCCTCCTACGTCGTTTGCTACGACATCGCCGATGAGAAGCGGCTGCGGGCGGTGTTCAAAGCGATGAAGGATTTTGGCGAGCACGTGCAGTTTTCGGTCTTCGAGTGCCGCTTCACCGCGGCCGACCTGGTCCGCTGCCGGGAGGCGCTGCGCGGCATCATCAACCACGCCGAGGACCAGGTGCTCTTCGTGGATCTGGGGCCGGTGGAGGGCCGCGGCGACCGGGTCATCACCGCGCTGGGCAAACCCTATCCAGTCAAGCTCGATTCTCCCTGCATCATTGCCTAGGGCCGCGGCGCGCCCCGGGACGAGGGTCCGCGGCGGCTTGCAAGATGCGGGCCGGCGGCCCGCGCCCCCAGGGCCGGCGGTTGACAACCGTGATTCCTAACGCAATCGTTCATAACGCCCGCGTTTCCCCTGCCCGCAGGGGCGATGCGCCGCGGCGCTGGGGCTTGGCATGATGGACGGCGCCATGGCCTCACCGAATCCCGCGCACCCAACCGGCGGCGACGTCCACCACCTCGGGCTTTCGGCGCCGGAGATGCTGCCGGCGCGAATGCTCAATGAATTCGTCTACTGCCCGCGGCTGTTCTATTACGAATGGGTGGAGAAGGTCTTCGCCGCCAGCGCCGACACGCTGGAGGGCCACGCCCGCCATCGCCGCGTCGAAGCCCCCGCCGACGGATTGCCGGCGCCCGCCGAGGGTGCGGCTGCGCCGCCCGCCGCCCCAACCGATGGCCCGGCCAACGCGGCGGGTACGCTGGAGGCGGAACGCATTCATTCCCGCTCCATCGAACTGTCCAGCCCCAGGCTGGGGCTGATTGCCCGCATGGATTTGATCGAGAGCGCGGCCGGCGAGGCCGAGGTGACGCCGGTGGACTATAAGAAGGGACGGCCGCGGGACGGCGACAACGGGCCCGAAGCGTGGCCCGCCGACCGGGCGCAGGTGCTGGCCCAGGCGCTGATCCTGCGCGACAACGGTTATCGCTGCAATGAGGCGGTGCTGTACTACACCGCGACGCGCCAGCGGGTGCGGGTGCCGCTGGATGAGGCGGCGGAGGCGGAGGTGATGCGGCAGCTCGCCGCCGCCCGCGCGGCGGCCGCGCGCGCGGAGATTCCGCCGCCGCTGGAGGACAGTCCCAAATGCCCGCGCTGCTCGCTGGTCGGCATCTGCCTGCCAGATGAAACCAATGCGTTGCGCGGGCGGGAAGAAGTTTTGGCCGCGGACGCCGCCGCGCCGGTGCAACTGCCGCTCTTCGCCGGCCAGCCGGAGCGCCGCCTCCGCGTGCGGCCCCTCCTGGTTCCGCGGGACGACCTGCGCCCGGTGTACCTGAACAGCCAGGGCTGGCGCGTCGGAGTCTCGGGCGGCGTGCTGCAAGTGCGGGGCGCGGCGGAGGGCGGCGGACGCCGCGCCGCCGGCGGCAAGCCAAAGGATGAGCTGAAGCAGGAGGCTCGGCTGGGCGAGGTCTCCCAGGTCAACCTTTTCGGCGGAGTCCAAATCTCGACCCAGGCGGTGCAGGCGCTCTGCCAGGCGGAGATTCCGGTTTGTTATTTCTCCCAGGGCGGCTACTTCTACGGCATCACCACCGGCCTCAACAGCCGCAACGTCTTCCTGCGCCGCGGGCAGCTGTTGGCGGCCGAAAACCCCGCCCTGTGCTTGGCGCTGGCGCGGCGGCTGGTGGCGGGCAAGATCCGCAACCAGCGCACGCTGCTACAGCGCAACCATGTCGAGCCGCCGGAGGTGGCGCTGCGCATGCTGCGCGCCCTCGCCGCACAGGCCCTGGGCGCGCCGTCGCTGGAGAGCCTGCTGGGCACCGAGGGCGCCGCCGCGCACGCCTACTTCGGCGCCTTCGCCGGCATGCTCAAAGGCCGGGACGAGGGCGGGGGGGAAGGCGGGAGCGCGGGCGGGACCACGGGAGGCGCGGCCGGCCCCGCGCTTAGCTTCGACTTCCAATGCCGCAACCGGCGACCGCCGCGGGACCCGGTCAATGCCCTGCTCTCGCTGGCCTACAGCATGCTGGCCAAGGACTGTGTCATCGCCTGCTACGCTCTGGGCCTGGAGCCGTTTTGGGGCTTCTACCACCAGCCGCGCTTCGGCCGCCCGGCGCTCGCGCTCGACCTGATGGAGCCGTTCCGTCCGCTGATCGCCGACTCGGTGGTGCTGAGCGCGCTCAACACCGGGATGATCACCCTCGCGGACTTCGTCCGCACCGGCAACGCCGTCGCCCTCCGCCCCGCGGGCCGGGCGGCGTTCTACCGCGCCTACGAGCAGCGCATCAACGACCTGGCCACCCATCCGCTGTTCGAGTATCGTGTCAGCTATCGCCGCCTGCTGGAAATTCAGGCCCGCCTCTTGGCCCGCTTCCTGACCGCCGAGATCCATGAGTATCCGGTCTTCATCACCCGCTGAGCAAGCCCCGTCGCCCGCTCCCACGGCCGCGCGAGCGGTCCGGAGGCGAGCCTTTGCCGGGCGCCGCTCGCGTCGCGCCATCCGCTGCGTTATCATGACCTTGCCGCTGGCCCGGGAGCCGTTCGCAGCGCTCGCCGGGAGGGCGCCCCAGGGGCGCTCGCAAACCGCCTCCGGCGGCATTGAAAACTCGAGGCTTATACCGCCGACATTTCCGCGATCCTCGGATCGCGGCCTCATTGAAGCTACCTCGCAATTTCAAACGGCGCGGCGGGCCGTTCCGATTTCCGCGATCCTCGGATCGCGGCCTCATTGAAGCGAGAATGGCCCGCGCCGCCTCAACCTCCGTCCTCAGATTTCCGCGATCCTCGGATCGCGGCCTCATTGAAGCACGAGGGGCCGCCGGGAACCTGCCTGGGCCTACCGTATGTCCGCGATCCTCGGATCGCGGCCTCATTGAAGCGCTTGAATAAGCAGAAAAGCGGCTCCGATTGCGGGGCATTTCCGCGATCCTCGGATCGCGGCCTCATTGAAGCGAGGGACGCGGCTACGTCGCCGTGGGCGAGTGGATATTTCCGCGATCCTCGGAT
>DAHVCP010000067.1 GCA_027314025.1 Acidobacteriota bacterium
GAATGATTCCCCCTTCGCCAGTGGCACGCCAAAGGCCTCGGCTACGGTTTTGCCGATATCCGCCAGCGATGCGCGCGTGCCCAAATCCTCGCCGGCGGCGCCGGGGGCGTAGGCCAGCAGCGGCGCATATTCCCGGGAATGATCCGTGGAGGCGGTGGTGGGATCGCAGCCATGGTCGGCGGTGAGCAGCAATAGATCCGCCGCTCCCAGCGCCGGCAATAGACGGCCCAAATCGGCGTCGAATTCCTCCAAGGCGGCGGCGAAACCAGCGACGTCGTTCCTATGGCCATACAGCATGTCGAAGTCCACCAGGTTGGCGAAGACCAGGCCGTGGTGGAAGCCGCCGAGCGCCGCCTCGATCTGCCGCATGCCGTGGGCATTCGATTCCATGGGCAGATGGCGCTGAATGCCGCGGCCGAGAAAGATGTCGGCGATTTTGCCGACGGCCAGCACCGGCACGTCCGCGGCGGCTAGCTGGTCCAACAGCATGCCCTCGGGCGGCGGCACGGCATAGTCATGCCGCCGGCGCGTGCGCTGGAACCGTCCCGGACCCGGGCCGGTGAACGGGCGCGCAATCACCCGCCCCACCCGGTGCGGTCCTTGCAGCAAATCCCGGGCGATCGCGCAGATGCGGTACAACTCGGAGACGGGAATGACCTCCTCATGCGCCGCGATCTGGAAGACGCTGTCGGCCGAGGTGTAGATGATCGGCGCGCCGGTGCGGATATGCTCCGCGCCGAGCCGCTCGATAATCTCCGTGCCGCTGGCGGCGACATTGCCCAAGGTGCGCCGCCCGATTCGGGTTTCGAACGCCGCGATCAGCTCGGGAGGAAAGCCATGCGGATAGGTGGGAAATCCCTGCTGCAAAATGATCCCCGCCATTTCCCAATGGCCGGTGGTGGTATCCGTGCCATCGGAGACGATGGCGCAGCGGCCATAAGCGGCGATCGGCGCGGCGGCGCCACGGCCCAAGGCGGGATGCAAATGGCCGATGCCTAAGCGGCGCAGATTCGGGATGTGCAGCGGCCGGCGGGCATGAATATGGCCCAGCGTGTCGGCGCCGGCGTCGCCATAGCGGTCAGCGTCGGGCAGAGCCCCGGCGCCGACGCCATCCAACACGATAAGAACGACGCGGCGAACCGGCGGCATCTCCGGCTCGGCAGCCTCGGCCATGCGATGAGGGATGGCGCGGCATCAGGCGGCGCGGCGCGCCGTGCGGCAAAGTGGCCCATCGCGGGGGCCGCGCCTTTGGTCCGGGGGCAGAGCATAAGTGGAAACGCCGCGAAACTCCCAGCGCGCCCGTGGCGCGCGGAGGAACGCTTCGGTCCGCCCCCGGCAAAGCAGGCGGCGCGGTCCCCGGCGCCGCGCCGGTCCCAGCGGGACGCGCCGCCGCAGGCGGGGCTGGGGCCCGCGCCGGCCAATCATGGGCCTATTCGTAGCGCAGCGCTTCCATGGGGTCCACGCGGCTGGCGCGGCGGGCGGGCAGGTAACAGGCGAGCAGCGCCACGGCCAGCAGCACCGCGGCCACGGCGATCAGGACGGCGGCGTTGTCGGCGCGGACGCCGAAGAGAAAGCCCGCGACCAATCGGCCCAATCCCAAAGCCAGCCCCAAGCCGGCCGCCGCGCCGGCGCCGGCCAGCAACAGGCCGCGGCGCAGCACCAAGGCCACCACGTCCCGCCGCCGCGCGCCCAGCGCCATGCGCAGGCCCAGGTCATGGGTGGTGCGGGCGACGGCATAGGACATGACCCCGTAGATGCCGACCGCGGCGAGAATCAGGGCCAGCGCGGCGAAGACCAGCACCAGCACCAGCGACAGCCGCCGCGGCGCCAGCGAGCGGCCCACCAAGGCGGACATGGTGCTGGCGTTGGCGATGGGCAGGTTCGCGTCGAGCGATTGGATGGCCCGGCCGGCCGGGCCGGTGAGCGCCAACGGCTTCAGGCCGGGCGCGGCGCGGAGGGCGAAGAAAAAGTCGTTGACCGGGTACTGGGCCAAAGGCACGAACGTCTCCGGCAGCTTGTCCATCTCGGTGTCGCCGGTCAGGCCCTCGGTCTTGATGCGGGGAACGACGCCGACGATGGTGGCCGTGAAGCCCTGAGTCTTGATCTGCTTCCCGACGGCCTGGGCGGCGCCGCCCCAATCCTTGCGGGCAAAGTCTTGGCTGATGATCACCACCTTGGTACTTTTGGCGTTGTCGGCGGCGGTGAAATAGCGGCCGCGCAGCAAGGGGATGCGCATGGTGCGGAAGAAGCTGGGGCTGATGATGGCGAAGTTGCTGGAGGGCGAATGACCGGGCGCGGGTTTGGGCCGGCCCACGACGCGGTAATCGCTTTCCCAGTCGCTGCCGGTAAAGGGCATGGGCATGGCAACCGCGGCGGCGGTGACGCCGGGCAAGCGGCGCAGTTGCAGCAGCGCCTGGCGGAAGAACGCCGCCTGTTGCGGCGCTTGCGGAAAGCGCCGCCGCGGCAGAGAAACTTCGAACAACAATTCGTGATGCGGATTGAACCCCGGGCTGGTGCTCAGCACCGCCAGGAAGCTGCGCAGCAGCAAGCCCGCGCCCGCCAGCAGCACCAGCGCCAGCGCGACCTCGGCGACGATCAGCGCGTCGCGCAGGCGGCGGCCGCCGCGGGCTTCGGCACCGCCGCGTCCGCCTTCCTTCAGCGCGTCATGTACGCCGGTATCGCCGTGGCGCCAGGCGGGCGCCAAGCCGAACAGCACGCCGCAGGCGACGGCCACCGCGATGGTAAACAGCAGCACGCGCCAATCGAGCCCAAGCTGGCGGGCGCGGGGCAGATCGGGCGGCATCAACGGTATGGCCATATGCACGCCGATGGCCGCCACGGCCAATCCCGCCGCGCCGCCCAGCAGCGCCAGCGTCAGGCTTTCGCCCAAAACCTGCGTCCAAATTTGCCGGCGGCTGGCGCCCAGCGCCGCGCGCACGGCGAACTCCTGCCGCCGCGCCGCCGCCCGCGCCAGCAGCAAATTGGCCAGATTGGCGCAGGCGATCAGCAGGACCAGCCCCACCGCCGCCAGCAGCGCCCACAGCGCCGCGCCCGCGCCGCGCACGGAATATTGCAGATAGCGGACCAGGCGCACGCCCACGCCGGTATTGCTTTTGGGATAGGCGAGGCTGACGCGGCGGGCGATGGCGGTCATCTCCGCCCGCGCCTGCGCCAGCGTGGACCCGGCGCGCAGCCGCCCAATGCCGACGATGCCCGGATGATTGCCCCGGCTGGACATGCGCTTGGTGGCGCGCAGCGCGCCGAGGGAGACCCAAAGCTGAACTTTGCCGGGAAAATCGAAGCCCGGCGGCATGACGCCGATGACCGTATAGGGATTGCCGTTCAGCGTGATGGCCCGGCCCACGATCTGGCGGCTGCCGCCGAAGCGCCGCCGCCACAAGGCGTTGGAGAGCATCACGGCACGGTGCCCGCCGGGCGCGTCTTCCTTGGCGGTAAAATCCCGGCCCAGCCGCGGCTGGACGCCGAGGATGGGAAACAAATTGGCGGTGACCTGGGCGCTTTGCAGGGCTTCCGGCTGCGCGCCCGGTGCGGTCAAATTGAAGCTGGTCTGACGGTACGCTCCCTGCTCCAGCGTCTTACTTTGTTGCGCCCAGTCGTAATAGTCCGGCAGGGAGACGGACATGACGGGGAATTGCGGCGGCGCGCTCTCGCGCACCGCCACTAGCCTTTGCGGCTGCGCGTAGGGCAGCGGGCGGAGCAGCACCGCGTCCACGACGCTGAACACCGCGGTGTTGGCGCCGATGCCCAGCGCCAAGGTCACGATCGCCACCGCGCTCAGGCCCGGCGAGCGGCGGATGGCCCGCCAACCCGCCCGCGCCCAACTGCCCGGTCCGCCCGCCCAAAGGTCGGTCATGCCCGGGTTGGACGGCCCGGCGCGGCAGCCGTGAGCAGCGGCGCGCAAGCGGGGCAACGCCCCGCGCCAAGCAATAGCCGGGCCGGGCCCGGGGTCCCCGGCCCCGCTGGGCGCGTAAGCGGCGCTCCGCGCCCCGCGCCAATAAGAGCGGGACGCCCCGCCAGCGGCGGGGCCGGGGCCCGCGCCTATCAATAAATTATTCGACCGCCGGGAGGACCAGCGGGCGGCGCGGCGGCATCGCTGCCTGTTTCGCCGCCGCGGCCGCGGCCTGCGGATGCAGCCAGGGATTGCGCGGCAGGCTGAGCAAATTGGCCATCAGGCGGAAGGCGCCGGGCACGCCCTCCGGCAACTGGCGGTAGAGCGCCAGCGCCAGGTAGACATAGGCCCCGCGGCCATAGCGGGCATAGAGCAAGCCGCCGCGCTGCGGCGACTGGCCAGGGTCGTGCATCTCCAGCGGCGCGTGATACTGCGGCGCCCAACTGCCCATGAAGCCGTGGCCGCGTTCCTCGAACCAGCCCTGGAAATCGCGCCGCGTGATGCGGTTGGGCCAGCTCAATACCGGGCTGTGCGGCAGCAGCAAGCGCACCGGGCAATGCTCATGCACCACCACCGCGTCCGGCTCCAGGTTCAGCGGGTAGGGGCCGTAGTTATGGTTGTACTCCATCGTTTGGTACTGCACGACGACCACGCCGCCCTGGTGCACGTAGGCCAGCAGCCGGGCGTTGTTCAGCGCCAGCTCGGGGCGGTTG
>DAHVCP010000072.1 GCA_027314025.1 Acidobacteriota bacterium
GAACGGATCGTAGTAGTAGTCGCTCGTGCCCTGGTTGCCATCCGTGTACGCCGTCAACTGGTTCAGCGCGTCCCAGGCCATCGTGCGGTTTGCGCCAGCCCAAGTGCCGGCGGTCATTCTGCCGGCGGCGTCATAGGTGAAACCGGAGTTGCTGATCTGGTTGTTGGTCGGGCTGGAGGCGAATGGCTCGCTGAGCGTGCCGGACTGGCCATTACGATTGCCGTACTGGTCGGTGCCGAGGCTCACGTTGATCGTGCTGTCCGACTCCGCTGCGGCGGACAGGCGGTTCATGTCGTCATAGGTATAGGTCATGCTGAGAGACGGATTCGTGACGTCCACCATCTGCCGCAGCGTGCCGTCGTTATCGTCCGAGGCGACATTCCCGTTAGCGTCAACCGTGGCTCCCCAATCGAATTGCAGCGTGACGCCGCCACCGCCCGACGGGGAGTAGGCGACCTGGAACGGCTGGAGCATGTTGTTGTAGCTCGCCGACATGGTTAGCGCATTGCCACCGAAACTCGCCTGCGTGACCTCGTCGGCAGGGTTGTAGGTGACGCTCCCCAGGTAAGCTGTGCTGGTCGAGCCGTCCTGGATTTTGTTCAAGCGCGCGTCCAGATCGTAGCTGTAGCTGAAAATGCGGCCGGTCGGCGCGGTGACCGAGCTGGGCTCGCCCAGATAGTTGTATGTGTAGGTCGTGATTTGCTGGCCGAGCCCATTGTCCGTTTCGGTGACCGCTGCGGTGCGGCCCATCTTGTCGTAGCCGAAGGTCATGCTGTCGGCCGGCCCTGTCGCCCCCGTCAAACGGCCAAGCCCGTAGGCGGTGGCGCCATCGTAGGAGTAGGTGTAGGTCTGGCCGCTGCTCAGCGTCTTCTGTGTGACCCGGCCCCACGTGTCATAGGTAAGGCACACCCCTTGGCCAGCGGCGTTCTGGAGGAAGACGAGGCTGCCGCCAGAGGCGCTCGATCCGTTTGGACAGACCGAGTTCGAGACCGAATCGTAGGCGTAGGTGGTCGTGCCCGACTCCGGCTGGTCGCTGGTCAGCACGCGCCCAGCGGTGTCATAGGTCCACGTTCGGGTTTGGTCGCCCTGCAATACCTCGGTCAACCTCCCGGCCATGTCGTAGGTGTACGTTGTCAGAAAGCCGTTGCCCCCAATCAGGAGGCCGCAGGAACCCCATCCCGACAGGGTATTCAGGTTGCTGACCTCGCAGACCTGCCAGACATGGCCAAAACCGCCGTACTCAACGATCCTCTGGACACCCCGCGGACCAGTGACCTGCGTGGCATTTTCGGTGTAAAGGTAGGTCGTTTTGCTGCCGTCAACCGCGGTGACGGTCGTGGGCCGACCCAGGCCGTCATACGCCGTCGTCGTAAATTGGGAACCAGCGCCCGGCGGGTTCCCGGTCGAATAGGGATTGCTGACCGCCGCGATCCGTCCCATGGTGTTGTAGACGGTTTCCGTGGTGTCGCCGTCGGCGGTCTGCGCATAGATCTGGCGTCCAAAGCCGTCGTTGAACGAATATGCCGTCAAGGTCTGGCTGGGGTTGATGGTGCTTTGGGTTTCCGCCTCCGTCGGGCTGACGTAACTGATCAATGTCGAGCCCCCGTCGGGCTCCGCGATGCTCGTCAGCCGGTTGAAGGCGTCGTACCCGTACGTCGTCACGTGCCCGTTCGGGCCCGTTCTTGAGGCGAGGCTTCCCGTGCTGCAGTTGTACGCCATGGTCTCCGTGCCGCCGCTTGAGCCGCCCGGGACTTCCTGGCTCGTGGGGTAGGTGTTCGCGCAACTGCCCGAGCCGTATGTGGTCGACACCTGGGTCGTGTTAAACAGCGTCGTGCTCACGACCCGCCCGGTTTCATCGCGGCCGAACGACTCCATCACGGAGCCAGCGTTCTGCAGCTCTGTGATCGTCCCGACGTTTCCCCGCGTGTAATAGCTGATGCCGTACGTCGAATCCCAGTTGGCGGGCTGCGTCGTGTACGCTCTGATCGCCCCGGCATCATAGACGATAAACTGGTAGGCGACCACCGTCCCGGCGGCGTTCGTGGTCTCAACCTGCGTCGGCTTGTCCACGATGTTGGCGGAAATGTACCCGGCTCCTGCTTCGTAGGCAATGCTCGTATTGCTCTTCGTGCCACCGCTTGAATCGCGGCCATAATCAACCTCGGTCACGTTCGTGGGCAGGCCGTAGGTGTTGTACGTCGTCTCCCGCTCGCGCATCTCCGCGCCGCCCAAGTAGGTGATTTTGGTGGCAGGGCTGGAGGTCCAATCGTAGGTGACCTCCTTGAGCAGCGTGCTGCCGTCAGTGTTGTAATATTTCCAATCGGTCGGCAGGCCGCCCAGCAGGGAGATCTCCTGCTTGGACCCGTCCGGAAACGCGACCGTGGTGAGCGACGACCCGGCTGTGAACGTGGTCGTCCCGTCGTTGGCGTTATTGTCGTTCTCGGTGATGGTGAGCGAGGCCGGCTCGTAGTCAATGTTCCCGCAGAGGCTGCCGTAGCTGACCGAGGTGGTTCCCCCGCTTGGCCACTGGATCGAATCAACCAGGCCCTCGCCGTTGTAGCCGAACGCGTAATAGCCGTACCCGCCCTGGCCGAACGTGTCCGGCATGACGACGAATTCCGGCACGCTGATCGTCTTCGAGTATTCCGTGACCCCCGAGCAGACCAGAGATGCCGACACGTTCGCGAAATACTCGGTCCAATTGACGGTCCCCCCCGTTGCCGCCGGCACGGTGTACTGGGTGCAATTTGGGCAGCTCTGGGCATTCACCGGATTGACGCAGTTGGTCAGATTGCTGGCGGACAGCATGGTGGTCCCGGTGGTGTCCGTGGTCGCCGTGACATAATTGCCGTTGGTATCCTCGGTTGGGCCCTTCGGCCCCAGGAACTGCCAGCCGTTGGGGCCGATCACCTCGGCGCTCGTGTCGTTGGTGACGATGATCTTCCAGCCGTGCGCGCTTTCCGCCGTGGCGCTGGGGTCGGCCGTCTCGCACGGGTTGCCCGTGTTCGTTTGGGCGCTAGGGAAAAAGTGGGTCGTCCCCGAAACGTCCACGTACTGAAATCCGCTGTACACCACGTACTCGATCTGCTGCCCCTGGTGGTTATAGGGGTTGTAGTAGGTGCACCAGCGGAAGCTGGTGTTGTAATTTACCATCCCGCCGCTGGCGGTTCCGGTGGCCATCCAGCCGGCAATCACAGGCACGGCGCCAATGGTGTTGGCGGTGTCAGAGTTGTACGTCAATGCATAGGTGAACGGCACGCCGCGCCCGGGCTTCGCGACAGTGGGGACCGTGAAATGAAAATCGAGATTCGCGGCGTTTACCGTCAACGTCCGAGCAGCCGTTCGAACCAGCGGAGCATGCACCGGGTTACCCCACGCAGGGTCCGTCTGGGCATGGACGGGAACCAGTGCGGCCAGAACGCACATACCGATCAGCAGAAACGTGATCTGTTTAGGTTTTACGTTTTCTAACCTGTTTCCTGGCCACCCCAGTACCTCCATGACTTACGGCGCTGAAGCTATCACACCTCGCCACAACGCGGCGGCATGGAAATGGCCAGCGCATATTTACTCCCCTGATTCCGTCACGACGACCAGTCCGGCAAGTCATGAGCCAAGAACGTTCAGTCAATACCGCGGTGAAAGCCCCGAATTCGCCGGGGCGTCCATACCGAAAACGTCTCCAATTCGTCTCCAAAACCGGGCTTGGTTAGGCTGTTTTTTGGGGGTGAGCAGATGGAAAAGGCATGCAGGCCAAAGGATTTAGGGTTGTGAAGAAAGAATTGACACGGTAGAGGTCTGGGGTTCGAGTCCCCACGTGCCTACCATTCCTTGCAATAACTTGCCGTTTTCGCCCGGCGCGTTGCCGCCCGATTGTGCCGTGATTTGTGACGTAACCCGGACCGGGGCGGGTCTCAGGGATGCGCATCGAGAGCGCCTCCAGCGCCTTGCGCTTCGCCTCCAGCCGGATGTGGCTGTAGTGGTGCAGCATGCGGGGCGAGACGTGCCCGGCAATCGAGCGGATGATCTCCTCGTTCGCCTGCGATTCGGCCAGTTCCGTGATCGCCTGGTGGCGCAGGTCATGGAAGCGCAGCTTGGGGAGCCCGGCGGCGCGCGTCAGCTTGCGCCAGGCGGTCCGCCAGCTTGTCTGGGGCCGGGCGGGGTCCACGCGCCCGTTCTCGCAGGCCGGAAAAACGAAATGCGCGGGCCGGACTGGGCCGAGCAATGCGGCGCGGGCCCGCAGTTCTTCGATTGCGGCGACGGCTTCACGAATGAGCGGGACCACCCGCTCGCCCGCTTCCGTCTTGCTCTTGCGGATGGCCAGCGTTCCCGACGCGAGATCAACATCGCCCCAGTTCAGGCCGCGCAGCTCGCAGCCGCGCATCGTTGTCGCCAGGGCGAGCGCCATGGCGCACCGCGCCACGTCCCATTCCGGGCGCTGGCGGGCGGCGAGGATAAGCCGGGCCTTTTCCTCGGGGCTCAAGGCGCTGCGCATTGGATGCGGTTCCCGCAGCGGGCGCAGGCCATCGCCGACCAGATGCCAGCGCTTCGCCCGCTTGAGGATGCGGCGCAGGACCCCCATTTCCATGTTGATAATGACCGGCCCAACGCCGTGCTTCGTGCCGCTGCTGGCCCGCCATTGTCGGTAGCCGACAAGCGGGTCTGCCGTAATGGATGCCAGCGGGGTCCGCCCAAAATATTTGCGCGGGAACGTCAGCAATTGCCGCTCTTTCGCGCGGCTCGATTCGGCGAGTTCGAGCCGCCGACTCTCAAGGTAGGCGTCTGCGGCATCCGAAAACGCCTGCTTGCCCGTGTCTAGCGCCGCGCGGGTCAGCCACCCGGCCATCGCATCGCCGATGGCTTCCTTTGCCTTCTTCTCGGCCTGCCGCCAGTCGGCGGTCCCGAGCGAGAGGCGAAAACGTTGCCCCGCCGCGAAAAATCCACCCACCACGTCTTGCCGCGTTTATAGAGTGTCATGCTTTTTCCCCAGCCGTGCGCCTAGCTTCGCGTCAAGCGCTGCGCCTTTCGCGGCGCTTCTTGCTTTGCGAGCCCAGTTGCGCTTGGAAGCAAGAGCCTGTTGTTCCGGCGTGCAATGGAACCGATCCTTGCGGGGCGGATACAACAGTTTGCCGCAGTGCGGGCAGACGCGCCAGGCGAGCGGCCGGGCAAAGTCCAGCGCCAGCAACTCCCAAACGCCCGCCCATAGGGTATTCATTTCCAGTCTTTGCTCAAACCAAACGCGGGCACCTGCGCTTCCCCGCAATGCCCAAATCGCTCTGCGATTCTGGGACTGCGCATCGAGTTCCGCCTGAATCAGCATGCCCACCCAATGCCGCAGCCAGGTGGGCGTTTGCTGGCGCACGCCCGCCACGAATTCTTCAAAATCGAGCCCCTTTCCCGCCGCATGCGCATCGGGCCGTTCCCACATGGCTGCGCGGTAAGAGGGAATGGCGTCCAGCCGTGCGACGACCCGAAGAAACGGGACGAACCGCGCCCAGGTTTCTGGCTCTAGGCGCTGCCGCTCCAGCGCCAGATTGACAAAGGCGTCCTGAACACGCGATGGTTCCGGCCACGATTCCCAAAGCTGGGCGATCAGGACGAAATGCAACTGCTTTTGCCAGAAGTCGGCGATGCTGACATCCCCGCAGGGCTCCTCGCCACGGTGCTGCTCGGCATATTCCCGCCATTCGGGCCCGCCCCAGGGCCCGGCCCAATGCCACTCCAGCGGGCCGAACTCGCGCAGAAAGCGCACCAGGTCCTCCCGTTCGCCATAACGCAGGGAGCGCAGCGCGCCGTGGGGCGCGAGCAAGGGGTTTCCGGCTTTCCGCGCCTTCGCATATTCAAAGTGCGGATTGTAGAGATTTCCCTTGGCGATGCGCACGGCATGCGCATCATTTTTAAATTCGCCCAGCGGCACGCCCTTGGCCCAAGCCGTTCCGCCGTCGGGCAGAAACCTCGGCTGCGCATCGGCATGCGCATCCTGTGTCTGGGTTTTCTCGGCCATGTTCACCGGGCCTCAGTCTGTAGTATAGTTCAATTGTAAATATTCTACAGCGGAGCCCGGCTCCATGGCCGTTCAGAAAATGCCGCCCAGAACCGTGCCCGAAGCTGCCGTGGCGCTCGGCATCAGCATCCATACCGTGCGCTCCTGGATCGCCCAGCACCGCATCGGCTACCTGAAGCTGGGCCGCGCCGTGCGCATCCCGCAGGCCGAGATTGACCGCATTCTGCGGGAATCGGCGGTGCCCGCCGCTCCGCATCGGGCTCTGGCCGGGGCGAAGCCCCGGACCGCTTAGGAGAACGCTATGCCACAAGAAAAATATGAGCTTCAATACGGGCCAAGCGCCCAGGCGGCCCGCGAGCTGGCCTACCGCCGCTGGCGGCCACAATCCCCCGCCGCCGCGTCCCCAGCGTCCGACGCCTCATCCGCGCGGTTGCTTGCCCACCACCGCTGGGGCACGGCCCCGGCGGGCACAACGGCCCCGATCCCGGCGCCGGAAGCCGCCTCCCAGGCTGGAGAAGGCGCGCCCAATGTCCTCATCTTCGCCGTGCTGGCCGGCGCCGCCCTGGCCATCTACGCGGGCCGGAAGAATGCCGCGCGCGAGAGGGCCGCCACGGAGAACGAAGAGAATTGGCGGGCCTGGCTGATCGCCGGCAGCGCGATTGCCGCCGCCGCGCTGCTGCTGTTTTCGGAAGGTGCGCGACGCAACTGGGGCCTGGTCCTTGGCACCGGGGCACTGCTGCTTGCCGCCACGGCGCAGGTATAAACTTCGGACCGCCACGTCGAAGCAATCGCCAGGGCTAGTGCTGGCCGGAGCGGCCTGCACGAACGTGGTTCTCGCGCTGGTGCCGGCATGTATCACGGCCTACTACGCCGCAGATGCCCGAAAAATGCGCGAGGCAGCCGCGCGTTAGCGCGAGCACGGCCCAGGCCGACGCGGCCAGGAGGTCGCTTGATCTGGTTTTTAGGCAGCTTGAGAAGCAAGCTAGCATCGGGAGAACAATTATTAAGACAGCGATCCAGGCAGCTATCAATAGCATCGAGTAATGGAGGGCGCAGAATTGCGCCAATCTTACGGTTAATTACAGCCTGCCCGGCGACATCAAAATTGTGCCGTCCGCCGCGCGTGCGGTCCAGCACGCGCGGGCGATCTCGATTCGGCGGTGCGTGTCAATGAAAATGAGACACCTGGCATGAAAGTTTAAGAGGCGACCGGGTCGGTTTTGGGGCGCTTGGTCCAGACCTGGGAAGGTCCGGCGGCCGTCGGACAAAGCGTTCGGGATGGGCGCGGTAGGCGGCGTCGAGGACGGACTGGCCCTGGGCAAACAGGCGGGCGCTTGGCCGCAAATGGACGGCGGCGGGGGCGAGCAGGCCCAGGCCGGAGTGGTGATGGCGATGGTTGTGCCCGGCGAAGAAATGCTGGCAGAAGGCGCGGGCATTGCGGCCCGCGCCGCTTGGCGAAGGCCGCCGCCACCGCACGCTCCCGCCCCCCCGGCGCCGCGTGGTCAGGGTGGAGGAGTACAGGCCCTCCCGGCGGAGGGAATGGCGCCGGTGGCACCGGACTGGGTGGCCGCCTCGATCTCGGCCAAAATCCGCCGTTTGTAGTCGGCGGTAAAGGCGCGGCGCCGCGCGGCGGGGCCTCCGCCTCCGGGTCGGCGACCGCCGCCGCCCTGGGGGCCGCCTGTCACCTGCACAATCTCGTGGCTGGTCATGCTGAGTCCCGTCCTCGCCCTGCTCGCTAATTATCGCCTGGGTTGCTGTCTCAGCATTATTGGCACGGAGGGCACCGCGCGGGCGCGGCCCGCGGCCACGGCGGTGGCGCGGGCTTGCCTGACCCTTGACACGGCTCCCGGAACGGCTTAAACAATCCATAATGCTTCGAGAACCTCGGCTGCGGTTAGAGAACAGCCGGCATCGGCTGTGCGCCTCCGCTTGCATTTACGTCGCTGCTCTTGGGTTGGCCTTTCCAGCGCCCGGGTTGGGGCAGGCCCGCGGCGCACCGCCGGTGGCCACGAAGCGCGCGACGATGATCCGCAGAAAGGTCAGCGAGGTGCTGGCGGATTTTGTGGTGGTGAACCGGGGTGGGCAGGTTGTTCTGGGCCTGAAGCCGCAGGAGATCAATGTGTTCGACAACAGGATTCGGCAGCGGATCGAGAGCCTGCGCTTCGTCGCCCATTCGGTTCGGCTGCGGGCACGGAACTGGCAAGCGATCGGCGCAAGGGCGCCGAAAGCTCAGCCGCCCGCCGCCAACTTAACAGCGATTGTCTTCGACCCGATTGATAACGCGGGCGAGCCGCTGGCGCGCAGGGCCGCAGTGCAACTGGTTGCTGACGATTTGGCGGCGAATAACTACCTGGCGGTCTTTCGCCGCAACCACCAGCTAACGCTGCTGCAACCGTTCACCAACAATCCCGCCGCCCTGGATCGGGCAATCAGCGAGGCCGCGACGCGCGCGACGGTGCAGATCCACTACCAGCGCCAGGTAGATGAGTATCGCGCCATGTTGGCAGCGTTTTCGGGCGTTGGCCGCGGGGGCCCGCCGATATCGGCGACGACGCGAGCCGCCGGGCTGCCCAATTGGCTCGGGGCTTCGATGCCGGTGGTGGCGAATATCTCCATGCTGGGCGCCATGCAGTCGGCGGCGGAAGTCAGCGCGAAAGCCGCTGGCATCTGGCGAACCCGGAGCGAGATGGCGGATTTGCGAAGACTGGTGAAGATGCTGGCGCCCTACCAGGGACGTAAGTCCGTGGTGATATTCACCGAGCGGCTCTACGTAAGGAACGGCCTGAGGTTCATTTTCCGGGCCTTGATTCAGGATGCCAACCGCGCGACGGTTTCCTTCTATCCAGTGGATGTTGCCGGCCTGAGCATTCGCCCCGACCTTTCGGCGCTTGCCGCAGCGCTGCGCGGGCCGACGTACGGAGTGGAACGGGGCGCGCCAGCGGAGCCAGATGTCCGCGATGCGGTGAGCGGTAGCCAAACGGTGTTGCTGAGGGAGCTGGCCGCCTCCACCGGGGGCGCGGCGGTGACGGACACCAACGATCCAGCTCATTTCATGAATCGCATCGCAGAGCAGAGTACAGAGCATTATGAGCTGGCCTTCACTCCCCGGCGCGGCGTCGCGCCAGGCAGGGCGCCGGTGCGGCATGTGGTGGTGATTCGCATCCCCCGGCACCAGCATTGGCGTGTTTACGGCCGCAAGGTTTACTACGCCCGCTTCGCCACCGCGCGACGCCCTTAACGTTCTGGTCGAAAAGATGGCGGTGGCCGCTCCCGCGCTGACTCGACCAGTTCCCGCCGCAAGGCCTCGCCGGCCCCGCGCCGCTGGGAGCGGAAGCTCGATACCGGCGTCTCCATCAGCCAGGCGAAGCGCTGTCGGAGTTGGACCACAACTTGTTATCCCGGTGGCCCGTGGGCCTGGAGGTGGACGACGCGGTGTGGAACCACGCGGCAAGAACCGGGAGCGGCTGCTCAACGAGAAGGTGGCTGGAGAGTTCTTCGCGCTGGTGGAGGAGCAGGCGGCGGGGCTGTTGTCGGATGACCGCTTCGCGGCGGACGGCACGCTCGTCGCGGCCTGGGCGGGTCACGGCCGCTCAAATCGTACTCGGTTTTGGACCAGTTTTTCGGAGGCGGGCCGCGCCCGGGCCAGCGGGCGGAACGGATTTCCATAGCGAGCACCCGCGGCAACCGCTCCCATGCCTCCACCTCGCCGGGTGCCGATTGGGTTAATACCTGAGCCGTTACCCAACTGACAGTGACGCCTCGGCGACTTAAGAATGGGCGGCAGAGTGAAAGCGTGCTTGGTGCTCGGCCCCGGGGAGGCGCCCCCGTCCCGAGTGCGTTGCTTGCTGCGGCGTCGCCGCATTTTGTTTTGCTTTGGAGGTATAGGAATTATGAAGTTCGGATCCGTCTTGCTATCGTTGCCGGTCGCGCTTGTAGTCGTCGTTGGAGCCATCGCGCTGCGCCCAGCACGGGGATTTTCGCAAACCCAGTCTTGCAGCACCTACTCCTGCGCCGCGAGCTTCCAGGCATGCATCGGGAACAATTATTGCGGTGGGTGCAGCCCCGACGCTTGCCAATGCGAAGAGTACGCGTCGCCGGTGTGGTATACCAGCGACTGCGCGCCCAACACCAGTAATACCGCGTGCTACTGTCCGCTCGGCAGCAAGGACGGAACGGGCGGCAATAGCTGCGACGGGCTGTGGCAGGTCACCTACAATCCGTGCAGCGGAGAGTGACCGTCAGGGGCCAGGCGGGTGGCCTATTGGCGGCGGTGCTGGTGCTTTCGGTGCTGGCCGCCTTGCTGGTGGGCCGCATCCGAAAGGACCTTGGGGTCCTGTCCGCGATCCGGAGCGACCGGGAGGCGATTATCTTCCACTCGTTCCTTGGCCGCGCGCCGGACGGCCATTTGATCCGGGCTAGGCCGAATAGGCAGTGCTGGGCCAGCGTTTTCGCGCCTGCGGGAAAAACGGGCGGCGCTGCAACGCTACGACTCTGGCGTGCGGCCCTTCGGCGGGTCGGTCACGGTATAGCTGCCTGCTCCTATTTCGTTTGTCCCACGTGCGATGGGGATCCGCGCGGCTTCGGGGCAAGTTTGATGCGCAGTATCGCATACGAACCAGCCCTAGTGTTCGGCCGCCTCGCGAGCCACCACCAGGTCTTGGTAGAGGACGGGACTTGGCAGCATGCGACGGAGTTTCCGGTGCCGCGCAGCGTCAGCGAGGCGATACATGACATACGGAGGGCCCGGGGCGAGTGGCGCTGAGGCGAATCGCCGTCGCATCGGTCGCCGTATTGGCGCTGGCGGATTGCGTGCTCGGCCTCGCGGTGCTTCGCCTGCGCGCACAAGTTGCGGACGGCGCCCTCCTCGGGGGTGCGCTTCCGAAGTTTTCCCGGACTGGAGGGCCGTGGGGTGCCGGGTGCCTGTTGCTCCGGTACTCGGCGCTGCGCTGCCCGTTTTGCGGCGCCCAGACCGCGGGAAATTGGCGGCGGTTGGCTTCTGGCGCGGCAGCCTTGCGATGTCACGTTGTCGTGCTCGCGCCCTACGGGGGCGACCTCCCGCTGGACGGGCTTCGCGCGCCCCATCAGGATTTGCTTACAGTGACTCCGCAGTTCGCCCAGGTGACCCGCCTCAGCCGCGCCCCGACGACCTTTCTTGCGCTCAGGCACATTGTGGTGTGGGAGCGTGTCGGCGTGCTGACATCGGCCGACGTAAGGAATGCCCGGGCGGCGCTCTCCCGGGCCCGCCGGTTGGGGCCATTGGTCGGCTGGCTTCCGTAGATGGCCCGGCGTTCGCGCCCCCATCCGGCACCCAGGAGCTGAGCTGCTCTCCGACGCGGGTGCGGCTGTGCCGCGATTGTGACGCAACCCCGCCACCCATCACCATATTTCGAGGGATTAGACGGTAGCGCTTGGTAGGCACGGCGGGCGGGCCGCCGACCCGCAAATGCTTGCGGCGCATAGCGCTTGGCCTCAATCCGCACCCTCCGGTGTGACATCGTTCCCGAAATTGACACGGTACAGGTCAGCGGTTCGGGTCCGCTCGTGCCTACCGTCCAAGTCGTTGATCGTGGAGGGCTGGGTTCTGCGCCGCGTCCGCCCGCCGTCGCGGGCCGAGCTCGGCCGCAATGGACGTGGGGAAAGGAAAGCGCCCCGGGCGCCGTCGGGCGGCCGGGGCGCTTTGCGGGCAGGCGGGGAGGCTGCCCGGTGGTCCGTCTTCGCACGATTACAGCTTGCGGCCGATGGATTTGCCCTGCGTGAACAGGAGCAGGTAATCCGGGCCGCCGGCCTTGGAGTCGGTGCCGCTCATATTGAAGCCGCCGAAGGGATGGGCGCCGACCATGGCGCCGGTGCACTTGCGGTTCAAATATAGGTTGCCGACGAAGACCTCATTCGCCGCCCGTTCCAGCTTGGCGGGATCCTTGGTGTAAACCGCGCCGGTCAGTCCGTATTCGGTGTTGTTGACGATGGCCAGGCCCTCATCGAAGCTCTTGCACTTGATGACCGCCAGCACCGGGCCGAAGACTTCTTCCTGCGCCAGGCGGGCGGTGGGGGACAGGTCGGCGATGATGGTGGGGGGAATGAAGTAGCCGCCCGCGGGGACTTGTTGCCCGCCCAGCACCATGCGGCCTTCCTTCTTGCCGATCTCGATATATTCCTGAATCTTCTTCATCGCCCGCTCGTTGATCACCGGGCCCATGTAATTGGCCAGATCCTCGGCGGGACCGACGGTGATCTTCTTGGCGCGCTCGACCAGCTTGGCGAGGAACTGGTCATAGATCTTTTCATGCACGATGACGCGGGAGCAAGCGGAGCATTTCTGCCCTTGGTAGCCGAAGGCGCTGACCGCGACGCCTTCCACGGCAGCGTCCAGATCGGCGTCATCGTTGACCAGGATGGCGTCCTTGCCGCCCATTTCCAGCACCGTGCGCTTGATCCATTTCTGCCCCGGCTGGGTTTTGGCGGCGCGCTCGTGCACCTCCAAGCCGACGGCCTTGGAGCCGGTGAAGGAGATGAAGCGGATGCGCGGATCGTCCACCAGCGCCGTGCCCACGACGGCGCCGCCGCCGGTGACCAGGGTGACCACGCCCTTGGGGATGCCGGCATCGTCCAGGATTTGGAGGAATTTCGACGCCACGGTGGCGGAGTCGCTGGAGGGCTTCAAGACCACGGTGTTGCCGCAGACGATGGCCGAGAAGGTCATGCCCGCCATCAGCGCCGAGGGGAAGTTCCAGGGCGGAATGACCGCGCCGACGCCGAGCGGAATGTAGCGAAACTCGTCGCGCTCGCCGGGCATTTGGGTCATTTTCGGCGGATGCAGGAACAGGTGCGCCGCCTGGCGCGCGTAGTACTCGGCGAAGTCAATGGTTTCCTCCACGTCGCCGGTGGCTTCGGGAAAGGTCTTGCCGGTTTCCAGCGTCAGCCAGGCGGTGTACTCCGCCTTGCGCTCGCGCAGCAGTTGCGCGGCGCGGCGCACCAGCGCGATGCGCGTTTCCGGCTGGGTGCGGCTCCAGCTTTCGAAGGCCTTCAGCGCGGCGGTGACCGCCTCGCGGGCCAGCTCCGGGGAGCTTTCCTGGTGCACGCCGACGACTTCGCTGAATTTGGAGGGGTTCAGCGACTGGAATTTGCGTTCGGAGCGGCGCTCGCGGTTGTCGGCGCCGACCAGGCAGGGATACTCCTTGCCCAGCTCGCGGCGGGCGGCGGCCAGGGCGGCAAGATAACGCTCGCGCACTTCCGGGCGGGAGAAATCTTCCACCGGTTCATTGCGAAATTCCGGCAATTGAGTGACAGCGGCGGCGGGGGATTCGGTGACGGTGGCCATGTATTCATTATAGAATACGCAGCATTGCTTGGCGCGGGCCCCAGCCCCGCCTACGGCGGGGCGTCCCGATTTTATAGGCGCAAGCTCCAGCCCCGCCTGCGGCGGGGCGGCCTGCTTCGATTGGCGCGGCGCGCGGTGAAATCGGGTGCGGGTACGGCGTGGCCGCGGCGCACTCCGTTGCCGCGTCGCCGCCCGCGCGTGGCTTCGGGCGCCTGGCGCGCGGCGCCGGCGGCGAGCGCGCGGGCGGGCGCAACGCCTCCCGTACAATGGTTGGACGATGACGGTTGCACCATGAGTGATTTCGCAGCGACCCCCGGCCGCTGGCGCGTGGCGGCCATCAGCTTTCTCAACACCGCGCCGTTGCTGTGGGGCTTGGAGACCGAGCCGAGACTACAGCTCAGCTACACCGCACCTTCCGCCTGCGCCGAGCAGATGCGCCGCGACGAGGCGGAGATCGGCATCATCCCGGTCATCGAAATGGCGCGGATCGCGGGCTTGGCGGCGCTGCCGGGCATCGCGGTGGCGGCGCGGGCGGAAGTACGCAGCATTCTGCTGATCGCCAAGAAACCGTGGGCGGAGATCCAGCGCGTGGCGCTGGACCGGTCCTCGCGCACCTCGGCGGCGCTGGCGCAGATTTTGCTGCTGCGGCGCTACGGGGCGAAGTTCGAGGTGACGGAGCGGGCGCCGGACTGGCGGACGATGCTGGAAGACGCCGACGCCGCGCTGGTGATCGGCGATCCGGCGCTGCGGCTGACGCTGACCGGCGAGGCGGAAGCGGCCGGCTACCGCGTGCACGATTTAGCGGCGGAATGGCACGCCTGGACGGGGCTGCCGTTCGTTTTCGCGCTGTGGGCGGTGCGGCGCGGTTCGGTGCCGCCGGGCGAGGAGAACTGGCTGATCGAGCGGTTCCAGCGCGCCAAGCGAGACGGGCTGGCCAACGCCGCGGCGCTGGTGGAACGGTGGTCGCGGCGGCTGGATCTGCCGGCGGAGGAGATCCGGCGCTATTTGGCCCACGACGTGGAATATGACCTGACGCCGGAGCATTGGGCGGGGCTGGCGCGGTTCTATCAGCTGGCGGCGGAGCAGGGCCTCATCCCCTCGCCCCAGCCGCCGGCCCTGCTGACCTGAGGCGGAGGCGAGGCGAAAAACCATGATCGCCTTTCTGCGCGGAATCCTGCTGGAGCGGACGCCGAACCGGGTGGTGCTGGACGTGCACGGCGTCGGCTATGAGCTGCTGATTCCCGTCTCGACGTTCCAACGCCTGCCGGCGGCGGGGGCGGAGGTGGCGCTGCACGCCTATACCCAGGCGCGGGAGGATGCGCTGCAATTGTTCGGCTTCGGCACCGCGCGGGAGAAGGCCATCTTCGAGCGGCTGCTCAGCGTCAGCGGGGTGGGGCCGCGGATGGCGCTGGCGGCGCTGTCTGGGCTGTCGGTGAACGAGCTGGCGGCGGCGATCGCGGCCAGCGATTTGGCGCGCCTGACGGCGGTGCCGGGCATCGGCAAAAAGACGGCGGAACGCATCTGCGTGGAGCTGCGCGACAAGGTGGGGGAATGGGTGGCGGCCGAGGCGCAGGCGCAACCGTCCGCGCCGCTGCCCGCCGCCGCCGAGGAGGTGCTGTCCGCGCTGGTGAACCTGGGCTATGCGCGGCCGCTGGCGGAAAAAGCGGTGCGCCGGGCCAGCGAGCGGCAGCCGGCCGCGGCGGGCTTCGAGGAGCTGTTCAAGCGCAGCCTGCAAGCCATCGGCTAGGCGCGCCGGCGCCGCGGCGAGGCGTCGTCTCGCCGCCCCGCTGGCGTGGGGTATCCGGCGGTCCCGTGCGCCGCGGGGCGTGCAGGCGGGACGCCTCGCCGCAGGCGGGGCTGGGACCCGCGCCAAGCCAGCGGCAAATGCTTTGCGGACGCCGCGCGCCGTGGCGCCGAGCCGAACCCAGTCCGGGCAGTGGGAAGTTGCTCGCCGCGCGGAAGCGCCGCACCGCGCCATGCCGGCACCGGCCGATCCGCGGCCGCTGCGGGATTGCCCGCGCCTTCCTACCCGCGCCCGCGCATCCCGCGCGCGCCTAGGTGGTGGAGGTGGAGATGGCGTGGACGGCTTGCTGCCGGCGCAGATGGCGGTACAACTGGCGCAACTGCTTGCGCTGCTGTTGCATCTGGCGATAGACCTGGCGATGGATTTGCCGCGCCAGGCGCTGGCCCTCGACCTGTTCCTTTTCCAGGTCGCGGCGGAACTGGCGCCACTCGCCGGCGTGCGCCTGCAAATCCGCGGCAAACTCCTGCGCCATGACCTGCGCCCGTTGGCGCTGCGCGGCGGCCCAGGCGGTCCACTGCGCGTTGTAGGCGGCGGGGCGCAGATTCGAAATGCGCGGCAGATGCAGCGTCAGGCGGCGGCGGTGGCGCAGGACGGTGATGGCGAAGCGATGGGAAGCGTGACGCTCGAGCGCGGCGGCGAAGCTTTGGCTGCTGGAGACCGCATCGCCGCCGACGGCGAGGATCAAATCGCCGGCGTGCAGCCCGGCGTGCTCGGCGGCGCTGCCCGGCGCGACGCGGCGCACCAGCACGGCGTGAGCCGCGGCATCGCCGAAATAATGCGCCAACTGGCCGGTTATGTCTTCCACCGACATGCCCAACTCCACCGCCGCTTGCGGCGTGAAGGCGAAATGGAAATCCATCGCGGGCATCGCCGGCATGGGGGGCATCGGCGGCATCCGCAAGTGGATGCGCGGCATGGGCGGCATATGGAAGGCGAAGGCGTCCACGCCGTGCCCGCCGAGCCATGTTGCGTTGGCGGCGGCGAGCGTGACCCGGAGCGTGCGCGGCCGGCGGGCGCGGACGACGCGCACGGCGACGGAGCGGTGCACGGGCGTTTCCCGCACCAGGCGGCTGAGCTGGCGGACGCCGATCACCGGGCGGCCGCGGAAGGCGACGATGACGTCACCGGCTTCCATGCCGGCTTTCGCCGCCGGGCTGCCGGGCGCCACGTCCTTGACCAGCGCGCCGTTGGGGCTGGCCAGGCCCAGGGCATGGGCCTGGGCGGCGCTGAGATCGGCGATCGAGACCCCGAGCCAACTGCTTTGCCCGTAATAGACCACCGAGGTGGTGTGCGGCGGCGCCGGCGGAGCGGGGAGCGCCGGGATGGCCTGCGCCGCCTGGGCGGCGAGGGGCAGGGTCGCGACGATCAGCGCCAATGCGCCGAAGCCGGTGCCACGCAAAAAGGAAGAAATACAGCGCATACGGTTACCTCGATGCCGGCCGGGAATTGAGCTTGCGAATATGGATGCCGCCGTTGCTGGTGGAAATGCGCAACTCCGGACCGCCGCCGTTGAGGGCGACATCCGCGGTGGCGCCGCCGGAACTGGCGGCGGCGGAGGCGATTTGGGGAATGTCGCTGGTCAGGCGTCCGCCGGCATGGGCGACGGCGTCCACGGTCAGCGGCAGGTTCGGCGGCAGGTATACGACGATGCCGCCAGCCGCCGATTGCAACTGCGACGCGGCGAACCGCCCGGGCGCGGCGGTGATGGTGGCGTGAATGGAGCCGGCGCCGGTGGCGGCGCGCACGGGGCCGGCGGAGGCGGTCAAATAGATGTTGCCGCCGCCGGTCCGGCAGCGGATGGCGCGGGCGCGGGCGATGCGGATGTTGCCGCCGCCGCTTTCCGCGCGGACCGAGCCGGCTACGGCGCCGAGATGAATATTGCCGCCAGCGGTTTCCGCGATGACATCGCCGCTGGCGGAGCCGAGGGAAATGGTGCCGCCGGCGGTGGCGACATGCGCCGCGGCGGCGGTATGGCCGATGGTGATGTTGCCGCCTTGGGATTGCAGGTGCACCGGCCCGGCGGCGGCGGCCAAGGTGATGTTGCCGCCGGCGGTGGTAGCGTGGACGCCGGCGCCGAGATGGCCGAGGATGACGTTGCCGCCGGCGGTCTCCACGCGCACTTCGCCTTGCACGGCGTCAACGGCGACATTGCCGGCGGCGGTGACGGCGTGCAACGCGCCGGCGAGACGGTCGGCGCGGAGATTGCCGACGCCGGAATGGAGGCGGACGTTGCGCACCAGCGGCGGCACGGTGATGGCGATCACGACATGCGTGTGGCCGGCGCCGGGACCACGGCCGGTGGCGACGACGATCACGCGGCCCTCCTGGCGCACGCTGACGGGCCAAGCGTCCAGCCGGGCCCGGGCGCCGCCGCCGGCGCGAGTGCGCAGGCGAATGGTGTAGCGCGCGGCGCCGGCCGGGCCGCCGGTGACGGTCACGTCCGCCAGCTCGGCGGCGACGCGGAGCTGCATGGGCGTGGAAACGGGGATGCTGCCTTGCACCGTGCGCGTGACTTCGCGGCCGGAGGTTTGTGCCGCCAGACGGGCCGGAGACAGAGCCAGGGCCAGGACGGCGGCGAGGCCGGCGAGCGTGGCGAGGCGAAGGCGGCGGGCGCTGCGGCGATGGGGCGAAGGATGGGAACGCATGGTGGTTTTCCTGGGACTGGGACTGGGCAAGCTACTGGCGCTGAATGCCGGATGCCGGAGCGGGCTGGGCGGTGAAGGCGCCCCAGGCCGCCGCCGGCGGCGCGAGATCGAGTTGCTGCATGGCGGCCACGCAGTTGAGGCGGACGTAAGGGTCGGAGGATTGGACGGAAAGCCGGCGCAGCCAGCGGCCGGCATCGGCGCGCGGGGCTTGCGCCAGGGCGGCGACGGCTTGCATGCGCAGGCCGGGGTTGGGATCACGCAGTACCACTTGCGCCAGGGCGGCGCGAACGCCGGCATTCGCGGTGACCAAGGGCCGCAGGGCGTTGAGGGCTTCCAGACGGACGCCGGGGTTGGGATCGCCGGTCAAGGCCGCCAGCAGCGTCCGCCGCACGGGATTTTGGCTGGCGGCGGGGCGCAGGGCGGCGATGGATTCCAGTTGCATGCCGGCATTCGCGGGCTGGGAGGCGGCGAGCAGCAGAAGATGGCGCAGGCGGGGATTGGTGGCCGGGCCACTGATCTGCTGCTGGCGCACCAGGTCGTAGACGACACGCACCTGACCGGGCGCCGAGGCGGGCTCGACGGTCTGCACGCGCACCTGGGCGGCGGCGGCCGGCGAGCCCGCTGTCAGCGAAGGCGCGTGGTGCGCCCACCAGCCGCCGCCGAATCCAGCGATGAGCAGCAGGGCGGCCCAGGCGGGGGACCAGCGCGGCGCCCATTGGCGGCTGACTGCGCCGGCGCTGAATGCGGGCCACCGCCAACCGCCGCGGGCGGCGGGAGCGGGCTCGGCGGCCAAGGCGCGGTGCAGGGCTTGGCGGGCTTGGGCCAGAGCGGCGTCGCTGACCGGCGCGGGGCGGCGTTGCGCGACCAGGGCCAGCCAAGCTTCCTCGCCCTGCCAGCGCTGGCGGCACGCGGGGCAGCCGGCGGCGTGGGCCTCCAAGGCGGCGCGATCGGCAGGGGTGGCCTCGCCGCAGCTTAGGGTTCGCAATAATGCTTGGGCGTCCTGGCAGTTCATGGCTATACCTCTTCCGGCATCGTCCCGGGCTCGGGCCGCAGGGCGGCGAGCGCCGGGGCGGCGGCGTGCAGATCGGCGAGGGCGGCGCGCAGCTTGCGCGTGGCGCGGAACAGGGAGTTCTTGGCCGTTTCCTCGCTGGTGGCCAAAATGTCGCCGATTGCCTTCAATTTCATTCCCTCGTAATGCTTCAGTTCAAAGACCAAACGCTCGCGCGGATTCAGCCCGGCCAGCGCCGCCTCCAAGCGGGCGGCGATCTCGCCGCTCAGCAGCAGTTGTTCCGGGTTGGCGCCGGGGGCGCGGTCGGCGGGATCGGGAAAAGGCGCAGCGCCATCCTCGCCGCTGGCGGAGGCCGGCAGTTCCTTGCGCACCGCGCGGCGGCGCAGATAATCCAGGTTGGTGTTGGCGGCGATGCGGTAGAGCCAGGTCGAGAAGGCGCACTCGAAACGGAACCGGTGCAGGGCGCGGTAGGCCTTCAGGAAGGTTTCCTGATAGATTTCCTGCGCATCCTGCTCGGTCGCCGCCAGGCGCCGCGCCAACTGCAAGACTCCCCGGTCGAATTGACATACCAATGCCTCGAACGCGGCGGGGTCGCCCGCCTGGGCCGCCCGAATAAGGGCGGTGATGTCCGCCCGCAAACGGGCGGCGTCGGTATCCTGGGCGGAGGTGGAATCCATCACGAGACCGCCCCGCTCCCGGGGCTATATCCGCGCCACATCCATAGGACGCGGCGGCGGGGGGAGGGTGAGCAAGGCCACGGCCGGGTCGCCGCGGCTTGGGGTGAGCCCCGGGGCAGGCGGCCCGTCTGCGGGGCGGCTGTTATCCTTTTGGAAACACGGCCCATGCCTTCGGCCCTTGCCAAAGCCCGGCGCCAACTGGCGCAAAATGGCCGCCGCCTGGCCGCCGGGCCGGTGTTCTACGCCACGGCGTATCCGCCGCTGCGGCGGGCGCTGGCGCAAGCGCGGCGCAGCGAAGCCTACCAAGAACCTTTCCGCGCGGCGCAGCCGCTGGTGAGCGTCTGCGTCGGCACCTATAATCGGGCGGAACTGCTGACCCGCCGCTGCTTGCCTTCCATATTGGCGCAAGATTATGCCGCTTTCGAGGTGATCGTCGTGGGCGACGCCTGTAGCGACGACACGGCGGCGCGGGTGGCGGCGCTGCGAGACGGCCGCATCCGCTGGGTCAATTTGCCGCAGCGGGGGCGGTATCCGGCCGATCCGGAACTGCGCCACATGGTGGCGGGCACGGCGACGGTGAACCATGCGCTGAGCCTGGCGCGCGGGGCGTTCGTGACCCATTTAGATGATGATGACGAATATCTGCCTGGGCGGCTGAGCGCTCTGGTGGGCTTGGCGCAGGCGGCCCGAGCCGAGTTCGTGTGGCATCCGTTCTGGTACCAGGATGGCGGGGCGGATGGGACGGGATGGGTGCGGCGGGATGTGCCCGTGCTGCGCCGCGGGACGGTGAGCACGGGAGCGATCTTTTATCATTCCTGGTGGCGGCGGATTCCCTGGGATCCCCGCGCCTATTGGTATCGCGAGCCGGGGGATTGGCACCGCATCGGCAAGTTCCTGCGGCTGGGCTGCCGCGTGGCGCGCCATCCGGAGCCCTGGCTGCGGCATTACACCGAAGGCTTGAACCGGCATTGATGGGTCCGGCGGCGCAGACGCGCCGCGCGGCGGGCGAAACTTCTACCCAAGCTGTTCCACCGAAACCATTCCCCCAAGACCATCCCACCCCCCCCATGCGCATTCCGTTTCTACGCCCATCGCTGCCGCGCGCCGAGGAGCTGGCGCCGTATTTGCGGCGCATGGACGCGGCGGGAATCTACAGCAATTACGGGCCGCTGGCGCGGGAACTGGAGGCGGAGCTTTTGCGCCGGCGATTTGGCGGCCAGGGCGCGGTAACCACGGTGGCGAACGCCACGCTGGGGCTGATGCTGGCGATCTCCGCCGTGAAGCGGCCGGGACGGCGGTGGGCCATTCTGCCCAGCTTCACCTTTGCGGCCGGGCCGCTGGCGGTGATGTGGTGCGGATTGCAGCCCTATTTCGTGGACGTGACGCCGGACGCATGGACGCTGGATGAGGCGGCGCTGGACGCGGCGCTGGCGGAACTGGGGGACGATGTCGCGGTGGTCGTGCCGGGGGCGACGTTTGGGACGGCGATGGACTTGGCCGGCTATGAACGGCGGCGGGCGGCGGGGTTGCCGGTGGTGGTGGATGCGGCGCCGGCGATGGGCGCCGGGGACGACGGACGCCAGTTCGGGACCGGATTTGCCGGCGCGGTGGTGTATAGCCTGCATGCGACCAAGCCGGTTGGGATTGGCGAAGGCGGGCTGGTGTACAGCGCCGACGCGGAACTGATCGCCCGCATCCGGCGCGACGCGAACTTCGGCTTCAACGCCGAGCGCATGGCGGAAACGCCGGGGCTGAACGCCAAGCTGTCGGAGTATGGCGCGGCGGTGGGTCTGGCGATGCTGGAAAGCTTTGCCCAGCGGCGGGCGGAGCGGCGGCGCGTGGCGCGGGGCTACGCCCAGCGATTCGCCGCCAGCGGCTTGGCGCAAAGGGGATGGCAGGCGCAGGCGCCGGCGGCGGATTGCCCGCAGTTCTGGCCGCTGCTGGCGCCGCCCGGCCGGTCCAATGCGGCGGTGATCGCCGCGCTGGCGCAAGCGGGGATCGAGTGCCGGAGTTATTTTGCGCCCGCTTGCCACCAGCAGCCGGCGTTCGCGGCGGCGGGGCGGGGACCGCTGCCGGTGACGGAGGATTTGGCGGCGCGGGTATTGTCGTTGCCGTTTTGGGAGGCGATGACTGACGCGGAGATGGACGCGGTGCTGGAGGCGCTGATCCGATGGGGCTAGGAATCGTGATTTGGGGCTGCGGCGGGCTGGCGCGGGAAGTGAACGAACTCTGCCGGGAGCTAGGCTGGCCGGTGGCGGGTTTTTTGGACGAGCGGCCGGAGATGCGCGGGCGGACGGTGGATGGCGTGCCGGTGCTGGGGGATTTGCCGGATATCGCGGCGCGGCGGGGACAGGTGGAAGTGCTCTGCGCCGGCGTGGGCGATCCGGAACTGCGGCGCCGGTTTTGGCAGCGGACGCGGGAGGCGGGGCACGCGATTCCGCCGCCGGTGATCCATCCCCGCACGCGTGTGCCGGCATCGGCGGAGGTCGGCGCGGGCAGCGTGGTGGCGGCGGGAGCGGTGCTGACGGTGGGCGTGCGGGTGGGCGCGCACGTGGTCCTGAACTTCAACACCACGGCCGGGCACGATACACGGATCGGCGAATTCGCCACCATCGCCCCGGGCGTGAACTTGAGCGGCGGGGTGGAGATCGGCGAAGGCGCGTATATCGGCACCAATGCGGCGGTGCGGGAAAAGATTCATGTCGGCGCTTGGGCGCGAGTGGGGGCTTGCGCTTTCGTGGCCCAGGACGTTCCGCCGGGCGCGGTATATCCCGGCGCCGCGGTGGACTACGCCGCGCGATGGCGGCCCGCGGGGACGCCGCGCGCGGGCGGGACAGCGGCGGATAATGGAAAGTAGGGAGAGAACGCTCATGCTCAACAGTTTTGGCGCCCGGCAGATACTCACCGGAATTGATGGACCGAAGGCGGAAATTTACCGCCTGGACGCGCTGGAAAAGCAGGGCGTGGGGCCGGTGTCGCGGCTGCCGCTGGCGCTGAAGATTCTGCTCGAAAACCTGCTGCGCAACGAGGATGGGCGTTTCGTCCGGCAGGAAGACATCGCGTACTTAGCCAACTGGAATCCAAAAGACGCCGCGGCGCGAGAGATTTCCTTCGCGCCGGCGCGGGTGCTGCTGCAAGACTTCACCGGCGTGCCGGCGGTGGCGGATTTGGCGGGAATGCGCGAGGCGCTGGCGGCGCGGGGCGGGAAACCGGAGGCTATCAATCCGCTGCAACCGGTGGAATTGGTGATTGACCATTCGGTGCAGGTAGACCGCTTCGCCAGCGCGGACGCGTTCGCCTTTAACGCGAAGCGGGAGTTCGAGCGGAATCGCGAACGGTACATCTTTTTGCGCTGGGGGCAGCAGGCGCTGCGCAACTTCAAGGTGGTGCCGCCGGACACCGGGATCGTGCACCAAGTGAACCTGGAGTATTTGGCCCGCGTGGTGGTCCGGGCCAAGGTGAACGGACAGGTGCTGGCGTATCCGGACACCTTGGTGGGAACGGATTCGCACACGCCGATGGTGAATGGCTTGGGCGTGCTGGGTTGGGGCGTCGGCGGCATCGAGGCGGAGGCGACGATGCTGGGACAGCCGATTTCGATGCTGCTGCCGCCCGTGGTGGGGGTGCGGCTGGTCAACCGGCTGGCGCCGGGGGCGACGGCGACGGACCTGGTGCTGACGGTGACGCAGGCGCTGCGGAAGCAGGGCGTGGTGGGGAAGTTCGTGGAGTTTTTCGGGCCCGGCGCGGCGCATCTGCCGGTGGCGGACCGGGCGACGCTGGGCAATATGTCGCCGGAATACGGCGCCACCGCCGCGCTGTCACCGATAGACGACGCGACGCTGCACTATCTGCGCTTCACGCATCGCGATGCGGCGCGCGTGGCGCTGGTGGAGCGGTATGCCAAGGAACAGGGGATGTTCGGCTCGCACGATGACGCCAGCCGCTACTCCGAGGTGCTGGAACTGGATTTGGCGCGGGTGGAACCGTCCCTGGCGGGACCCAAGCGGCCGCAGGACCGGGTGGCGCTGAGCGCGGCGAAGGAACAGTTCCAGGCGGCGCTGCCGGCGATTCTGGGACCGAAGGCGCAGGCCGGCGGCAACGGGCGGACGAAGCTGCACATGAACGGCAAGGAGGCGGAACTGCACCATGGCTCGGTGGTGATCGCCGCCATCACCAGCTGCACCAACACCTCGAATCCGGCGGTGCTGATCGCCGCCGGACTGCTGGCGCAGCGGGCGGTGGAGCGGGGCTTGGAGACGCCGCCCTGGGTGAAGACCAGCTTGGCGCCGGGCTCGAAAGTGGTGACGGACTATCTGCGGGCCGCGGGGTTGCTGGCGCCGCTGGAAAAGCTCGGCTTCTATTTGGTCGGTTACGGCTGCACCACCTGCATCGGCAACAGCGGGCCGCTGCCGGAGCCGGTGGCGGCGGCGGTGCAGGAGGGGCAGTTGGTGGCGGCCGCGGTGCTGAGCGGCAACCGCAACTTCGAGGGCCGCATTCATCCCCAGGTGCGGGCGAATTATTTGGCTTCGCCGCCGCTGGTGGTGGCCTATGCGCTGGCGGGGGACATGAACGTGGACCTGACGCGCGAGCCGCTGGGACGGGACAAGAACGGCGCGGCGGTGTATTTGAAGGATTTGTGGCCGGCGCCGGCCGAGGTGGCACAGCGGATCGAGGAGTTCGTGAAGCCACAGATGTTCGCGCGGGAATACGCCGAAGTCTTCGCCGGTGATGACAATTGGCGCTCCTTGCCGGCGGCGGGCGGCGAACGCTTCGACTGGGACGCGCAATCCACCTACATCAAGAACCCGCCGTTTTTCGGCGGCGAAAAGGCGCCGGCGGCGATCCGCGGAGCGCGGGTGCTGGCGCTGCTGGGCGACAGCGTCACCACCGACCACATTTCGCCGGCGGGCAACATTCCCGCCAAGAGCCCGGCGGGCGAATATCTGCTCGCCCACGGCGTGCCGGCGGCGGAGTTCAATTCCTACGGCGCCCGCCGCGGCAACCATGAAGTGATGGTGCGCGGGACGTTCGCCAACATCCGCCTGCGCAATTTGGTGGCGCCGGGGACCGAAGGCGGATGGACGCGGCATTTCCCCAGCGGCGAAACCATGACCATCTTCGACGCGGCGATGCGCTACGAGCGGGAGCAGACGCCCTGTCTGGTGATCGCCGGGGCCGAATACGGCTCCGGTTCCAGCCGGGACTGGGCGGCGAAGGGCCCGCGGCTGCTGGGCGTGCAAGCGGTGATCGCGCAGAGCTATGAGCGCATTCATCGCAGCAACCTCATCGGCATGGGCATTTTGCCGCTGGAGTTCTTGCCGGGAGAGAGCGCGGCGTCGCTGGGATTGACCGGCGAGGAAACCTACGACATCGCGGGACTGGAGGCGCTGGCGCCGGGGCAGGAGGTTCAGGTGCGGGCGACCGCGGCGGACGGGAAGTCCCGGACGTTCCAGGCGCGGGCGCGCATTGATACGCCGATGGAGCTGGCCTATTACCGCGACGGCGGCATTTTGGCCTACGTGCTGAACCAGCTCCACGCCGGCCGCGCCCCAGGCGCGGCGATCGAGGAAGTGTAGGGGAGCGGAGCGGGCGGGCCGCCGCTTCCGGGGCCGCTCAGGCGCCGATGTAGCGGGCGTAGAGGGAGCGGGCGGCGGCGGGGTCGTCGGTGCCTTGAATGATGGCGCGGCCGTCGGCGAACAGCGTCATCTCCAGCGGCCCGGTCTGGGGGGCGAAGCGCAGGACGAATTCGTTTTGCCGCACCGTGCCCAGGGATTGCAGGCGCCGCGCCAGGGCGGGCAGGTCCAGCGCGCCGCGGCGGGGGTTGACCTGCACCGCGTTGCGGCCGCAGAGCACGGTGCTGGCGGCGGCGGAGATGGCCTCCAGATGCACGAAGCGGCGCTGGCCGCAGCAGGGGCAGGCGGGGTCGCGCGGCGGCGCGGCCAACTGGCGGAACTCATTGCGCCAAAGATCGGCGGCGGCGAGCGTGGGGCGCAGGGCGGCGGTTTGGCCGGCGCAGAGCTTGATGGTCTCGCCGGCTTGCTGGGCGGCGACCCAATCCACCACGAAGTTCAGCACCCCGGCGGTTTCGCAGGTCTCCGCCGCGCCCTCGGGCCGGGGGCCGAAGACGCATTCCAGACAGGCGGTGACGCCGGGGCGGATGGTGAAGGTGCAGCCGTAACTGCCGACGGCGGCGCCGTAGATCCAGGGCAGGCCGCGGGCGACGGCGTAGTCGTTTAGCAGATAGCGGGTTTCGAAGTTGTCGGCGCCGTCCAGCAGGACCTGCGCGCCGGCCAGCAGGCGGCCGATGTTGTCGCTATCCAGGTCGGCGACGACGCCGTCCACCCGAGTCAGGGAGTTGATTTGGGCGAGGTGGCGGGCGGCGGCGGCGGCTTTGGGCAGGGCGTCGCGGGCGTCGGCTTCATCGAAGAGCCGCTGGCGCTGAAGGTTGCTCCATTCGACGTAATCGCGGTCAATGATGGTGATGTGGCCCACGCCGGCGCGGGCCAAAAGATCGGCCTGGGCCGAGCCCAACGCGCCGCAGCCGACGATGGCGACATGCGCGGCGGCGAGGCGCGCCTGGCCGGCCGCGCCCAAAGGCGGAAAGCGCGTCTGCCGCGCGTAGCGTCCGGCGGCGCTGGCATCCATGATCCGATTATAGTTTTGGCTCTGCCGGAGGCGGCGCAACGGCCGTTCGGGTTGCGGCTGCGGTTGCGCCGGCGCGCGGGCTGGTCCCGGGATTTCCGCGCCGGTAGCCGCCCGTTTAGATGCGGTTGGCGCCGCCGCTGGGCGGGCAGGGCGAGGGCCGGCGCTACAGGGCGGTGCCGAGGGGTGATCGCCGCCCTAGGCAATTCCGCCTGGCTAAGGCGAGAATGAAAAGACTAGCGCATTGGAGCCGGAGAAGACCATCCCCAGGGCGGCGCGGCCGCCCGAGTTTGCATGCCCGGCGGCGCCGTGGCCACGGGGGGTATCCGCTTGCCCGCGGCGGGCGACGGCGCGGCCCGCGGCCGCGCGTCCGCGCCGGCGTTGGGGCGGCTGGCGCAGGCGCCTAGCGGTGATGGTCATGGCGACGGCAGGGCCCTGGATGGCGGCGGCGCAAACGGCTCCGCCCCGGCCGTCCGCTCCGGTGGTGCGGGCGGTGACGGTGCAGCCCGCGCCGGGGCGTTCGGCGGCCAGTTACGCGCCGCTGATCGAGCAAAAGGCCGGCCAGCCGCTGAACGGCGCATTGGTGCGCCGCACGATCGCCCGGCTCTTCGCCACCGGCGAGTTTGCCGACATTCGAGCGGTCGAATATCCGGCGCCGGGCGGCGTGCGGCTGGTCTTTCAGACCCAGCCCAACTATTTCATCGGCGCGGTGCGGGTGACGCATCCGCCGAAACCCGCCACGTACTCCGAGCTGGTGGAGGCGACGGGCCTCACGCTGGGGCATGTCTTCACGGCGCCGGCGGTGCGCGAGGCGGTGGAAACGCTGGCCAATCGCCTGCGCGGCTACGGCTACCAGCAGGCGCGAATCACGCCCCAGGTGCAAATGAACCGGGCCGAAGCGGTGGCCAATATCACGTTCGCCATCGCTCCTGGGCCGCTGGCGCGGTTGGGGTCGGTGCATTTCGCGCTGGCGGTGATCCAGCCGGCGAACTCCACCACGCCGCCGCGGTATCTGCCGGCCTCGGCGCGGGATGCGCGCAGCCTGTTCCAAGTCAGCGGATTGCGGTTGGGCGAGACCGTGTCGCGGGCGGTGCTGGACAAGGCGGTACAGCGCATTGAAGACCATTACGGCCGCCATGGCCGGCTGACGGCGCGCGTGCACATCCCCCGGCCGGAGTTCGATCCCAAAACCAATACGCTGGCGGTGCAGTTCCGGGTGAACCCCGGACCGCTGGTCAGCGTGCAGGTGCAGGGGTCGAAGATCAGCGCCGGAGAACTGCGCAAGGACGTCCCGATCTTCCGCGAGCACGCGGCCGATGCCGAGCTGATCGAGGAAGGCCGGGGGAATCTGCAGACGGCGCTGCAAAACCGCGGATACTTCGACGCGCGGGTGGATTATCACCGCTCCATCACGCCCAACGGGGTGCTGCGCATCCTATACACGGTGCGTCCCGGGCCGCAGGAATCGGTGCAGGCGGTGCTGTTCCAGGGGAACCATTACTTCGGCGAGGAAACCTTGGAGGCGCACGTGGCGGTGCAAACCGCCAGCATACTGCCCGACTTCATTCCCGGCAGCCGCGGCCGCTTCAGCCAGGAATTGGCGCAGCAAGACGCCGATTCGATCGCCGGGCTGTACCAAGCCAACGGCTTCGCCCATGTGCGGGTGACGCCGGTGGTGGTGCGCGATTACCAAGGCAAGCCGCACCATATCGCGGTGATCTACCGCATCCACGAAGGGCCGCAGGTGCTGGTGGGCACGCTCACCATCCGCGGCAATCACGCGTTCTCGACGGGGATCATCCGCAACCTGCTGACCATCGCGCCGGGCCAGCCCTATTCCCCGGTGAAGACGGCGACCGACCGGGATTCGATTCTGTCGCTGTATTACAACGCCGGATATGAGCAGGCGCGCATGCAGGTGCGGGTGCATCCCGCCCGCGCCGCCGACCGCATGGACGTGGTGTACACGATTACCGAAGGCCAGCCGGAGTACGTGCACCGCGTGTACATCGGCGGGGAGCGCTTCGTGCGGCGGGAGGTGATCGCCAGCCACTTGCATCTGTATCCCGGCCAGCCGGTCAATCAGCTGGCGATGATCAACGCCCAGCGGCGGCTCTACAACCTGGGCTTGTTCACCGACGTCCGTTTGGCGCCGCAGAACCCCGTGGGCGCGCAGCGCCAAAAGACCATTTTGGTCAACGTGCATGAAGCGCGGCGTTGGATCTTCAGTGAGGACGTTGGGCTACAGGTGCAAAGCGGCACCGGCGCCACCGCCAATGAGTATTCCAGCAGCGGCAGCTCCGTCAGCACGATCTCCTACCTCCAGTTGGTGGGCGGCACGGGCGTCAGCCCGCTCGTGGGGTTCGACGTCACGCGCCTGGCGATGTTCGGCCGGGATCAGACGGCGACGTTCAACAGCCGCTATGGCCGGCTGGAGAAAAGCGCCCTGTTTTCCTACGAATTTCCCCAACTCCGCGGCCACGCCAGCCTGGCGCTGGATCTCAACGCCTTGTATTCGGACACGCTGAACGTGACCACGTTCCGGGCCATTCGCGAAGACGCCGGCGTGCAGCTCAATGAGCGGGTGAGCCCGTCGCTGCGCTTCGTCTACAACGCCGATTACCGGCGCATCTCGCTTCCGGTGGTGATCATCAACCCGCAAGAAGTGCCGCTGCTGGGCCAGCCCGTGCAGCTGGTCACGGGCAGCTACAGCGTGGTTCTGGACCATCGCGACAATCCCACCGACACCCACGGCGGGTCGTACAACACCGCTTCGTTCAGCTTCGCCAAGAGCTTCCGCACCGCGGCGACGGCGACCACGCCGAGCTTCCAGCCGGACAACTTCGCGCGCCTGTACGTGCAGAACTCGACCTATTACCCGCTGTGGCGTCACTGGGTGCTGGCGCGCTCCACGCGGCTGGGCGATATTGCGCCGTTCGGTCCGGCGGATATCCGCATCGTCACCAACCCAGCGAATGGGCAGACCTATTCCGTCTTCGGCGGCATTCCGATCCCGGAGCGGTTTTTCGCGGGTGGCGCGGACACGCTGCGCGGATTCAGCCTGAATCAGGCGGGTCCGCGCGATCCGCTGACCGGGTTTCCGGTCGGCGGCGACGCGCTGTTGATCAACAACGTGGAGCTGCGCTTTCCGCTGATCGGCGCCAACATCGGCGGGGTTTTCTTTGACGATCTGGGCAACGTGTTTACGAATTTCCATGGTCTGCTCCGTGCCCTGACGCGCTTCCGCGAGCCGTCCACGACGGATCTGAACTATTTGTCCGACGATGTCGGCTTCGGGCTGCGCTACAAAACGCCGGTGGGGCCGGTGCGCCTGGACTTCGGCTACAACCTGAACCCGCCGGAGTATCAGACGGTGGGGGCATTGAAGCAGGGCGGCCCGCAGGTGATCCAAAACGCCGCGTTGCCGCATTTCAATTTCTATTTCAGCGTGGGGCAGACGTTTTGATGATGTGGTTGCTAGCCGTGCTGCTGGGGTTGTCCGGAGGCGCCGGTTTGCGCCGCGCGCCCGCCGCGCCGGCCGCGGCGGCGCAGGCGCGGGGTGGCATGGTCGTGGACGCGGTGCGGGCGTCGGTGAACCGGCAGGCCATCCTGGACAGCGACGTGCGCCAGGCGGCTTGGTACAGCCGCCTGGTGGCCGCGCTGCACCGGCCCGGCGGGCCACCGGCGGCGCCGCGGCCGTTGACCGCGGCGCAGCGGCGGCAGGCGCTGGAGCATTTGATCACCGAGGCGCTGCTGGCGCAGGCGCGGCGCCGGGCGGGCGTCACGGTGGACGCGCCGCCGGCCGCGGTGGCCGGGCAGATGCGCCGATTGCGGGCGTTGGCGGGCGGGGGGCGAAACTGGCCGCGGGTCGCGCGGCGGTATCATCTCGACCCCGCCGCGGTGCGCGCCATCCTCGCCAAGCAAATGCGGCTGCTGCTGTTCGCCGACGCCCATTGCCGGCCGCGGGCCAAGGTCACCGCGGCGGAGGTGGCGGCATACTATCGCCGCACCTATTTGCCGATGGCCCGCGGGCGCCGCCTCCAGCCCGCGCCGCTGGCGCTGGTTTCCGGCCGCATCCGGGCGATCCTGGTTCAGCAAAAGCTCATGCGGATTGAGCTGCAATGGCTGCACGGGCTCCGCCGAAGGGCGCGCATCCAAATCATTCAACGCCGCTAACCGAGCCATGCCGCGCTGGGCCAAATTCGGATTGATCGCCGCCGCCATCCTGGCCGGGGTGGCCGCGGCGGGATATCTCTATTTGCACACGCGGGATTTCAACCGGCGCATGGAGCGGTTCGTCTCCAGCCAAATCGCCAAGGCGACCGGCGCGCGGGTGACGTTCGCGCGCTTCCGCGTGACGCTGCATCCCTTGGGCGTGGTGGTGCGCGGCGTCGTGGTGCGCGGCCGGGAAGCGGCGAACCAACCGCCGCTGGCCGCCATGGACCGGCTGCGGGCGCAGGTGCGGGTGGTGCATGTATTTCCGCCGGCGATTCAGGTCTTGCGCGTGCAGGTGGCGCATCCGGTAATGAACGTCTATTACCTGCCGGATGGATACACCGACCTGCCGCAGCCGCCGCATCCGCCGCCCGCCAACCAGCCCTTGGCGGAACCGGTGTTCGCCTTTGGCATCCGGCAGCTGGACGTGCGCGAAGGCGTCCTGCGCTACCGCAACCGCCAGATTCCGCTGGAGGCGCATCTGGTGGACGTCCACACCGGGCTGAAGTACGTTCGCGGCCATTACCAGGGGCTTTTCGCCTTCCGGCATGGGGTGGTGCGCTACGATGGCCGGCCGCCATTGCCGCAGAGCGCGGAGGTGCGGTTCACGCTGTGGCCCAACGACGTACGCATTGATCAGTTGCACTGGCGCGGCGACGGCGTGCGGCTGGTGGCGCACGCGATGATCCACGACTTGGCGCAACCGCGGGTGCGGGCGCATTACCGCTTGCAGTTCCAGTTGGCGCGGTTTGGGCCCTGGGCGGGCACGCCGGTGGTCGCGGGCGCGGCCCGGGCCGCGGGGGTCTTCGATTGGAGCGTGAGCGCGTGGCAGACGCGTGGCCATATGGTGGTGACGGGGCTGGGGCTGCGCCGGCCCTGGGCCCTGGCCGGCATTCGCGCGCAAGGTCAATTTCGTGCGGACAATGCGGGTTTGGCGCTGCCCGCGCTGGACGTGACCGGCGCCGGCGGCCGTGGGCAGCTGGCGGTGCGCTATGCCCAGTGGCGGCGTTTGCAGGTGACGGGGCAGTTGCGGGGCTTCCATTTGCAGCGCCTGATGCGCACGTCGGCGGGGCTGGGCGGGCCCCAGCCGCCGGCCCTGCTGCCGCCGTTGGCGGGCATTGTATCGGCACGGATTCAGGTGCAGGCGCGCCAGCCGCTGGCGCGGACGCTGCGGATCCAGTCGGAGGTGCGAATTACGCCCGAACGCCGGCCGGCGCCGGCGGGAGGGCAGGCGCCGCTGCCCGTGACGGCGGAGCTGACCGCAAGCGTGGGTGCCGGGCGCTGGTCCACGCAGGTGCGGCGGCTGGAGATTACGGCCTCCGACCTGCATCTCCAGGCGCATGGCCGGCTCGGTTCCACCGGCAGCCGGCTGGCCTTCGCGGTGGCCATTCCGGAGTTGGCCGCCTGGCGCAGCCACATTGCGCCCTGGCTGCGCCGGTTGCCGCACGCCTCAGTGGCGCCGCCGGTGGCGGGCGAGTTGCGGATCAGCGGCGAGACCAGCGGCAGTTGGCGCGCGCTGGCGCTGCGCCTGACGGTGGCGGCGCGGCGGCTGCGGCTGGGGCCGGCGGCGGCCGACGCGGTGAATTTGCAGCTCCATGTGACGCCCGGCCAGCTGGCGATTTCGCGGGCGTCGTGGCGGCTGGATGGACAGCGCGCGACGCTGGCCGGAACGGTTGGCTTGCGGCACTTTCTGCCCGCGGCTTCCAGCCCGCTTTCCCTGCGGCTGGCCGCCCATGGTCTGCGGCTAGCGGCGATCGAAGCGCAACTCGGGCGCTGGGCCGGCGTGCGGATTCCGTCCGTCGCGCCGCGGCAAGGCCGCGTCGCGGCGACGCTGGCGCTGAGCGGAACCGTGGCGCAACCCCGGGCGGAGGGTCCGGTGAATCTTACCGGCGGACGCGCCGATCACTTGCCGCCGATGACGGTGGCGGCGCAGTTGGCGGTCACGCGCCGGCAGGTGGAGGCGACCGGCCTGGCGCTGCGCTGGCGCGGCGCGGCCATCACCGGCGCGGCGGGCTACGATTGGCAGCAACATACCCTCACGGCCGATCTGCGCGGCGCCGGGATCGCCCTGGCGGAAATCCCCGCCTTGCAATCGCCGCAATTGGCGTTCGCCGGACAGGTGTCTTTTCGGTTGCATGCCTCCGGGCCGGTGGCGCGTCCCCAGGGGACGTTGAGCGTAACCGCCACGAATTTGCGCGGCGGCGGCCAGCCATTGGGTTCGTTGCAGGCGGAGGTCACCGCCAATGGGCGCGCCGCCAGCCTCCAAGCCAGCGCCGGCCTCCCCGGCGGGACGGTGCGGCTGCAAGCGACGTTGGGGGAAAGCGCGCCCTATCCGCTTTCGGCCACCGCGAATTTCCAGCACTACGCCATTGACGTCCTGCTGCGCCGCTTTACCGGCTTTCAACTCGGTCCCGGCAGCCAGGTCAGCGGCCAGGCGACGCTGCACGGGGCGCTCAGCCACCCCCAGGCGTTGGTGGCGGAGGCTAGCCTGAACCCGGTCCGGCTGGAGGTCGGCGGCGTGGCGCTGCACAATGCAGGCGCCATTCATTTGACCTTGGGGCAGCGGGTGCTCACGCTGGCGTCCATGAAAATCACCGGCGCGGACACCGATTTCACGCTGGCCGGGAAGGTGGATTTGGGCGAGGCGCGGCGGTTGCAGGGACAGGCGCTGGGCCGGGTGAATTTGGCTTTGCTGCATGCGCTGAACCGCAGCGTGCACTCCTCCGGCGAGATCGTGCTGACGGCCCAGCTTGGCGGCACGCTGCAAAAGCCGGCGGTGACCGGAACGCTGGCGGTGCGCAACGCCAGCCTGGCGGCGGAGCAGTTGCCGGTGGCCTTCGACAGCATCAACGGCTTGCTCCGCTTCACCGGCCAGCACGTGGATATCCAGCATCTGACGGCGCAGACCGGCGGCGGACAGATCGCGCTCAGCGGCTTCGCCGCCCGCACCGCTTCCGGTTTTACCGTGGCGCTCAACGCCCGCGGCGAGGGCATGCGCGTGCGCTACCAGGGGCTGAGCGGCGCCGGCAATCTGAGCCTGCACTTCGCGGGCAATCAAAATCAGATGCTGCTCTCCGGCGAGGTCGAACTGACGCGGGTGGCCCTGGCGCCGAACTTCGACTTCGCGCTGTTTTTGGCCAACCAGCGCGCCGCCATCGCGCCGCCGGCGCCCAATTCCTGGCTGAACCGCGTGCATTTGCAGGTGCACGTGGTCACCGGGCCCAGCGTGGGCATCGCCATCTCCGCCGCCCGGGTCAGTTTTCAAGCCGATTTCCAGGTGCAAGGCACCCTCGCCAACCCCATCCTGCTGGGGCGGGTGACCGCCTCCCGCGGCGAGATCTTGTTCGCCGGCCAGGACTATCGGATCAGCAAGGCGGAGGTGACCTTCGCCAATCCCTTCCGCATCGAGCCCCTGCTGGATGTCAGCCTCACCACCAACGTGCAGCAGTATCGCATCACGCTCAACATCTCCGGTCCCGCCGACCGGCTGGATATCACCTACCGCAGCGATCCGCCGCTCACTTCCTCCGATATCGTCGCCCTGTTGGCGACCGGGCAGACGCAGGAGGCGCAAAACTTCGCCAGCCAGCAAAGCGCCGCCAGCTTCGCCGGCCAAAGCGAGCAACTGCTGGGGCGGGCGTTGGAGAGCCTGGTCAGCAGCCGCTTGCAGCGCATCTTCGGCGTCACCCAGATCCAGTTCAATCCCAACGCCCAGGGCTTTGGGCCGACGGCGCAGACCACGGTCACCATCGAACAGCAAGTTCGCCGCAATATGAAGGTAACGTATACGCAGAACCTGACCAACAGCGCCGAGGACATCATCCGCGTGGATTGGACGTTGACGCCCAATTTCGGCATCACCGTGAGCCGCAGTCAATTCGGGCTGTACGGGCTCAGCCTGCATTTCAGCCAGCGGGCCAGATGATTCTCGACAGTTTACGGTTCCAAATTCGGGACTGATTCTGTAACATTGGATGCCTAATCGCCTGGTCTCTTGTCCGGTGTCGCCGGTCAGGGGCGGAGCGCGGTCATTTTTGTCATTGCACGGGGAGTGTGCGGATATGCTGGACGGAAATACTGTGAGTGGACGTGTGAGTCGTTGGGGGATTGCTCTAATCGCGGCGCTGGCCTTGAGCGGCGCGGCTTGGGCGCAGGCGACCACGTCCCTGCGCGGCGCGGTCACCGATCCCTCCGGGGCGGCGGTGCCGGGCGCGGTGGTCACCATCGCCAACGGCGCGACCGGATTGGCGCGGACCACGGTCACGGCCGCGAATGGCCGGTACGGCTTCGCCGCGGTGCTGCCGGGCACCTACACGCTGACGGTGAAAGCGCATGGCTTTTCCACCTACGAACGGCCGGGCCTGCGGCTGCGCGTCAGCCTGCCGGCCAGCGTGAACGTCGCGCTGCGCGTCGGGCAGGTCAGCTCCACCGTGGAAGTGCGCAGCGCCGCGCCGCTGCTGAACACCACCGACAACAGCCTGGGCCAATCCATGGGCCACACGGCGATCCAAAGCCTGCCGATCAAGGCCGAAAACTTGAACCTGCTGCTCAGTCTTCAGCCCGGCGTCGTCTTCACCGGCACGAAAGGCTTGGACAGCGGCTACCGCGGCGGCTCGGTGGACGGCGAGCGGACCAACCAGAACAACGTGACGCTGGACGGCGTCAACAATAACGACGTCTTCGGCGGGGCGGGCTTCAGCGGCGTGCTGCCCTCGACGCCGTTTTCGGTGCAGGAGTTCCGCGTCACCACCTCTAACTTCGGCGCCAAGGCGGGCCGCACCGCCGGCGCGCAGGTGGCCTTGGTGACCAAGGGCGGCACCAACCAGTACCACGGCTCGTTGTATGAGTTCAACCGCAGCGACGTCGGCCTGGCCAACGAGTTTTTCCTCAAGACCGCGCAGTTGGAGAACTGCCCGGCCAATTCGCCCATCAACTGCAATCAGCCTTCGCACCTGGTGCGCAACGTCTTCGGCGGCACGATCGGCGGGCCGATCCTGCACAACAAGCTGTTCTTCTTTTTCAACTATGAAGGCCAGCGGCAGTCGCAGGGCGCCAGCGTCGAGGACACCATTCCGAGCGCCACGCTGCGGCAAGGCATCATTCAATATCAATGCTCCACCGCCAGCCAGTGCCCGGGCATGAATGTCACCGGCCTGGACGGCAAGTCCTACCCGATCGCTGCCGGCTACTACGGCCTGGGCCCGGCGCAGCTGAAGCAGATGGATCCGCTGGGCATTGGGCCCAGCAAGGTGGCGATGAGCTACTTCAACTCCTTTCCGCTGCCCAATGCCGGCGGCGTGGTGGATGCCCCCAACTACGGCGGCTATCGCTTTTCCGCGCCAACGCAGAACAAATACAACTGGTACATCGGCCGCTTCGATTACAAGATCAGCGACAACCAGAGCCTGTTCTTCCGCGGCACGGCGGTGGATGACAACGCCCTGGGCACGCCCTTTCTGCCCGGCGGGCCGCCGCAGACCACGACCACCGACCTCAGCAAGGGCTTTGCCCTGGGCTACACCGTCGTCGGCGGTCCGGACTTCGTCAACAGCCTGCGCTACGGCCTAACCCGGCAGAGCGTCGGCACCATCGGCGATTCCACCCAGCCTTGGGTGTTCATCCGCCAGCTCAGCCAGGGCATTACCCGCTCCGGGCGCGTGATCGCGCCGGTGCAGAACCTGATGGATACGGCCAGTTGGCAGGATGGCAGCCACAACTTCTCCTTCGGCGCCAACTTCCTGTTCGTCAACCGCTTTTCGCAGAACGACTACAACTCGTTCAGCAACGCCTTGACCAATTCCGACTGGGTGTCTTCCGGCGGCTTCGCGGGCAAGGGCGACGCGCTGGATCCCGCCGCCAGCGGTTATCCCGCGGTTGCGGGCGGCGGCACCAATGCCTACGATTTTCCGCTCGCCGGCCTGATGGGCATCGCCAGCGAAATTGACACCACCTACAACTACAACATCACCAGCCTGACCCAGGCGACGCCGATCGCCCAAGGCGCCCCGGTCACGCGCAATTGGCTCACGCGGGATTACAACCTGTTCGCGCAGGACACCTGGCAGATGACGCGGGACATTTCCGTCTCCTACGGTCTCAACTATCAATTGATGACGCCGATCACGGAGACCAACGGCCAGGAGGTGCTGCCCAACATCAACATGGGGCAGTGGTTCAATACCCGGGCCGCGAACATGATGAAGGGCATCCCGTCCAACCAGGACCAGCTGATCGCGTTCCAGCCGGCCGGTGCATTCTGGCATCGCTCCGGGCTCTACAGCATGCAGCAGAACTTCGCGCCGCGCTTCGGCGTGGCCTGGTCGCCGCGCCCGCACGGCGGGTTGCTAAAAACGCTGTTCGGCGACGGTCAAAGCGCGATCCGCGGCGGCGCCGGCATCTTCTATGACTACTTCGGGCCGTCGCTGGCGCTCAGCTACAGCGACAGCGGCTCGTTCGGGCTCACCAGCCAGGTGCAGAATCCGTCCGGCCAGCTCAGCCTCGGCAATGCCCCGCGCATCACCAGCATGAACGTGATTCCCACCACCGCCAACAATGGCGCGTCCCTGGTGCCGGCGGCGCCCTCCTCGACCTATCCGACCGTTTACCCCGTCGGCGCCGAGGCCATCGCCCGGGGTATTGACCAATCGCTCCAGACGCCGTATTCGATTGCCGCCAACTTTACGATCGAGCGGCAGCTTCCCGGCGGGGTGGTGATGGATTTGGGTTATGTCGGCCACTTCTCCCGGCACACGTTGGTGCATCAGGACATCGCCATGCCGACGGACTTGGTGGATCCCAAGACGGGCATTGATTACTTCGCCGCCGCCACCCGGTTGTCGCAGCTGGCGCGGCAGAACACGCCCGACAGCGCCATCAGCGCCTCGGTAATTGGGCCCACCGCGCAGTACTGGACGGACATGTTCCAGGCGGGCAATAACTGCGGCAACGGCGCCGCGGGTCAGTGCTATCCGCTGGTGAACGCCGGCACGCCGATGGCCGGGGGTACAAACGGTCCCACCACCACCTCCAGCCTGTTGGAGGCCACCTACTCCAACTTCGCGTCGAATCTATACAACGAGACCTCCGCGTTGTACCTGATGGACCTGTACAGCTACCCGGCGCTGCCCGTCACCGGTGCAAACAGCTTCTACAACAGCCAGTTCTCCTCGCTCTACGTCTGGCGGTCCATTGGCTGGGCCAACTACAATGCCTTTCAGTTCGGCCTGCACAAGCAGTTCAACAACGGACTGCTGTTCGGCTTCAACTACACGTTTTCCAAGGCTCTGGGCATTGGCTCGATGCCGGAATTCGGCACCGGCAGCGATTCGACCATGATCACCAACTCCTGGAACGTCGGTCAGATGTACGGCCCTAGCGCCTTCGACCTGCGGCACCAGGTCAGCGGCTACTGGGTCTGGCATCTGCCATTCGGCAAGGGCCAGTACTTCGCGCCCAACGCCGGCGGTTTGCTGAACGCTCTCGTCGGCGGCTGGAAGTTTTCCGGCACCACGCGCTGGACCTCCGGGCTGCCGGCCAGCGCCTTCATGGGCTTCGTCTGGCCGACCAACTGGGAGGAGATGGGCCTGGCCAATCGCAACAGCAACCCGCTGGTGTTTGGTTTGAGCAATAACAATGGCCAGCCCAATCTGTTCGCCAACCAAAGCCAGGCGCTCAACGCCTTCAGCTACCCGTTTCCCGGCCAGAGCGGCGTGAAGAACAACATCCGCGGCGGCGGCTACTTCGGCGTGGACGTGAGCCTGGCGAAGCAGTGGACGATCCCAGGCACCGAGAGCCAGCACATCCAGGGCCAGGCCAACATCTATAACCTGACCAACACGCCGAACTTCGACCCGAATAGCGCGCAGTTGGATTGGGCGTCGTCGAGCACCTTCGGCGATTACACCAGCACGCTCAACAGCCCGCGCGTGATGGAGTTCTCGCTGGTCTACTCGTTCTAGCCGCCAAAATTCCTAGCGGTCTTCTATGGGCGGGCAGCGATGCCCGCCCTTATTCTTGGCGGGACGACCGCCGCGGCACGGTGCCTGGTTCGAGCGGGTGCGGCCGTGCGCGACCGTGGCGGGGCCGCTAGGCGGCGCGCCGCGCCGCCAGGCTGGAGCGCAGGGCGGCGAGTTCCCGGCCCAGTTGGGCCCGGTCGGTTTGCGCGCTGTGGCGCTCCGCCTCGGCCCGCTGGGCGGCATCGGCCAGACGATCGAGCTTAGCTCCCAGTTCCGCCAGCCTGGCCTCGATGCGCTGGCCGTAGGCGGCGATCCGTTCCAGGTTGTCCTGCATCTTCAGCAGCGCGGTAGCAAAGTTGCCCTGCTGGTCGGTGACAAATTGCATTGCGCCTTCCGCTTCATCTGGGGTCATTGCGACCTCCTGCACCGCCTTCATCCCCGATGCCCGGGGGCCCGATGCCCGGGGGCTGGAAATATCGGATGCCGGCCATGCCCGCCGCGCCCGCCGCCAGGCAAGCGGCAATGTTTTCTTCTGTGACGCCGCCCAAGGCGAGCACGCGGGCGTGCGCGGCGGCGGCGCGCAGCGCCTCGATCCCGAGGGGGACGGCGCCCGGCTTGGACGGCGTGGGGAAGATGGGCGCCAAAAGGCAGAAGTCGGCCCCGTCGCGGGCGGCTGCGGCAGCTTCCGCCGGCGAATGGCAGCTGCGTGTAATCAGAAATCCCGCGGGCGCGGCGCGCCGCACCGCCGCCACCGGAACTCCCGTGGCGGGAAGGTGAACGCCGGCGGCGCCAACCGCGAGGGCGATATCCCAGCGGTCGTTAATCAGCAGCTTGCCCCCGGTTCCCGCCAGGCGTGCCTGCGCCGCTTGCGCCAACGCGAATAGTTCGCGGGCTGGCAAGTCCTTTTCCCGCAACTGGATAAGCGTCGTCCCCTGCCGGGCTACGCGGCCCACGCAATCCAATAAGGTGGCAATGCGATCCCCGGGCGCACCCGGCAAGAGGGATCGGTCGGTGATGTAGCAACGGATCATGGGCGGACCGTGGGCGGGCTTTGCGGCGTGCGGGGTCGCCGCTAACGCGGCGCAAAAGAGGCCCGGCCCCTACCCTAGCGTGGCAGCCGGATCAGTTCGCCGGTTCCCAGCCAAAGGTTGATCAATCCCCAGCCGGTCACCGCCCCGCGCACATAGGGACTGAGCGGCCACCCGCGCAGCCAAGCCCAATTCTGGAGGAAATAGTTGTGCCGCCAAACCCCGGCCCAGGGCAGAACCAGCAGTAGTAAACCCAACTCCAGCAACGCCAAAGCGACGATCGCCCGGCCCCCACGGGAAGCCAGACTCCGGCCCCGGGCGACCGCGGATTGCGGGTCAACGGTCGGGGACGAGGACGCCATGCCGCATGATACAACGCCGTCGGCTCCGCCGCCGTCAACCCCAACACAACAATCGCCCCTACCCCCGCCTGGCTCGGCCGCCCTGCCACTGCCGGCGCCGGGTCGGTCGCGGGCGCAGTAGGCCGGGCCGCCATCCAGCCTTTCGGCGCGGAGCGCAGCCCCACCGCGGGGGCCCATCGGCCCGCTCCTCCGGCCTGCGGCGGAGCGGGGCACTCCTGACATATAATTAAGAAGCGTCGGCGGCGGGGCGGATCCTTGCAATTGGAGTTCTCTTCGCTTAGAATCTGATATTTGCGCGCTGTGGCCCAACGGTCGTAGTGCGTCAATGGCCTTGTCTCCGGCGCGCGGCGTGCTTGAGCTGGCGTAGCTCAGGTGGTAGAGCAGCTGATTTGTAATCAGCCGGTCGGGGGTTCGAGTCCCTTCGCCAGCTCCACCTCCGAGGTGGCGGCAAGGTGCGTCGGACCGTGGACAGGTGGGTGAGTGGTTAATACCAACAGACTGTAAATCTGTCGCCCCTTGGGGCTACGGAGGTTCGAATCCTCCCCTGTCCACCATGGGTTTTGCAGGCAGCGTTGGAGTCGAGTCGAGGTCGCAAGTAGTGGCGGTTGGGTGGCGCAATCCGGAGAGAGCAAGCCGCGATGCACGGTTTCCCTCCGGCGCAGGCCCGCAGGCAGCGGCCGTGGCGCGGCGCCGGGAGATCCGGCGTTGGCTGGCGGTGGCCGCCTACGGGTTGTTGCTGGCTTTGACGTTTGCGACGATCACGGATCGCCGCTTATTGTGGTTTTCGGTTACGGTGCTTCTGGTCCTGCTGGCATTGACGCTATTCCGCGCGGAAGCGGAAGGCGTCCCCGCCCCCTGGAACCGCGTCGCCGACGGCGTTTCGCCGCCGGGGGCGAACGGCTCCCCAGAATCCCCTCCGAAAACTGAAACCTAGGTTGGCCGATGTAGCTCAGTCGGTAGAGCGCGTCCTTGGTAAGGACGAGGTCACCGGTTCAAATCCGGTCATCGGCTCCAGCATTGGGTCCGCCCTGGGCGGGAGTAACTCAGTGGTAGAGTGTCAGCCTTCCAAGCTGAACGTCGCGGGTTCGAATCCCGTCTCCCGCTCCAAACCGCGGGCGGTGGGGAACAGAGATTAAGGCGAGGGCACGCAATTGGCGAAAGAGAAATTTGACCGCAGCAAGCCGCACGTAAACGTGGGGACGATCGGGCACATTGATCACGGGAAGACGACATTGACGGCGGCGATCACGAAGGTGCTGGCGAAGCACGACGCGAAGAACCAGTTCCGGTCGT
>DAHVCP010000050.1 GCA_027314025.1 Acidobacteriota bacterium
CCGTTTTCCACCGGCCTTGGAAATCCCGCAAAAACCGCTGGATTCCCACTTTCCCACCGCCCCGGCGGCGGGCGATTGAATGTTTGGCAACCGGACAGATCGCGTGCTACGAAAAGCGGACATTTTCACTTGCTAACAACAGCCCCGCCTGCGGCGGGGCGTCCCACATTCCCAAGAGGGCGGGCTAAGCGCGGCCAACGCGCCCGGCTGGGCCGGGGCCCCGGGGCCCCAGCCCAGCGGGTGCTTGGCGCGGGGCGGTGTCCCGCTTGCGGGTCGCCGGGGGCCGCGCGGCGCGGACCGTGGCGGAGTTGGGGAAGCCGGCGGCGGATGCTGCCGGCCGCGATTGGTAGGCGCTCGGTTAGCCGGGCGTGGGCGAAGGCGGGGGCCGGCGCAGCCAGCGCGGCGGCAGCAGCGCGAAACCAACGACCAACAGATTGGCGACGATGACCGGCAGGGAATGGATGGCGGCGCCGTACGTGACCCACAGCGCGGCCGCGGCGGCTTGCCAGCGGCGCAGGTTGGACGCGGCGGAAAAATAAGAAATGCAGAAGAAGGCGGTGGCGAGCCAACCGAACGAATCAGGAAACCAGTGCATGCGGAATCTCGATCGCGGCGTCCGCGGCGGGGCCGACGGGGGCCGCGCCGGGAGTAGCGATCAGTTTAGCAACCGGCGCGTGGTCGGCGGGTCCGGGCCCGGCGGGGGCAATGGTCAGCCAGTCGGTGCGCACGCTGCCCCATTCCTGGATGTGCAAGCCCTGGGCGGCGAAGAAGGCGCGGACTTCGGCGGCGTTCCAGCCAACAATGTCTTCCAAAATCGGGACCAGAACGGCGAGAGAATCCTCGCCCAGCACGGTGCGATGGGCAATCCGGGCGACCGGGCGGTGCGAGGAGACGGCGATGGCGTAGCCGGAGTGGCGGCTGACGTGCAGCATGACGTGCATGTCGGAGCTGCCGTCGCCGACGTAGACGATGCGCTCGGCGCCGAGGCCGGCGCGGGCTTGCAAGGCGTCCAACACCGCGACTTTACCGTAGCCGGCGGTGACGCGGGCAAGGCCGGCGATGGCGCCATCCGGGCCGTATTCCAACTGCGTGCCGTGAATGCGCTCGGCGGGCAGCAACTGCGCCAAGGCCGCTTCGACCACTTCCTGCGGCGAGGCGGAGATGACCTGGAATTCGAACTCGTGGCCGGGAATGCCTTCGGCCAAAAGGCGGGCCAAATGGCCGATATTGCGCTTCAGCGGCGTGCGCAGGCCGGCTTCGATCAAGTGTTCCCGGCGCACGCGGCGGTAGTCGGGGTCATGCAGCAGCAGATAGGCGAGTTCGCCGCCTTGTTGCACGAAGTTGCGGGCGGCTAGGCCGGCGCACTTGTGCTCGAAGACGGCCGGCGAGATACCAATCAATTCGCTCAGGATGCGGCCGGAGTCGGCACGGCTGAGGGTTTGATCGAAATCGCTGGCCAGGAGATAGCGCTTGCTGGGCAACGTGGCTACGCTGGTCATGCTCAGGTCGCGCCCCCTCGACGCGTACAGCTTCCATTCCACGCTAGCGGATTGCCGCGGGCGCTGACAAAACGATTCGATGAATGGCCGCCATTCGCCGCGGTTATGCGCGGCGGCGCCGCGCCCAGCACAGCGGTTTCACCGCGGCGGCAGCTAAGACGGCATTAATGGAGGCGGGCGGGATGGAGACCGGCCGGGACCCTGGCCGTACGGGCACGACCGCGGCCCGAGGAAACGCCGGCGGGAACCGCGGGAGCGGCGGCGGGAGCAGGCTGGACTTGGGCGGCGGCCAACACCGAGCGAGCGGGCGTCGGCAGCGGTTGGTTCATGCGCGCGTCGGCGTTGCGCCAAAAGGCCCGGAAGGCGGCGTACTGGCCGGCGGGAATTGTCGCGCCGGTTTGCGCCACGCTGAGGAGAATGTGCAGGCGTCCGGGGGTGCACAGACGCCGGATTTCGAGACGGCCGTAAGGCGCGGTCAGCTGGAGCGGCGGCGCCGTCTGGCAATGGGCTGCCGGCGCCGACCAGCGCGTGGCCAGGCTCCAGCGGGTGGGAATGCGCAAGGATTGGCGGCGCTGGCGGTCCGCGGCCAAGCGTTGAGCGAAGTGGCGGGGAAAGATGGCCGTGGGAATGGCGGCGGGATTGGGCAGAGCGGCGCGGGGCACGGCGGCGGTGAAGACGATCTGGGCGCGGGCGTCGGCCCAGGCAGCGCCGGTGAAGCGCAGGCTGGCGAGGCGCACGCCGGGAAAGCGGCGGCGCAGCCAGGAGGCGAACAGCGCCCGGCGGGCGGCGCGGTTGGCGTATTGCGCGCGGAGGTGGTTGGCGCGCATGCCGCCGGCGGTAATGCGTCCGCTCAGGCTCCAAAGAGCGGGCCCGGCGGGCGTTAGGCGGAAACTCTGCACCAGGCGATTGGCCCTGGCGGGCAGGATGGGCACCGAGACGAGGTGATTTTCTCCCGGACGGACAATCAATGCCAGGGCGCCTTGATCGGTGGCGGGCAGTTCGCCGACGTGCAAGCGCGGGGCGGTAGTGTCCAGCCAAAGGCGCAGGCCGGGAACATAGACGATGGCGTGGTCGAAGGCGGCCATGGTGGCGGCGCCATTGGCGACGGCGCCCATGCTCCAGGTGCGAATCAGGGCCAAATCCGCGGACACGCCCTCGGCGCGGAGCCAAGCGGTCATCAGCAGCGCGCCATCCTTGCAATCGCCGCGCCCGCGGGCCAGCACCGTGCCCGGCGGCGAAGGCAGGAAGGCGTGCAGCCCGGATTCATCGCCCCAATAATCCAGCCGGCGGGCGAGATATGCCCACACCGCCTGCACCGTCGCCAGCGGCGTGGGTTGGGGGGGAACCAACTGCAGGAGGCGGGAGCGGAACGCCGGGCTGAGCCGCGCCTGCGCCGCCAGCTTTTGGTTGTACCAGCCGGCCAAGCCCTTCCAGTGCAGGAAGGCGCCGGTTTGCACGTAGGGGGAGGCGTCGGTGATGGAAGGGCCGCCGGTTTCCCGCCAGAAGGGGCGGTAAGGGCCGCCGCTCCAGTCGGAAATGAATTGGCCGCCGGAACGGTGCTTCGAGACGGAGGCGACACGCACGGCGGCGGCGGCGATAGGCTGCGGCGAGCGCAAAACGTAGCGTACGCGCTGCACGGGGTAATTGTCGCGAAAGGCGAAGAGATCGCCGATGTAGCCGAAGCCGACGCGCCGCCAGGCCGAGGCGGCGACCGGCTTTAGGACGTAGATGATGTTGATACGGTCGCCGGGACGCAGGGCCGGGAAGTGGAGCACGCGGTTGTGTTCGCCCGCGGCATCCGGATCGGCGTCGCCGCCATCGGTGACGGCGGCGCGGCGGCCGCGCGGCGAGATGACCTCGCCATGCACCAGATGGAAGGACCAACGGGAAGCGTCGTACCAAAAATCGTCCGGGCCAAAATATTGTGCGCCGAAGGCGGTGCGAATGGCGAAGACCCGCTGGACCAGCAGGCGGCTTAGGCCGTTCGGTTCCACTTGCTCGTAGCGCAGATGGTATAACTCCACGACGCTGGCACGGGAAAATGCGGTGGCTGGCAGGGCGGTGGCGGAGCGCAGATAGGGCGTGGCAGGTCGCATCCAGCCACGGGCGCTCCATCGTAAGCTGGGCCGTAGGCTGAGCTGGCGTGAGCCGGGGCGGGTAGCGGGGCTGGGCGGAGCGGGAGACTGGCGCGAGGGACGGGCAGCGGGGCAGAGCGGCACAAAGGCCGCCAGCAGACCGGCGACGGCGCGGGCAAGACGAAGCAAGGGCAACCTCGCGTGGCCAAAAGGCGCACGCCACGGTTATTACTCTCGCGCGAGCCGGCCAGAAAGGAAATCCGGGTTTTCGCTTATGGGTTGGCAACGGCGGTGACGGCCGAGCGGCCAGGGGAAGCCGCGAAAACGGACAGGTGAGGGCGCGGCGCTTGCCCGCGTAAACGCCGGCAGTCGCGGCTTTGTTGGGGCGAAAAAACCCGCGCGTTGGCGCCGCGATCCAAATGGGGATGGGCGGAAATGATAGGCCGGGAGGCGATTGCGCACTGGACCGCGCCAGGGAGAAGGCGCGATGCGGCGAGGCGAGCGCAGCGAACGGGCGGGCGGGGGATCCTTGGGCGCCGGGACCGGCCGCGGTCGGCGCGTGCTGGGACAATGAACGGGAACAGCGGCCCGGTGGTTGGGCCAGACGGATGGTCGGCGGTGGAACCGGCATGTGGCTGGCGCATGCGCACTACCAGGCGGAGGTGAAGCGCGTGTACGCGCGCGCGATCAGCCGGCAACAGGCGGCATTGGCGCAGGTGCTGGCGGCGGCGCTGGGACGGCCGTGTGCCGCCGTGCTCCGCGGTTTGGATATCGCTTGCGGGCAGCTCATCGGTGGCAACTTCGATTTCCACTACGATCCGGCGGTGATTGATCCCGAGGTGCTCGGCATGGGTCCACCCGGACGCGACTGCCGCGGGCTGGGAGGGGTCCATTTTCCCGGCGGCGGCTTTGTGCATCTGGACACCTGCAATCCCCGCGATGGCCGCTGGGCGTATCTGCGCCATTTGGGCGTGGACGTGGTGCTGGGACATTTGCTGTGGACGGTGACTCCGCGCTAGGCGGCCCGGAGTCGCGGCGGCGGCGGCTAGGAACGGCCGCGGGAGCGGCTCCAGAAGCGCGGCGGGGCGCGGCGCGTCCAGCGCGGCGGGGGCGTATCGCGGCGCCATTTCTCCACCAGCGTTTGCCGGTAGGCGCGGTGCACGTCGCGCGTCCGCGGGTGCGGCGTGCAGTTGCAGAAGCAGGCGGGCGGGGCGGTGGTGACAACGGCCGCGCGGAGCAGCGGTACGAGGCGCTCCGTGCGGTGCGGGCGTCCGCCGGTGCGGATGGCGCGTTCGGCCAGCAGCGCCCGCAAGTGCCGCCACAACCAGGCGTAGTTGCGCGGGTCGGCCGCGGCCCACAGGACGATGGGATGGCGCGGGTAGGCGGGTTTGTACAGATCCGGCGAACCGCGGCCGGCGAGGTGCAGCGCGGTGCTGAGGATTTGGCCGGACTCGACGATCATTTTGTTCAGGCGGCGGTCATCGAGCGCCCGGGCGCTGGCGGCGGGGTCGGGGTCGGTGGCGAAGATGTTCATGGCGGGAGCGGGCCGGGGAAAGCTGGGATCGCGGCGCAATTGCGGCCGCGGACGGGGGTAATGGCCATTGTGGCTTACGCCGGCGCCGCTGGTGTGCCGCGCACCGCCGCGTGAGCCCAGGTCCATGCGGGGCGCAGATCGGGTTGCGGGGATGTGTGATTTCGTTTACGATTAGCCGGCTTCTTGCCCGCTGGGCCGCGTTCAGTCACTCCGTGCACGGCCCAACCGATGGGATGGAGCGGACGCCCACCTTGGGGCGCCAGTCAGGAGGAACGGTGAACTGGTATCTGCAAGCGATGCGGAAATACGCCGACTTCAGCGGCCGGGCGCGGCGGCGGGAGTATTGGTTCTACGAGCTGTTCGCCACTTTGATCGGGGCGGCGATTGTGCTCATAATTCTCGTCTCGGTAGCGGGCAGCGCGCGCGCGCTGAACGTGGGCATGGCGGGCACGGCGGGCATGGGCGCCGGCGCCCCGGGCATCTTTTACCTCGTCTATGGGCTGGGCAATCTGCTGCCTAGTCTGGCGGTCTCCGTGCGGCGCCTGCATGACACCGGGCGCAGCGGCTGGTGGGTGTTCATTTCGCTTGTTCCGCTGGCCGGTGGAATTGTGCTGCTTGTGTTTTTCTTGCTCGACAGCCAGCCGGGCGCGAACCGCTATGGTCCCAATCCCAAGGAGACGGGCTCGGCGGGGTATTCGTCGGGTGCGGCGTATGCCGCGCAGCCCTAGCCGCAAAGCGGAGCGGGTCGCAAGGCGGAGCGGGCAGGGATAGCGGAGCGGGTCGCAAAGCGGAGCGGGCAGGGATAGCGGCACGGGTCGCAAAGCGGAGCGGGCCGGATACCGGAGCGGCGGGCCTAGCCCGGGAGGAATCCGCGCTGGCCCGATTCCAAGGCCAACAGGTCCGCCTTGATGGCCAGGCCGCCGCCGAAACCGGTCAAACTTCCGTCGGCGCCGACGACGCGGTGGCAGGGAACAATGATGGGGATAGGGTTGGCGCCATTGGCCGCGCCCACGGCGCGGGCAGCGCGCGGCAGGCCCACGCGCCGGGCGAGTTCGCCGTAGCTGATGGTTTGGCCGTAAGGAATGCTCCGCAGTTCCGCCCATACGCAGAGCTGGAACGCCGTGCCCTGGGGAGCAAGCGGGAGATCGAAGTGGGTGCGGCGGCCGGCGAAATATTCACCCAGCTGATCGCAGGCGGAGGCGAGGATGCGGCGCGCCGCGGCAAGGTGGGATGCGCCGGCGGAGGATTCCGCGGCGGTAGCCGCGAGGGGCGGAGGCGGAGAACTCCGTCCAGGGTGGGGCGGAAACTCCACCCGCCGCAGGCCGTGTTCATCCGCGGCTAACCATATCCTTCCGACCGGGGTCTCTAGCGATGCGCGATGCATGTTCTGGTCCACGGGCGCGGAGGGGCCGGCACTCCGGCTGGCTCGCAAAGCCGGACATGGTTGTGGCGCCTTTGACGGGCGCAGGTCCGAGCGCGGCCATGCCGCGTCACTCCCGCGAATCGAATCCGCGCCGTCCACACCGATTATGGTATGCGCGAAGAGCCGCCGCTCCGGGGTATATTCCCCAGGACAAGGTCTGGAGGGCGCGCTAGCGATTTTCGCCTGCGGCGGCGCGGCGGGCGGTTTATAGTGACTATGTGCAGCCACATCCGGTGATGTTGCCGGGCGGCAGGGGTAGCAACAGCCGTCTGCGAGCCAAAATTGTTGTTTCCGCGGGGGGTGTTGCGCTATTGCTGGCGCTGCCGGCGTTCGCCGCCTCGGGGGGAGTCGCGCGCGTGCGTTCCCGCCGGGAACGGGCGGCAGCGGGAGCGAGCGGCGCGTTGGACGGCGCGCCACTAACGGGCGCCTACTTGGCGCGGCGGCTGCCATCCATTTCGCTTCTGCGGCGCTCGCCTTTCGCGCCGGCCCTGCCCCGCCTGGCGGCGTTTGCTTACCCGGTGTTCTCCGCGCAGGCCATGGCGCAGGATGCGGACCAGAGCCAGAAGGGAAAACAGAAAGTCGAGAAGAAGGGCAAGGTGCGCCTGACCTACGGCGCGGGAAAAGGGCCGAAGTATTCGCCGGGGCATTTGTTCTACGTCATCCCCGCCTATGAAGTCTCCTACCTGAAAACGGTGCCGCCGATGACGCCGAAGCAAAAATTCGACGCCATGTTCAGCGAGACCTATGACTGGCAAGGACTGGCGATGGGCGGCTTGGAGACGCTGTTCGAGCACACGTCGAACGGCTATTGCGGCTATGGGCCGGGCTTTGGCGGCTACATGAAATGCTTTGCCTCGGCGCAGATTGACGCCGACGATTCCGGGTTCTGGGGAGATTATGTTTTCCCGGTGTGGTTCCATGAGGATCCGCGCTATTTCCGCCTGGGCGGGAGCCATTCGTTCGCCTCGCGGTTCCTGTACGCCGTGGACCGCACGTTCATCGTGCGCAGCGACCTTACCGGGCGCTCGACCTTCGCCTGGGCGCCGACGCTGGGGACCATCCTGGCCGGGGTCGCTTCCAACACCTACTATCCGAACGCCCAGCGCGGCGTGGGCCTGACCGCCAGCCGCGTGGAGTTCGACCTGATCGGCACCGCCATCTTCAACCTGGAAGCCGAGTTCTGGCCGGACATCCGGAACGTGTTTTAACCGGACGCCCATCGCGGGGCCGCGCCGCCGTGGGCGGCCGTGGAATGGGCTTCAGCCCGTGTGCCGGCGGGCTTCAGCCGGCCGGTTGGCGCGACCCCGCGACAACCAACTTGGGAGGGGCTTACCACCGCCGGCGGGGAGCCCCTCTCGGCAACCCTGCCGCGCACCGCTACGGCCACTTCACGCCGCCGGAACTGCGCCCGGGCCGCCATTGGCGGGCGCGGCGGGATTCGAACCCGCGACCCTCCGCTTAGAAGGCGGATGCTCTGGTCCACTGAGCTACGCGCCCGCGGCTTCCATTCTACGGCGGCGCGGCCGCGAGCTGCACGGGGCGGCGGCGAGGCGGTGTGCGCGCCGGCCGCGCGCGGCAGGGTCGCTGGAAACGCTGGAGAACGCGTCCAACGTCGCGCAGCGAGCGGCGCGCGACGCGAGCGATCAGGTCCTTGGCGGGATGGCTGGACGTGCTTTGCGCCCCGCCGTTTGCGGCGGCGGCGTTTCGTCGCTGCCCGCGGCCGCGGCGTTATTGCGCGCCACTGCCCGCGGCCGCGGCTTCGGCGGCGAGGATGTGGGCTTCGGCGCCTTGGAAGCCGCAGGTTTTATGGCTGCCGTCGCAGAAGGGTTTGTTGTTGGAATGGCCGCAGCGGCAGAGGGAGATGGCCGGCTTGTTGATGGGAATTTCCTGTCCGTTGGAATCAAGAAGGGTGAATGGCCCCTCGACGTGGAGCGAACCGTTGCGGCGAATGGTGATCTTGACGTCCGGCATAAGACAACAGTGTAAACCGCTCGCGCGGGCCGCGCCTTTTGCCCGGGCCGCAACGCCGGCGTGGGAAGGCCGCGAAATTTGCCGTGCACCCGCTGCGCACGAACGGACGTCACGGCCCGTCCGCGCAAGATCCGCGCAAGATCAGCGCGAGAAAAGCGGCGGGGCTGGCGCCCGCGCCCATTTGGCTTACGGACGCCGGCTTAGCCGGCCGCGCGCGGGCGGCGGCGCTGGCGCCAGAGGAAGAACGGGATGCCGGCCAGGATGATGGCCAAACCGACGATCGAGGGCAAAAGGTTGGCGGCGAAGGTCTGCTCCAGGATGACCAGGGCGCAGAGGATGAAGATAGCCGGCAGGACGGGATAGCCCCACATGCGATATGGGGAGGTTTCGCCGCGGCGGCGGAAGGCGAAGAGCGAGGAGACGGCGAGGGCGTAGAACAGCCACTCGGCGAAGATGGTGAGCGTGAACAGGCCCTGATAATGGCTGGCCAGGGCGAAGATGCAGGTGAAGGCCGCTTGGATCCAGAGGGCGACGTCGGGCGTGCGGTAGCGGGGATGGACGTGGGCCAAGCGGGAGAAGAACACGCCATCGCGGGCCATGGCGAAGGGCGCGCGGGCGCCGGACAAAATGGAACTGTTGAGGGTGGCGAAGACCGAGACCATGATCGCCACCGAAACCAGCGCGCCGCCGTGGCGGCCGATGAAGGCCGCGGCCATGGTCCCGGCGACGTTGTTGTGGGCCGCCACCTGGGCCGGGGAGAGCACGTAGAAATACGCGACGTTGACCAGGGCGTAGGCGGCGAAGACCACGGCCAGGCCCACGCCCATGGCGATGGGAATGGTCCGCTGCGGCTGCTGGATTTCACTGCCCGCCAGCGTCAGGTTGTTCCAGCCGTCGTAGGCCCACAAGGCGGCGACCAGCGCGGCGGCGAAGCCGCCGAAGCCGCCCATGCTGGCCAGCGGCGCCGCCAACTGCTGGCCCAGATGATGCCAGTCGCCCGGCGCCCAGAGGAAGGCGGCGGCGATCAGCCCGGCGATGAGCAGCAGCTTGAGGGCGGTGAACCAGGCTTGCAGGCGGCCGCCCTGGCGCACGCCAAAATAATTGACCGCCGTGACCAGGATGATGACGCCGGCGGCGAGGAGCTGGATGCCCTGGATGCCCACGCCGGCGAAGGAAATCACCGTGGCGTTCAGCCCCGGCCAGATGAAGCCGGCGGCGAGGGCGAAGCCCGCCCCGATGGCCGCGGCGGAGACGGGGCGAATGATCCAGAACATGCCCCAGCCGAACAGAAAGCCGAGGCCGGAGCCCCAGCCGTCGCGCAAAAATACATACTCCCCACCGGCTTGCGGCCGCAGCGCGCCGAGTTCGGCATAGGCCAGGGCGCCGAACAGCGAGAGCAGGCCGCCGACCACCCAGGCGGCCATGATCCAAGTGAAGGAATGCACCTCGCGGATCATTTCATTGGGCACGAAGAAAATGCCGGAGCCGATCAGCGTGCCGACGACCAGCGCCACGCACTGGAAGGGCGTAAGGCCGCGCACGAGGCCGTCGGCGGAGACGGTGGGCTCGGCGGGAGCGGTGGGTGGGGGCGCGGGGTGGGGGTCCATGGCGTGGCGGATGGGGTCGGAGGCTTGCGGCGCCTTGCGGCGGCTAGGATGACGCCTGGCGCGCCGGGGCGGCGCGCGGCACGCGCTCCCCATTCGGCTGACTATAAACCAAGCGCGGCATCTCCCGGCGACGTGGCTCTGCGATCCACCGGCCTGCTGCTCGTCTTAGGTCGCTTGGCGGGATGCGGCGCCGGGCGCGGAAGGGTTCGCAAGCTTGCGATGGATTGACTCGTTTGACGCGCCGTGAAATAGTCCACGTATGCCAGCCAGCCCCCGGCCGGAGTTACCGATCGGTCATTACCGACTGACCTTTGCCGGACGGCCGCGGCGCTGGCCGGAGTTTGCCGGCTCCGCATGGCGCGGCGTGCTCGGGCGCGAACTGCGCGTGATGAAGAAGGGATTGACCGTTTGGCGTACGAACTCCCCGGCGCAGTCGGTCACAAGTTAAGTTCAAATGGCCAGAGTACAATACTCTTAGTCCGGGACGGCAAGCGTCGGAAATAGGGGCCAAACTTCTAGCTGGTCTGCATGACAAACTTGGGCTCACCAATGAGCAAGCTGCACCGTTACTTAACCGCTACATTCTAGCACTGGAGAAAGAACATGGAGAAGCAAAACTCAGAGAGACCACGAGCTCTGCGCCCGACGAAATCGGACGAAAAATTACTGGTTTCCTTGATTATAAAAATGGTGGAAGAGCACCTGAAGGAACACCCGGAACAAACCTGGCTGGAAAACGACCTGATCTCCTTCGACTTCGGCTTCGAGGAACCAAAGAAGTTGGAGAAAACGCCAGAGAAATAGCATCTCGCTTCGCGGCCAAAGGTAATGCCGCATATAGCTATCGAGATGGTATCTTGGAGGGTGGGGCTAAGAGCGCCAGATCCTACGCTACACCAGTTTATCCTGAGCGGACTCGGGCGCGGGCGTGCAAGCCGGCGCCCGGATCCAGGAGGCATTGACGCAGCAGCTTAGGGGGCCTGGCGCGCCGCGGCGGAGTGCGCCACGGCTTGGCCGCTGGGCGGCGCGGGGCGAAGCCAACTGAAGGCGTAGCCGGTCAGGAAGGTGGTCACCGTTCCGCCGACTATAAACCATGTGAAGGGCAAACCGGAAAGCCCCAAGGCGACGGCGGCCGCGACGCCCACGATCATGCCCACGATGGCGCCGAACTCATTGGCGCGGCGGGTCACCGTGCCCAGCAGGAACACGCCCAGCAGGGCGCTGAAGGGATAGGAGATGATCGCCAGGCCGGCCACCAAAACCGAACGCGAATCGCGGCTGGCGTAGGCCACGGCGGCCAGCACTACGGTCCAGCCCACCGTCGCCAGGCGGGACATCCACAAGTAATGTTTTTCCGACTGGCCGGGGTTCAGGTGCGGGCGGTAGAAATCCATGATGGTCGTGGAGCTGAGCGCGTTCAGCGCGGCGCTCAGGTTGGACATGGCGGCGGCGATGATGGCGGCGATCAGCAACCCCGCCAGGCCGACCGGGAAGAAGCGGGCGATATAGGAGGGATATAGGCGGTCGTATCTGCCGAACTGGCCGGCGGCGGGCAGGGCGTGGCTTTGATAGAAGACGTATAGCAGCACGCCGATGAACAGGAACAAGACGAATTGGAAAAAGATCACCACCCAACTGCTGAGCAGCGCCCATCGGCTCTCCCGTTCGCTTTTGGCCGAAAGCAGGCGCTGCACGATGAGCTGGTCGGTCCCGTCGGTGGCGGTGGTCAGGAACATGCCGCCGATCAGCCCTGCCCAGAAGGTGAACGGCTGGGTCCAGGAAAACCGGAAATGCCAGATGCGGAATTTGTGCGCGGCGGCGGCGACGGCGGCGACATGCGCCCAACCCCCGGGAATGCCGCGCAGGATGAGGAAGAAGCTGAGTATGGCGCCGGCGACGTAGATGCAGATCTGGATGAAGTCCGTCCAGATGACCGCGCGCATGCCGCCCTCGAAGGTGTAGACCAGGGTCAGGGCGGCGATGATGAGGATGATCTCCAGGTTGTTGAAGTGCCAGCGTAGGCCCAGGCGGGGCAGGGCATCCAGCACCACGCCGCCGACGATGGCCAGCGCCCACAGCCGGACGCCTTCGGCCATGGCCCGGCCGCCCAAAAAAATGGCGGCGCTCAGGCTTTTGAGCCGGGTGCCGAAGCGGCGCTGCATCAGTTCATAGGCGGTATACAGTTCGCCTTTGAAGTAGTGCGGCAGCAACAGGGCGGAGATGACGATCCGGCCCAGCAGATAGCCGAATACCAGTTGCAGGAACGCGAAGTCGCCGGTGTAGGCGATACCCGGCGTGCTGATGATGGTGAGGACGCTGGTTTCGCCGGCGACGATGGAAAGGGAAATGGCCCACCACGGCACCGCGCGGCCGCCGAGAAAATAATCCTTGAGGGTGGTCCCATGGCGGCGAAAGGAGATGCCGAACAGGGTGATGCCGACCAGGTAGGCGCCGATAATGGCGAGATCGAGAGGATGAAGTCCGGGATGCAGCCCCACGCCTTGAAGCATAGAGAACTGGCCGGCCTAACGCCAGGCAAGGATGCGCCCGCCGCCGGCCCTGGGCGCGCTCAGTTGGCCCCGGCGTGCGCCGCTGCTAGGTGCGCCCCGCTGGCCCTGGGCGCGCCGCCGGAGCTGGCTGTGGACCGCCGGAGTCGGGTGCGCGCCGCCGGCCCGCAATCCGGTGCGGCCGTGGCCATCCGCGCCCCGCTGGCCCTGGGCGCGCCGCCGGAGCTGGCTGTGGACCGCCGGAGTCGGGTGCGCGCCGCCGGCCCTGGGGGCGCGGGCCGCCGGCCCGCAATCCGGTGCGGACGTGGCCATCCGCGCCCGCAAAATAACGCCGCCGCGGAAGGCGGACCTCGCCGGCCGTTTCACCTCCGCCGTGCGGGCTAGGGCTTGCGCGTGGGGCGCATCAACACTTCGCTGACGAAGCTCTGCGGGTTTTGCGTCACCAGCATGGCGACGACATGCGCCACGTCGTCGGGCTGGAGCATGACGGCGCGGTTTCTGCCGCGGTCGGGCACCAGGTCGGTATCCACCGATCCCGGGCAGACCAGGCTCACGCGGATCCCATAGGCGCGGAGCTCTTCGGCGGCGGAGATGGTCATCCCCTTTAGGCCCCACTTGGAGGCGGCATACGCGGCGCCCTTGGGCACGGGATTGTGGGCGGCGAGGGAAGAGATGTTGATGATGTGGCCGCATTGCCGGCGGATCATGTGCGGGGCGACGGCGCGCAGCGCTAAATAGGGGCCCCGGAGGTTGGTCTCCATCACCGCCTGCCAATCCTCCGGCGCCAACTCATGGAGCGGAGTCCCGAAGGCGCCGATCCCGGCATTATTGACCAATACATCCACCCTGCCATGGGCCGCTACGGTGCTGGCGATCAGCCCCTCGACCTCTTCCGGCCGGCGCATGTCGGTAGGCCGGGCGGTGACATCGAGGCCGTCGGCGGACCATTCGTGCGCGATTTCTTCCAGCCGGGCGCGGTTCCGCGCCGCCAGCACCACCCGGCCGCCCATGGCCGCCAAGCGGCGGGCGACGGCTTCGCCGATGCCATGGCTGGCGCCGGTGATGATGCAAACTTGCTCTTGGAGGATGTTTTCTGCCATATTGCGAGGGTGGCGGCGGGCGCCGGCGACGGCCCTAGGGGCATGGACTCCATTCTGGGCGGCGGAGCAGCATGTCCGGTGCCGTCGTCTTCTTTAATATTCCACCCGTTTTGCCGCGGGTGAGCAGTGTAACGGCGAGATTGCGCGGGGAATCGAATTGTGAGCGGAGGAAAGAGAACCCAATGATGGATGGAATGCGGACTGCCGGTGGTCGTGAGTGGCTTCGAGGGGCGGCCTTGGCCACGGGGCTGTGCCTATTGGCCGTGGCGCCCGTCTGGGCGCAGGCGATCCCTCCCTGTCCGGCGCCGGGCACGCCGCTGGCCAAGCGCACCTGGAAGGGCGGGATGCCGGAGTATAACGCCTACATCGCCGCCTCCAAGCTGACGGGTACGGCGCAGGCGCAGGCGTTTGCCGCGTTTCTGCAAAAATATCCCCAGTCCGACTATCGCTTGCCGGCGTTGCAGCAGGAGATGGCTGGTTATGTGACGGCGAAGAATTACGCCGCGGCCGAGCGCACCGCGGAAGCGGTGCTGAAGGACCCGCACGCGCCGGCGGCGGTGCAGGCCGGAGCCTTCACCGTCATCGCCTATTACCTGCCCAACGCGGCGGCCAATTTGCCCGCTACCAGCGCGCGCATGAGCCAGGATTTGGTGCGGATTGACTGGGCGGCGCACTGCGGCCAGCAAGCCCTAGCCGCCACCCAGGCGCCGGCGCAGAAAAAGGCGCAGGCCAGCTATGTCTTCAACCGCGCCGCCGGCTTCGTGGCCCTCCAGCGGCATCACTACGCCGCCGCCTCCCGCCACTTCCAATCCGCGGTCGAATTCAATTCCAAGGACGCGCAGTCGTATTACTGGCTGGGCATCGCCGAGCTGTACAAAAAGCCGGCGGACTTCAGCCGCGGGCTGTTCTACGTTGCCCGCGCCCAGGCCCTGGCGCCGAGCGCGACGACCATCAGCAGCTATTTGCAGAAGGCCTATACCAGCTATCACGGTTCCGCGCAGGGCTTGAACTCCCTGGAGTCCACCGCCCAGGGCAGCGCCGAGCCGCCCTCGGGCTTCAAGATCCAGTCGGCGCGCGACATCGCCATGGCGCAGTACCAGGCGGAGCTGCAGAAGGTGAACGCGGCCAATGCCGCGGCGCGGGCCAAGCTCTATCCGGCGGATACGTTCCGCGGCATCAAACAGCGCCTGATGAATCCGGCGACCCGCATGAGCGAGTGGAAGCAGGTGAAGGGGCAGACCTACCAGCTGCAGGGCGTGGTGGTATCGGCGACGCTGCGCACGGTGGATCTGTCGGTGGATCCCTTTGATCAGCAGGCGAAGCCGCCGAAGGTGGATGTGCATTTGGTGCTGGCCGCGCCGCGGCGTGTGCATGCCGGCGCGCATGTGACCATCACCGGGACGGCGACGGCCTTCCACACCACGCCCAGCTTCCTGATGGTGATGAACAAAGGCAAGGTCGGGTAATCGCGGCCCGGCGGGGGCGCGCGGCGCGGCGGGAACTCCGCGTCTCCCCGCGTCCTCAGCGCAGCCAGGCTTCCAACGCGGTGGCGGCGTCGGTGGAATCGTCGCGGTATTTGACGATCACGGGCGCGTACAGGGACAGACCCCACTCTGGCCCGCGGCCGCGGCGGACCGCGCGGCCCCCGGGCACCACGACCGCGCCGGCGGGAACGCGGAGTCCCTCGCCGGCCGCGGCGCGATGCACCTCGCCCCGCGGCAGGTCATACAGCGGCGTGGATCGCGTCAGCACGACGCCGGCCGCCAGCACCGCGCCGGCGCCGATATGGGCGCCTTCATAGATGCCGCAGTTGCCACCGACCAGAACATCATCTTCCACGATGACCGGAGCGGCGTTGACCGGCTCCAAAACGCCGCCGATTTGCGCCGCCGCGCTGAGATGCACCCGCCGGCCGATTTGGGCGCAGGAGCCGACCAGGGCGTGGGAGTCAATCATGCTGCCCGCGTCCACATAGGCGCCGATATTGATGTAACACGGCGGCATGCAGATGACGCCTGGGGCCAGGTAGGCGCCGTCGCGCACGCTGCTGCCTCCAGGAACCACACGCACGCCGTCGCCCAGACGCCAGTCCCGCAATGGCAGCGTGTCCTTATCGCAGTAGCGCAGCGGCCCGGCGGGAGGATATTCCGTGAGCTGGCCGAGCCGGAAGCCGAGCAGAATACCCTGCTTCACCCAGGCGTTGGTGCGCCACCCCTGGGCGGCGGGCTCGGCGGCGCGGACCTCCCCGGCATTGAGCGCGGCGCGCAGTGCGGCGAAGGCGGCTAGCGCTTCGGCGCGCTGCGCGCCCAGGTCGGGGATGGCGGCGAGCCGCTCCACGGCGGCGGCCAGGGCGGCGGTGTCGGCCGGACTCATGCGCGCGAGCCGCTGGCCCGCGGAGCATCCTCGCGGAGCAGGCCGAGCGCGTCAAGAATGCGGAAGAATTGCTCCCGGCGCGGGTTCTGCATGGGGGTCAGCGGCAGGCGGTAGACCTCCCGGCAATAGCCCATCGCCGCCAGCGCGGCCTTCACGGGGATGGGATTGGATTCCAGGAAATTGCCCTCCAGCAAGGGCAGGAGATGAAAATGCAGGCGCCGGGCGGAGGCGAAGTCGCCGCTGCGGGCCAAACGCATCAGCTCGGTCATCTCCGCCGGCATCTCATTGCTGGCGACGCTGATCACGCCGCGGCCGCCCAGCGCGACCACGGCCAGCGCCAGGGCGTCATCGCCGGACAGCACGGTGAAGCTGGGGGGCACGGCGGCCAGCACCGCCATGATTTGGTTCAGGTTGCCGGAGGCTTCCTTGACGCCGGCGATATTGGCGACCTGGGCCAGGCGGGCGACCGTTGCGGGCTCAATGTTGCTGGCGGTGCGGCCAGGCACGTTGTACAGCACCAGCGGGATCTGGATGGCGGCGGCGATGGCGGCGAAGTGCTGGTACAGGCCCTCCTGGCTGGGCTTGTTGTAATACGGGGCGGCGGAAAGGATGCCGTCCACGCCCAGCGCCGCAACGTCGCGCGCTAGGGCGACGGTGGCGCGGGTGTTGTTGCCGCCGGCGCCGGCCAGCACGGGCACCTGGCGCTCGCCGCGCCGCGCTTCCTCGACGGCAATGGCCACCACGCGCAGGTGTTCCTCGCGGCTGAGGGTCGCGGTTTCTCCCGTGGTGCCGCCGGGAACCAGAAAGTCCACGCCTTCCGCGATTTGCCAGCGCAGAAACCGCCGCAGCGCGGATTCATCCACCGCGCCGTCGGCGGTGAAGGGGGTAATCAAGGCGGTGCCGCAGCCCGTGAACGGAAATGCCATCATTGTCCTCCCGCGGCCATGCGGCCCAGTTCCGGGGCGATGGCGTCGAATGCATGCAACCCCCGCCGGCCCAGGATCCACCGCGCCGCCAGCAGCGCCCCTTCGGCGAAGCCGCGGCGGGAACGGGCGGTATGGGTCAGGGTAATCGTGTCGGCGGCGGCGTCGAAACCGACGGTATGGGTGCCGGGAATGGTCCCGGCGCGCACGCTGCTGGCGGGCACGTTGGGCCGGCCCGCCGCCGCCAAAATCGCTTGCAGCCGCTTCGCCGTGCCGGATGGCGCGTCCTGTTTGTGGCGGTGATGGGCCTCGGTGATGAAGGCGTCATAGCTGCCGGGCACGGCTTCCGCCGCCGCCGCCACGGTGCGGAAAAACGCCTGCATTCCGAGGGAAAAATTGGCGCCATGGACCGCGCCCACCGGCGCTTCCGCCACCAGGCGCTCCGCCGCGGGCAACTGCTCCAGCCAGCCGGTGACGCCAATGATCATGGGAATGCCGCCCGCCATGGCCCGCTCCAAGTTGCCCATCACCGCGCCGGCCACGCTGAAGTCAATCGCCACCAAGCCCGGCGTCCAGCCGGCGCGCCAGTCGGCCGCGCCGCGCACGATGTGCGCCACGCGGTGGCCCTGCTCCCGCGCCACCTCCTCGACACAGCGATTCATTCGGCCGTAGCCGATCAAGATCAAGTCCATGCGATCAACGGCGATGGCGGTAGTGTACCCTGGCGCGCGGTGATCGCGCCGCCGCCAGGCTGCAACCGCCGGGCCGCGCCTGCGGGGCCCCGGTCCAGCCGGGCGCGGAAGCGGCGCTCCGCGCTGCGCCAATCAGAGCGGGACGCCCCGCCAGCGGCGGGGCTGGGGCCCGCGCCCACCGATGACGAAAGCGCCCGCTCCGCCGGGTAGTTCGGGAGTTGAGCGGCGCCGCTCCGGCGGCCACGCGCGGCGGCTAACCGTGCCGATGGCAATGAGGCCGAACGCCGGCGGCGGCGGGTGAGAGCAGCATTCCCACCAGCCGCGGCGCCGTGGCGTCGGCCAGGTGGTCGGCGGTCTTGCGCACCAGCCAGCCGGTCGCCAGCAAAGCCAGCAGCACCAGCGCCACTTCCAGCCAAATCCGCGGGCGCCGCACCCGACGAATGGACACCACACGCTGGGGAACCCGGCGCGGGCGCCGCGCGGGAGGCGGAGACGGGATTTGCGGCAGGGTCGCCATGGGTGCTTCTATCCATGAATACGCGCCATGCGGGCCAAAGTTAGCTGTAACTTGGGTGGAAATTCGCCTGATGCATCGCCGCGGTCAACCCGCGGCGGCGGCTAGGAATGGAATCGCCCGCAAGCGCGGCGCGCCGGATGCGGCGCGGGCCGGGAGCAAATGGACGGGCGCGGTCCGCGCGCAAGGCCGGATTATTGTACGTGCACGCGCAGCTGGACCGGCAGCGTGGCGGGCGGACGGCACAGTGTGTCGTTGCAGGCTTGGTATTGCAGCGTGCCGGACAGCACCTGCGCTCCGGCGCCCGCCGCGGCGCGCAGATCCACGCGCACCGGGAACGTGCCGCTGAATACCGAAAGTGGCTTTGCGGCGAACTGAAACTTCAACTCCCGCGGCTGCGGCCAGTGGATGGCGCGCACCTTGATGCCCTTGCCGTGGCCGGAGAAACGCAGCGTGGTGGCAATCAAAAAGGAGGAATTGGGGTGGTTGGAATTGATGTGATAGCCCGCGCGCACCCGGAATACGAGCACCGCCTGGCTCACGCCGCCGCGACGCAGCGCCGGCGCCTGGACGCGCCGCAGGGTGACGACCGGGGCCGGGCCGCCGGCCGGGCCGCTGGCGCGCGGCTCCGGCGCATGGGCCGCCGCCAGGGCGAAACCGCCCAGCAGCAGCATCGCCGCGCCGACGATCAAACAGCCCAGGCCCGCGGGGTTGAAACTAAAGGATTTTTTGGATGCGATATTGCAGTTCATCTTGTCCTTCCAGGCCCTCGACGCGTGCGGAGATTTCGCCGTTGCGGCCAATGAAGAAAGTCGTCGGCAGGCCGAACGGCATGCCATAACTGGTGGCCAGCGCGCCTTGGTCCATGGCCACCGGGTAGTCCATGGCGTGCGTCGCCAGGTATTTTCTGACCGGCGCCGCCTGCGAATCTTCGGAAATGCCGATGATTTGCAGCCCCTGCGCCGCGTATTTCTTTTGCAGCGTATTCCAGAAGGGAATCTCTTCCTTGCAGGGACCGCACCAGGAGGCCCAGAAATCCAGAATCACCGGATGGCCCTTGAACTGCGCCAGCGAAATGGGCTTGCCCTGGAGCGTGGTGAGGTTGAAATTCGGCGCGGTCATGCCCTGCACCGAATCGGCGGTCATCAGCACGCCCGCCGCCGGCGCGCCGCCACTGGCCGCGGCTGCCTTGGCGGCGGCGCGGCGATGGGCGGAGATGTAGAGCAGCCCGCCGGCGACCACCACGGCGACGATGATCCAGTTGGTCAGGCGCGCCTTGCCGGTGTTGCCGCTTGCGCCAGGATCGGGAGTCGGAGTTTCGGAAGAGCCGGATTGGGGTGCATCGCTCATAGAACCAGCTTATTCAAGAATGGGATTTGGGCCAAGTAGCCCGATAGCAAGGTCATCTGATGCGTCAGCAGCAGTACGCCGATCAGCACCAGCAAACCCCCGGAAATGACTTCCACCGTGTGCAGATGGCGGCGGAAACCCTTATAAAACGCCGCGAATCGGTCCAATGCCAAGGCGGTCAGCAGGAAGGGCACCGCCAGGCCGAGAGAATAAACCACCAGCAAGTAGACGCCCTGGCCGGCGGTGTGTTGGCCGGCGGCCAAGATCAGGATCGTTCCCAGGATCGGACCGATGCATGGCGTCCAGCCAAAGGCGAAGGCGAAGCCAATGGCGAACGCCCCGGCGCTGGTGGCGCCGAACTTCTGAGCCCGCAAGCGTTTGTCCGAGTACAACGCGCCGATCTTGATGACCCCCAGCAGGTGCAGGCCGAAGAGGATGACGATGATGCCGCCCACTTCGCTCAGCACCGTCTGATAGGTGCGGAGCACATGGCCCACCGAGGTGGCGGCGGCGCCCAGCCCGATGAATACGACGGAAAAGCCGAGAATGAAAAATAGCGCGTGGCGCAGCAGCGCGCTGGACTGCCACAGCCGCCGCCGCGGTGGCGCGGGGGCGGCCACCGCCACGGCCTGGCCGCCGCCCTCGGCCGGTTCGGCCGGAACCGCGGGCGGGCCCGGCGGCGGGCCGCCCAAGGGAGCTCCCGCGGCGGTGCCGGAAAGCATGGACAAGTAGCCCGGAACCAGGGGCAGCACGCACGGCGACAAGAACGAAAGCAGCCCGGCGAGGAAGGCGTAGGCGAAGGTGACGGAATGAGCCATCGGTTCGGGGTAGGGATCTACGAGCGCCGGATGGGCGGTTAACCGCCCACCTCACAATGGATGTTGGCCGCCGCGCCCAGGTTACGAAACTTGCAACCCTAAGAGCCTCCTCCTTATAGAATGCCCTGTTCCCGCGCTACCCGCGCCAAAATGTCCAGCGCCTGCGTCAGTTCCTCGCGCGTGTGCGTGGCGGTGACGATGGTCCGCAGCCGCGCTTTGCCCTCGGGAACGGTGGGGAAGGCGATGCCGGTGGCCAGCAATCCCGCTTGAAACAGCGCCGCGGAGAAGGCCATGGCCTTGCGCCCCTCGCCCACCATGATCGGCGTGATCGGTGTCTCGCTGGCTCCAGTGTTGAAGTCGAGCTGCTGCAAGCCGGTCTTGAAAAACCGCGTGTTGTCCCACAAGCGCTCGATGCGTTCCGGTTCGTCTTCCAGCACCTGAAACGCCGCCAGGCAGGTGGCCGCCACAGAGGGCGGGTGGGAGGTGGAAAACAAAAACGGCCGGCCGCGGTGGTACAGAAACTCGATCAGTTCCCGCCGCCCGCAAACATAACCGCCCAGTGCTCCCACGGCCTTGGACAGCGTGCCCACTTGCACGTCCACCCGGCCGTGCAAGCCAAAATGATCCACCGTGCCACGGCCGTTTTTGCCCAGCACGCCGGAGGCGTGGGCGTCGTCCACCATCATGATGGCGCCGTATTTCTCCGCCAAATCGCAGAGCTGGGGCAGCGGGGCGATATCGCCGTCCATGCTGAAAACGCCGTCGGTGATCAGCAGCTTCCGGCCCGGCTGGCCGGCGACTTCCTTCAGCCGCGCTTCCGCCGCGGCGACATCGCGGTGGGGGAAGACCTTGATGGTGGCGCGGGAGAGGCGCGCGCCGTCAATGATGCTGGCGTGGTTCAGCTCGTCGGAGATGATGAAATCCTCGCGCCCTAGGATGGCGCTGACCGTGCCGGCGTTGGCGGTGAACCCGCTCTGGAACACCACCGCGGCTTCGGTGTGCTTAAAGGCCGCGATTTTGGCCTCCAGCTCCATATGGATGGCCATGGTGCCGGAGATGGTGCGCACCGCTCCCGAGCCCACGCCCTCGCGGTCCAGCGCCTGATGGGCCGCCTGCCGCAGGCGGGGATGGGTGGTCAGGCCGAGATAGTTGTTGGAGCTGAGATTGATGACGCGGCGGCCGTCGAAGATGGAGATGGGTTTCTGTTCGCCCTCCAACACCCGCAGGCGGAAGCGCAGGCCCTTGCTCTCCAGTGCGGCCAGCTCATCGGCCAAATATTGCAATTGTGGACGGGACATAATCTCGGGGCGGGCCTCAGGCGGGACGTTGGCCGTCGGGATATAACAGCACCTTGGCGGCGGCGCCGCTGCGCAGTTCCTCCATCGCTTGCGCAAAGCTGGCCAGCGGCAGGCGGTGCGTGAACAGCGGCTCAAGCTGAAGGCGGCCCGCGCGCAGCAGCGCCTGCATTTGATACCAGGTTTCGAACATGCGCCGGCCATGGATGCCCTGCACCGTGAGGCCCTTCAAGATGATCTGATTGCCCAAATCCAATTCCATGGGGGTGGCGGGAATGCCCAGCAAACTGACCCGGGCGCCGGGACGCGCCAGCGCGAACGCGGTGCGGACGCCGTCGGCGTGGCCGGAAAACTCCAGGACCACGTCGGCGCCGCCGCCCTCGGTCTGGTCGGCGATTTCCTCCACCGCCCGCGCTTGCCGCGGGTCCAGCGCCACATCCGCGCCCATTTGCCGCGCCAGCGCGCGGCGGTGTTCGTTGATCTCCATGGCGAAGATCGGCCCGGCGCCCACCGCCCGCGCCACGGCGATGCCCATCAGCCCGATCGGCCCGCAGCCGACCACGGCCACGCTGCGCGCCGCGATTTCCCCGGCCAGCACGGTATGCACGGCGTTGCCCAGCGGATCGAGAATGGCGCCATATTCGGCGGGCACCGCGGGGTCCAGCTTCCAAAGATTGCTCTCCGGAATGCGGACGAATTCGGCGAAGCAGCCATCGGCATCCACGCCCAAAATGTGCAGCGACCGGCAAACGTGCGCCTGGCCGGTGCGGCATTGCAGGCAGCGCCCGCAGGCGATGTGCATCTCGGCGCTAACGGCTTCGCCCGGCCGCGCCGACTGCACCTCCGCGCCGATTTTCTCCACCACGCCGCAGAACTCATGGCCGAAGGTCAAGGGCGGCCGCAGCCGCCGCCGCGACCAATCGTCCCACTCGTAAATGTGCAGATCGGTGCCGCAGATCGAGGCCATCCGCACCCGCACCAACACGTCCCGCGGACCCAACTCCGGCACGGGTACGGAGCGAATTTCCGCTCCCGGCGCCGGGCTAGGTTTGACCAGGGCTTGCATAGGAAATGAGCCGGTAGCAACCGACTTTTGATGCTAACAGGTTTGCCTTTCCCCGGCCCTACGCCGCCGCCCTGCCGTCCGGTTGGTGGGGCCTAACGTCCGCGCCGACGCTCGGCGGGGCGCGCCCGCGCGCGCCTCGCGCCAGGTGCGACGGCGTCAGCCCGTAACACGCCGCGCGCCGCCGCCATGCCGCGGCGTTGCGGCCGCCCCCGCTGTTTGGCGGCACGCCGCGCTACCCCGCGCAGCCGGTTGATCTACCATGGCGGAGTCAGTGGCTGGGTAGGGCGTTAGGCCGGCGGGCGAGTCCGTCTGGCTTGCGGCGCCCGGCGGACGCCGCACCAGGGCCGCCACACCAACGCCCGCCCCACCGACGCGATCACAGCAAAACGATCACACCAGGGCCACCGCACCAACATGAGCACTTCCCGCTTGCGCTCCCTCTTCCGCTCTGGCGCCGCCGGCGCGATTTTCTGTCTTGTCTTGGCCCTGCCCGGCTGGGCGCAGTGGACCCCGGTGGGCAATATGCCGCCGGCGCGGCGCGTCGCCGATGGGGTCATTTACAGCAACGCCCAGGGGGTAGTGCGCCTGACGGTGATTCGCCCGGGCATCATTCGCGTGTGTTTTACGCCGGCGCCGGAGGTCCACCTGTCCCTGGGCCGATCCTTCGCGCTAGCGCCAAAGTCCTCCCCCGCCGCGCCCCCGGCCTTCACCTTCGCCACCGGCGTGGCCGGCGACGTACTGCAAACTTCGGCGCTCAAGGTGGTCATCACCCGTCATCCCTTCCGGTTGCGGTTTTACGATCCCAGCGGGCAGTTGATTGACGCCGACGCCGCTGATGGCATGGCGTTCGATTCCGCGGATGCCGCCGACGGCGGCGGTGCGCGCGTGCGCGTTTGGAAGCAATTGAACGCCGGCACGCATTTCTACGGCTTGGGGGAAAAGACCGGTCCGCTCGATAAGCGCGGCGAGCGCCTGGGCGGCACCGATTACGTGATGTGGAACACCGACCAGCCCGGCTATAACAACGCCACCGACCCGCTCTACGCCGACATTCCGTTTCTGCTGGTGCTGGACAAACCCGCGCACCAGCCGGCGCTGGCGCACGGCGTGTTCTTCGACAATACCTTTCGGGCCAGCTTCGATCTGGGCAAGACCAGCCGCCGCTTTTACGATTTCGGCGCGCAGGGAGGGCCGCTCAACTATTACCTGATCGCCGGGCCCACGCCCAAGGACGTGTATCGCCGCTATGCGGCACTGACCGGCCGCATTCCCATGCCGCCGCTTTGGAGCCTGGGCTACAACCAGTGCCGCTACAGCTATTACCCCGCCAGCCGCGTACTGCATATCGCCGAGAAGTTCCGCCAATTGCACATTCCCGCCGACGTGGTGTGGATGGACATCGCCTACATGCGCGGCTACCGCATCTTCACCTGGAGTCCCAAGGGCTTTCCCCATCCCCGCCGCCTGCTGTCCCAGCTGCACCGCATCGGCTTTCATGCCGTCACCATCATTGACCCCGGCGTGAAGCTGGACCCGAGCGGCTATGCCACCTATACCAGCGGCGTCGCCGCCGGCGTCTTCGTCAAATATCCCAGCGGGCGGATCTATGCCGGTCCGGTCTGGCCGGGGCCGGCGGTGTTTCCGGACTTCACGCAAGCGGCGGCACGCACCTGGTGGGCGGGGCAGGTCGCCCGCTTCGCCGCCGCCGGCGTGGACGGCCTTTGGAACGACATGAACGAGCCCTCGGTCTTCAATACCGCGAGCGGCACCATGCCGGACTCAGTGATCTTCCATCACGACGGCCAGGCCATCACCGCCGCCGCGGCGCACAACGTGTTTGGGCAGCAGATGTCCCGCGCCTCGCGCCAGGGGTTGCTGCAACTGCGTCCGCAAGACCGTCCTTTCGTGCTGACCCGGGCCACCTACGCCGGCGGCCAGCGCTACGCGGCGCTGTGGACCGGGGACAACACCTCCCGCTGGAGCTATCTGCCGGACGGCATCACCACGCTGCTGGGGATGAATCTTTCCGGTTTCCCCTTCGTCGGCAATGACATCGGCGGCTTCGCCGGCACGGCCACGCCCGACCTGTGGACGCGCTGGGTGGAAGCGGCGGCGTTCTTTCCCTTCATGCGCGGCCATTCCTCGATCGGCACGCCGCAGAAGCAGCCCTGGTCCTTCGGCACGGCTCACCTGGCGGAGAATCGCCGCGCCATTGAGCGCCGCTATCAATATTTGCCGTACATTTACGACGCCTTCCATCAGGCCGCGCAGACCGGCCTGCCCATCCTGCGCCCGCTGGTGCTCGCCTTCCCCAACGATCCCCACACCTACGGCCTGGCGAGCGAATATCTATTCGGCCGCGATCTGTTGGTCGCGCCCATCTTGCGCTCCGCCAGCACCGGCCGCGGCGTCTATTTTCCCGCGGGGACTTGGTATCGTTTGCAAAATGGCCGTGCCCCGCAGGCGTTTACCGGGCCGGCAACCAAGACCGTAAGCGCCGCTGAGGGCCAGTTACCCTTGTTCGCCCGCGACGGGGCCATTCTCTTTCGCGCGCCGGGGGGCAAATCCGCGCCCATCAACGCCGCCGCCGAGCTAAAGGCGCCGTTGACGTTCGACATCCTCGCCCAAACCGCCACCGCACGCAGGTTGTACGAAGATGACGGCGAAACCTTCGCCTATCGGCATGGCGTCTATTTCCGCCGCACGGTTGCCTATCAGCCCGGTTCTCAGCAAACGGTGATCACGCTTTCCGCCGCCCAAGGTTCGTACCGGCCGCCGCGGCACGACAACATGATCGAGCTTCATTGGACTCCCAAACCGGCCGGCGTGGAATTGAACGGCACGCCGCTCCCCGGGAGCGCGGTGCATTACAACCGCAAGCTCCAGCGCCTCCGGATCGCCATTCCGCAATCCGCGGCGCGGCAAACGGTCACCGTGCGTTGGTAGCTCCGCGCCGGTGCGTTCCCGGGCGCTAGTCTCGCGAGGCAACCGCCGCCCCGGCGGACGAATCGTACCGCTAGGCGGACAAGAAGAGCGTTTTGCTTGGAACCTCAATTATTCGGCGCAAGCCAAATAAGGAGCACCCAGCAAAGCGTCTTGCCTTGTCCGCCATTTCTTTGGCCTCCCGCAACAATTTGACTTCGCGCTAGGCGCGGCTAAAATAACCATGAGGACCCTGCGCTTTCCCAGCGATACGATCTGGGCCAAATTCAGCGCCGGCGGGCGCCGGCTGCTGGTGGTCACGGAGAGTCAGACGGCCTACCTGTTTTCGCTGGCGCATTTGACCTCCCCGGTGCCCGCGGCTTCCGCGCCGGCGGCGAAATTGCCGCGCTAGACGTGGACGCGACGGCTGCGCGCGGCGCCCGCCTGGCAAATGCGGTCCCGCCTGGCGAACGCGGCCCCGCCTTCGGCCCATCCAATCTCTCAAACGAAATCGAATGAGAGGTTTTGATGAGCACTGATCCCGTTTATCCCATGCCGTCGTCCTCCGGCCGAGGAGCGCCGCCGCTGACGCCGGAAAATCTCGGCCCACGGCTAGCGGAGTTGCCGACGGTATTTCTTCAACCCATTGCCGCGCCGTCCATTCTGGGGCTGTTCGGCTTCAGCGCCGCGACCTTCATTGTCGGCGCCAATATGGCGGGCTGGTTCGGCACCCTCGCCAGCAACGTGTATATAGCCCCCTACGCGGCCACCTTCGGCGGTATCGCGCAGCTCTTGGCGGGAATGTGGGCGTTCAAGGCGCGCGATGGCCTGGCCACCGCGGTGCATGGCATGTGGGGCTCGTTCTGGATCGCCTACGGCATCCTGTTCACGCTGGTGGGTGTTGGCGCCATCGCCGCTCCGGGCGCTAAAATGCCCGCGCTGGGCTTTTGGTTCATCACCTTGGCGGTGATTACTTGGCTGTGCATGTGGGTCTCGCTGGGCGAGTACAAGTCCATGGCGTGGGTGTTGGGGCTGCTGGCCCTAGGCTCCAGTTTTGCCGCGCTCGCCTTTCTGACCGGCGCTGCCGGTTGGCGTATCTCCGCCGGCTGGCTCCTGGTGGCGTCGGCGGTGGTGGCTTGGTACACGGCGGCCGGGATTATGGCGTACACCATGTACAACAAGGAGATCTGGCCCTTGGGCATGCGCCCGCGGGAAAAGGCCGCGCCCAAGCTGGCTTTTGGATTCGGAGAGCCGGGGGTGAAGCGGGGGCAGTGAGCCCGCGGAATCGGCTCAAGGTAAAAATCGGGCGTGCTTATTCGGCCACGACCCCTTGCCGGCTCAGTTGGCCGCAGGCGGCATAAACCTCGCGGCCACGGGGCCGGCGCACATAGGCCGGCAGTCCGGAGGCCCGCAGTTGCCGCTGAAATGCCGCTACGGCATCCGGCGAGGGCGGAGCGAAGGGAATCTCCGGGCCGGCATTCCAGGCGATGAGGTTCACTTTGGCGCGCAGGCCCGCGCTCAGCGCCGCTAGGCGCCGCGCATCGGCCAAGGAATCGTTGACCCCGGCCAGCAGCACGTACTCCCAGGTCAAGCGCTCTCGCGGGCCGAGCGGGAAGGCTCGGGCTGCCGCCGCCAGGGCCGCCAAGCCGCCCTGCGCCCGATTCAGCGGCATCAGCCGTTGCCGCAGTTCGTCGGTGGTGGCGTTCAGGGAAATCGCCAGACGGGGCCGGTTCGGCTCGGCGCCGAAGCGGGCGATTTTGTCCACGATGCCCGATGTGGAGATGGTGATGCGCCGCGGGCTGAGCCCCGCGCCGGCGCCATGGGTTAGCACGCGGACGGATTGCATCACCGCCGCATAGTTTAGGAAGGGCTCGCCCATGCCCATGTAGACCAGATTCAGCCGCTCGCCGCCGGCGCCGGCGGCGATGCCGTGCTCATGCATCAAGCGCAGCACCTGGCCGACAATTTCTCCCGCCGTCAGGCTCCGTTTCAGCCCCAGGCGCGCCGTCATGCAGAACTGGCAGTTCACCGGGCAGCCGGCTTGGGTGGAAATGCAAAATGTGGTTCGCCGCCGCAGCGCGCGGCCTTCGGCGTCAAAGATTTCGTCGGGCAGATACACTGCCTCGACGGTTTCCCCGTCCCCCAGCCGTAACAAATACCGTACGGTGCCATCCGCGGCGGCAAACCGCCCCGCCACGGCCGGCCAACTCCACGGCGCCATGGCCGCCAGGTGCTGGCGCGCGCGCTGGGGTAGAGCGGCGATCTCGTCCCAGCTCTGTACGCGCTGCGCTTGCAGGGCGTTGAAAATCTGCCTACCTCGGAACCGTGGCCAACCAAACTCCCCCGCCCGTGCGGCGAGGTCGTCGGGCATCAGGCCCAGCGGATCCTCCCATGCCTCTGCGTGCTGCGGCGCGGTTCGTAGTTCCGCGCGGCGCGACTCCATACCGCATCCTAGCACGCGCGCCGCCGGTCGTCTGGCTCCAGGAGATTGAAAACAAATGACTTTTGTCGGCCAAGACGGCGGGGCGACGGCCGCCATTCGATCCGACGGACGGCCCTGCCCGATGCGGCCGCCGCGCTTCCGGCCGTACCCGTTACCGGCGGTCGAAGCGGCCCCTGCCACTCGCGGGCGGCCGCGCCTTTTCCCCCGGGGCAAAGCAGGTGCGGGCAGGCCGCCGCATGAAAGAACGCCGCGGCTCGCCCCGCGCGCGTAAGCCAGGGCAACGCCCCGCGCCGATGAAAGCCGCGCTCCGCGCCAATTAAAGCGGGACGCCCCTCCGCAGGCGCGGCTGGGGCCCGCGCTGATCAACGTGCCGCCGCCCCATGCACGCCGGGCCAGCCGCAGCCCAGGCGCACCGGCACGACTCATACCGCGCCGCCTCACGGCACCGCCACCTCGGCTGGCCGGGCGCATCCGCCGCCACATCGCCGCGGTTGCATCCGAACCTAGGGCGGCGCGCTCCGGCCGAGCAACGCGGCCCGTCAGCCAGCTCCGAATGCGCCCCGGCGCCGCAATCCGCCCTGCTGGCGCGACCGCGGGACGGCGGTCCGGCCCACCGCCGCATCGCTGCGCCCAGCCTGCCACGGCGTCGCTCGGAACCGCGTTTGCTTCCGATATGTGATTGAAAATAAAATAGTTATGTCAATAATTTTCGGCCCGCGCCTTTATGTCACAATGAATAGGCCGGGGTTGCTAGCGCTTTGGCGGCCTCGCCGATTTGTCTAGGAGGCGGTTGTGTCTACGACGATTTCCCCTATCACCGTCCCCTCCGCCACTTCCGATATCCAACGCGCCGTTCTGCCCAACGGCGTGCGCGTCATTACCGAGGCCATGCCCCATGTGCGCTCGGTGTCGCTCGGCATTTGGGTGACCTCCGGCTCCCGGCGGGAGGATGCGCCGGAAAATGGCATCACCCATTTCATCGAGCATATGGTTTTCAAGGGCACTACCAATCGCTCGGCCGAAGACATCGCGCGCTCGGTGGATTCCGTGGGCGGCAATCTCGACGCCTTCACCTCCAAGGAGAACGTCTGTTTCAACGCCAAGGTGCTGGATGAGCATGTGCCGCTGGCCTTGGAAGTGCTCGCCGATCTGGTGCGCAATCCGCTCTTCCGCGCCGAGGACATCAGCCGCGAGCAAGGCGTCATTTTGCAGGAAATCAAAATGGACGAGGATAATCCCGACTATCTCGTCCATGAGATCTTCACGCAGAATTTTTGGAAGGATCATCCGCTGGGCCGGCCGATCCTCGGCACCAAGGACACCGTGCGCGCGTTGCGCGAGGAAACCGTTCGCCGCTATTACGGCCAATGGTTCGCGCCCGATCATTTGGTCATCGCCGCCGCCGGCCATTTGCAGCATGAGCGTTTCGTGGATTTGGTCCGGCAGTGGTTCGACGACCTGCGTCCCGTCGCCAATGGGCATGCCGAGGGGCCTCCCAAGAGCCATGCCCGCATCGTTCTGCGCAACAAGAAGCAACTGGAACAGGTGCAGGTATTTTTGGGTTTGCCCGCCCATCCCATCGTCCACGAGGGACGGTACGCCTGGTCGGTGCTCAACACCCTCCTGGGCGGCGGCATGTCCTCCCGGCTATTTCAAAATATTCGTGAGCGCCAGGGCCTGGCCTACGCCGTCTTCAGCGATCTCAACCCCTACCGCGACGCCGGCATGTTCTGCGTGTATGCCGGCACCAGCATCCAGACCGTGCCGCAGGTGGTCCGTTCGGTCGTTGCCGAGCTGAGGGATTTGAAGGCCAATCCCGTGCCAGCCGAGGAACTGCGCCGCGCCAAGGACGGCGTCAAGGGCAGCCTGATGCTGGGTTTGGAATCCACCGGCGCGCGCATGTCCCACCTGGCCCGGCAAGAGATCTACTTCGGGCGCCAAGTGTCGCTGGACGAAATGCTGGAGCGGATTGAAGCGGTAACCGCGGACGACGTGCGCGACATCGCCGCGGAGTGCTTTGTCGGCGAGAAGGTCGGCGTGACCGTGCTCGGCAACCTTAACGGCCTGAAGATCACGCGCTCCGATCTGGAGATCTAGCCATCCCGGCCCGCCTGCCGCCGGCACTGCATACCGGAGCCACGGCTCGCCTGCCCGCCGGAGCGCTGGCGGGCGGGTGATGCTGCGCACTCGCCCCCACGCAGTTCCCGCCGCCCCTGTTACCGTATGGACATGACTTCGGCTGTGCGCTCCGCGCTCGCCGCCGCTCCGGAACGGCGCGCCAAAATCGTTTGCACCCTCGGTCCCGCCTGCGCCTCGCCGGCGGGCATCCGCGAATTGATCGCCGCGGGCATGGACGTCGCCCGCCTCAACTGCGCCCATGGCGATGCCTCCTGGCGGGCGGCGATTACCACCGAGGTGCGGCAAGCCGCGGCGGAGTTGGGACGCGAGGTCGCCGTGCTGTTGGATCTGGCCGGGCCCAAGATCCGCACCGGAGGCCTGGCCGGCGCGGAACGCCTGGCGCTGGCCGCGGGTTCCACCGTGACGCTGATGGCCTCGGCCTCAGCCGGTTCGGCCGATGCGAACGGCGTTATCACCACCAGCCACGATCTGGCCAGCGCGGTCAGCCCCGGCGATGTCATCTTGCTCAGCGACGGCCTGATCGAGTTGCGGGTGGCGGCGGTCGCCGGCGGCGCCATTACCTGCCGCGTAATCAATGGCGGCGAGCTCGCCGGCCATCAAGGGGTCAACCTGCCCGGCGCCCGCCTGCCGATTCCCGCCATGACCGCGCAGGATATGGCCGACCTGCATGCCGGCTTGGCGGCCGGGGTGGATTTCGTCGCCCTGTCCTTCGTGCAGTCCGCCGCCGACGTGGATCTGTTGCGGCAAGCCATCTTGGACTGGGCCGCGGCGCATCCCGAGGCGCCCGGCGCCGCCGCCACCGCGATCATCCCCAAGCTGGAAAAGCCCAGCGCCATCACCGAGCTGGACGCCATCCTGAGCCGCTCCAACGGAGTGATGGTGGCCCGCGGCGACCTGGGCGTGGAATTGCCGCCGGAGCAGGTTCCGGTGCTGCAAAAGCGCATTATCCGCGCTGCCCGGCACCATCATATTCCGGTCATCACCGCCACGCAGATGCTGGAGTCCATGACCGCCCATCCCCGCCCCACCCGCGCCGAAGCGACCGACGTGGCCAACGCCGTTTGGGACGGCAGCGACGCGCTGATGCTTTCCGGTGAAACCGCCAGCGGGCAGTATCCCAACGCCGCGGTGCGCATGATGGCCCGCATCATTACCGAGGCGGAGGGCGCCCACCAGGAGGATTTCGAGCCGCGCCGCCGCCGCTGGGAGGACGGCACGCCGCATTCCATTCCCGAGACTATCGCCGCCGCCGTGGCCACCGCCGCCCGCGAGCTGCCCATGGCGGCGATCGCCGTCTACACCCAAGGTGGCGAAACCGCCCGCCAGGTCGCCGCCTTCCGTCCCCCCTGCCCGATCTACGCCCTCGCCGCGGATCCGCGCGTCCGCCGCCGCCTAGGGCTGTACTGGGGCGTTACTCCGGTAGCCTCGCCGGAGATGGCCACCACCGACGAGATGCTGCGCCGCGCGGAGCGCCAGTTGCTGGACCACGCCCTGGGCCAGCCGGGCCAGGTGCTGGCCATCGTCGCCGGCGTCCCGTTCGGCATCTCCGGCCATACCAACCTGATGCGCCTGGTCCGTGTCGGGGAATGAGCCTGAGTCGCGGGGCCGGTTGGCGGGCCGTCTCCCAGGCGTAGGCGTGCGGTGCTCCCGGGGCAAGCCTGTAGGCAGGCAAGCCGCGTGTCCGCGGGGAAACGCGGCGGTCGGCAACCGACAGGGGCGAAAATTGCTCGCCCGCCGGAACCGCCTGTAACCTTTCCACTTGGAATTTCGTACGCCGCCAACGTTAGTGCCAGCTTGGCGCACTATCCCTATTCGGAGTATAGTTTGCCGGTTGAGGAGAACACGATGCCCACTCGCCGCCCTTCGTTCCGCCCCAAACGTTTTCGCCTGATCGCCCTGCTGGTGGCGTTGCCGTTGCTGGCATGGCTGACGCCCGTCCAGGCGCAGAACAGCGCCGCCAAGACTGGCGCGCTGGGCGTGCTAAAGTTCCGGGAGCTGGGCCCCGCGGTCGCCGGCGGCCGCGTCACCTCGGTGGTCGGCATTCCCGGCAACCCTGACGTGTATTACGTGGGAACGGCGGGAGGCGGGGTTTGGAAATCGGTGAACGGCGGCTACACCTGGAAAGCCATCTTCACCCACGAACCCAATTCCATTGGCGTTGTCGCCTTGGCGCCCTCCAATCCGAACCTGGTCTGGGTGGGCACGGGCGAGGCCAACATCCGCGGCGATGTGATTAACGGGCATGGCGTCTACTTCTCCCCCGATGGCGGCGCCACCTGGCAGTTCATGGGTCTCAAGCACGCCGGGCAGATCTCCAGCATCGTGGTCAATCCGCAAAATCCGAATGAAGTCTGGGTCGGCGTATTCGGTAACGCCTGGAAGGCTAACAACACGCGCGGCGTGTATCGCACCGAAAATGGCGGCAAGACTTGGCAGCGGGTGTTGTTTGTCAATGACCAGACGGGCGTTTCCCGGCTCATCATGGAGCCGGGTAACCCGCGCGTGCTGTTTGCCGCCATGTGGCAAGCGGTGCGGCATCCGTGGTACTTCTCCGATGGCGGACCGGGCAGCGGCATCTATCGTTCCACGGACGGCGGCGCGACCTGGACCAAGCTGACCAAGGGCCTCCCCAAAGGGCCGCTCGGCCGCATCGGCCTGGCCGCCGCTCCCAGCGATCCGCAGCGCATCTACGCCCTGATCGAGGCCAAGCACGGCCGCCTGTGGGTGACCAACGACCTGGGCAATCACTGGAAATACGTCAACAACAACCACGGCATTGACGACCGTCCCTGGTATTTCTCCTTCATGGCGGTGGCGCCCAACGATCCCGACCGCGTGTACTTCCTGGCGTCCGGGATGTATGAGACGCAGGACGGCGGCCACGTCGCCAAACGCATCGGCCGCGGCGTTCATCCCGACAACCATTCGATGTGGATTGATCCCTCCGACCCCAGCCGGATCATCGAAGGCAACGACGGCGGCGTGTATCTGTCGCTGGACACCGGCCATAACTGGCAGTTCCTGGCCAACCTGCCGATCGAGGAGTATTACCAGGTGGCCACCAGCAACCAAATCGCCTTTGAGGTGTGCGGCGGCTTGCAGGACAACAACGCCTGGTGCGGGCCCAGCCGCAGCGGCTACCGCATCACCGGCAGCGATTGGTTTACGGTTGCCGGCGGCGACGGACAATATGCCGTGCCTGCTCCCAGCAACCCCGACATCATCTATGCCGACGCCCAGAACGGCTCCATCGGCCGTGTGGACCTCAAGAACAACACCTCCCGTTACGAGCGGCCCACGGTGCTGGGCGTCAGCGCCAAGCCCCCGGCGGATCTGCGCTATCGTTTCAACTGGACCGCGCCGATCGCGGTTTCGCCGGCCAATGACAATATCGTCTACATCGGCGCCAACGTTCTGTTCAAGAGCACCGACGGCGGATTGCACTGGACGCCGATCAGTCCCGACCTGACCCGCAACGACAAGGCCAAGCAGCAAACCAGCGGCGGCGCGATCGAGCATGACATCAGCGGCGCGGAAACCTACGACACGATTCTTTCCTTCGGTGTCTCCCCCCATGATCCCCGGACCATTTGGGTGGGCACCGACGACGGTTTGGTGCAGGTGACGCGCGATGGCGGCGCTCATTGGAGCAACGTCACCGGCAATATTCCCGGCTTGCCGCAGTGGGGCCGGGTGCAGCAAATTGATCCGTCGCCGTTCAACCCCGGCAGTTGCTACGTCTCCTTCGATTTTCATGAGACCGGCAACAACCACGCATATGTCTACAAGACCAATGACTACGGCAAGACCTGGACGAACATCAGCGCCGGATTGCCGCCGGACACCCCGGTCATGGTGGTGCGCGAGGATCCCGACCAGCGCGGATTCCTGGTCGCCGGAACCGCCACCGGCCTGTTCTATTCGCAGAACGACGGAGCATCTTGGCGGCCGCTGAAAGCCAATCTGCCGACCATCACCGTCTACGACCTGAAGTTCGTTCCCCGGGATCATTCGTTGGTCCTGGCCACGCATGGCCGCGGCATTTACGTGCTGGACAACATCACCCCGCTCGAGGACCAGACGCCGGCGATCTTGGCCAGCAACTTCCATCTCTTCCCGGCGCTGCCGGGCTACATGCTCAACTTCCGGCCGCGGAACACGCCTAGCCTCAGCAGCTTCACCACGCCCAATCCGCCGGCCGGCGTCATGGTGGATTACTACGTGAAGACCGCCGTCAAGACCACTCCGGCGGAAAAGCGGCAGCACCAGAAACCGGTGAAGATCACCATCACGGACGCCCACGGGCATGTGGTGGACACGCTCTTTGGGCCCGCCAAGCAGGGGTTCAATCGCGTCACCTGGCCCATGCGTTACGCCGGCGCCACGCCGCTGGACTTCATCAAGCCTCGCCGCGGCGGCTATTTCTTCTTCCGCGGCATGGGTCCGGCGGCGGCGCCGGGCGTCTACAAGATCACGGCCACGTTGCATGGGCAAAGCCAGTCGGTAACGGCGGAGGTCAAGGCGGATCCCAGCTTCCCGGTGAACATGGCCAACTTCGCGGCCGACACTCGCATCGCGCTCAAGGCGCGCAACGACCTGTCCGCGCTGAACACGATGCTCAATCGCCTAACGGCGTTGCACGAGCAATTGGCGTCGGTCGCCAAAATGCTGCGGCCGTCGCAGCCGACCGGCGTGGTCAACGCGGAGTATCGGCCGGTGCTGGCGCGCGCCCAGGCCCTGGACAAGAAGGTGATGGCCATGAAGAATGCCGTTTACAACAGCAAAGTTCAGCCGGGCAGCGAGGACAGCCTGCACTATTTGTCGGACTTCCACGACATCATGAGCATGCTCATGTTTGAGTTGACGCCGGGCTACGACCTGCCGCCGAATCAGGACGCGGTGGCCCTGCTGGCCAAGGAGAACACCAAGCTGCATGGGTACCTGGCCCAGTTCAACGGGTTGCTGCGCACCGACGTGGCGGCCTTCAATCGCCTGGCGCTGCATCATCACGCCAGCACGCTGTTTGCCGGCGCGCCGATTGCCGATCCCACTACCGGGAGCGGCTACGCCAGCGGCATGTAAGCGAAACCGGGCGGCATGGGGTAAAGGCGGCCGGCATCAGCCGGCCGCTTTTTTTTCGCGCGACCGGGCGCCGGCGGATGGCGAAATCGCGTTCCGCGCGCGGCCGCGCGCGGCCGCAGCCGCTCCTCCGCTCCGCTCCCGCTCCCGCACCCGTAAAATAGAACGATGCCCGTCTGCCTGGACCAGCGACAAATTCCAGGACTCAGCCGCCTGTACGCCGATTACCTCTATCAATTCGACCGCGTCGCGCGCTTTTACGGCGCCGCGACGGCGTCGCCGTTTGCTCCGGGAGTCTTGGCCGCGGCGGCCCGGAATGTGTCCTATGCCTCCGGACTGCGCGCGCGGGTGACCGCGGCGCTAGCGGCGGGCAATCGCGCCTGGGGCGCCGGGTCCGCCACCGAGGAACTGTTGGCGCTTTTGGGCCGGCCGGAAACCGTCGTGATCGTCACCGGCCAACAGGTTGGACTGTTTGGCGGTCCGCTGCTGACCGTGTACAAGGCGCTCACGGCGGTGCTCACGGCGGAACGCCTGCGCGCCGAGGGCGTCGCCGCCGTGCCGGTATTTTGGCTCGCCAGCCAAGACCACGATTTCGCCGAAATCAACCAAGCCTGGATCCTCGGGGCGGACGGTGAACCGCGGCGGGTCGAGTTGCCCCCGCCGTCCGCGCCGCCGCTATCGCCGGTCGGCCGGATCGTCTTGGGGCCGGAGATCGGCGCCACGCTCGATGCGTTCGCCCAGGCCACCGGCGCCGCCCCGGATGCCATCGCCCCGCTAGCCGCCGCCTACCGTCCCGGCGAGACGCTGGCTTCCGCCTTCGCCCGCTTACTGGCGCGGTGGTTCGCGCCTTGGGGCTTGATCGTCCTTGATCCCCTCGACCCAACGCTCGCCGCCGCCGCCGCTCCCGTCGTGCAGCAAGCCGTGGAGCGCCACGAGGAACTCGTCGCGGCGTTGCAGCAGCGAAACAGGGAATTGCGGGAGGCCGGCTACCACGCGCAGGTCCATACGGATGGCGCCGCGCTGCTGTTCTTGGAAACCAACGGGCAACGCCAGGCGCTGCGCTTCAGCGCCGGCGGCGCGCAAGCCGGCGCGGAGCGGTATTCCGTCGCCCAGCTCGCCGCTCTGGCGCGGGCCGAGCCCCATCGCTTTTCCCCCGGCGCGCTGCTCCGCCCTTTAGTGCAAGACTATTTGTTGCCCAGCGCCGCGCAAGTGACCGGGCCCGCCGAAACCGCCTATCTCGCGCAATCCAGCGCTCTTTATGCCGTGCTGGGCCAGGCCCCGCCGCTGCGGTTGCCCCGCCTCAGCGCCACCTTGCTGGATGCGCGCACCCGCCGGCTGCTGGAGAAATATCAGCTCACCGTGCCGGAAATTTGGGGCCTGGACACGCACGGGGATGCTCCCGCCGCCTTGGCTGCCCATCTGGCCCGCCAGACCGTGCCCGCCGGACTGGCCGCCAATCTCGCCGCGCAGCGCGAGGCGGCGGCGCAAGGATTCGCCGCCGTCGGATCGCAGGTTGCCGCCGTGGATCCGTCCCTGGTGGATTTTGTCCGCACGGCGGGAGAAAAGGTGCGCCACCAGTTCGATCAGGTCGAGGCCAAGCTGGCGCGCAGCCTCGCCCGGCGCCAGGAAGACCTCGCGCGCCAAGCCCATCACCTCGTCGGCCAGTTGTATCCGCAGCGCCAGCTGCAAGAGCGCCTTTGGAACAGCTCTGCCGCTGCGCTGCGTCTCGGTCCCCTTTGGCCCGCCCTGCTTCACGATCAGCTGCAGCCGGCCTGCCCGGATCACCAGTTCGTGGACATCTAGCCGCCGCACTCGAGTGCGGCGCCCGGGACATCGGCGTGTCACAATAACCTGGCGTTCCGCCGTTAGCCGGGCGCGAAATACCTATGCCGCCCACCGCCGGATGGGAGAACTTTTACGTGATCGTCGGCTCCGCCGCCGGGGCGCTGATCGGCTTGCAGTTCGTGGTGGTCACGCTCCTCGCCGGCACGCCCGCGGCCGACGGCGGCCAGCAGGACAGCCGCGTGTTCGCTACCCCGACCATCGTGCATCTCGGCGCCGTTCTGCTGCTCGCCGCAGCGCTCTGCGCCCCGTGGGGCGGCATCGCGGCTCCGGCATGGATTTGGGGCCTCACGGGGCTAGCAGGTCTGGGCTATATCGCCTCCGTGGCCTGGCGCATGCGCACCCAAACCGCCTACCGGCCCGAGTTCGAGGATTGGCTGTTCCACGCCGCGCTCCCCGCGGTCGCATATGGGGCCTTCGCCGCCTCCGCTTTCACCGTGGGCGCTCATCCCCGCGGGGCGCTTTTCGCCGTCGCAGCCGCGGCGCTGCTGCTGCTGTTCACCGCCATTCACAATGCGTGGGATAGCGTCACCTACCACGTCTTTGCCAGCCGCCGCCGCGCGCATGCCGCGCGGAACCACCCAGAATGACCACGGCCATGCCGCGGTCGGCGGCATGGCCTTGGATACACGCTCGCTGTGGTGAACGACTAGTTCTGCGCCACGGTTTCGGTTTCCGGCTCCTCGCTGGCTACGGGTTCTTCTTCCAGTCCGTCAAAGATGTTGAACTCGTAATCAATATCATTGTCGTGGTTGATCCCCGCAGCTTTGTCATGGTTCCGCTGGAGCCTCTTTTCCATCTTGTCCTTCCGCCGCTCCTGACGCGCTTTCTCTTTCTGACGTTTTTGGAAACTGGGACGGGAACGACCGGCCATGGGACACCTCCGAGGAAAAGAATTCCGGCGGCGGCGGCGCTCCTCGCCGTCCCGGTACGGGCCAAGGCGCACCCGATTGCGCGCAAAATGGCCCGAAAAAGCTCATCTCCAGTTTACCAGTTAGCACCGTCACGCGGAAGCCTACCCCCGCGGGTCCGTTGGCGAACCGGGGTACAAGAGATTCCTAACGCGGCGATCGGCGGCAAGCAAAACGGCGGGCCCGAAGGCCCGCCGCCGTGCCGCAAGCCTGGGAGCGGCGGTTTAGGGATTGTAAAAACGGCGGTTTTTGCTGTAAGGCGCCTCGCCCGGCTCGCCGCGCCGGAAATGGCCCGAAGGGATGGTCTTGTGATCCCGCTCCTGCGCCAGGAGTTCGATGAACCAGGCCTCGTGCTCAATCTCTTCGTTCAAGATCCGCGCCGCCATGTCGTAGGTCCGAGGATCCTTGCCGAACGTGAGGTCGCAGATCTCCGACCAACTGCGGATGGCGCAGCGCTCGCTTTCCAGCAACAAGGTCAAAATATTGACCGCGGTCGGCGGGCTGGGCAGCTTGGCCGGAGCACAGCCGGCGCCATTGTGGAAGGCGGGCAGATCGTTGGGCAGCTCACCGCCCAGTTCATAAATGCGCGGCACGATCAGCTCCCAGTGAGCGCGATCCTCCAGGCGGGCATCCTCGCAAATCTCCTTGTAGTCTTCATGCCCGGCCAGGTGCATGCGCAGGATGGTGTAGTAGTAATACGTGCTGGAAAACTCGGCCGCCGCATTGGCGATGAGTTTTTTGATCAGCAAATCCACATCAACGCCGCGGGCGCGAATCTCCTCCACGCCGACGCGGCCGGTTAAGTCGCCGTAACCAATCTTTTTGGCTTCCGCCATGGTTCCTCCTTCAGCGATTCGCCCGCCGCAATGGGCGGGTGAAAGAAAAAGATGCGTCCGATGGCCCCCCATCAATCCCAACGGTGTGCTGAAATCGCTCCACCACGCGCAGGCGCTGGCGCCAGTCCTCATTCAGTCCCACGCGTTCCACTTCGACCTCCGGTGCGATCCAGCGCAACAGCGCGCCGGTGCAGTGATGCCACCGAAGCGCCGGCGCCACCAAGGTCAGCAGGGGTGGATCGGGGCGCAGCGCCAAACCGGGAAAGTACCCCCGGCGGGCAAAGTCGCCGGTTTTCTGATGCCGCCGCACCGCGCGCCAATAATCCAGCGCCTGCAACGGGAACTGGATATCTTCACTGGCTTTCAGCTCCAGGATGCGCAACCGCCCGTCACGGTCCGCGGTGAGCATGTCCATCACTTCCCGATGTTCTCGGCGCAGACTTGGAACTTGCGTATAGACGCAGCGCTCGTCGCACCGCGGCGCCACGGCGGACAGTTCCAATCGCACCTGCTCCTCCATCCATGCTTCGGGTTGGCATTGGGCCAAATAGCCGTGGGCATCCGCATCGGGCCCGCGTTCCCGGTCTAATCGCAGCAAGAACGCGCGGAAGTCATCCATCCGTTCCGGCGTCAAGGGCCGCGAGCGCATCTCTCCCGCCCAACCCGGGGCATGCGCCGCCTGGCCCAGGCCGAAGGTAAAACTGGCGATCATCGCCTCGGGTCCGCGCGCGGTGCGCGCGAAGGTCAGTCCGTGGAGGCGGAAGGCAACGCCGTCGCCACCTTGGGTCACGGTGGCGCGCGGGCATAGGCGTCGGATCTGGCTCCATAACCCCTCCGCGGCGGCGGGGAGCGTGCGGGCCGCCGCGGGAGCGGCGCGGAGCACGGACTCCAAGTTGCCATCGGTCAGCGGCGACAATGGCCGCAAATGGCCGGCGGCGTCATCCAGTTGATAGACCGCGATCCGCTCGGCATCGCGGAGAACGGGCACGCGCCCCAGGGTTGGCCCACACTGCCCCTCGGGCAGCACCAGCATCATGTGCGACACCGGCACGCCCTCGCATTGGGAGGGTAATCGGTCCGCCCACAACAGCAGCGCGATGAGCGCGCCATCCACCACCGCCTGGGACCGGCCCGGCGGCGACGCCACCGCCGCCGCGATGCTATGGCGGTGGCGAAAAAGAAAGAACTCCAGCGGCTGCTCGCCTTGTTCGCGCGCCAGGCCCGAGGTCAGCTCCAGTCCCACGAGCGGCGACGGCCGCCATCCCGCCCATTCCCGCGCGATGGCGGCGAGCACGCGCGAGCGGAACTCCCGCCGGCCGCGCCGGGAGGCCGGAGGCAGCGCGGCGCTTTCCAGGCGCAGCGGCGCGGGCTCGCGCTGGCCAAAACGCAACGCTTGCAAATGCAGCGCCCCCTTGGTTTCCCGCGCTTCCACGATCCGCCGCACCAGGCTCCGGCCCGGCGCCCAGAAATGCGCCACCACCTTGCCTCCCTCGCACGCGATCTGGCACCCGCCGATCTGCCCGTCGAGCGCCAACTGCACCTCATCGTTCTCCACGACCCGTACGCGTGGCTGCGCCGCCAAAAAGCTTCGCAACCGTGCCGCCAGGGCCTCAGCCTTGTCGGGAGCTAGATTCATCGCCGCCTGATCTTAGGCGCTTGGGTTGCTCTGCGCCACGCCCCGTTCGGGGGGCAGGTCCATCTCGCGGGGGCCGCGCCCTTTGCCCGTGGAGCAAACCGGGCGCGGGAAGGCTGCGAAATCCCGCGGGGCGGCCCGCCCAAGGCAAGGGAAGCGGCGCGACCCCCGGCGACGCGTCGGCTGGGCCGGGGCGAACGGGGTCCCCGGCCCAGCCAGCCGCGCAAGCGGGACGCCCGGCGAAGCCGCGCTGAGGCCCGCGCCCATCAACGCGTGGCGGCGCCGACGCCGCGCCCCGACCGGAGCGGCAGCACCGCTCCCGCTGCGTCCGTAGTAACATTTCGCCCCATGCGGGCCTTCCCGCAATGTTTTTGGGGCCCGGGCCCCGCCGCGCGCCTGAAGCGCCCCAGCTCAAGCCCGGGCGCTGCGGTTTCCATCGCGCCGGAACTGCTGCGCACCGCCGCCTATTGGGCGATGCTTGGAGCCGCGGCGCTGGCCGCCAGCCCGCCGGGCGCGCATTTCAGCGTGCTGATCCGGGGCGGCGAAATCATTGATGGCAGCGGCGGGCGCGCGTATCGCGCCGACATCGGCATCCGCCACGGACGGATCGCCGCGATCGGCAACCTCCAGAACGCCCGGGCTGCAACCGTCATTGATGCCCGGGGGTTGGTGGTGGCTCCAGGCTTCATTGACATGCTTTCCCATTCCGACGCCGCGTTGCTGCGCAACGGCGGCTGTTGCAGCAAGATCTATGAAGGCGTCACCACCGAGGTGCTGGGCGAGACCGCCTCGGTGGCTACCGCGGGCCCCTTGGCCGGCGTCGCGCTGCGCCAACAGCGGCGCCTATTTGCCGCGCAAGGCGTATCCGTGAAATGGCGCCGGTTGCGCGGCTATTTTCAGCGCTTACAGCGCCAAGGCATTCGCCTCAACGTCGCCAGCTACGCTACTTTCGGCTGCATTCGGGAGTCGGTGATGGGCATGTCCAGTTCCGTGCCCACGCCGGCGCAGTTGGCGGCGGAGCAAGCGATGATGGCCCAAGCCATGCGCGATGGGGCGCTGGGCTTGGCCACGGCGTTCAGCTACGTGCCGGACATTTTTGCCCGCGATCCGGAAGTGATCGCGGTGGCCCGCGTGGCGGGGAGATATGGCGGCATCTACGCCACCCACGTCCGCGGACTGGGGAACATCAACGCCGGAGGCATTCAAGAGGCGATTCGCATTGCCCGCGCCGCGCGCTTGCCGCTGCACATCTTTCACCTCCAGGTGGACCGCAATGACGGCCGGCAAGCTGCCAGCCGGGCTCTCGGTTGGATCGAGCGCGCCCGGCGCCAGGGCCTGCGCGTCACCGCCGATGCCTACCCCTACCGCGCCGCCGACAACTCCGCCGCTTCCATGGTGCCGGCGCGGTTTCGCGCCGGGGGCGCCTCCGCCCTGCTGCGCCGCCTCGCCAACCCGCGGCTCCGGGCGGAGATCGTGCGCGGCATCGCCGCCTCCGCCCGCCGCTTCGGCACGCGCCGCGATCCCGCCGGCTGGCGGCAGGAATATGTCATCTCGATTGCGCGGCCCAGCGACCGCCGCGATCTCGGCAAGAACTTCCAGATCCTGGGCATGATGATGCGCCTGCCGCCGGCCCAGGCCGTGGCCCGGCTGTTGCGGCGCGAGGGCGGCAGCTTTGGCCGCATGTTTTTCAACAAGAGCGCCGCGTCGGTACGGCAGATCATCGCCGCGCCGTTCGTCAGCATTGGCGGCGACGCGATTGACGCCGACATGGCGGACAACGATGGCTATGCCGTCCCCCATCCGCGCTACTTTGGCGCCGAAGCGCGGATTCTGGTGTGGGCGCGGGAGAAGCGATTTAGCCTGGCGGAGGCGGTGCACAAGATGACCGGCCTGGCGGCGCATAGCTTGCAGCTGCGCGGCCGCGGGTTCATTCGCCGCGGCTACGCGGCGGACGTGGCGATCTTCAATCCCCGCACGGTGCAGGACCACGCCACCTACGCGCATCCCTGGCGCTACGCCAGCGGCGTCGCGGACGTTCTCGTCAACGGCGTGCCGGTGCTGCTGCATGGCCGCGTGACCGGCGCCCGGCCGGGCCAGGTGCTCCACGGTCCGGGCTGGCGCCATGGATGGCGAATGGGATCCCCCAGCCAGGCGCGTAAGCGGGACGCCCCGCCGCAGGCGGGCTAGGGCCCGCGCCTATCATTGAGCCAGGGCCAGCCCACCGCCGGCAGGCAGGGAACGCCCCGGGGCAGGAGCACGGCCCAGAGTTGCGGCGGCGCCGGCATGGTGGCGCAATGGTGGAAGCGCCGCAGCAGATAGACTTCCAGCGGGCGCGCGCCGGAGAAGGAAGTGACCGGCATGCCGGGGAAGTTCTTTGCCTCCCATTGGATCGCGCCTAAGTCGAACAGCACCGCCACGGGCGGTGTGGCGGCTAATTCGGCCCGCGCGGCCGCGAACTGCCGGGGTGAGTTCTGTCCCCATTGCAGCCAGGCGAAGCGGGTGGGATTGGCGCGCCCGGACAGATAGTAGTAATCCGGCAGGTAGGGGTAAACGAAGATCGGTCCGGGTGGCAGGCGCCGCAGGTAGGCCAGCACGGGATCGGGAACCGCCATGCGCAGCCGGCCGTGCGCGGTGGCCACGGTGGCGGGAAATCCGCCAAGGGCGCGGGCCCAGTAGTGCACGCCGGCCACGGTAAAAAACAACAGCACGTACACGGCGATGACCGGCGCCGCCGCGCGGGCCGCCGGGCCCGGGTTGCGGCGGCCCGTGATCCAGGCCAAGGTGAGGACGAAAATGGGCGTCAAATAGGCGATGTGGCCGTAATCCTGCCGCGTCAGCACCACGCTCAACAGCAAGCCGGCCATGACCGTTCCAGCCAATAGGTAATAGCCCCGAGCCAGCCCGGAGGGGCGATGGCGCCGCAGTCCCAGCCACAGCGCCGCCGCCACGCCCACGCCGATCCAAGGCAGCAGCAGGATCGCCAGATGGGGACTGAACCACAGCCAGGCCTCCGCCTTCGCCAGCCAGGAACCGGTGGACGGGATATGCGCGTGGAAAAACATATATCCGTAGGGCAGCGAATTGGCGGCGAGATAATGCCGCAGCGGCCAGAGGACATCCGCGATCATTGCGCCCAGCGCGCCTTGGCTGGCGAAGTACGCCGCGGTGGCCAGCGCCGGCAGGGCAAATCCCGCCGCGATTGCCCATCCTTGCCGCGGCCGCAGTTGCGCACGCCACGGTGGCCGGCGCACCAGCCACACGGCCGCCGCCGCCAGCCCCAGCACCAGCCCCGCGCCCTTGGATTGCTCATCCAGGCAGGTCAGGGCGGCGAAAAACCCGACCGCGCCGGCGCTGATCCAATGCGGCCGCTCCAGCCAGAGCACCGCCGCGTACAGCGCCAGGTAGGCGAGCAGCGTGCTGTCCCAGTTGTGCAGGGTGATGAACTCGAACGGCAGCGTCAGCAACGCCATGGCGTAGGCGGCCAGCAGCGCTGCCCAGCGCGCCGCCACCCGCCGCGCCAGCAGGTAGGTGAGGACGGCCATCGCCGCGCCTTCCAGCAGGAGGACGACGCGCCCGGTGAATACCGAGTCGCCGAACAGCCGGAACAGCAGCGCCAGGCCGTAATAGGAACCCGGCGTATAAAAGCTGAAAAAATCCCGGTACAACACCTGCCCATGCAGGATGCGCTGTGCGCCTTGCAGCAGGATGCCTTCGTCGGGCCAGAAAGCCTCGCAGCGGAGGAACGGTATATATGCGAGGGCGGTGCCCGCAAAGACCACCGCCGCCCAAAGCCATTCCGTCCACGAACGCTCGGGGCGAAATAGCCCGGCTTCAGGGGGCGCCGGCCGGGCGGCGGCAGGGGCTGCTGCGGTGGGCGAGGTCGGGTGCATGAGTGCGGGCGGCCCGCGGGCCGCGGCAAACCGGGGTGGATGGGCCTACAGCCCACGCTAGCATTCACCGCCGCTGGTTGCGCCTGCGCGGCGATGGTAGAGCCGTTTCCTGGCCGCGCGGGCAGGCATGGCTTGGGTACCGGCGCCTGGCGCCCGCCGGCCGCGGCAACTTGGAGCGGCCCAAAGCGCCGGCGGGCATCCGTTGCCGGCCGGCGCAACCCGGGGTGGGGAGCCCGGGGTGGGGAGCCAGCCACAGCGCCGCGACTCGGCCTCCAAAACTGAGCGGTTGAGCCGCCGACGAGGCCGGGGCGGCGTGCGGGCGCGCGCAGGCGCCGGGTCGCTCGCGGCTGGCCGCGGACAGGAGGACCGGCGAGCCAGAGGCCGGGTATTGGTCTAATTGGGAATCCCCACCACTCCGCCACCCACCTGCCCTCTATTTATGCGAAGGGCCTGACCGCAACCGCTTCTCCCGCCCGGCAACCTCCAGGACCCATTAGCTTGCATCCACCGTCCCTGGGTGCTCCGAGGGCCCGTCCGGCGATGCGGGTCGGTCCGAGTGAATGGGGATGCCGCTGATCAGGCCCTGATAGTGGATGAGGCGCTTGCCGAGAATCACCACGCCCTTAGACGTGATCTCATACTCGCGAATATCCTTGGCGTGATTGCCGCCCCGCATCTTGATCACCACGAGAATCTTGCGAAGCTGGCCATCGATGGACACGTACCGGAGCCGGACGATGTCGTCGGCGAGAAAAGAAATTGAGTAGGTGCTGAACGGGAACTCAGTAAACGACTCGTCCACTTCCACCGTGCTCAGAATCGTCACCCCAATTCCCGTCAAAGCGAAGATCATGCGATAGAGCGATTCGCGAAAGTCGGCACGGAAGCCTGGCGACAGAGCCATTTCAAAGCCAGCCAGCGAATCAATGACCAGACGCTTGGCGCCAATCTTCTGCACGGCGTCGAGGATCGAGTGCATGGTCTCATCCACGGAGAGATCCAGCGGACGCAAATAGAGGATCTCGAGCTTTCCTTCCTTTTGCGGCGTTTCCAGATCCAACCCTAGGTTGGCGGCCCGCTCCGCGTAGGCCTGCGGACGCTCCTCAAAGACGGCCACGATTCCCGACTCTCCTTGGCGTAGGCCCTCGGCAATGAATTGGGTTGCCAGGACCGATTTCCCGGTTCCCGAAGGCCCGGCTACGAGGACGCTGTCGCCTTCGCGAACGCCGCCACCGAGCATGTTGTCCAACTCGGGAACCCCGAAGCAAAGACGCCTATGGCTGGGCGGATTCCTCACGCGTCCAGTCAGCCCGAACGTGCGCGAAAACGCCTGCACGCCGGCCTCGGTAATTCGGAAGGTGTGCAGTCCCGGCACGGAATTCTGGCCGCGCAGTTTGATAATCTGCAGCTTTCGTACGATTGAGTTCCGCTCCGGCGTCTGACGCAACCAGAACAGCCCATCGGCGACGGTGAATATGGGATTGTCGTGCAGCTCGTCCTCGGCATATTCGCCGATCAGAAACGTTGTCGCCTGCCAGCTGGCCAAGAACAGCGATAACCGTTGAATGAACGATTGCAGGCTGATATCACTCAACGGCTTCCGCGCCATGGTTCGGAAGGAGTCGACGACTACAAATGCGGGATTGAACCGTTCAACCTCCGCGGTAATCCCATTCAAGACCGCGCCCAGGTCACCATCTAAGACCACCTGGCTCAGATTGAGGAAGCGAATGGTCCCCGGCAGCTTGGCTGGATCGAAAAAGGTGTACTGTTGCTGGTATCGCAGCATCTTGATGGCAGACTCGCCGAGGACGGTGAAGTAGAGCGCGGGCTGCGCCGGAGTGGCGTTGGCGAAAACAAATTGATGCGCCAGCGTCGTCTTGCCGCTGCCTGGTTCTCCCGCGATGATGTTGAAGGAAAATTCTGGGAGACCGCCCCCCACAATCTCGTCAAGCCCCGGAACGCCGGTAGATAATTTGCGGATCGTTACTTTGTCTTGGGTGCTCATGCTTTTCTCGCGTGCTCGGAATGGTAATCGTCGAGGGCTGCCCCTGGCCACGCAACCCGCAGCAGGCTCAAGGTCAAGGCGTCGCCAAGAAATGTAACAAGCAGGCAGAGTAGGCGAGCGATGAGGACGCGTCCTCCCTCGTCCGCCGGGGACTCGGCAGCCTGATCGTTGTCATTCTTCATTGGATGGCCATACTCGCCCAGACCCTGCAGTGACCCGTCTCCCGCAATCCGGGCCGCGCTAAGGCCGGGAGCTTCCGTTTGGGCCAGCGTCAAGGCGCGGGCAGCGAACGCTTGAAAACCCGCGATGCCCGCAAACTCGCTCACGCCCTGGCGTAGCTTCTCGTAGACGCGAAGCGCTGCAGGCTCCGAGGGCGCGGGGAGCGGGTTAGCGGCGGCTTCATAAATGAGAAGACGACGGGCTAAATCTCGCATTCCCGGGGCGACCGTCATGTTGACACGTGGTGCAAGGCAGATGCGCTCATTTGCCGTTATCGGCCTCGTAGGTGGATCGGGGCGGCGCGTCCAGCCTGCCGCAATCGCCCGCGACCGTGAGGTGCGCCGCCTCCAGAGCCGCTCTGGGTACCGTGCGGGCGGAACTCAATGCACATAGCCATCGGCGGGCGGGAGCAGTGCGTCTTGCAGGGGGCCGCCAGCCTTGCTTTTGATGAGCGTGAAAACATCCAGCACCGTGGCAATGCTGTGAATGTTTCCCGCAACACTCAAGAGTCCCTCCTCCATCCCGGGGTACCGGGCCGCGAGGGCTGCAATATGCTCACCCACGCTCCTCAGCTGGTCAATGTCCACAAGAAGGTCGCCGAAAGCCGTAGCCGTTGCTGGTCCATCGGCAGCTGCCCCGACGACCGCGTCCGCTGCGGTGGTGGCCGGTTCTGCCGGGATGTCAGCCTGAAGGTGCAAATCGTCAATCAAATGCAGGGTTGTCGCCTCGCCAAGGAAGGTGAGAAACAGCCCGAGCAGCTGTGCAATCAGAGCGATGCCGGCCTCGCGATACGCATCCGCATCCGTCGGGGACTCAATTTCTTCCAGACCGCGCAAGGTGCCATTTGCCGCAACCTGGGCGGCGTTGAGGCGGGGTGATTGCCGCTTCGCTAGCGCCAAGGCACGAGCCGCGATCGCCTGAAAGCCGTCAGCACCCATGGTTGAGCCAAGCTGCCGACGCAGCGCCTCATAGACGCGCACCGTTGCGGGTTGGGCGCGCAGCGTGGTCGTACCGGCATCGGCCTCGCAAACAACGAAGCTGCGGGCCAAATCGCGCGTTTTGTCGGGTGGCGGCATCGCTCCTATTCCCTGCTTTCACGCCGCGGCTCGCTTTGCACCTGAAGCGTTTACCGCAATGGCACTCCCATGCCGGCAGCTCCGGCAGCCAGACCCTCGAAATATGCCATTGCAATCTATCTTGGCATCAGCCAGGAGTCAATGGCTGAGCAAAAGTGAACCTCCGGCCGCAGGGGTCGCGCCGTTTGCACCTAGGCCAAGTCGGCGCGAAAAGGCCGCGACATTGCCTGCGCGCCCACGGCGCGCGGAAGAAGGCCGCGGCTCGCCTGAGCCAGCGCAGCGGCGCGGCCCCCAGCGACGCGTAAGCGGGGCAGCGCCCCGCGCCCGTCAATAGCGGTGCCGAGGCCCTCGTCCCCGGCCCCGCAGCGGCCAAAAATGAGCGGCTGTGAGCCGCCGGCGAGGCCGAGGCGGCGTGCGGGTGTGCGCAGGCGCCGGGTCGCTCGCGGCTGGCCGCGGGCAGGATGACCGCCAAGCCAGGGGCTGGGAATTGGTCTAATAGCTACATGGACCATCTTTTCGCTCCCTGGCGCCAGCGCGGGCTGGATCTGAAGAACCGCATCGTGGTTTCGCCGATGTGTGAATATTCCAGCCAAGACGGCTTCGCCAACGACTGGCACTTCGTGCATTTGGGCAGCCGCGGGATCGGCGGCGCGGGTTTGGTGTTTACGGAGGCGTCGGCGGTGACGCCCGAAGGCCGGATCAGTCCCGACGATTTGGGCATTTGGGACGACCGCCATATCGCCCCGCTGCGGCGCATCGTGGACTTCCTGCACCAGCACGGCGCCCGTGCCGGCATGCAACTGGCGCATGCCGGCCGCAAAGGCAGCACCTTCGCGCCGGCCCGTGGCGAGGGCGCGGTGCCGCTGGAGCAGGGCGGCTGGACGCCAGTGGCCCCCAGCGCGTTACGCTTCGCGCCCAACTATCCCCTGCCGCGGGAGCTGGATGCCGCGGGCATCGCCGCCGTGGCCGCCGCCTTCGCCGCCGCCGCCCGCCGGGCGCTGGCCGCAGGCTTCGATGTGGTCGAAATTCACGCCGCTCACGGCTATCTGCTGCATGAGTTTTTGTCGCCGCTCAGCAATCAGCGCCAGGATGGTTACGGCGGCAGCCTGGAAAATCGCGGCCGCATCGTGGCCGAAGTGATCGCTGCCGTCCGCGCGGTTTGGCCGCAGGAGCGGCCGCTGTGGCTGCGCATCTCCGCCACCGATTGGGCGCCCGGGGGCTGGGACGTCGAACAGTCCGTGGCGCTGGTGAGCCGCTTGGCGCCGTTGGGCGTGGACCTGGTGGACTGCTCTTCCGGCGGCAACGTGGCGCAGGCGCAGATCCCGGTCGGCCCGGGATATCAGACCGCCTTCGCCGCCCGCATTCGCCGCGAGACCGGCACGGCCACTGGCGCGGTGGGCATGATCGTCGCGCCTGCCCAGGCCGACGCCATCATTCGCAGCGGCCAAGCCGACGTGGTGTTGCTGGCGCGGGAAATGCTGCGCGACCCCTATTGGCCGCTGCGCGCGGCGCGCGAACTGGGGCAGACGGCGGCGTGGCCGGTGCAATATCTGCGCGCCGCGCCCGCCGGCAGCCCCGCCGCCCAGCCGGTGTGAGCGCGCGGAGCGTTTACTGGCGCGGGCCCCAGCCCCGCCTGCGGCGGAGCGCCCCGCTTTGATGGGCGCGGGGCGTCGCCGCCCCGCTTAGGCGCTGCCGGGGGCTGCGCCGCCTCCTTTGCCCGGGGCAGGCCGCGGCGTGCCTGTGCGCGCCGCGCGGGCGCTGGAATTTCCGCGGCCTTCCCGCGACCGCTTTGCGCGTCGGGGCAAAAGCCGGGCCTGGCGAAAGGAGTTAGCGGCAAATTGCTAAAATGACCGCATCTCCGCTGACCGGCTTGCCGATGCGACTTTGGCTCATACCCGTGGAAGCTTTCTTGTTGGGCAGCATTCCCTTCGGCTACTTGCTGTTCCGCGCCACCACCGGCGGGGACATCCGCCGCGGCGGCAGCGGCAACATCGGCGCCACCAACGTCCTGCGCACCGCGGGCAAGAAGCTGGGCATCGCCACCCTGCTGCTGGACGCAGCCAAAGGCTATGCCGCGATGGCGCTGGCGGGGGCCCTGGCCGCCACCGCGATCCGCCAGCCGGAGATGTTCAGCGCCACGGGCGCTTCCGTGCCTAGCCTGCATTACGCCTGGCTGGCGGCGGCCGTGCTGGCGGCGATCTGCGGACATATGTTTCCGCCCTGGCTGGGCTGGCGGGGCGGCAAGGGCGTGGCCACGGCGTTGGGCGTGTTTCTGTGGCTGGCGCCGCTAGCCGCCTTAGGCACCATGGCTCTGTTCGTCGCGGTGCTGCTGCTGACGCGATATGTCTCCGCGGCGTCCCTCCTGGCCTGCCTGTCGTTTCCGCTGTTGCTGCGGTGGCGCTATGGCCCCGGCTATCCCTGGCCGGTCTATCTGGCCGTGACCGCCGGCGTGATTTTGATTGTGATTCGCCACCACGCCAATATCCGCCGCTTGCTGGCCGGCAATGAAAACCGCTTCGGCCGCCGGGTGGCGGCATGAGGCGGCGGCGCCCGATCTTGGATGCGGCCGCTGGCGGGCTTGCTCCGCAGCGGCCATTCGCGCCGCCCCTGCGCGGGCGGCGCCGCGGCGGGCCGCCGGCGGCCCTGCCATTGGCGCGCCAGGCGGCGGCGCGGCGGGCACGGTCCACGCCATGAGCGGTGCTGCCTCCGGTTTCGGCAAAGGCCCGTGGGCGGTGATTGGCGCGGGCGGCTGGGGCACCGCCTTATCCGTGGTGCTGGCGCGGCAAGGGCATGCGGTGCGGTTGTGGGCGCGGCGGCCGGCGATCGCCGCCGCCATCGCCGAGCAGCGGGAAAATACCGTCTATTTGCCCGGCGTGCCGGTGCCGCCGGCGGTGCAGCCGACCGGCGATTTGGCCGCCGCGCTGCGCGGCGCGGTGGGCGTCATCTTGGCGGCGCCGTCGGCGCACACCCGCGCGATCTTGGCCGATATGGCGCCGTATTTGTCGCCGGCGACGCCTTTGATCAGCGCCACCAAAGGCCTGGAACTCAGCTCGCTGATGCGCATGAGCGAGTTGGCGCAGGATGTGTTGCGGCCCCACTTCAACCGGCCGCCCCGCCACGCCGTGCTCAGCGGGCCCACGTTTGCCCGCGAAGTGGCGCAGGGCGAACCCGCCGCGGTGGTCATCGCCTCGGCGGATAGCGAACTGGCCGCGGATATTCAATCCTGCTTTTCCGACGCCACCCTGCGCCTGTACACCAGCACGGACGTGACCGGCGTCGAACTGGGCGCGGCGGTGAAAAACGTGATCGCGATCGCCGCCGGCATCTGCGACGGCTTGGGGCTGGGGGCCAACACGCGCGCCGCGCTGATTGCCCGCGGGCTGGCGGAGATGGGACGCCTGGCGGCGGCCTGTGGCGGCCGGCGGGAAACATTGTCCGGGTTGGCCGGCCTCGGCGACCTGGTGCTGACCTGCACCGGCGACCTCAGCCGCAACCGCACCGTCGGATTGGAACTCGGCCGGGGCCGGTCGCTGGAAGAGATCCTTGCCTCCCGGCCCACGGTGGCGGAGGGCGTCAACACCTGCGCCGCCACCATGCGCCTGGCCTCCCGCCACGGCGTCGAAATGCCCATCACCGAACAAATGCACGCCGTCTTGTTCCAGCAGCGGGCGCCCCGGGACGCGGTCCGCGCCTTGATGGAACGCTCCTTAAAGGCGGAATAACGACAACGGTGGCGCGACGGCGCCGCCCGGCGCGGTCACCCCGCAGCGCCGGCTCCCTCGTCCAGCGGGGCCGGCCCAATGCCCCAACACCAAAGCAGATGCGCGCGGGTGACGGCGGAGTTGTCCAGCGCTGCGGTTTGGCTGCGGTCGGCGCGGCACGGCGCTGCCGAAATGACTGACATTTTGGCCGCTGCCAGACCGCTAAGTCCTCTGTTTTGATTCGCGCCGCGGCATAATTTTTGTCAGTGTCCGTTTCCGGCGCCGGACGCCGGGCCCCAGGGTTCCGGACCAGGCCGCCAGGCGCCGCCGGCCGTGCCATACGGGCTGGCAACCACGACGGTATAGCCATCCGGGTCCTTCATCCAGCATTCCCAATGGTTGGGCCCGCCGTCGCCCTCCGCAGGATTGCGATGGCGCGGCAGCACGATGGTGACGTTCATCTCCGCGGCGCGTTGCAGGACCGCGTCAAAATCGCCTACCTCGAACCATAGAAGCACGCCGTTACCATACGGCTTATCGGCCGCGTCGCCGATGGCGCCATGCTCGTGCCCGACGCCAAAGCGGTGCAGTTGCAGCACCAGTTGGCCATCCGCGACCAGCTGCTCGTATTCCGTTCCCCCATGGTTGGAGCGGCAACCTAGGAGGCGCTGGTACCAGCGGCTGCTGGCTTCCACGTCGGTGACGGCGATGAGCGGCTGGGGGCGCATTTGCCGACAGTGTAGCTGACACCGCCATGCTGGCGGGCCGCCAGCCGGTGGGACGGCGCCCGGCTTGCGCCTACCGCACGGTTTGGAGGTGGGCGCGATACCAGGCCACGGTGGCCGCCAGGCCTTGTTGGAGGGACGTCCGCGCCCGCCAGTTCAGCTCCTGGGCGGCCCGCGCGGAGGCCAAATATTGCCGGTCAATTTCGCCTTGCGCGGTGGCGCGGATATCGGGCTGAAGGTCCGTGCGGCCGCAGGCGGCGAGGATGGCGTGGACCAAGGGCAGCACAGCGATCGGTTCGGCGCTGCCGAAGTTCAGGGCCTCGCCGCGGCAGCGCCCGTTCATCACCGCCTCGGCCAGCGCCAAATAACCGCGCACGGCATCTTCGGCATACAGGTAATCGCGCACCGGCGTGCCATCGCTGCGAATCTCCGGCGGCTGGCCGGCCAAGGCCGATTGAATGGTGCCGGGGATGATGCGGGAAAAATTGAGATCGCCGCCGCCATATAAATTGGCGCAGCGGGTCACCGCCACCGGCAGGCCGTAGGTGTGGAAATAGGAGCGGGCCAGGATGTCGGCGCAGGCTTTGGAAGCGTCATACGGGAAGCGCGGCTGGAGGCAAAACTCTTCGCGATAGGGCAGCTCGGCGTGGTCGCCGTAGGCTTTGTCGCTGGAGGCGACCAGGACGGCGGCGATGCGGTCCGCCTGGCGGCGGCAAGCCTCCAGCACCGTCCAAGTGCCGCGAATGTTGGCCTCGAAGGTCGCCACCGGGCTGCGCCGCGCCGGCCCCACCAGCGTCTGCGCCGCCAGATGAAACACCACGCTAGCGTCGTATTCGACGATGGCCCGTTCGACGGCGGCGGCGTCTTCGATCGCGCCGGGAACCCGGGTTACGCGCTCGCGCAGGGCGAACAAATCCAGGCCGTTGGGCCGCGGCTCGTCCCGCACCAGGGCGATCACCCGCGCCCCCGCCGCCAGCAGCGCCTGCGCCAGCCAGGCGCCAAAAAACCCGCTCGCGCCGGTGACCACCACGCCCCGGCCCTGCCACCTGGACTGTGCCGCCGAAGATCCTTGCATCGTTCTTGGATTGTAGCCTCTCTGCCGCGAGGGTCGCGCCGTTTGCACCTGGGCAATGCCGGCGGGAAACGGCCGCACAATTCCGCGGGACGGCCCGCCCCCGGCCCTGCCTGGCGCGTAAGCGGCGCTCCGCGCCGCGCCAATTCAAGCGGGACGCCCCGCCGCAGGCGGGGCTGGGCCCGCGCCCATCAATTTTGTCCGCTGACGAGTTTCGGGCCGGGCGCCGCCAGGCCGGCGCGCGACACGCCCTGGACGCCGAGCCGCCCGAGCAACGTTACGACGCGGCTGGGGTCGCCCAGATCCGTCCAGCGGAGTTTCGCGCAGTGGAGCACGAGCAGGTGAGATGGACAAGCCGCGAGGACTTCCCCGGAAAAGCTCGGCGCGGGAATGCTGGCGTACAGTTTGCGCAAGGCGCCGCGCCCCGTCGCGGCGATTCCGGGCGGCAGCACGGATTCGAACGATTCCAGGAGACCGGGAACGGTCCGCCGGATCAACGGTGGGAAAGCCGACACGCGGCCGACCATGATGAAGCTGTTCCACAGGCAGCCCCGCTCCATCATCAGGGACGCGACTGGCCGAGGCGGTTTCTCGGACACTTGGACGACGCGGTGGATCGGACTGAGGGACGTGCTCGCCACGAGAGCGCCGGGTTCGAACCAGGTTCTGGGCGGCCGAACTCCAACCGAGCGCGGCGAGCCGGCTCCGAGCGACGAGGCTCTCGCGCTGTTTGCGCCGGATAACCCGCTGCTCCCGCAAAAGAACACCGAGCGCGCGTTCGCTTGTGAACAGCGCTGGGCCGCATGGACTCATATCCTGAGGCAGGTCACTTGAAAGGATCCACTCATGTCATTTCACCCGTTCACTCCGAAACCCCTAGCGGCGCTGGCAATGCTGGTGGCGCTGGGACTGTTCGCGGGCACGCCCCCGGCCCACGCACAGCAAACCACTCCCCCCAACCAAGACCAGGCGCAGAGCCAGAATCAGGCAGCGACCCCGGTGACGGCTACCGGGTGCCTGCAATCCCCCAATTCCAACGTGTATTCGCTGACCGACCAGTCCAGCGACACGACCTATACCCTGACTAGCAGCAGCGTGGACCTGAGCACCCATGTGGGCCACACCGTGACCGTCACCGGCACGCCGGTGTCGCCGAGCGCTAACAACGGCATGGCGGATAGCAGCAGCATGGCTGCGGATCAGGCTCCTGCGGCGACCGAGCCGCTCGAAGTCAGCAGCCTGACCATGGTGAGCACCACTTGCGGTTCCGCGTCGGCAACCGCTGCCGGGACAACGGCGACGGCGACGGCGGACAACAGCGCGGGCGATGCGACGGCTACCCCAGCGGCGGGCCCGAACGACGGGACGGCGCAGGCGGCAAGTCCGGCCACGACGCCGGCGGCTGACGCGGCTACGCCACAGGAAAGCGACAACGGCGCTGCAACGGCTACCCCAGCGGCGGCCGATTCCGGCACGGCACAGGCAGGGGCTAATAGCCTGCCCAAGACCGCCGGAGATCTGCCACTTCTCTCGTTGTTGGGCCTGCTGGTATCGGGAGCTGGATTGGGCATGCTTCTGCTGGTGAAAAGGCTGGCGTAAGCGTCCCTCCGTCTCCGTCTCGCCCGGCAAAGCGAGTTCGCGCCGGGTGAGGCGAGACCGACCAGTGTTCACTATTGGACAGACTCGTTCTTCCCCTCGGGATCGCGTTGCGGTATGCGAGCACAAGCAGCGCGGCAGCAGACGCTGCGAGGAAATGAAGGTGTCGATGCGCAAAAATGCTTGCTGGCGCATTCTGTGCGGCGCTCTTCGGCGCCCTTTGCCTGCCGAACGCGCGAGCGGACCAGTGCGCGGCGCAGCCGCGCTGGGGCCCGCGCCAGTCATTCGCCTCACCCGGTGCGGGAGACCGCTCCGGGTGAGTCTCTGTTCGCGGGCGGGCCAGTGTGGACTCCGCACTGCCGCCGCCGGGAGGCACGGAGCTTAATGTCGCGCAGATCCGTTCTTGTCTTGTCCGGGCGGCTGCTTATCGCCGCAGGCATGCTGGCGCTGCTCACTGCCGGATTTTTCTATTTGCAGTCGGCGCTGTTTCAGAGCGCGAGCAACCGCGCATTCGACCGTCTGCGGGCGGCGCGCCGCTCGCCAGCAGCAAGCCAGCTGACGGCGGCCCCGGATTCCGGGAGCCGCGCGGCGCGGAATGCGGCTCGCGTGCCTACCGGCGCGGAGGTGGGCCGGATCCAGATTCCCTCCCTGCATCTCTCAGCCATCATTCTGCAAGGGACGGGCGCGGGCACGCTGCGCCTCGCCGTGGGGCATTATCCCAGCAGCGCGCTGCCCGGCGCAGGCGGGAATGTCGTGCTGGCGGGCCACCGCGACACCTTCTTTCGCCCCCTGCGCCATATTCGGCGCGGCGACCAGATCATCCTGGAAACGCCGCGCGCCACCGTGGACTATCGCGTCGAAACCACCGCCGTGGTCAGCCCCAGCGACGTGGCGGTATTGGCGCCCACTGCGGGCAATATTTTGACGCTGGTGACCTGTTATCCGTTCTATTACATCGGACCGGCGCCGCACCGGTTTATCGTGCGGGCGACGCTTGTGCCGCGGCCTTGAAGGCGCATCGGCGGACAGCAAGGGTCATGGCCGGTCGCGGGGCCCCCGGCCCAGCCTGGCGCGTAAGCGGCGCTCCGCGCCGCGCCAATTAAGGCGGGATGCCCCGCCGCAGCCGCGCTGCGGCCTGCGCCAGTCAATCGGACACTGTTTGTCCAGCGCCGCTGGTTGGAGCGCCGCCTGCGGGAGCTGCGCTGTGTGCCATGGATGCTCGCCGGCCGGCGCGACGGGCGGCCCGGCTGGATCCGGCGGAAACCCTTCGTCAGGAGTAGTGCCGGCGCCGCGCCCCGCATGGTTCGCTGCCCGGGTGGGGCACGAGGCCGCCGCGGCCGGCGCGCGCAGCCCGGCCAACCGCGTGGCGCCTCCGGCGGCGCCGACGGTACAATGAGCCAGCACCCCCGATATGCCGAGCCCCTTGCCTCCCGCCGCATTGCGCGCGACGCTCGCGGATATATTCGCGATTCCAGCCGAGCAAATCACCGCCGACCTGAACGCGGCGTCCCTGCCTGGTTGGGATTCCTTCCGCCATTTGCAGGCCATTTTGGCCCTGGAGAGCGAGTTTCACGTCCAGTTCGATCCCCAGCGCATCGGTGATCTCACCACCGTCGCCGCCTTGGAAGCGGAACTGCGGGCATTGGGCGTGCAATTCCAAGGGTAAGATGGCGACAGAGCGCTGCCATGGCCATTAGCCCGGATTTGCTGGAGATTCTCGTCTGCCCGCTGGACAAAGCGCCGGTGGATCTGAAGCCGGACCAAAGCGGCTTGAAATGCCGGCAATGCCACCGCGTCTATCCGATTCGGGACGATATTCCGGTGATGCTGGTGGATGAAGCCAAAATTGAACCCTGACGTCTTGGCCCCGGGGCCATCGGCGCACGGCGCCGGCGTTGCCGCCCGCCAGGTGCTGGTGGAGTTGCCGCGCGGCGCCTGGGTGGCGGTCATCCGGCTGCGCAGCCTGGGCGACATCATTCTCACCACGCCGGCGCTGGCGGCGCTGCGACGCTGGCGCCCCGATCTGCGCTTGGTGTATTTGGCGGAGCCGCAGTGGACGGCGGCGCTGGCGGGCAATCCCGACATCACGCAAGTGATCGCCGTGCCCGGCGGCGGCGCCGGACGCCTGGCGGCGCTGCGGGCATTGCGCCGGCTGCGACCGCGCTTGGCGGTGAACCTGCATGGCGGCTCGACCGCGGCTTGGCTGACCTGGGGCTCGGGGGCAAAGTGGCGCGCGGGCTTTGTTGGCCACCGCCACGGATGGGCGGTGAACCTGCGCATGCCGCCGCAGCCGCCGCCTCCCGGCCGGCGGCGCTGGCACACCGCCGAGCACGTCGCGGGGCTGTTGCGCTTTCTGGGCCTGCCGCCGGGAGAGTTGGGCCCGGCGCGCGTCGTGCCCGCGGCGGCGGCTCGCCCGGCGCTGGCGGCGCGTTTGGCGGCGGCCGGTGTTGCCGGTTCCTTTGCCTTCATCAACGCCTTTCCCCGCGAGGCGGCGATGCGCTGGCGTTCAGCGGATTATGCGGCGTTGCTGCCGTGGCTGCGGGAGCGCTGGGGATTGGCGGCGGTGCTGGCGCATCCCGCGGCGCCCGATGCGGAGACCGCCGCGCCGCTGCTTGCCGCCGGAGCGCGGCTGCTGGCGCCGACGACGGTGACGGAATTGATCGCCGTCATCGCCGGCGCGGAAATCGTCATCGGCAGCGACGGCGGTCCGCTACATATTGCCGCGGCGCTGGGGACACCGGTCGTTGCATTATTCGGCCCTACTGACCGTGAGGCGTGGGCGCCATGGCAGGCGCGGCATCGCTTATTAATGGCGCCGGCCACCGAGGTGCCCTATCTTGAAGTTCAGCGGGCGGTGAATGATCTGCTGGCGGTGCAAACCATTGCACCCGGCAGTTTGTGACCGCCGCCAGGGCGCATCGCGCCCGCCCCGCCATGCGCGGCGGACGTTTGCGTGCCGTCGCCTCGCCGTCCAATCGGTCGGTCCTGGGAGCAATGGACGGCGGTTAGGGTGGCGACGGCCGGCCCGCGGCGCAGGAAGCCCAGGGGAGATTTTGGGCAGCAATGACGGCGCGCATACGGGGCGGGAGATTTTCGCGCGCAACGATTGACATTCGCATTTAATCCAGCTATAACCCTCAACATATATCTTTGCTGTGCTGCGTTTTTTTGGGTGAACAACTGAGGAGAACCATGTCAACCATTAGCAAAGCCATTCGTGACTTGGAGGAGCAGCGCCGGCGGATTGATTCCGCTTTAAAGGTGCTTCGGGGCCTTGATCACGGCGGCAGCGGCGGCGGAATCCGGAATATTTCCGAAGAGGGCCGGAACCGTATCGCGGAGGCGCAGCGCCGCCGCTGGGCGAAGGTACGAGCGGCCAAGGCTGCCGCTTCCGGGAAGAAATAACTCTTGCGCCTGTCTCGCCGCCTTTTATTGCCGCTCGCCGTTTTGCTCGCGGCGGGAGTATGGCTGGCCGCGGCGCGGAACTCTGCTTCCGCTTCCGCTTCGCCGGCTCCCCAGGTGCGCCTGGCCAGCGGGCGGATCCTGGGACGGCGGCTGGCGGGAGGAGTACGCTTTTTCGCCGGTATTCCCTTCGCCGCGCCCCCGGTGGGGCGCGGGCGTTGGGCTCCGCCGCGTCCGGCGCGGTCCTGGCGCGGCGTGCGCGCCGCGCAACACTTCGGCGCGCCGTGCATGCAGCGGCGTCCTCCGCCGCGGATGGGACCGTGGACGCATGCCTTCAATTCCTACCGGGCGCCGAGCGAGAACTGCCTCTATGTGAACGTCTGGGCGCCGCGCGCCCCGCCCCATCCTCTGCCAGTGATGGTATGGATCTACGGCGGCGGTTTTGTCAGCGGCGCCGGCAGCGTGCGGATCTATAACGGCGCGGTCCTCGCGCGGCGCGGCGTGGTGGTGGTGAACTGCAACTACCGCCTAGGCGCCTTCGGATTTTTGGCGCTGGCTGGGCTGGCGCGGGAATCGCCGCATCACTCGGCGGGCAACTACGCATTGCTGGACCAAATCGCGGCGCTGCGCTGGGTGCGCAAGAACATCGCCGCATTCGGCGGCGATCCCGGGAACGTCACCATTTTCGGCCAGTCCGCGGGCGCCGCCAGCGTAGGGCTGCTGCTGCGGTCGCCGCTGGCGCAGGGATTATTCCAGCGCGCCATCATCATGAGCGGCCAGGCGGCGCTGCCCATGCATGGCCTGATGGGCGGCACGCCCTTGGCCGTGGCGGAGCGGCAAGGCCAGGCTTGGGCGCGGCATTTGGGCGTGCGGGGCAGCGGCGGTCAGCTGGTCGCGCGGTTGCGGGCCTTGCCCGCGGCGAAAATTTTGGCCGGCGGCACGGCGAACCTGGGGCCAATCACCGATGGCTGGGTGATCCGGCCGGGCCCGGGACCGCGGCGGCAAGCGGAAGTGATGATCGGCATGGTCGCCGACGACATCGGCGTCGGCTATTACGGCATGGGCCCGCGTCCGCGTCCCACCTGGGCGGGCTATCAATCCGGGCTGCGGCGGCTGTGCGGCGCTCAGGCGGCGCAATGCGCCGCGCTCTATCCCGCCAAGAACGCCCGTCAGGGGCGGGCGGCGCTGACCGCGGGACGCCAGGATCGCGCCCGCGTGTCCATCGCCAAATGGGCGCGGCGGCAACTGCGCTACAGCCCGCGCGTGTATACCTATTATTTCAATCACGCCATTCCCTGGCCCCAGCATCCGGAATACGGCGTGTTTCATTCCTCCGAGCTGCCCTACGTCTTCGCCAATCTGCGCCTGATGCAGCGGCCCTGGGGGCCGGTGGATCATCGCCTGGAACGGCAGATGTCCCGTTATTGGCTCAATTTCGCCAAGACCGGCAATCCCAACGGCCGGGGGTTGCCACGCTGGCCGGCATTCAATCCCAACCACCAGCAGACGATGGAGCTGGGCAACCGCATGGGCCCGATGCGGCTCGCGCCGCCGCGGCGGCTGGCGTTTTGGCGGCGGCATCTGAAATATCCGCTCGGCGCCGGTCCGGTGTCGGCAGGAAAATAGCGCGCAGCGCGACCGTTCGCACGCCGCAAGCAGGCACGCCCGCGTTGCGGGGCGGCGGGATTCTCCAGCGTTGCGGGGAACTCTGTGCCAAAGCCTGGTAGGGCTCCGGCCCTGTGTTCGCGCCAATATTGTGTGGGCGTCCCGCCAATGGCGCGACCGTCGCCATCTGGGCGGCGGAAACCGACCGCCGGGACGGCTATCCTGCCTTTCGCCGCGCCTAGGGCTGCGGTTGGGCGGCCGCGGGCTAAAGCCCGCGCCACACAGGCTGAAGCCTATTCCACGCGCCCGGTCAGGCCAAGCTGCTGAAGCCGGCGGCCGGGCGCCCGGCGTGGGATAACCCGGAGCGCCGGCTAGCGCCAATGAAAGCGCGTGACGCTCAGCGTCCGGCCATTCCAGTTGCCGGTCACGGAGACAGCAAGGTCGTCGGCGCGCGTTACGCGGCGCAGGGCCGTGATCATGCGCCGGTTGGCGGCAGGGCTGAAAGGATAGAAGCGATCGCCCTGGATCACGCCTAAGCCGGACTGAATGCAAGGCTTCTCGAGCAATATGCAGGCCTTTTGGTGCACCACGGGGAGCAAGCCGTCATGGCTGGCGATGGCGATGTCGGCGCAGTACTTGTCAATGAGAATGCCGTTGAGGTGAATGACGCGGCTGGGCGCGGGCGGCGTGGCCGCAAAGCCCGCCGGCGCGAGCGCAACCACGCCGCCTAGCGGCGCGAACAGAAGCCCCAAGAGCAGGCCCAAGGGCAGAAGGATCGGCGCCGCCGCACGGGCGGTTCTGGGCCGTTCTCCTGGCCGTCCTTCCGGCCATCTCCGTGGTCCAGCCAGCCGCGTCCGCGAGTCGCGCCTCTTCCGGCGAGGCTGGGTTCCGCGCCCGCCGGTTAGTCCTGCCCGCGGCGGCCGCCGCATCGTTCTCCCCGATTTGCCCCCCACACTCGCCCCCGTTCGGCCCACCGTCCAGCGGTTTGAGCCGCTGCCGCTCACGCTACTCGCGTGCGGTTGGATGAGAGCCGCTGAATGCAAGTTGGCCGCTCGCCGGGCCGCGCCTCTCGCCCGGGCAAAGCGGGAGCGGAAAGGCCGCGATGCTCCCGGCGACCCCTTGGCGCGCGGGGGCCGGGCGGCCCGCCGAAGCAAGCAGTGCGGCGCGGCCCCCAGCGATGCGCCGACTGGGCTGGGGCGAACGGGGCCCCGCCCCAGCCGGCGCGCAAGCGGCGCACCGCGCCGCGCCGATCCAAGCGGGATGCCCCGCCTTGACGGGGCTGGGGCCCGCGCCATTCAATGTTGCTTGCGTTCGCTGGGAACAATGCGGCGTAATCTGCGTAGAAGAGCAAATGGCTTCCGACCTGCGTTACGCGCTGCGACTGCTGCGGCAGGCGCCGGGCTTTGCCGCCATCGCCATCCTGGCGCTGGCGCTGGGCATTGGCGCCAACACGGCCATGTTCACCGTGGTGGACGCGGTGCTGATGCGGCCCTTGCCCTATCCCCACGCGGACCGCATCGTGCAGGTGCGGAAAAGCTACCACGGCGGTGGCAGCCAGACCAGCACCTCGGTGCCCAACTATTTGGACGAGCACCGCTCGCCGGCCTTCGCCTACACTGCCGCTTACGATCCGCTGGCTACCGGCTTTAGCCTGCTGGGCCAGGGGCTGCCCGAGCGTTTCGCCGGCCTGCATGTGACGGCGGATTTTTTCCGCGTTTTGGGCGTCCAGCCGGTGCTGGGCCGGGACTTCGCCCCGAAGGAAGACCAGCCCGGGCATGCGCCGGTGGCGATCCTCAGCCATGGCCTGTGGAAGACGAAGTTCGGCGGCCGGGCGGACGTCATCGGCCAGGCGGTCACCTTCAATAACAAGGCCTACACCGTCATCGGCGTGCTGCCCAAGAGCTTTCGTTTTTCCCCCCGCGCCGATGTCTTAACGCAGCTGGACTTGCAGCATTCGCTGACCTACACCGACCGCCAGGCGAACATCTACAATGTCATCGCCCGCCTGGCGCCGGGGCTCAGCCTGGCGCAGGCGCAGGCGCGGACCAATCTGCTGGCCAACCAGCTCTCCAGCCGATTCTCCGCCGACAAAAACAGCGGCATTTTGCTGCGCCCGCTGCGGCGGGAGTTGTCCGGCCCGGTGCGCCCGGCGCTGCTGATCCTGCTGGGCGCGGTGGGCTTGGTGCTGCTGATCGCCTGCGCCAATGTCGCCAACCTGCTGCTGGCGCGGGCGGCGGGACGGCATCAGGAACTGGCGCTGCGCACGGCGTTGGGCGCCGCCCCGGGGCGCATTGCGCGGCAACTGTTGACGGAGAGCCTGCTGCTGGCGTTTTTGGGCGGAGCGGCGGGGCTGCTGTTCGCCTATTGGGCGGTGCCGGCGCTGGTGGCGCTCAGCCCGGCCAGCCTGCCCCGCGTCACCGCCATCGGCATCAGCCCGGCGGTGCTGCTGTTCACGCTGGGCTTGTGCTTGGCCACGGGGTTGATTTTCGGCGTGGCCCCGGCGTGGCAGGCGTCGCGGCCCGACGTCAACGCGGTGCTGAAGGAAGGCGGCACGCGCGCCAGCGGGGGCCGCGGCCGGCGGCGGCTGCGCGCGGCGCTGGTGGTCAGCGAAATCGCCTTCGCCCTGGTGCTGCTGAGCGCGGCGGGCTTGCTGATCACCAGTTGGATGCGGCTGGAGGGCGTGGCGCCGGGCTTTCAGCCCGACAACGTCCTGACCATGCGCCTGGCCATGGCGCCCAGCCGTTACAACAGCGCGCTGGCCGTGGCGAATCTCGATAGCGAACTCCTGCCGCGTTTGCAACGGCTGCCGGGCGTGCGCGCGGCGGCGCTTTCGGACGATTTGCCGTTGCAGGGCTGCCCGGATCTGCCCTATGAAATCATGGGCCGCCCGGCGCCGCCGCGGAACAATTTCCCTGACGGCTATTACCACGTCGTCGCCGGCCACATCTTCGCCGCCCTGGGCATTCCTCTGCTGCGCGGCCGCACGTTCACCGCCGCCGACAACGCGCATTCCCAGCGCGTGGTCATCATCAACGAGGCGGCGGCGCAACGCTGGTGGCCGCACCAGGATCCGGTGGGCCAGGCCATCTGGATCGGCAAGCCGATCATGGGCCCGGCGCTGACCGATCCCGGCCCGCGCACCATCGTCGGCGTGGTGGGCAATCTGCATCAGGGCTCGCTCGGCGACCGGCACATCCGCGACGCGCTCTACGTGCCCGAGTCGCAGGTGCCGGACGCGCTGATGGCGGAGTTCGTCAAGCTGCTGCCGCCGGCGGTGGTGCTGCGCACGGCGGGCGATCCCGCCGCCGTCACCGCGGCGGCGGAGCGCCAGGTTTGGGCGGTGGACCGCTCCATCCCCATCTACCAAGCCCGCACGCTCAACCAGATCATCGCCCGCTCCAACGCGCCGCAGCGCTTCAACGCCCTGCTGCTCGGCATCTTCGCCTTGCTCGCGCTGGCGCTGGCGGCGGTGGGCATCTACGGCGTCATGGCCTATTCGGTGGCGCAGCGCCAGCGGGAGATCGGCATCCGCATGGCCCTGGGCGCGGAGCGCGGCCGCGTGCTGCGGCTCATCCTGGGCGACGGCCTTAGGCTGGCGGTGCTGGGCGTGGTCATCGGCTGGGCTGCGGGCCTGGCCCTCACCCGCCTGCTCGCCAGCTTATTGTTCGGCGTCAAAAGCTGGAACCCGGTCATCTTCATCGCCACCGCCGTCGCCCTGACCGCCGTGGCCGCGCTGGCCAGCGTCATTCCCGCCCGCCGCGCCGCCGGCGTGGACCCCATCCAAGCCCTGCGCAACGAATAGCCGCAATCGCGCTCGGGCTTGATTGCGTCTCGCCAGCGGCGCGCCGTTCGCCCGGTGGGGACGAGCCGTCCGCGCCCCCGGGAAAGCGTTAATTTCCCGGCGCGGGTCGAGCCTTCCGCCGCAGGCGGAGAATAAATCTGCGGCGCCAACCCCGGCTTACGGCGCAGCGAAGGTGGAATAGCCGCCTCGGCTGGCGGACCGATGTTCCTCCGGCAAGGCCGACCGCAGCTCGCTGGGCGCCCGCATTCCCCGCCAATGCCGCCGCGGCTGACACGGGGGCGCGGGCCGCCGGTCCGTCCGTGGGGCGGCCCCCGGGGCTCGGCCCGGGGCAGCCGACGCCCGGAGGGACGAGGGCACGAGGGGCCCGCGGCCTTGAGGTCGCGGCCCTTTTTGGGGTAGCGTCTGGTGGGATGAGCCCGAGCGTTGCCCGCCTGACCCTGTTCGCGCTGATCTCCGCGGTCGAGGAGGACCTGCGGCGGCTAATGCTGCTGCACCTAGGGCACCTGGACCCTCCGCGCGTGCTGCCACCCGAAATTCTCCGAAACGCGGCTGACCGCCTCGCGGGGGAGGGGGCCCGCGGGCACGCGCCGCCCAGCCTCCGCGAGCTGGCACCCTACCTTGACTTCGCGGATGCCTACAAGGTCCTGAACGCGTCTGGCGCCCACCTCCCCGCGCCCCTGTCCGCGCACCTGAGATCGCTGACCGAGTCCCTGGACGCGATCGCGCCCGTCCGCAACCGTGTGATGCACGGCCGCCCGCTCGAGGGCCGACCTTTGCGAGGGCCTTGCCGACAGCAGGGAACCGCGCTGGGATTCCGTTGGCGCTGCGCTGGGCCGGCTCAGGGCTGACCCCAGCTACGTGCTCGGGCTTACCATACCGGACGGGCGTGCGGAAAAGGGCGGCGACCGGCACAACCTGCCGCAGCCGGACTTCGACGAAACCGGGTTCGTTGGCCGGAGGGAGGAGGCGCGTGCGGTCCTGAGCCAATGTCTGGGTACCTACCCGGTGGTTACAGTTCTCGGCGAAGGCGGGCTCGGGAAGACGGCACTGGCGCTGAAGGTAGCCTACGAACTGCTGGACCAGTCCGAGCAGAGGTTCGAGTCGATCATCTGGGCCACCTCGAAGAGCAGCCAACTCACTGGCTCCGAGGTGGTCACGATCCGCGACTCGATCAAAACATCGCTCGGGCTGTTCGGCGAGGTCGCAGCCAGGCTTGCGGGCGCGAGGTTCGAGGACGCCGTGAACGAGGTGCTCGAGTACATGGAGGAGTTCCGGGTTCTCGTCGTTTTGGACAACCTCGAGACGGTCGTCGACGAGCGGGTGAGGTCCTTCCTAGGGCGGCTTCCTGCCGGCGGCAAGGTTCTGATAACCTCGCGGGTCGGCCTGGGCGCCTTCGAGTACCCGTACAGGCTCAGGCCGATGGACGGGCGCGAGGCAGCGCAATTGCTGCGAGCAACCGCTGAGGCGAGGGGGATCGCCGACCTGTCGGGGGCCTCGTCGGAGCGTCTCCTGGGCTACTGCCGCCGCATGCACGACAACCCCGGATTCATAAAATGGTTCGTCTCCGCCGTCCAGGCTGGGAGGCGCCCGGAAGAGGTGTTGAGCAACCCGGCTACCTTCCTCAATTTTTGCATGCAAAACGTCTACGAGTACATCTCCGGCGAGGGGAGGGCGATTCTCAGGGCCATGCTGGCTGCGCCCGGCTACCAGAGCCAGGCCGGACTCTGCTTCCTCACCGAGCTCGGGGTCGACGACTTGCAGCGCGGGCTCCAGCAACTGCTCACGACCAATATGGCGGTAATGTCCGTGCAGGCGGGGGCCGCTGCCCACGAGACGCTCTACTCCCTCGCCGAGCTGCCGAGGGCCTACGTGACAAGGCACCATCCCCCTTAGCCGCGCGGACCACGCAAGGCTAACGAAGCGCTGGAGGCAGCTCGTCGCTGCGGCCGAGCAGGTGTCGGCGCCCGGCGAGTCCCGCAGGTACGCCTTGCAAAGTATCGCCGTCCGCTCCCGGGGCGACAGGCTGATCGCGCGGTACCTCATGGACGCCCTCGACTGCATCCGCTGCGGCCGCCTCGATGAGGCCGACCGCCACATCGGGAGGGCGCGCGAGCTCGCGCCAGGGTTTTTCGAGGTGCGCAGGATCGAGGCCCTGCTAAGGGTCGAGGAGGCGAATTACGTGGCGGCACGGGATTGCTACGAAGCTGCGCTCGACCTCGAGCCCAGGCACGCTCCGCTCCGGCTATTTTTCGCAAAGTTCCTGCTCCGACACCTGAGCGACGAGGATGGCGCTCTCGGTCAGCTGCGCGAGGCGCTCAAGCTGGACCCCGGCGCGACCGAGCTCCTGCTTGAGGCCGCGCGGGTAAATCTCTACCTCTCAAATTTCGAGGAGGCGAGGAGGGCGCTGGACGGCCTGATGGAGCGGGAGAACGCCGCCACCCCGTGGGAGCGGCGGAAGCTTCTCGATCTAGACCTCCAATACCACTCGCGGCTGGCCGAGCGGGAGTTGGCGGAGCACGACGCCGCCGGCGCCCTCACGCACCTCAAGCGCTTGCGTGCCTCTTACGAGCGGATCCCCGAGGCCTCGAGGGACGAAAAGACGGCCAAAACGGTCTCAAAAGTCCTGCCCACGGCCGCGTCCTGCCACTCCCGGCTTGAAGGGACCCTTCGCGCCGCAGCGCTCGAGTTTTGGGAGTGGCTCGCGGAAACAGCCGGCCGCCCCCGTCTCCCGGCATCGGAAGGGACTTTATCCGGGACCGTTGTGAGGCTGCTGGGGAGCTACGGTTTCCTTACGACCGACGACGGGGCTGAGCTTTACTTTGCTGCGCCGCTGGACCGCCCCGTCGAGGTCGGGGACCGCGTGACCTTCGCGCTCGGGAGCAACTCCGTCGGCCCGTGCGCGCAGAACGTCCAGCGCTCCGTGCAGGGGATGCCGCGCAGTCCGCAAACCTAAACCTTGGGCGGGGTTCAACCGCCGCGGCGTGGCCGTGCCCGTCCGGGGCCCTGGCGATAGAATGATTGTCATAACCGCTCGCTGGGGCACCCGCCATGCGCACTGCCGAATTCGCCGCTTCTCCCGCCGCCGCCCGGCTCAGCCTGCGGCTTCCGGTGCCGGAAGAGGGCGCGCTACGGCTGCCGGCTGAGTTGCTCCCGTCCAGCGACCAGGAACTGCTCGCCCTGTGCGCCGAGAATCCCGGCTTGCGGATTGAACGGGAAGCTGGTGGAGAATGGATCGTGATGCCGCCCACCGGTGGTTACTCGGGCCATTGGGGAATTCGCGTCGCCGCACAGTTGCAGAATTGGGCCGACCGCGACGGCTCCGGCGTCGCCTTCGATTCCAGCACCGGCTTCCGCCTCCCAGGCGGTCTCGCCCTGCGCGCCCCCGACGCCGCCTGGGTGCGCCGCGACCGCCTCATGGCCCTCAGCGAGCGCGAGCGCCGCGGCTTTTTGCCGCTCTGCCCAGACTTTCTGATCGAGATCGCCTCGCCCAGCGACCGCCGCGCCGACCTCGATGCCAAGATGGCCGAGTACCGCGCCTCCGGCCTGCGGCTCGGCTGGCTGATCCTCCCCGATTCCCGCAGCGTCGAAATCTGGACCCCCACGGAGACGACGGTCCTGGCGGCGCCCGCTACGATCTCCGCCGACCCGCTGTTGTCCGGCTTCGTGCTCGACCTCGCCGCCATCTGGCAGCCGCCATTCTAGGCCCCTCGCCTCGCGCCACTCGGCGCCGTGGCGGACGCAGCCCGCGCAGGGCCCGGCCGGACCCGCGCCAAGCAAAAATCCAACGCTGGGCTCAAGCGCGCCGCCGCGCGACGGCGGGTGGTGTGCTCCGGCCGTGGGCTTTGTGCTGTGGCGCCTGACGCAGAGGCAAGAACACGGTTGGGGACGCCGCACCCACCGCGGCCGGCCGCCATTGCCCATCTTGCGGCGGAGACGCCGCGAGGAAATGGGTAGTGATGTGCCGCAAGATGAAACGGATCGCATGGTCGCTCTGCGGGCAGGGACAGCACTGGAGATGGTAGACGGCCCGGTACAAGATCCGCTGGCCCCGGGCGTAAGGCCCCAACCGGCGCTGGCCGTTGGGTGCGAGGCGAAGGGTAGGAGTAGCAGTCCGTTCGCACATGCTTGCACCTTCTTGCATGCCGAGAGCCACACGCGTCCGCAGTTGTCGTGCTGCGCGTAGCGCGGCAACCGGGAGAGCCCGGTGCGCGCGGGCCGGAGGTGGGAAGTCCGCCCAAGCCCCAGCGCGCGGGGCGCGCAACCATGGCTCCGCCAGGCGCGGCGTCGGACCATGGGCGGCGGAGCCACAGCATCCAGAACGAGGGAACGCAGTCAGCCACGGGCAGGGCGCAAGCGCGCAATGCTCCGTGGGGGTCTCTGCCCAAACCATGGGTGCTCTGCCCAAGCAGATCGTGGCAGGAGCCGTTGGTTTCCCTTCGCCGACGCCGCGTGTTTTTCCCGCGATGCGTTTCTCGGCGGCGTCACCGAATGGTGGGCCAATCCGCCGCGAGGTCGGCGAACTCAGGCGATGGCGCGGCGAGCGGCGCCGCCGGCTAGGAGCCGGGCGGCGGTGTTGGCCGGCTCGCGTTGGCTGCCGCGGCGGCGTCCAGCCGCAGCCCGGCGAAAAACGCCCGCTCAGCGGCGAGGGCTTGCGTGCGGACCGAGATGGCGGTGTCCAGCAGCACGAAGCCATACAAGGTGGGAGCCATGCGGTCCAGGTGCGGCGCCAGACGAAAATATTGCACCTTGGGCGACTTGCCTCGCGGCGGCATCCGCGGCGTTTCGAAGGCCAGGCCGGGGTATTTTGGCCTCCGCCAGGCGAAGACCGTGATCAAGCCATCGCCGCCCCCTTCCGGCTGGTAATAGCCCGGCTGCGACTCGGCATAGCCGCGGCAGCGGGCGACGGGACACGCCGGTGGAGTGACCGCGGCTAGGCGCACGCCGCCGGTGCGAATCCGGGCGAATTGGTCCAGCGATTCACCGGGATGCGACGGCTGCACCATCAAGAGCAAATGCGGCGTGACCTCGGCCGTGCGTCCGCGGAACGGGCCCAGCGCGACGGCGACGGCGCAGGTGTCGTTGTGCAGCGGGTAAAACACCCACTTCCATTGTCTGCCGATGGGAAGCGCAAGTCCGCAGGCGTCGCTGGAATAGAGCATTCCGGCGGCGGTTCGCTCCGCGCTCCAGACCTTGGCGGGCGCGTAATCGCGGCCGGCAACGGCGCGCCGCGTCAGGGTCCGCGCTTGGCGCAACACCGCCCGGTCGCCGGCATTGGGCGCCGCGTGCTCGCGGCTCAGGCGTCGCTCGGCGTAGAGCGCGTGCTCCGGCATGCCGGCGAACATGGCGCACTCTGCATAGGCGCGCCAGAAGCTTGGGGCAAGGCGGCGCGACGGGAACCGGTGCTCCACCTGGAGCAACAGGGTCATGCCTTGGGCGCTGCCGTTGCCGGTGCCGCAGAAAAAGGCCCCCAGCAGCCAGGGCGGGCGGGGATCGGCGGGCGCCAGGCGCGCGGCGGCGCGCAGATCGGCGACGGCGGCGGCGTAGGAGTTCGGCACGTCCAGGTTGTATGCGAAGGTGGCGGCGATGCCGGCGGCCAGCGCCGCTTCCTCGTTCCGCGGGGCGTGGGCGGCCGCCGTCTGGAGCGTTTTGCGGTCGCGCCGCAGCGCGGCGGCGGCTTGGGCGCGGAGCGGCGCCGAGCCCCGCGGAGGCCAAACGGCGACGATGGGCTCGATGCGGGCGAGGTCTTGCACGGCGGCCGCCGCCTGGGGTGGCAGCCGGCTGCGGTGCAGGACGGCGGTCTGCGCCGGCAGCGGCACGGCGAGCGCCAGGACGGCCAGCAGCCGCAGGCGGCATTGCAGCTTCATGGCCGGCAGTGTAGCAGCGTGCCGGGCGCCGCACCGGTCCCGAGATGGGTTCCTCCGCTCGCAGCCCGGAAGGTGCGCGCGGTCGGCGGCCGCCCGGCGCGCAACGTGGGCAATGCCTCCGGCTTGCGTGCGGTCGCGCTCGGCGCGGCCAGGGCCGGCTGCGTGGAATGGGCTTCAGCCCGTGTGCCGCGGGCATCAGCCCGCAGCCGCCGCGGCGTCAGCTCCAGCCGTAAGCGTAGCG
>DAHVCP010000052.1 GCA_027314025.1 Acidobacteriota bacterium
GTAATGCACCTGCGGGTCTTCCGCCCCCGCCGTCTCCGGCCTAGCCGGCTGCCGGCCCAGATTCTCCGCACCATCGTTCGCGGCCATGCGACGCGCCTCCCAGGGAATTCGGCTTTCACCATATCACCGCGCCGCCCCGGGCGGCAAACTTTCCCCGCCGTCGCCCCCGGCTCTGCCCGAACGCGGCTGGAATTCCTCGGGCCGCGTCGGCGGGTTGCGCCCGCACCCCGCAAGGGTCGCCGGGTCTCCGCCGCGGGGCTGAGTCGCATCCGCTCCGGGGTCTTCGCGGCGCCCCGGGGCGTCCCCCTCCGCATGCTAAGATCAGGCAACGGCGCGGCCTGCGGCCGCCGCCGTCCCCGCCGGTGTAGGCGCGTAGCTCAGCTGGTTAGAGCGCTACCTTGACACGGTAGAGGTCAGCGGTTCGAGTCCGCTCGTGCCTACCATCCAACTCATTGATTGTGCAGGGCTACGTTCTACGCCGCTGGCGGCGCTGGCGCCAACCTGTCGCCATTGGTCGCCAAATCCGCCAGGGTTTGGACCGTCCGCCGCTGCGCTTCCGCCAGCGGCACGGTGTAAATTTCCAGGGTCGTCGCCATGCGCGAATGGCCCAGTTGCGCCTGCGCTTCCCGCAACGTCCCGCCCACGGCCTGGAACAGCGTGGCGTGGGTGCGGCGCAGCGCATGCCAACTCAGCCAGGGCATGCCCAACTTCGCCCCGGCGGGCTTCAGTTGCCGGTGCAGCAGGTTGGTGTCGCCCAAGGGCGTTCCCTTGGAACTGTGGAATACCAGGCCGTCCGTTTCGCCATTGCCGAAGCGCAGCAGCGCCTCGGCCAACTGGCGCGGCAGCGGAATGATCCTCCGGCTGGCCTGGGTCTTGGGGGTGTCCACCTGGCCGCGATAGCAGGCTTGCCGTATGTGGATGCGTCCGGAAGCGAAGTCCACGTCCTGCCATCTCAGCCCGAGGATTTCCCCAATGCGCATGCCGGTCAATATCCCGACCAGAAAAATCGTGCGCGCCGGGTCTTGGAGCGTTCCCAATAACCGCTGGATTTCCTCCAGCGTCAGGGCATGCTTTTCCCGGACCGCCCGTTTCTCCGGCAGCCGAACCCCACGGGCGGGATTCTCGCCGGAGAAATACCCCCAGTGCTTGGCGGTGGAAAACACCGCCGAGATGAGGTTGCGGAAATGGCTGGCCATCTCCCAACTGAGCCCAGAGTCCATCTTGGCCAGGGCGTACTGCTGGATCGCCAGGGCCGAGAGGTCCGTGAGCCGCCATTTGCCGAAGGCGGGAAGCAGATGATGCTTGAAGGTTTGACGGTAACGCTGCTGCGTGGAGGACTTGAGAGCGGGCAGGGCGTGGGGAACGTAATACCGCTCCACGAACTCCCGGAAGGTGATCGTGGACTGGGGCAGAACCTTGCCCTGGTTCAACGGGCGAAGGAACTCGTCCCCGAGTTTCCTGGCCTGGCGCAGCGTCAACTGCCCAGCCGGGCCCAGAATCACGGACTTCCGGTGCCGGACGATCCTGCCGTCCGGTTCCACGACGTCTTC
>DAHVCP010000061.1 GCA_027314025.1 Acidobacteriota bacterium
CCAGCCCGCGCCGCCCGCCAGGGCATGCCGCGCCGGCGCCGGCGCCGCGCCAAACGTCATTTGCAGCGCCGCCAAGCACCACGCCGCCGGCAGCAACACGCTCACCGCCGGAACCACCACAGCGTTCACGGCTCCCGCCCAGGGCGCCGCGCGATGGAAGTAGCTGATCATCAGCGGTGATAAACCCCATTGCAGCATCAGCGACACCAGCACCACTTCGCCTAGGGCCAACGCGCCGCGCATCGCCAGCGGCGCCAAGCGCGCCGCCGGCCGTCCCCAGCGTTCCAGCCGCAGCCGCAGGCTCGCCCGCCATGCGGCCAACTCCGGCGGAAAGGCTTCGTCATAGCCCGCGGACTCCAGCTGCCGCAGAGCGTGCAGCCGCGGCGCCGTCGTCGCCGCCAGCAAGGGCGCCACGACCCCGGCTAGCAGCGTGGCCGCGCCGAAGGACAGCTGGAATCCCGGCGTCAGCAGATCGAACGGCCGCCACAGCAGCAGCACGAACCCCGCCGTCCCGACGGCGTTTAGCGGCCGCCGCTCCCGGTACCAATAGCGGGCGATGAAGTACACCGTCAGCATCAGCAGCACGCGCAGCGTCGGCGTCCGCCCGGCGATCACCCAGGCATAGCCGGCCAGCAGGGCCAGGCAAACCAACGATGCCGCCGGCGCCGGCAGCCGGCAGCGGCGCAGCAGCCCCACCAAAAACAGCGCCAGGATGCCCAGGTGCAGACCCGCGACCACCAGGACGTGATAAATGCCGTCCACCTGGAAGTCACGCCGCGTCCCGCGTCCCAGCCGCGCGTTGTCGCCCAGCAGCATCCCCCGCAGCAGCGCATTCACCTGCGCCAGCCGCCGCGGCGGCGCGATCCGGTCAATGGCCAGGCTCAGCCGCGCCCATAACGCTGCCCGCAGCCGCAGCGGCCAGGGCCCCTGTATGTCCGCCATCCGCCGCAGGTCCCGCGGGTGCAGGCTGGCGGTGAAGTCAATGCCCGCGCGCCGTTCGGAGCGGGTGAAATCCCCGACGCCCGGGTCGCCGTAGCCGTGCAGGCGCCGCAGATGGGCAGTCATCTCCACCGCCCGCCCGGCGGTAAGGCCCGCCACCGGCATCGCCGTGTCCAAATACACCCGCACCGCGCCGCTGACCCCAGTGATGCCGCCGGGTGCGGCGATATATGCGGCTTGCAGGTCGAAGCGCTGGTAGTCGCGAATGACCTCCGGCGTGTCCCGCAGGTATCCGCCGAGCACCACCGTGCCCTTCGCGCCGTGCTGCAATCGCGCCACTGCCGCCGCCAGCGAGTCGTGCGTTGGCACGTGTCCCGCCCGCCAAGTTGCCCATCCCCAGCCGCCGGCGGCCAGCAGCACCAGCCCACCCAGGACGGCGGTCCCGCGCCGCGCAACCGGCCGCCAGCGCGCCCAGCCGAGCAGCGCCAAGCCCAGCGCCGCAGCCACCGCCGCGGCCGTCCAGCCCGCGCCCAATGCCGCGGCGGCGATGCCGGCGGCGAAGGCCAAAGCGGCGAAAAACATGGGCTGCATGCGCGGTTCCGTCCGCGCCGATCCTAGCCGCCGCGCCGGTCCCGCGGCAATCCTCCCAAATGGGCTGAGCACTCCGCCGCCCTTGGCGCCAAATACCCCAGCCGCCACCGACCGTGCGGAAGAACCGACCGTGCGGAGAAAGTGGGACAGCCGTCGCCCAGCTGTCAAATCGCGCGACGCCGCATTGCCGGCCATCCGTCTCCGCCATGCATTCTCCACCGTCCGCTGGCGGCGCCCCCGTCCCTAGCGCGGCACTTGGAGCGGCCGCGAGCGCTGGAGAGCCTCCGTTGCCGCTGGTCGAAACCCAGCCGCAGCGCCGCAACGCGGGGCGTCCGGAGCTGGGCGGCTGAGCCGCTATCCTGGTAGGGAGGAGGAATCCAGATGGCAAGCGAGCAGACGCAGGAGATGCCGCGGCGGCGGTTGGGCAAATTGGAGGTTTCGGCTCTGGGCTTGGGCTGCATGGGCATGTCGGACTTTTACGCCGGGCATGGCTCCGCGGCCGAGGCGGAAGCCGTTCAGGTCATTCACCGCGCCTTGGACCTCGGCGTCAGCTTTCTGGATACCGCCGACATGTATGGTATTGGCCGGAACGAGGAACTGCTCGGGCGGGCGCTCAAGGGCCGCCGCTCCTGGGCCGTGCTGGCCACCAAATTCGGCAATGTCCGCGGCGCCGACGGCAGCTATTTAGGCGTCAACGGCCGGCCGGAATACGTCCGCCAGGCCTGCGACGCCAGCCTCCGCCGCTTGGGCGTCGAGACCATTGACTTGTATTACCAGCACCGCGTGGACCGCAGCGTGCCCATCGAGGAAACCGTCGGCGCCATGGCCCGCCTGGTCGAGGCCGGCAAAGTGCGCTTCCTGGGCTTGTCGGAGGCCGCGCCGGAGACCATCCGCCGCGCCCACCGCACCCATCCCATTACCGCCTTGCAGACGGAATATTCCCTCTGGACGCGGGATCCGGAAACCGGCGTGCTCCCCGTCTGCCGCGAGTTGGGCATCGGCTTCGTCGCCTATAGCCCGTTGGGCCGCGGCTTTCTCAGCGGCGCCATCCGCTCCGCCGAGGACCTCCCGGAAGGCGACTGGCGGCGGCAAAATCCCCGCTTCCAAGGCGAAAACCTACGCCGCAATTTGGTCCTGGTCGAGCGCGTCGAGGCCGTGGCCCGCGACAAAGGCTGCACGCCGGCGCAACTCGCGCTGGCTTGGCTGTTGGCGCAGGGAGAGGATGTTGTCCCCATCCCTGGAACCAAAAAGCTCGAGCGGCTTGAAGAAAACGCGGCGGCGGCGGCCATCGCGCTTACCGCCCAGGAACTGGAGACGTTGAACGCGGCCCTCCCGCCCGGCGCCGCTGCCGGGGAGCGCTACACCGAGGCGGGGATGCAAGCCGTCAATTTGTAAGCTCGCAAGCAGGCGTCGCTGGCGGCCATCGCCGCATCGCCGTTATGCGGCTCGATGCCGCCCGGCGGCGCTGCGCGTGGTCCCGGTTTTGCTGCTGCCGGCGGCTCGGCTGCGCGATTTGGCGCGTGTGCTGGTGGCGCGCGGCGCGCGGCTTCCGCCCGAGCCCCGGCTTCCCGCGCTGCCGCCGCGGCCGCTCACCGCGCTGCGCCCAGCGGCTGCGCCACGCCCGCGCCCCGCGGGCGCCTTGCTCTGGCTGCGTCCGGCCCCGCCTTTGCCCGCCAGCAAATTGATGCGCGTGCCGGCGCGGGCCGGCTTTGCGGCCGGCTGCCGCCGCGCCTTGGCCTGCACCGTCTCCGGATAGACGATCTTGTGGAAGCGGCTGCCGGGCTTGTCGTCGTAGACCAGTTCCAGCCCCTTGCGGTCAAACACGGTGAAGAACTCGTCCCAGTCCACCGCGGTCAATTCCTCCGCCCGTTTCGGGTCGAACTCGAATCGCAGCATGCCACCGGTGCGGCTCACCACGGCGGGGCAGGCGCCGCGTTCTTGCGCCCAGCGCTGAATTTCTTCATGGTCGCGAGTAGTTTGCGAAGGCATGTTTGGCTCCGGTACGCCCCTTGGGCGCAACCCCCCGGTAGAAGCCTAGCAGCAGAGAAGGGTTGCCCTCGCCTCCGCCCCTCGCGGCAGTGGAAAACGCTTGGACCGCCGCCCCGGTCCCTGCGCCCGTCGGGGGCTGCGGCGGCGCACACCCGGCATCCGAGCCGCGCTCACCCGCTGTGCCGCGGCTGGGCCGGAGTCCCGGCCCGTTGCGGGGCTAGCTGTTGGTTTCGCCGTTGCCGACGCGCTTGTAGCCGATCATGTCTTCGATCGTCGAAGTGGCGCCGCTGGGCGCGTGCCGGTAGGCTTCCAGCGCTTCCCGGTCTCCGTGGTGCAGCATGGAGCGCAGGCTGAGGCCGACTTTCTTGTCGCTGGGACTCAGCTTGATGATTTTGAACTCGTACTCATGCCCCACTTCCAGCGGCGCGCCGCCGGTCAGCTCCGGGTTCACCTCGGAGTTGTGGCACAGGCCCTCGATGCCGTCCTGCAACTCCACGAAGGCGCCGAAGGCGGCGATCCGCACCACCTTGCCGGGCAGCACGTCGCCCAATTGCCGCGTCTCGAAGAAGCTTTCCCAAGCGTCGGGCTCGAGCTGCCGCATGCCCAGCGATAGGCGCCGGTTCTCGGCGTCAATACCCAGCACCTTGGCCCGCACCTTGTCCCCTTTTTTCACCACCTCCGAGGGATGCTTGATGCGCTTGGTCCAGGAGAAATCGCTGATGTGGATCAGTCCGTCAATTCCGTCTTCCACCTCGACGAAGGCGCCGAAGTCGGTCAGATTCCGCACCCGGCCCTCGACGATCGTCCCGGGAGCATAGCGCTCGTGCAGCGACTCCCAAGGATTGCTTTGCGCCTGCCGCAGCGATAGGGACATGCGCCGGTCGCCCGGGTTGACCTCCAGCACCACGCATTCGATCTCGTCGCCCACGTTGACCAGCTTGCTGGGATGCTTGGCCCGCTTTGACCAGGACATTTCGGAGATGTGAATCAGTCCCTCGATGCCTTGCTCCAGCTCCACGAAGCAGCCGTAGTCGGTAATGCTCGCGACCTTGCCCCGTACCCGCGCGCCGATGGGATAGCGCTCCGCGGCGTCGGACCAGGGATCGGGCAGCAATTGCTTGAAGCCCAGCGAGACCCGCATCTTCTCGCGGTCGAACTTCAGCACTTTTACGGTGATTTCATCCCCCGGGCGAACCAGCTCGCCGGGATGGCCGATGCGGCCCCAGGAGAGATCACTGACGTGCAGCAGGCCATCCAAGCCGCCGATGTCCACGAACACGCCGTAATCGGTGATGTTCTTGACCACCCCGCTGATGACCTCGCCTTCGGCCAGCGTGCCCAGCGTGTGCTCCCGCCGCAACGCCACTTCCTCTTCCAGCACCGCCTTGCGCGAAACCACCACGTTGCCGCGCTTTTTGTTCAGCTTGATGATGCGGACCCGCACCTCCTGGCCCAGGTAGCCGTCCAGGTTGTGCACGGGGCGCGTATCCAGCTGCGAGCCGGGCAAAAACGCCTTGATGCCGATGTCGCAGGCCAGCCCGCCCTTGATGCGGGAAACGATATGGCCCTGAATGATGGTGTTTTGCTGGTGCGCCAGTTCCAGGTCATCCCACAGCCGCAGGCGCACGGCGCGCTCATGGGACAGCAGAACGCCGCGTTCCGGCTCCTCGCGCTCCACCACGACGTCAATGACGTCGCCGGGGCGAACCGTAAGCTGGCCTTCCGCGTTGGTCAACTCGCGGATGGGAACAATGCCTTCGCTTTTCCGGCCGACGTCGACGATGACGGCGTCGCCGGTGACTTTGAGGACCGTGCCTTTCAGGACTTCGCCTTCGGCGGCCTGGGTCTGTTGTTCGTAGTTGTCGAGGAGGGTTTGGAAATCTTCCATGGGAGGGATAACGAGGTTGGTCCGCCGGTGCGCCCAACGGGCCGTGGCGTGGCGATGTATTGTGGCCCCAAGGGAAAGGCCAGGCCGCTGGCGGGAGGACCAGAGACGGGAAGCGGGAGCGGAACGCTAACTGATTTCCGCCACAATTTCCAGCAGGGTCACGGGCGCGCGGCGACCGGAATTCAGCGGGGGCGCAACCCTCATAATACGAGGCTTTCCCGGTCTCTGTCAACCGGCTTCGGGGCGCATGCGCTCGCCGCGCTTCCCCAGCCGCGGGCCCGCTGCCCGGTTATCGTCCGCCGGGGCCGCCGTGGCTGGGGCCATGGGTCGCCTTCTGCCGCTTGGCCGCGCGCCGTTTGGCGCGGGCCGCCGGTCCGTTGGCGTTGGAGATGTCCAAATGCCGCGGCCGCGCCGGCTGGCTGGCGCGATGGGCCAGGGCGGCGCTTTGCGCTGATCCCGTGACCTGAATGAAGTTGGCCAGCCGGTCCAATTCATGCCCCACGCGCACCAGGTCGGCATTCAGCACCGCGCCTTCGCCTTGTCCGCCATGCGTGGTCACCAGCGCCCCCGCCCGCAGCGCGACCTGATATACGGCGTCCACGTCGCGATACAGCCGAAACGCCTTGCCCACGTCCCGCGGCGAGCGCACCACCGCCGCTACCAAGCCGGGGACCGCTTGGGATACGTTGCGCTCGATCGCCGTCACATCGGCGCGGTACTCCCGCCGGCGCTGGGAGCGGGCGTGAATGGAGCGGGCGGGAATGGCGGCCAGCGTGGTTTCCAGCCCCTGCACCGAGGCCAGTAGCGCATTGGCCGTGGCGCCGGCGCTGGCCGGCGCCACGGCCGGCGTCGCTGAATTCTGCCCGCTTGCCACGCCCAGCAGGGCGGTCGCGATCACCGGCGCCAGCCAAACAGACCGCATCCTGGATGCCCACTCCATCGCCATCACTCCTCTGCCCTCTTCGAATTCTACCCTTCCCGCAGGCCGGCAACTTGCGGGGCGCGCCGTTGGGGACCTGGGGGCCAAGCCGGCGCGAAAAGGCCGCGACATCCCGCCGGGCGGCCCGGCCGCGGCCAGCACGGCGGCGCGGCCGCAGCGCTCCCGTCGGCGGCGCGGTTATTGGCCTTGGTTGAGCACCTGCTCGTATAACGCCTCGTACCGTGGGATGATGCTGCTGGCGCAGAAATACTCCTCGGCCCGCTGCCGGCCTGCCTGGCCCATGGTGCGTAACCGTTCGGGATCACGCAGCAACTCCAGCGCCGCCGCGGCCATGGCGGTCACGTCCCCCACCGGGAAGAGGCAGCCGGTGACGCCGTCTTCCACCAATTCGGGCACGCCGCCGACCCGCGTGCCCACCGTGGGCACCTCGTGCGCCATCGCTTCCAATGCCGCCAGCCCGAAGGACTCCATCTCGCTCGGCAACAGCATCAGGTCGCTGACGCTCAGCAAGCGATGAATGGCATCCTGTTTGCCCACGAATGTCACCCGGTCGGCCACTCCCAGTTCGCGGGCGCGGCGCTCCGCCTGGCCGCGGTCCGGCCCGTCGCCCACCATCAACAGCCGTGCCGGCGTCTGCGCCGCGACGCGGGCGAAGATCTCGACCGCATCCAGCACCCGCTTTACCGGCCGGAAATTCGACAGATGCACCAGCAGCGGCTCCCGCGGCGGGGCGAAGCGGGCGCGCAACTGCGGCAACGGCCGGCGGTGATACCGATCGCAATTGACGAAATTGGGAATGATCTCGATCGGCCGGTGAATGTCGAATTCCGTTTCCGTGGTGCGGCACAGATACTCCGAAATCGCCGTGACCCCGTCGCTGGCTTCGATCGAGAAGCGAGTGATCGGCAGATAGCTGGGGTCCGCGCCTACCAGCGTGATGTCCGTGCCGTGCAGGGTGGTGATGAACGGCAGGCGCCGTGACTTGGTCATGGCGCGGGCCAAAAACGCGCTGACCGAATGCGGAATGGCGTAGTGCACATGCAGCAGGTCGAGGTTTTCGTTCTCCGCCACCTCCGCCATGTGGCTGGCCAGCGCCAGCGTATAGGGCGGGTAATCGAAGAGCGGATAGGTCGCGACCTCGACCTCGTGATAGAAGATGCGGGGCTGGTCGGTGTTCAGACGGATCGGCTGGGCGTAGCTGATGAAGTGAATTTCGTGGCCGCGCTCGGCCAGTTCCCGGCCCAGTTCGGTGGCGACAATGCCGCTGCCGCCGTAGGTGGGATAGCAAGTGACGCCGATCCGCATGCCTTCAGGCTAGCAGGAAGCCTGCCTCACCCCGCCGCGGGCGGCGGTGCGCCGGCGGCTGGGACCGGATGGCGCGGAGATTTTTTGCTTCCGGAAAAGAGAAAGGCCGGCTCGCTTCCCCCCGGATGAGCCGGCCCGTCCTGACTGATCGTGCGCGTCGTTGTACGCGAGCGATGAGACGCTCATTCTGGAGCATGCCGCTTGCCAAAGCCGCATGACGGCGAAAGGCGGCGAAAAGTAAGGTGTTTTGCCCAGCCGGCCGGGCCGGCTCGCGGCGGGGGCGCGGGCGCCCGTCACCTTTCGTTACGGTTCTGCCGCCGGTCGCGTATTGCCCCGGGGCCAGTGCCGCCAGACAAAGAACGCCGCGCCCAGCACCAGCAGAGCCAGGACGGCGCTGTCGAAATCATGGAAGGAGCCGCTGATCCGCCGCCAGTGCTCGCCGAGGCGATAGCCGATGTAGGCCAGCAGCCAGCACCAGGGCAGCGAGCCGAGGAAGGTGTAGGCGTGAAACTTGCCCAACGGCATGCGGCTAATGCCCGCTGGCAACGCGATGAAGGTCCGCACCACCGGCAGCATGCGGGAGAAAAACACCGTGGGCTCGCCATGGCGGCGAAACCATTGATCCGCCATATCCAAATCCTGGTGCCGCAGCAGCAGCCAGCGGCCATGCCGCTCCAGCCAGGGACGGCCGCCGTGGGCGCCCACCCAATACGCCACCGCGGAACCTAGATTGGAGCCGAGCGCGCCGACGACGGCAATGGCGGCGAGGTCAAAGCGCCCCGTCCAGGCCAAGTAGCCGGAGAAGGGCAGGATGATCTCCGAGGGCAGGGGAATGCAGGCCGATTCGATGGCCATCAGCAGCAAAATGCCGCCGTAGCCAAGGTGGGAGATGACCTGGATGATGGCGGTCCCGAGCGTGGCCGCGATCCGCGCGCTCAGCGCCGGAGTGGCTGCCGCCAGCAGCACGGTCATGATTCCGTCGCGGCCGGAGAGCTTTCGTTGAACTCAGCGGATTCCTGGGTATAACCGGGCAGCGGCGCGCTGCCGGGGCGCAGCTTCAAGCGCACCGTCTCCTCCCCCTCGACGCGGCGCAAGATGGCGAAGCGGTCGAACAGCTCGGCGTAGACGCGCGTGACCAAGAAGTGGGAACCGGTGGCGTCTTGCCGCCAGATTTGGCCGGCAGCGATGGTGGCTTGAGGCATGGTGAATTATTTCCAGTTTAGCCGACCCCCCGCTGGCGCGCCCCGGCCGATGGAACAGGTGGCGGCGGGAGCTTTCCCCGCGTGGGTGGTCCCGGCGGCATCGCCGGGGCCAGGCCATGACCGCGCCAGGGCGCGCTGGGGTCCGGGCCTTCGGTCCGCCGCCGCCCGAGTGCGGGTACAATGCCGCTGTGCTTCGCCGCTTGCTGCTCGTCACCGCCGCCGCGACGTTCTGGGCGGCCGCCGGCTACGGCGCCGGGTCGCCGCCCGCGCCCTTTCGCCATTTCCGCGTCACGGTGTACATCCCCGTCAACATCGTGCAGCGCATGGCCGCCGATCCCGGGTGGATGCGGAGCAGTTGGCGCACCTTGCGCCGCCGCTTGCCGGTGAATGAGGTCTTCATCGAGAGCTTCCGCGGCGGGGACACCGCGACCGGGGCGGAGCTGGAGCGGGTCCAGCGCTTCTTCCAGGCCCAGGGCGTGCAAACCGCCGGAGGCATCGCTTGGGCCGGTCCCGGCGGCCATGGCCAGTTCCGTTCCTTGTGCTACACCGATCCCGCCACCCGCGCCTTGGTGCGGCGGGTCTCCGCCCTCACCGCGCGGCACTTCCACCAGATCATCCTGGATGACTTCTTTTTCAACAACACCAAGACCGCGACCGACATCGCCGCCAAGGGGCAACAAAGCTGGTCCCAGTTCCGCCTGCGGCTGATGGATGAGGTGGCGCGGCGGCTGGTGCTGGCGCCGGCCCGGGCCGCCAACCCCAAGGTGCGCATCATCATCAAGTTTCCCAATTGGTATCCGTCGTTTCCGGGGCTCGGCTATGACCTGGCGCGGGAGCCGAAGATTTTCGGCGAAATCTGGACCGGGGATGAAACCCGGGATCCGGACATCACCGATCAGCAGCTGCAGCAATATGAGAGCTACGAAATTTTCCGCTACTTCGCGAACGTGGCGCCCGGGCACAACGGCGGCGGCTGGGTGGATCCCTACGGCGTGCGCTACGTGGACCGCTACGCCGAGCAGTTGTGGGACACCATGCTGGCCAAGGCGCCGGCGATCAACCTGTTCGAGTACACCGACCTGCTGCGTCCGGCGCGGCCGGGGCAGCGGCCCTGGGCGCGGCAGCACACCAGCTTCGACTACGCCGCCCTGGCGCGGCGTTGCCGGCGCCGCTTCGGCGCGGCGCCGCTGACCGCCGACGTCGCCGACCAGGCGCTGCGTTCCATGGACCGGCTGGTGGGCAAGCTGGGGCGCCCGCTGGGCCTTGCCAGTTACCGTCCCTACCAGTCCAGCGGCGAGGACTTCCTGCGCGATATCGCTGGCATGCTCGGCGTGCCGGTGGAGATGACGCCGCAATGGCCGGCCCAAGCGAAAACCGTGCTGCTGACCGCCACGGCCAAGTTCGATCCCGGCATCCTGGCGCGGATGCAGCAGGCCCTGGCTTCGGGACAAAACATCATCATCACCAGCGGCTTGCTGCGCGCGCTGCAAAACCACGGATTTGACGTCCTCGACGATATGCGCGTGACGCGCTCGGTCATGGCGGTGGACAGTTACTACGCCGGCTTCGGCGCCGGGGCCGGCAAGCATTTGCCGGGCGCCGGAGCGCCCATTCTGTTTCCCGCGGTTCGCTTCGACACCAATGAAGATTGGGCGGTGGTACGGGGCTTGGCCCATGGGCGCAGCGCGCCGCTGCTGCTGATGGACCGCTATGGCAAGGGCGAACTCTACGTCTGGACCATGCCGGAGAATCTGAACGACCTGTACCGCCTGCCCCCGGCGGTGCTCAACGCTCTCCGCCGCTATCTATGCGCCGGGCTGCCGGTGCGCCTTTCCGGCCCGGCCAAGGTCAGCTTGTTCGCATACGGCAACGGCACGTTCGTGGTGGAGTCCTTCCGCAGCCGCCCCGTGGAGATTGGCTTGCATGGCGCCTTCGCACGCCTTCAGCCCCTGTCTACCGGGAAACGGGCCGGCGGGAAAACCTTGCGTGGCGTGGCCGCCTGCGGCGGATACCGCTACCGGCTGACGGTGCCGGCGCACAGCTTCTTGGCCTTTCGAGAACGATAGAGAGGGTGGCGGGCGCCGAAAAATCGCTGCCTTCAGGCAGGGAAGAGCGGCCACATTAGCGCCGCGAGGATGCGGCTCCAGAATAACGCGGCTTTTGCCCTGGCGTCCGGCCGGAAATGCCGCGCCGGCGGCCGGGGAGCGGGGAGTTACGCGGTCGCCTGCGTGGCGGCGTGCCGCTGGCGGGCCCAGGCGTAGGCAGTAAAGAACACCGCCACGAAGAACAGGTCGCCCATCACCTCATTGGCGGCAAACGGCAGACCCGCCAGGTAGCAGGCTTCCAACCCCGCAAGGGTGCGGGCATAGAGCAGTCCGGAGAGCCAAACGCCGAAGTTGCTGATCAGGAAAAACGCCACCGAACCGGCCACGGTGGTGAGGGCCACGCGGCCGGGGCGGACGCGGTTCCGCAAGCTGAGCCCGAGCACCAGGAATAGTCCCCAAGCAGCCCAGGTGAAGTACTGATCTCCGCCGGGCGCGGCGTGATAGACCAGGGCATTGAGCACGAAATCGCTGGCGACGATGGCGGCTAGCGGGAACCAGAGCCGCTTGGCGGTCATCCAGGCGCCGCAGAACAGCAGCATGGCGCCGACCGGGGTGAAATTGGGCCAATGGGGGGCAAAGCGCATCGCGATCGCACCCAGGGCCAAAGCGAAGAAGCCATAGGAAGCGCCGCCCGACGGGGCGGACGCGGTGGGGGAAGAGGTCGGCACGTCCACGCCAAAAAGAGTATCAGGAGCCGGGCGCGGCAACAAGAGACAGAAGGACGCAACCCGCGGCGCACGGTTTTACTCGGTGCGAGCAAATTTTCCCGTGTCCCGTTCTCCCATTGCGCCCGGCCGCGGCGGGCAAAGCCTTTGTTCGGCGGTGGATAGCCGCGGCGGGCAGTTTGGCCCTCGGCGTGTAAGGAAGAGAGGCGTGTGAGGTCAGCAACTTCCGCGCTGGCCACCCGCGGTTCCGCTCAACCGCGGGTGGCTGGCAGGAGGCCCGGCGGGACGATCCGAATCACGTCTCAAGGAGAGCATTATGACGATGCAGCGCAACCACATCCATCCGGTGCTGGGCAGTGTAGCGGCAGTCGCCTTGGCGTTCGCGCTGCCCTTGGCCGCGCAACAAGCGACAACCCAGAGCATGGCGGCGCAGCCGGCATCGGCGGCAGCCAGCGCGGCGCCGGCGCCGACCGCCGCGAACACCAATCCGGCGCCGCCCAGCGCGACCGGGGAGCCGCCCTTGAAGGTGCAGAGCCACGAGGGCTTCTGGGGCCGCATCAATCCCTTCGCCCGCAAGAAATGGGTGCAGCAGCATGTGCAGCCGATCCGCGACCGGGTGAACGAGCTGAACGGCCTGGATACCGGCACCGCTAGCGAGTTGGCGCGGCTGAAGGCGCGCACGCGGGCGGAAATCGCGGCGGCGAAGGACCACGCCGATCGGGCGAATGAAGCCGCCGATGCCGCCCAGCAGCAGGCGCAAAGCGTGGCCAGCCAGTCCGATCAACTGGATCAGCAGGTGGCGACGTTTCGCAGCCAGGTGGAGAACGCCGACCAATATCAAGTGGCGCAAACCGCCAACCTGCACTTCCGTCCGGGCATGGCGCGGCTGAACCGCCGGGCGCAGTCATCGTTGCAACAGTTTCTAGGGGGGCTAGCCCAGGAGAAGGGCTACTTGGTAGAGGTGCGGGCCTATTCGGCTGGCCGCGGGGTGGCGGCCATTCGCAATAGCCAGGACCTGGCGGACGCCGTGGTGCGGTACTTGGTGATGGACGAGAACATTCCGTTGTACCGCATCTACACCGTGGGGTTGGGGAATGCCTCACGAGCGATGTCCGGCGCGGCGCCGCGACGCCTGCGGCGCGGGGGCCAGGTCAGCATCCGGATCCTGCGCAGCGATCTGGCCGCCAACAACGCACCGAACGCGGCGAGCACGCCGGCCAATCCGCAATAACCACACTCCAATCCATACAGTGAGCAGAGGCCCTGCGCCCCGGATTTCCGGGGCGCTTTTTTTCGCCGCGGCGGCGCCGGCGTTCAGCTCAGACGCAACGGGCTGGTGGGCATGTGCAGCACGGCGGTTGCGGCGAGGCGCTTCGCCAAGAGCATCCGCTCTGATTTTCCAGCGGCGCCGATTGGCCAGCCCTTCAGCTCACAGTGACGCTCAAATGGGTCGTCGTCGCGCAGCGCAAGGAGCCCAGCGTCCGTCGCGCTCCCAGCGCGAAAGTCGCCGCGCCCGTAAACCGTGTCACGGTCCTTTCTGTGGGCCAGGACCGCAAGGGTGAGGTCCCAAATTTCCCGTTCAGCTAGCCCCGCGATGTGGATGCACGAGAGCCTTCCGGCGGGCCCCGGGTCGAATGCCGCCCAATGGAGCCTGCCGGCTGAACGCCTCAGGTCGCTTTTTGAGAACGCAACGCGCGACAGCGGCTCGGTTGGCCCGAGCGGACGCCCCAGCTCCGACCGGCTATGCTTCGGAGAGTCGCGCCAGAGTGCCAGCCACCGCCGCAGAAATCCCATCATGCTCAACCCACGCGGCTCCGTGAGCCTCATCGCTGCCGCTTGTCCATGCGTAATGGATGCGACCGGTCGGACCAATGCTGAGCGCCATTCCGCGGCGCCACCCGAAGTCCCAGTCCAGCGCGATATCGTTGTCAGCGTCCACGGACACGTCCGGCATCGGCCACGAGGAGGGCATCTGCATCAGGAACCGTCGCGCGGCCGACCATGATCCGGGATCGACGGGCTTCCCCAGCGGGCCTTCCTCCTGGCAGACGTCGTTCAGAGCGCCCAATGCGCCCAGCAGCGGGCCGCGGACGTCAACGCTCTCCAGCCACCGCTCGATGGCGGCACGGACCATCCCGCTGATCGTGTGGGCCTCGGGGCTGAAGCCGGGCACGACGTCGGCGGGCGCGGTCAGTCCCGCCGTCGGACTCGCCGGGGGAGGGGCAACGGGAATCACTCGTACTCCTTGATAGCCGCCTCTTTGAGGCTGGCGTAGAACATCCGGTTCTTCAGGCCGCGGAACTTGCCAAACGTTTCCCAGATCTGCTGGTCAGTCGGGTCCCAGGTTCCATGGCGGAATACGTCAATGTCCAGCAGCACGGCTGGGGTTACGCCCGCGCCCTGTGCTTGCTCCATCGCCTGCGTTATTGTCGCGGACGCAGAGCTACCCTCATCGTAAACGACAACCTGGGTCAGAAACCGCTGGACCGTTCTGGGAACTTGGGGTGGAATCGGCGGCGGAGCCTCGAGCCAGTCCTCAAGGGATGCGTTTGCGGGCAACGCGATCCGGTTGATGTAGCGCAGGCCAAGCCGGGAGACTTCGTGCGGGGCAAAGGCCGATGCGTAGGGGTTCCAGAGCCGGCGCGCCTCCGCAAGGAACACGTTCCAGGATGGGTACGGCCGGAGCTGGCTGAAGGTGAATCCGTCCTGTGCTAGCCGCACGACCCTGCCCGCCGCGGCGTTCTTTAGCTGCCAGCCCAGCGGCGTTGAGGCATGGGTCGTGGCCACCGACTTTGCGTCGATCAGCAATTGCCCCTCTATCTTCGAGATCTCCTGGACTTCGGGGTAATCGGGTCGGAGCGCTTCCACCGCCGATTTCGTGCGTGGAGTTGTGCCGCCTTCTGCCGGGCGAACGCGAAGGTCCAGGAGCGCCTCCACGATCGGCGCGCGGTTGAGGTGATCTCTTGGGGTTGCCATGCCGCTAGCGCGCAGCTTGATAATACCAACGGCGGGCGCCGGGGCTAGCCGGCGAGCAGGCGGGCGGCTTGGGCGCGGACTTGCTCCGGGGCGGTGCCGCCGATGCAATTGCGCCGCGCGACGCTGGCGGCGGCCGAGAGCTGGGCCACGGCGGCGGGGTCGAGCTGCGGGGCCAAGCGGGCGAGCTCGGCGGGAGAAAGTTGGCGGAAGTCGCGGCCGGCATCCAGCGTGGCGGCGACGATGCGGCCGACGATCTCATGGGCGTCGCGGAACGCCACGCCTTGGGCGACCAGCAGGTCGGCGAGATCGGTGGCCAGCAAGGCTGGGTCGGCGACGGCGCGAGCCGCGGCTTCGGGGCGAACGGCGGCGGTAGTGACCACGCCGGCGGCGATGCGCAAACAGTCCAGGGCGGTGTCGAAGGCGGCGAAAAGGCTTTCCTTGTCCTCTTGCAGGTCGCGGTTGTAGGCCAGGGGCAATCCTTTGAGCAGGAGCAGAATCTGCATCAACGCGGCGGTTTGGCGGGCGGATTTGCCGCGGATCAGCTCCAGGGCGTCGGGATTCTTTTTCTGCGGCATCAAGCTGCTGCCGGTGGCGAAGGCGTCGCCCAGCGCCAGCCAGCCGCATTCGGCGCTGGAATAAAAAATCCAGTCTTCCGCCCAGCGGCTGAGGTGAATGCCCAGCAGTGCCAGCGTGAACAGAAGTTCGGCGGCGAAATCGCGGTCGGCGACGGCGTCCAGGCTATTTTGCGTGATGGCGGCAAAGCCCAACTCGCGGGCCAAGGCCTGGCGATCCAGCGGGAACGAGCAGCCGGCCAGGGCGCCGCTGCCGAGCGGCAGGACGGCGACGCGGGCATAGGCGTCCGCCAGGCGCCGGCGGTCGCGCTGGAGCATTTCGGCGTACGCCAGTGCATGATGGCCGAAAGAAACCGGCTGGGCGCGTTGCAGATGGGTGTAGCCGGGAATGAGCACGTCGGCGTGGTCGCGGGCAAAGGCGGCGAAGGCGGCGATCAGATCGCCCAGCGCCTGCTCGCAGGCGGGGCGAAGACCCAGGCAATAGAGGCGCAGGTCCAGCGCGACCTGCTCGTTGCGGCTGCGGCCGGTTTGCAGCTTGCGAGCCGCCGGGCCGGCCATAGCCTCCAGCCGCTGGGCGACATAGGTATGGACATCCTCGATGCGGGAATCGTCGGGCGGCGGCGCGGCGGCTAGTTCCGCGGCCAACTGGGCGCAGGCGGCGTCCAAGGCCGCGGCTTCGCCGGTGTTGAGGATGCCGGCGGCGGCCAGGGCGCGGGCCCAGGCGCGGCTGCCGCGGGCTTCGGCGTGAGCCAATCGGCGGTCATAACTGAAGGAAGCGGAAAAGCGGTCGAACTCCGCCGCCTGCGCGCCGCGCCGCGCCGCGGGATCGAATCGCCCGCCCCACAGCTTGGGAGCGCCGGACGGGTTTTTATCCGCCATGGCGCTGGGTGGCCCGCTGCTGGTGCAAGCGGGTGCGGGTGGCGATGGGCAGGCCGATGCAGTTGATGAAGCCGGCGGCATCGCGCTGTTCATATTGCTCGTTCATGGTGAACGAGGCCAGTTCGGACGAGAACAGGGAATAGGGGGAACGGCGGCCGGCGACCAGCGCGTGGCCCTTGTGCAGGCGGAGCTTGACTTCGCCGGTGGTTTGCTGCTGGGCTTGGTTGACGAAGGCGTCCAAGGCTTCCCGCTGGGGAGTGAACCACAATCCGTTGTAGACCAGGCGGGCGTAGTCGAGCGCCAAATGCTGCTTCATGAAGGCGGTATCGCGGTCCAGGGTCAGCGCCTCGAGTTCGCGCAGCGCGGTGAGCAGCAAGGTGCCGCCGGGGGTTTCATAGGCGCCGCGGGATTTCATGCCCACGAAGCGGTTTTCGACCAGGTCAATGCGGCCGATGCCGTGGCGGCCGGCCAATTCGTTCAGGCGCGTGAGCAAGGCCACCGGGCCCATCGCCGCGCCGTCCAGGGAAACGGGCACGCCGGCGGCGAAACCGATGGTGATGTATTCCGGCTGATCCGGCGCGTCGGCCAGGGATCGCGTCAGCATCCACACGTCTTCCGGAGCTTCCAGGGCGGGATCCTCAAGGGCGCCGCCTTCATGGCTGATATGCCAGATGTTCTGGTCGCGGCTGTAGATCTTCTTGACCGTTTGCTCGATGGGCACCTGGTGCGCCTGGGCGTAGGCAATGGCGTCCTCGCGGGAACGGATGTCCCATTCCCGCCAGGGAGCAATGACCGCCAACTGAGGGGCAAAGGCCTTATACGTCAGTTCGAAGCGAACTTGGTCGTTGCCCTTGCCGGTGCAGCCGTGGGCCAGGGCGTCGCAGCCGGTGGCCAGGGCCACTTCGACCTGCTTCTTGGCGATGATGGGCCGGGCAAAGGAGGTGCCGAGAAGATATTTGTGGTCGTAGACGGCGCCGGCCTTGAGCGTGGGCCAAACGTAACCGGTCAGGAATTCCTCGACCAGATCCGCCACCACGACTTCGGTGGCGCCGGTGCGCAGGGCCTTGGCGCGCACCTGGCCGAAGTCATCGCCCTGGCCGACGTCGGCGACGACGGCGACGATGGCGGCGGCGCCATAGTGTTCCTTGAGCCAGGGAATAATGATGGAGGTGTCGAGGCCGCCGGAGTAGGCGAGGGCGATTTTTTTGAATTGAGCCGAGGACATGGGTGTGTAGGTGGTGGACGCGATTATTGCACTCGCGCCGGGCGGCGCCGGGCGGCGGGCGGCCGGCCCGCGGATGGAGAAGATGAGAACGTAGCCGGGGGAAGCAGGTGGGCCAGGACGGCCTTTTGCGCGTGCAGGCGGTTTTCCGCTTGCAAATACACCAACGAGCGCGGGGAATCAATCACGTCGCCGGCGACTTCCTGGCCGCGGTGGGCGGGCAGGCAGTGCATGAAATAGGCGCCGGGGGCGGCCGCGGCCATGACCTCCGCGGTGACCTGATAGCCGGCGAAGTCGCGGGCGCGGCGGGTGGCTTCCGCCTCCTGGCCCATGCTGGCCCAGGTGTCGGTATAGACGGCGTGGGCGCCGCGGACGGCGGCCAGGATGTCGTGACCGACCTGGATTTGCGCGCCGGTGGCCTGGGCGCGGGCCTGCGCGGCGGCCAGGACGGAAGCCTTGGGAGTGTAGCCGGGCGGCGTGGCCACGGCGAATTCGATGCCCGCCAGGGCCGCGGCTTCCAGCAGCGAATGCAGGGTGTTGTTGCCATCGCCGATGTAGGCCAGCTTGAGCGGGCGGCGGCGCTGCGTCGGCGAGGCCAGCCCCGGGTACACGGCGCGCAGGGTGACGAAGTCGGCGAGCGCCTGGCAGGGATGGCTGTGATCACTGAGGCCGTTGATGACCGGGACGCGGGAGGCCCGGGCCAGGAGGCGAATGGATTGATGCTCGAAGGTGCGGGCGACGATGGCGTCCAGCCACAACTCCAGGTTGCGGGCGACGTCCTCGATGTCCTCGCGCTCGCCGAGCGGGGAATCCGAAAAGTCCAGGAAGACGGCATAGCCCCCCATGGTTTGCATGGCCACGTCGAAGGTGACGCGGGTGCGCAGGGAGGGCTTTTCGAAGATCATGGCCAAGCCGCGCCCGCTCATGCGTTGGCGGAAGCGGGCGGGCTCGGCGCGCATCTCGGCGGCGAGGTCGAGCAGGGCGAAGAACTCCTGGTGCGAGAGGTCAGCGAGGTCAATGAAATCGCGCGCCGGGGCGGCGGGCGAAACGGCGAGGCGAGCGGCGGCGGTTTTCGGCATGGGCGGACTCGGCGGTTAGGAGGCGGGGCGGTCAGCGGGCCAACAATTGGCGCAGGCGGCGGCGCAGGGCGGCGCAGGCGGCGTTGTCGGGGGCGATCAGCAGCACGGTGTCATCGCCGGCCAGGGTGCCGGCCAGGCCGGGCCAGCCGGCGGCATCGAGGGCGGCGCCGACGCGGGGCGCGGCGCCGGGGTCGGTCTTGACCACCAGCAGGTTTTGCGCCGGGCGCAGGTCGCGGACGAATTCGGCGGCGATGCGCGCCAGTTCGATCTCCGCCGGCGGCGCGGCGGCGTTCTCGCCGAGCCGGGCGTAGCCTTCGGGGGTCTTGACCAGCCCCAGCTCCTTGAGGTCCCGCGACAAAGTGACCTGCGTGGTGGCCAAGCCGGCGCGGCGGAGCGCCCTCGCCAGTTCCGCCTGCGAGCGAAAGGCGCGGGCGTGCGCCAGCTTGAGGACCTGTTCCTGGCGGTAGGCTTTGCTCATTCGCGTTGCGGCCGGAATGAATATTTATTCCTGCTGTGAATATTTAAACAGACGGCGGCGGCGGCGTCAACGGCGGCGCCCGGGGGCGCGCCTAGCCGGGAAGGATTTCCCGCAGGTCCCCGACGCGGCGGGTGGCGCGAACATGGTCCAGGTATTCCAGCAGGGGGATGGCGTATTTGCGCGTGATCCCGGTCAGGGATTTGAAGTCGGCGACGCTGAGGCGGGGCGCCTGGGCGCGGCGGGCCAGCAGCGCGCGGCGCAGTTCGGCGACGGCGTCGCGGTGCAGAATCAGCTCCGGGGTCAGGCGCAGCAGGACGCCGTCCCGCAGCAGGAGGCCGAGGATCTGCTGCGCGCGGCGCGCGTCCACGCCGGCGCCGGCGAGCACCTCGGCGGCGGCGGGAGCGCGGTAGCCGGCGGCAAGAAACGCTAGTTCAATGCGCCGGCGGGCGGCCAATTCCTGGGCATTGAGCTGGGCGCCGCGGCCGGGAAGGCGCCAGAGTTCGCCCTGCCGCTCCACCTGAGCGCTGGCCGCGAGGCGGTCGAGCGCGGCGCGGATCAAGGCGGGCGGCGCGCCCGGGGGCAGCAGGCGGTGCAGGGCTTCGATGCGGGCGCCCGGCGCCACGGGCTCGGCCCGATGAAACGAGCCCAGGGCTTGTAGGACATTCTCCTGCCATTGATTCCAGGCGGCGGGGGTCCACAAGTGGTCGGCGGCGAGGACGACTCCCTCGGGGGCGGTCTCCGCCCATTGCCGGAGGTCGTCGGGCCGGCGGCCCAGTGCCGGGGCGGCGATGGTCAGCGGCAGGCCGCGGGCGCCGACCGCGGCGGCCCATAGCGGCAACTTCGCCAGCATCGGCGCGACGGTGAGCTGGCGCAGCCGGTCGGCCCGGCCGCCGCGGCGCTGGCCCGTGGAGACGCCGGGGTCGAGCACGATGCCGCCGCCCAGCGTCAGCGCCGGCGAGAGGCGGCGGAGGATGAAGCGGTCGCCGGCGATCGCGGGCAAGGCCTGGGCCAGCCGGAGCCGCGCCCAACGCGGGGCGCCGCCGTCGCGTCCGGCTGCGTCCCACCAGACCAGGCGGGCCACGGTTTCGGCGGAATACAGATGCAGGCGGAGAGGGGAATGCAAGGCGAGGGCGGGCGCGACCGGGATGGGGTGCAATTCCACGTCCCAGACCCGGGTCGGGCGCAGGGCGCCGGGCGCGGCGAGGGTCATGCCCCGCGCCAACGCCGCGGTTTCCACCGCGGCGAGGTTGAGCGCGACGCGATCGCCGGCGACGGCTTGCTCCGCGGCGGCGCCATGCACCTGGACGCCGCGCACCCGCAGGATGCGGGGGGCGGCGGCTTCATTCCACAATTCCAATTCGGCGCCGGCGGCGATGCGGCCGCTGAGCAGGGTGCCGGTGACCACGGTGCCGAAGCCATGGATGGTGAAAACGCGGTCAATCGGCAGGCGGGGAGGGAGATCGTGGGCGCGAGGGACGGCGCTGCCGGCGGCGGCGAGCAGCGCCGCTTCCAACTCCCGGAGGCCGGCGCCGGTGCGGCTGCTGACCACGACGACCGGCGCCGCCGCTAAAAACGAACCGGCGGTCAGGGCGCGCGCCTGCTGGCGGGCGCGGTCCACGGCCTCGGCGCCGGCGAGGTCGCCTTTGGTGAGGGCGATGACACCGCCGCGGATGCCCAAGAGGCGGCAGATCTCAAAATGCTCCCGCGTCTGCGGCATGACGCCCTCGTCGGCGGCGATGACCAGCAGGGCCAAATCCAAGCCGCCGGCGCCGGCGAGCATGTTGTGGACGAAGCGCTCATGCCCGGGCACGTCAATGAAGCTCAACCGCAGGCGTTCGCCGCCGGGCAGGGCGAACTCGCGATGGGCGAAGCCCAAGTCGAGGGTGATGCCGCGCCGCTTCTCCTCCGCCATGCGATCGGGATCGGCGCCGGTGAGGGCGCGGACCAGGGCGCTTTTGCCGTGGTCAATGTGTCCGGCCGTGCCGATGACCAGCGATTTCATGGCGCGCTCTCCGGCGGATGGCCGCGGTGCGGCGGGGCTATCCCGCCGCCTCGGCGGCCAGCGCGCGGGCGGCGGCGACGGGGTCGGCCGCGCGGCTGACCGCGCGGCCCACGACCAGGAAATCCGCGCCGCGGCGGCGGGCTTCGGCGGCGGTGGCGGCTCGCGCCTGATCCTGGGCAGCGGCGCCGGCGGGGCGGATGCCGGGCGTGACGAGCAGGAATTCCGGACCGCAGGCGGCACGCA
>DAHVCP010000068.1 GCA_027314025.1 Acidobacteriota bacterium
TTAACACGCTGGGCTGCGCCAGCGCCGGGGGCGCCACCGGCGGCGGGGCGGTGAGCCGGCCGCGGCTGCGGCACCCGGCGAAGCCGGCGGAATCGCGCGGTAAGCACCAACGGCGCGGGCGGCGCGTTGCGCCGCCACCGCCGCTTCGGCCGCTGGGCGGTCATCCTCGCGCGGCGCGGCGGGCGGGCGTAACGGCCCGGCCCGCGCGCCGCATTTTTGTTTGCGCATTTGCGTCCGCGCGGCGCCCCGCGCGGCCGCCGCGGGACCGCAGTCACGCGCTCCAACCGCCTACGCGGCTTGCGCGCCGGGAGCCGAGGGGCTGGAGCTGGTTTCGGCGGTAATGAAGATGGTGAATTCGCCGGCGGCGGTGGTAAAGCGCAGGCCGCCTTGCAGGCCGGCATTGACGCGCAAGACGCCCTTATTTTCCGGCGGCTGGGCGGTGGCGCGCGCCCACACGACAAATGACGGGCGCGGGCCCCAGCCCGGCCTGCGGGTCGCCTGGGGGCCGCACCGCCTCGCCGGCCTGCGGAGTTCCGTGGCATTTCGCGCCGACGCGGCTCCCCGAGCCACCGGTGCGACCCCCGCGATAAGTCTCCGCCGGCGGGGTCAGGTCTTGCGGCCGGGCCAGATGCCAGACCTCGGATTTCACGGTGGAATTTCCGTTCTGGTCGCGGCCGACGGTGGCCTGGCCGATGGCGCCGGGAACCGCGGCGCTGGGACGAAGTACGATTTTGCGCTGGCCGATGCCGAACATTATGGTTTCCAATGCTGGGATTAGCCGCCGCCGACCGTGGCGCGGAGCACTTCCGGGCCGCCGGGCTGACTCGGATGGGCTTGATCCTCCGCGGTGATAAACAGATCAAAGCGGCGCAAGGAGGTCGTGGTGCGCATCGCGCCGCGCAAATCCGGGCCGATGGCCAGCACGCCCTTGTCCACCGGTTCGCCCCACTGGAGGGCCTCGATCCAGACGATATAGGCCTTGCGCGGCGGGCGCAGATCGTAGGGATGGGCCAGAGCGCGCACTTGCAGCAGAACCGTCGTCTCCCCAGCGGGAGTATGGCCAAGATGGATGCGGCCGATCGCCGCGGGGGTCAGGTTGGTGGGATCCAGCTGGACTTGGCGCAGGCCGCAAGCGGACAGGAGCGCCGCGGCCAGCCCGGCCGCGGCGGCGGCGAAGCGCAACCGGCGGGCGGGACGCGAGTTCCGCCCCTGATGTGGGGCACGGCCCCGCGCCGCCTTCCGCTGCCGCCCGCGGCCACTCATGGAGGGTTGCGATTCCCCGCACAGGGCCGCCGGTTGCACCAGCTACGGCGTTGTTGGGCGCCTCCGCTGCGCTGCGGCTTGACTCGGGCTGCTCACGCACGTCCGGGTACGCTCCTTCGCCCTCGCTTGGGCCGCCTCGCGCTGCTCGCTTCTCGCCCCGCCCCACCGCATACGCCGGCGTGGAAAGCGGCAACGGCGGGATCGCGGCGCGCCGGAGCGCGATGCGCCGGCTAACGGTTGGGGGGAATTTGGCAGCACTCACCGGTGTCGCACCACTGGTTCTCGAACTGCACGGTGGTGTGGTGAATGTGAAAGCGGTCGCCCAGCCGCTCGCGGACGCGGCGCAAAATGGCGTCGCTTTCCGAGGGCGGAATGTTGGCGATGCGGATGTGGGCGCTGAGGGCGTGGGCGTGCGAGCCGAGGCTCCAGATATGCAGATCGTGGACGCCCTGCACGCCGGGCAGCGAGAGCAGCTCGCCGGCGACCTGATCGGGACGGATGCCGCTGGGCGCGCCTTCGAGCAGAATATTGATGGTTTCGCGGAAGACGCCCCAGCTGGTCCAAATGATGAAACCGGCGATGACCAGCGACAGCAGCGGGTCAATGATGGTCTGGCCGGTGATGGAGATGGCGATGGCGCCGGCGACGATGAGGGCGGCGGAGACGGCGTCGCCCATCATGTGCACGAAGGCGCCGCGCAGGTTAAGGTCGCTGCGATGCCGCGTGAGGGAGATGGCGATGCCCGTGTTCATGGCCACGCCGATGATGCCGGCGATCAGCATCCAGCCGGAATGCACGTCGCCGGGAGCATGCAGCCGGGCGATCGCTTCCACCACGATGAACAGCGTCAGGACCAGCAGCGTGAGGACGTTCAAGAATGCCGCCAGCACGCCGGCCCGCTGATACCCGAAGGTCCGGCTTTGGTCCGCCGGCTTGCCCTGCAAGTAGACCGCCAGCCAACTCAGCACCAGAGCCAGAAAATCCGTCAGATTGTGCGCCGATTCCGAAATGAGGGCCAGCGAATGGCCCCAAATGCCCGCCACCAGCGTGAACAGAACGTAGGCCAGCGTCAGCGCGGCGCCGATGCGCAGCGCGCCGCTTCCCCGGCCGGTCATTGGTCCATGCGTATGCATTCATCGGCCCATCCCCATTTTAAATCGCGGTTCCATGCGCTCGGCGTAGGCATTCCGCGCCGGCATTCGGCGTGGGCGTTCGGCGTGGGCGTTCGGCGCGGCGCCGGGCGGGGGAGTGCCGAGCGGGGATCGGGGCAGCGGGACGGCTTGACTACCTGCCGACCGGCCGGTAAGCTAGGGCATGAGGTTCCTTGGGGAAAGGTAGTCTTGTCATGAGTCCTAGCCCGGAGAGCAACGCCCTGGAAACGGTTCAAATCTTCGATACTACGCTGCGGGATGGCGAGCAAGCCCCCGGCTTCAGCATGACGCCAGGAGAAAAGCTGCGCTTGGCGCGGGAACTCGAGGAGCTGGGCGCGGACGTGATCGAGGCGGGATTTCCCATCGCCTCGGAGGGGGACTTTGAAGGCGTGACGGCGGTGGTGCAGGCCTGCCGCCGGGCCACGGTGGCGGCACTGGCGCGGGCGTTGGAAGGCGACGTGCGGCGGGCGGGCGACGCGCTGCGCGGCGCGGCGCGGCCGCGGATCCACACCTTCATCGCCACCAGCGACATCCATTTGCAGTACAAGCTGAAGAAGTCGCGGGCGCAGGTGCTGGCCGACGTGTATAGCGCGGTGCGGCTGGCGCGGGAGTACGCCGACGACGTGGAGTTCTCCGCCGAGGATGCGACGCGCACGGATCTGGACTATTTGGCCGAGGTGCTGAACGCGGCGATCGAAGCCGGCGCGACGACGCTGAACGTGCCGGACACGGTAGGCTTCTGCGTGCCGTCGGAGTACGCGGCGCTGATCACCGGGCTGAAGAGCCGCATCCGCGACGCCGACAAGGTGGTGCTGAGCGTGCATTGCCACAACGACCTGGGCTTGGCGGTTGCCAACACGCTGGCGGCGGTGGCGGCGGGCGCGCGGCAGGTGGAGTGCGCCATCAACGGCATCGGGGAGCGGGCGGGCAACGCGGCGCTGGAGGAGATCGTGATGGCGCTGGCGGTGCGGCGCGACACGCTGCCCTACCAAACCAACATCCGCACCGAGCGGCTGTATCCGGTCAGCCAAATGCTGGCCGGCATCACCGGGGTGCAGGTGCAGCCCAACAAGGCGGTGGTCGGCGCCAACGCCTTCGCCCATGAAGCCGGCATTCACCAGGACGGGATGCTGAAATCGCCGCTGACCTACGAGATCATGACGCCGCAGTCGGTGGGCATTGAGCGGACGCAACTGGTGCTGGGCAAGCACTCCGGACGCCATGCGCTGGCGCAGCGGCTGGCCGCGCTGGGGGTGCAGCTGGACCGGCGGGAACTGGACGGTGTGTACAAGCGGTTTTTGACGGTCGCGGACCGCAAGAAAGTGATCAACGACGCCGATCTGCGCGAGCTGATCGAAACGGCGGAGCCGGCGGCGGTGGGCGGGGGCGAGCGGGCATGAGCGGCGGCAAAATCAGCACGGCGCGGGGCCACGTGCAGTCCCTGCGCGGCGGCGAGCGGGTGGAGGGGCAGGCGGCCAATGAGGCGCGCATGATCGCCGCCATCGGCGGGCGCATCGAGCTGGTGATCGGCGAGCACACCGCGCTGCTGCGCGCCAGCGATGCGGCGGTGATTCCGGCGCGGGCGCGCTACCGGCTGCACGCGCTGGAAGACGCGACCGTCTATCACGCGCCGGGACCGGAGCCGCAATCCGGCGACGAAAACCTGTGGGGCGTGTAGAACGGCATGCGACCGCGGTGGGACGGTAGAATGACACCGTGGCGCTGAACATCCAGAACGCCGCCGCCGCAGCCCGGAGCAAACCAATTGATAGGCGCGGGCCCCAGCCCCGCCGCTTCGTTTGCTCGCGCGAGCCGCGGCGTTCTTTCGTGCGCCGTGGGCGCGCGCGGAGTTTCGCGGCCTTCCCGCACCTGCCTTGTCCCCCAGGGCAAACGGCGTGGCCCCCGCGGACCGTTCCGATCCAATCATGAGCACACCATTTCGCATTTGTTTGCTGCCGGGCGATGGCATCGGCCCGGAGGTCACCGAAGCCGCGGTGCGCGTATTGGAGGCAGCGGGCCGCCGCTTTGGCTTCGCCGCCGTCTTCTCCCGCCAGGCGATGGGCGGGGCGGCGCTGCGCGCCGGCGGTCCGCCGTTCCCGGAAGCGACGAAGCAAGCGGCGCTGGCGGCGCAGGCGGTGCTGCTGGGGGCGGTGGGCGCGCCGGAATTCGACGCCGAGCCGCCGGAGCGCAAGCCGGAAACGGGCCTGCTGGCGCTGCGCAAGGCGCTGGGCTGCTTCGCCAATCTGCGGCCCATGCTGCGCCTGCCGGGAGCGGCCGGCCCGCTGCGGGAAGAGGTCGTGGCCGGGGCGGATTTTCTGGTGGTGCGGGAACTGACCGGGGGCATCTACTTCGGCGCGCCGCGCGGCTTCGCCCCGGACCGCCAATCAGCGGAGAATACGCTGCGCTATTCCGTGCCGGAGATCGAGCGGGTCGCGCGAGTGGCGTTCGGGCTGGCGCGCGGCCGGCAGCGGCGGCTGACCAGCGTGGACAAGGCCAACGTGCTGGAGAGCAGCCAGCTTTGGCGGCAAACGGTGACGCGGCTGGCGGCGGAATATCCGGAGGTCGAGCTGCGGCACATGTACGTGGACAACTGCGCCATGCAGTTGGTGCTGAACCCGCGGCAGTTCGACGTGATCGTGACCGGCAATCTGTTCGGCGACATCTTGAGCGATGAAGCCGGGGCCTTGGCCGGCTCCCTGGGCTTATTGCCCTCGGCGTCGGTGGGCGGAGCGGTGGACTTGTATGAGCCGGTGCACGGCTCGGCGCCGGACCTGGCGGGCCGGGACCGCGCCAATCCGGTGGGGGCGATTTTGTCGGCGGCGATGATGCTGCGCCACACCTTCCGCCAGGAGCCCGCGGCGGCGGCGATCGAAGCGGCGGTGCGGCGGACGCTGGAGGCGGGGACGCGCACCGCCGACCTGGGCGGCAGCGTCGGCACGCGGGCGATGACCGACGCCATCATCGCCGCGCTGTAACCGCGCGCCAGGCGAGCTAGCGCCAACCCGTTGCTTCGCTGCCCATTCCCGCGGACCTTCCTCGCGGGCGCGCGCCACGGCGTTGTCCCACGGTCGCGTCCCGGCCTCGCGCGCTTCCGAATGCGGGCCAGCGGCCCGCGCCCCCAGGGTGAACTCCTCTTCGGCGGGCTCCAGCCGTAGGCTGGCGCGAAAGTGCCGCGCCTCCTGTGTGTAGTCGCCGGTTCCCGCCGACTTCCTGCGCGGCGATCATTGCGCGCTGTGCGGCCGCCGCCTAGCGCGGCGGGGCGGGCTTGGCGTGGGCGCTGGGCTCGGCGTTGCGCTCCCAAATCAGGCGCAGGCCGTCGAGGGTGAGCATTTCATCGGCGGCGGAGATGTAGCGCGAGGCGCCCGCCAGTAACGGCGCCATGCCGCCGGTGGCGATGACCTGCGTTCCGGGACCCAGTTCGGCGATCAGGCGCTGCAAAATGCCGTCCACCAAGCCGAGGTAGCCGTAGTACAAGCCGGATTGAATGCTGCCCACCGTGGTCGAGCCGATCAACTTCTCCGGGCGGCGGGGCTCGACGCGCGGCAGGCGGGCGGTGCGCTGGTACAGCGCCTCGGCGGCGATGGCCATGCCGGGGCAGATGATGCCGCCTTCGTATTCGCCGCGGGCGGAGACCACGTCGAAGGTGGTGGCGGTGCCGAAATCCACGATGATCACCGGGCCCGTGGCCCCATTGGCCGTGGCGCGGGCATAACCGGCGACGGCATTGACGATGCGGTCGGCGCCGACATCGGCGGGCGGCTGATAGTGAATGGCCATCCCGGTCTTGAGTCCGGGGCCGACGAAGACCGGCTCGCGGCCAAACAGGCGGGTGGCGGCGGCGCGGACGATGCTGTCCAGCGGCGGCACCACGGAGGCGACGATGACCCCGGTGATGGCCTGGGCGTCGAGGCCCTCGCCCGCGAACAGGCCGCGCACGCGCAGGACCATTTCATCCACGGTTTGCGCGCGCTGCGTGGTCAGCCGCCAGGAGGCGGCCAGGTCCGGCCCGGTGAAGACGCCGAGCACGGTATTGGTGTTGCCGATGTCAATGGCGAGGAGCATGGCGGGGAGCTAGGGGCGCGTGTGGAGTGGAAGCGATTCGGGCGCGGGGCGGACGTCGCCGGCGGCGACCACCGCGATGCCGCCGCCGTCGCGGGCGACGCGCAACAGGCCGTTGGCGTCCAGGCCGGCGGTGACGCCGGTAAACGCCTCCGGGCCGCCCGTCTGGCTGCCGCCGACGCGGACCCGGCGGCCGCGGGCGTAGGAGGACGCCGCCTCAAAAGCCGCCAGCAGCGCGGGAACGCCGCCGGCCGCCCATTGATGATAGCGCCGGTAGAGTTGGCGGAGGATCGCCGCCAATAGCCCCTCCCGATCGCATTCGCGGCCCAGGGCCAAGCGCAAGGAGGTGGCGATGGGCGCCAAATCCGGTGGGAACACGGCCTGGTTGACGTTCACTCCCAGGCCCAGCACCGCCGCCCCGGCGCCGATGGCGCCGGCCGCATCGCTGCCGGTCTCCATGAGGATGCCGGCGCATTTTTTGCCCTCCAGCAGCAGGTCGTTGGGCCAGCGGATGTCCGGGCGCAGGCCGGTTGCCTCCGCCACCGCATCGGCCCCGGCCAGGGCGGCGGCGAGCGTCAGCGGCAACAGGCCGGCGACGGTGCCGGGCGGGCGCAGGATGAGGCTGAGATATAAGTTGGCGCCGGGGGGCGACGCCCAAGCGTGGCCATGGCGGCCTCGCCCGGCGGTTTGCGCTTCCGCGACGAAGACGGCGCCATGCGGCGCGCCGGCGGCGGCGGCGCGGGCGGCGATGGCCTGGGTGGAATCCACCGAGCCCAGGCGTTCGACCGGGCCGAACGCCGCGCCGGAGGCGCAGCCCGATGCCGCCGGCGGCTCGCCCTGGAAGCGTGGCGGCACGGCTAGACCGGCGCGATGCGCATGGCCAGATCCACGGCGGGAGCGGAGTGGGTCAGCGCGCCGACGCTGATGAAATCCACGCCGGTATCGGCGTAGGCGCGGACGGTGGCCAGGTTGACGCCGCCGGAGACCTCGAGCTCGGCGCGGCCGGCGGTGGCGGCGACGGCGGCGCGCACCTGCTCCGGGGTCATGTTGTCGAGCAGAATGCGCTGCGCGCCGCCGGCCAGCGCTGTTTCCAACTCCTCGGCGGTGCGCACCTCGATCTCGACCGCCATGCCGGCATCGCGGTTCTCCAGCGCCCGGCGCAGCGCGGCGGCGACCCCGCCGGCCAGACGGATATGGTTGTTCTTGATCAGCACGCCGGCGGAGAGGTCGGCGCGGTGGTTCACGCCCCCGCCGCAGGTGACGGCGTATTTGTCCAGGGCGCGCCATCCCGGCAGGGTTTTGCGCGTGTCCAAAATGCGCGCCCGGGTGCCCTGCACGGCGGCGACGAACTGGCGCGTCAGCGTGGCCACGCCGCTGAGATGCTGGAGAAAGTTCAGCAGCACGCGCTCGCAAGCCAGCAATTGGCGGGCGTTGCCGCGCAAGACGGCCACCACCTGCCCCGGCGCCAGGCGCACGCCGTCGAAGACCTCCCGGTCATGGCTGACCACCACGGGAGGACGGCGGTCGCCCGCGGGCAGCAGCGCGTTATAGGCGGCGAAGACGCGCGGCGTTAGGTCCAAGCCGGCGAGCACGCACTCCTGCTTGGCGACCAGCGCCGCCTGCGCCTCCTGATCCGGCGCCACCGTCAGGCGGGAGGTGGCGTCGGCCACGGTGCGGTCCTCATGCAAGGCGGCGTCAATCAATTCCCGCACGCGGCGGGCGTTCCAGTCCATAGCTCCAAATTGTACGGGCTAGATCTCGGCGTAGAAGTTCTTCTCCCAGCGGAAGGGACGGAGTTTGGCCAGCTGATCGGCCGCCAACGGGCCGTGGTCGGAGGCGGCGGCGTTGGCCTGGGCGTGGGCCGGGGTGCGCATGCCGGGGATGACGGTGGAAACGGCCGGCGAGGACAGGCAGAAGCGCAGCGCCGTCTCCGGCATCTGCTCGATGGCGATGCCCAAGGCGCGGCTGATGCGGTTGACCCGGTCCCAGACCTGTTCCTTGCGCCCGCCGCCGAAATATTGGTTGCGGAAGTCGTCGGTCGCGAAAACCGTCTCCGGCTGGATCTTCCCGGTGAGGGCGCCTTCATCGAGCGGCACGCGGGCAATGACGCCGATGTTGTGCTGCCGGCAGTAGGGCAGCAATTCGTCGTCCGGCGACTGGTCGAAGATGTTGTAAATCACCTGAACCACATCCACCAAGCCGGTGGCCAGGGCGCGGAGCGCGTTGTTGGGCTGGTGGTCGTTGATCGAGATGCCGATAAAACGCGCCCGTCCCGAGCGGCGGATGGCCTCCACCGTTGCGCGCCATTCGTCTTGCTGCGCCCAGGAATCATTCCAGACATGGAACTGGAACAGGTCCATCTCCCGGCCCAGGTTGCGGTAGCTGCGCTCCAGGCATTCCATGACGTAGGCGCGGGGGAACACCTCGCCCAGGCGGGAATCCGGAGCGGCGGGCCAGATCAGATTCTTGGGCGGCACCTTGCTGGCGATGATCACCTCCGAGGATTGGCCGAAGGCGCGGGCCAGCAACTGCTCGCTATGGCCGTCGCCGTAGGCCAGGGCGGTGTCGAAGAAGTTGACCCCGGCGTCGCGGGCCGCCTGCAAGGCGCGGATCGAGGCAGCATCCTCGGCGCCGATCCATTGCCGTCCGCTGATGCCCCAAGCGCCAAAGCCAATTTCGCTGACCTTCAATCCCGTGCGGCCCAATGTGCGGTAGTGCATCCTCCGATTATGAGGCAGCCCCCGCGGCGGGCAGCGAGCGGGCGCCGGCCAACGCGCCGAGCACTTGCGCCTCGGCGCCGAGGCGGCTGGCGAGAACGCGCACGGGAAAAAATGGCATCGCGGCGGCCAGGCGGCGGCCCAGTTCGGCGGCGGGCTCGGGGCGGCTGCCGATGCCGCCGCCGAGGATGATGGCCTCCGGATCCAGCATGGCGATGGCGCCGCTGAGGCCGACGGCGAGATGGTCCCAAGCGTCCGCTAGGATGCGCGCGGCGCGGGCGTCGCCGCCGGCGGCGGCGGCGAACACCGCCGGGGCCTGCGCCGCCGCCCGCCCATCCGCGCCGGGCGCGAACTGGCGGCCGATGCCGTACCCGCTGGCGAAGCTTTCCAGGCAGCCGTGCTCGCCGAAGTCCTGGCCCAGAAATTCGCGGCCGGTGAGGGCGAAGGCGATTTCGCCGGCTTGGCCGCGGGCGCCGCGCCAGAGCCGGCGATCGAGGATCGCCGCGGCGGAGGTGCCGGTGCCGATGCCGACAAAGATGAAGGAAGCGATCTCCCGGCCCCAGCCTTGCGCCAATTCGCCGAGGGCGGCGGCCTTGACGTCGTTTTCGATCCACACCGGCGCGCCCCAGCGGCGGGCCAGACGGTCCCGCAGCGGAATGTCCCGGGCGTCGCCGAACAAATTGGGCAGAACGCTGACCGTGCCGGCGGCGGAGTTGACGAAACCGGGTACGGCCAGGCCGACGCCGGCCAAGCGGCCCGCGGGCGCCGCCGATTCCGCCTGGCGGCGGAGCTGGTCCCACTGCCGCAACAGGCTCTCCACCGGATCGGCGGGATCGAGGGGCGACAAGCCGGCGGCGGCGCGGGCGGCGATGGCGCCATCCGTCCCGGCCACGGCGAGGCGGCTGTTCGTGCCGCCAAGGTCAATACCCACCCAATAATCGTTTGCCAACGTCCGACCCTTTCTTCCCTTTTTGCCGCCGAGCTTGCCGCGCCGGCCCCTGCCCAAATCCCACCACGGCCGTCAAGAGGCCCGCGCCACGCCACCATGCACCCCTTCCGGCCGCTTCCCCGATGGTAAGTTAAAGGCAATGGGCGGCGCTGATCCCGTCGGCCCGCCGCCAACCCAGCCGCTCCGTTTCCTATGCTCCGCCTTCCGTCCCGCCCCAATCATCGCGCCTGGCTAGGAATGTTGGCGTTGCCGGTGGTGTTGGGCCTGGCCCTGCTGGCGCAACGGCCGCGGCAGCGGCGTCATCCCAAACCGCTGCCCGTCAGCCAAATCCCGCCGGTGGATTTCGTGAACATCGCCAAGCCGGCGGGACTGATGATGCTGGACGTCTACGGCGGTGACAAAAAGAAGGATTACATCATCGAGACCACCGGCAACGGCGCCGTGGTCTTCGACTACAACAACGACGGCTGGCCGGATATTTATCTGCCCAATGGCTCGACGGTCCAGGGCTTCCCCAAGGGGCAGGCGCCGATCGGACGCCTGTACCGCAACAATCGCAACGGAACCTTCACCGACGTCACCAAGCAGGCGGGGCTGTGGGGCCATCCCGGCTGGGGGCAAGGCGCCTGCGTCGGCGACTACAACAACGACGGCTATTTGGACCTGTATGTGACCTACTGGGGCCACAACGTCCTCTACCGCAATAACGGCAACGGCACGTTTACGGACGTGACCAAGCAGGCCGGGCTGTACACCCAGAAAAAGCATTGGAGCACCGGCTGCGCCTTCACCGATTACAACCATAGCGGCTACGCCAGCATTTTCGTGGCGCGCTACGTGGATTTCCATTACCACCGCGTGCCCAAGCCGGGGCAAGGGCCCTGGTGCCAATGGAAAGGCATCCCGGTGATGTGCGGGCCGCGAGGGTTGCCCGGCACGACGAACGCCCTGTACCGCAACAACGGCAACGGCACCTTCACCAACGTCACCAAGGCGGCGGGCGTCAATCATCCGCACGGCTATTACGGCTTCACGCCGCTGACCGGCGACTACACCCATGACGGCTGGGACGACATTTACGTCAGCGACGATTCCACGCCCAACATCCTGTACCACAACAACCGCAACGGCACCTTCACCGACGTCGCCACCATGGCGGGAGTAGCCTTCAACGGCGACGGCGCCGAACAGGCGGGCATGGGAGTGTCGGCGGGAGATTATCTGCGCAACGGCAACTTGGATATCGTCAAGACAAATTTTTCCGACGATACGCCGACGCTCTACCGCAACGAAAGCGACGGCGCCTTCGACGACGTGACCTATCAGGCGGGCTTGGGGAACGTCACCAAATGGCTGGGCTGGGGCGTGGCGTTTTTGGATTATGACAACAGCGGCTGGCCGGGCATCTTCATCAACAACGGCATGGTGTATCCGGAGGTGGACGGCAAGGGATTGGGCACCACCTACCGGCAGCCGAAGGAACTGTATTACAACCTCCACGACGGCAAATTCGCCAACATCACCGCCCGGGCGGGAAGCACGCTCGCCCATCCCATGTCGGCGCGCGGTTTGGCGGTAGGCGACCTATTCAACGACGGCCATTTGGAGGTGGTGGTCAACAACATGAACCAGCGCCCGTCGCTGTACGAAAATCTGGGGCCGGTCGGCAATTTCGTCAACCTGCATCTGATCGGCGTCAAATCCAACCGCGCGGCGCTGGGGGCGGAGCTGATGCTGTACCAGGACGGGCTGAAGACCATGAAGGAAGTGCGCAGCGGCGGCAGCTTCATCTCGCAGAGCGACCTGCGCATCCAGTTCGGCCTGGGCAAGGACAAAACGGCGCGGAAGATCGTGATTCATTGGCCCAGCGGGATCGTGGACACGCTGCGCAACCTGCCCGCCAACCGGTTTTACACCATCTACGAAGGCAAGGGCGTCATCCCGTCGCTGACCCGCGGCATCGGGCTGAAGCCGCTGCATTGAGGCCGGTATACTGAGACAAGCACGCGGCGGACGTTCCCCGCGGCGATTCCCGACATGATTCAACTCACCGGGGCCGCCAAGCATTTTGGCGACCGCACCTTATTTGCCAATGCCGACTGGCTGCTCGGCGACCAAGACCGGGTCGGGCTGGTGGGCGCCAACGGCAGCGGCAAGACCACGCTGCTGAAAATCCTCGCCGGCCTGGAGCCGCTGGACGCCGGCGGCATCGTCCAGACCAAGCGCCAGACGGTCGGGTATTTGCCGCAGGAGGGGCTGACGGCGGCGGGAAAGACCCTGCTGGAGGAATGCCGCACGGTCTTCGGCCATCTGTGGGACATGGAGCGGGAGCTGCGCGCCTTGGAGCCGCGGCTGGCCAACGTCCAGGGCGAGGATGCGGCCGCCGTGCAGGAGCGCTACGCCCAACTGCAGCACGCGTTTTTGGTGGGCGGCGGCTTTGAGGTGGACGCGCGCATCGGCGTGGTGCTAGCCGGCCTCGGCTTCCCGCCCGAGCAGCTGAACTGGCCCTGCGAGGCGTTCAGCGGCGGCTGGCAGATGCGCATCGCGCTGGCCAAGCTGCTGTTGGCGGAACCGGAAGTCCTGCTGCTGGACGAGCCCACCAACCACCTCGATTTGGAAGCGCGCAACTGGCTGGAGGAGTTCCTGCGGCGCTATCCGCACGCCTGCGTGCTGGTTTCCCACGACCGGTATTTTCTGGACGCCGTGGTGGAACGCATCGTCGAGCTGGCGCATGGCCGGCTGACGCTGTATCACGCCAACTATACGAAATACATCGTGCAGCGGGATCAGCGCCTGGAGCAGTTGCGGGCGGCGGAGCGCAATCAGCGGGACCGCCGGGAGCAGCTCGAGGTGTTCATCAACCGCTTTCGCTATTCCGCCACCAAGGCCAAGCAGGTGCAGAGCCGGATCAAGGAACTGGAGCGGATGGAAGTGATCGAAATCCCGCCGGTAGAGCCGGTGATTCACTTCCGCTTTCCCCAGCCCAAGCCCAGCGGGCGGCGGGTGCTGGAACTGCGGGGCGTGGCCAAAAGCTATGGGGAGAAGCAAGTATTCCGCGGCGTCAATTTCATTCTGGAGCGGGGAGACCGGGTGGTGTTGGTAGGGCACAACGGCGCGGGCAAGAGCACGCTGATGCGGGTGATGGCGGGCCAGGACCAGCCCACCGAGGGCGAACGCATCGTCGGCCATGAGGTTTCGATGGACCTGTTCGCCCAGGACCAATATAAGGTCCTGGATCCGGAAGCCCGCATGCTGGACGATCTGACCGCCATCAGCCCCGTGCTGATGGGCCCGCAACTGCGCTCCATGCTGGGCTGCTTTTTGTTCAGCGGCGACGACGTTTTCAAAAAGATCGGCGTGTTGAGCGGCGGCGAGCGCAACCGGTACGCGCTGGCGCGGTTGCTGTTGCAGCCCTCCAACCTGCTGCTGCTGGACGAGCCCACCAACCACCTGGACCTGCGCGCCAAGGACGTCTTGTTGGAGTCGCTGCAAGCCTACACCGGCACGCTCGTCTTCGTCTCCCACGACCGCTACTTCATTGACGGCTTGGCCAACCGCGTGGTCGAAGTCGCCGACGGCGGTATCAGCGTTTACGACGGCAATTACGAGGATTATCTGTACCGCAAGGAGCACGGCGGCGCGGCGCCGGCGGAAACACCGCAAGCTCCGGCCGCGGCGCCGGCGGCCAAGCCCAAAGCGGCGGCGGCCAACGCAGACCACGCGAAGCGGCGGCTGAATCCGCAAAAGCGGGAGATGATCGAGCAGGCTGTGAAGGGACTGGAAGAGGACATCAGCCGCGTGGAAGCGGAGCTGAGCATGCTGGAAGGCGCCATGGCGCGGCATGAGACCTTCCGCGACCCGAGCAAAGCCCAGTCCACCGTGGCGCGGTACGAAGAGCAAAAAGAGAAGCGCGCCAAGCTGTACTCCGAGTGGGAAAAGAAATCGGCCCTGCTGGAAGAAGCGGCGGCGCAGTAGGAGCGGGCGCCGGCGCGGCGCGGCCAAGCGCCGCGGGCCGGGCCGGCCGGGCAGGAGGAGCCGAGCTGCGGCACAATGGGGTTCGTGCAGCGGCGGCGGCGAACCAGCTCCGCCAAGCGCGGCCCCGGCAAACACAGTCCCGCCAGACTACCTGCGGCGCTTCCCAAGAAAGTTCAACCCGAATGCCCCCCTCCGAACCCTCCCCTTCCCTGCCCGATCTGCGGCCCGCGGCGGAGTGCCGCTGGGACTTGGTGGCGCTGGGCGAAGTGATGCTGCGCTTCGATCCCGGGCCGCGGCGGGTGTGGACGGCGCGCAGCTTTGAGGTCAGCGAGGGCGGCGGGGAATATAACGTAGCCCGCGGGCTGCGCCGCTGTTTCCGCCAGCGGACGGCGATCGTCACCGCGCTGGCGGACAATCCCGTGGGGCGGCTGGTCGAGGATCTGATGCTGCAAGGCGGGGTGGATCTTGCGCTCTTGCGCTGGGTGCCCTATGACGGCGTCGGCCGGGCGGCGCGCAATGGGCTGAACTTCACCGAACGCGGCTTTGGCCTGCGCCCGGCGCTGGGCTGCTCCGACCGCGGACACACGGCGGTGTCGCAGCTCCGGCCAGGGGAGATTGACTGGGATGAGGTGTTCGGCCGCCGGCGGGCGCGGTGGTTCCATACCGGCGGCATCTTCGCGGCGCTGTCGGATTCCACCGCCGCGGTGGCGCAGGAAGCGATGCGGGCGGCGCGGCGGCATGGGACGGTGGTCTCCTATGATCTCAATTACCGGGAGTCGTTGTGGCGGACGCACGGCGGCCAGGCGCGCGCGCGGGAGGTGAATCGCGCGCTGGCGCCGCTGGCGCACGTGATGCTGGGCAATGAGGAAGACTTCACCGCCGCGCTCGGCCTGCCCGGCTGGGACGAGGCGAAAGGGCGGGCGGAGGCGGAGACCTGCCGCGCGGTGTTGCTAGCGGCGGCGGCGGTGTTCGGCTTTCCCGTGGCGGCGACGACGCTGCGCACGGCGCACACCGCGACGCGCAACGATTGGGGCGCGATCTGCCTTTGCGGCGGGCAGTGGCATGAGGCGGAGGTGCGGCCGGGACTGGAGATTTATGACCGCGTCGGCGGCGGCGATTCCTTCGCCTCGGGATTGATCTACGGCTTCCTGTCCGGCCAGGGAGCGCAGTGGGCGGTGGAATGCGGCGCGGCGCACGGCGCCTTGGCCATGACCACCCCGGGCGACACCAGCATGTCGACGCTGGAAGAGGTGACGCGCGCGATGCGCGGTGTCAGCGCGCGGATTGCCCGCTGAGGGCGGGCGGCAGAGGGCGAATGAATGAAGAAGGCTGAGGTCAAGGAACGCATTGCGGCCGCCGGCGTGATTCCGGTCATCCGCGCCGGCAGCACGGCGGAGGCGATGCAGGCGGCGGAGGCGGTGGCGGCGGGCGGCATCCCGGTGGTGGAGATCACCATGACCGTGCCCGGAGCACTCGATGCAATCGCCGCGCTGCGGCGGCAGATGGGCCCGGCGGTTACGGTGGGCGCCGGCACGGTGCTGGAAGCCGACGCCGCGCGGCGCTGCCTGGCGGCGGGCGCGGAGTTCCTGGTAAGCCCAGGGCTGGATGTGGCCACCATCGCCGCGGCGCGGCAAGCCGGCTGCCTGATGCTGGCCGGTGCGCTGACGCCAAGCGAAATTCTGGCCGCCTGGCGGGCGGGCAGCGACCTGGTCAAAGTGTTCCCCTGCGGCAGCATGGGAGGGCCCAGCTACGTCAAGGCTTTGCGTGGGCCGTTGCCCCAAATCCCCCTGGTGCCGACCGGCGGGGTCAAACTCGACAACGTGGCGGCCTATCGCGCGGCTGGGGCAGTGGCTGTTGGGGTGGGCGGCGAGTTGATCCCGGCGGCGGCATTGCGCGCCGGCCGGAGCGAAGAGATTACCGCCTTGGCGCGGCAGTTTCGGGCGGCTTGGGGACCGCCGGTCGAACCCGCTGTCTAAGGCCGGCGTGAGCGGCAATCGCGCTCACCGGGGTCTCATTCTTAGCCCCTGCGAAAATAGAAATCGTTGATTTACAGCGACTTGGCTCCGCCGTACCGGCCAAAAAACGAGACGGGCCCCAGCGCCGTGCAGGCTCCCGCTGGGCCGGCGGTACGCGGGGCGCCCCGCCGTGGGCGGCTGGGGCCCGCGCCTATCATTTGATCAGCATGCAATCGCCATAGCTGAGGAAGCGATAGCCGGCGGCGACGGCATGACGGTAGGCGGCGAGGATAGGCTCGCGGCCGGCGAAGGCGGCGACCAGCATCAGCAGGGTCGAGCGGGGCGCGTGGAAGTTGGTGAGCAGACCATCCACTACGTGCACGGGGCGGCCCGGATAAAGGAACAGGTCGGTTTCGCCTTCGCTGGCGACGACCTCCCCATGCGCGGCATAGCTCGCCTCGAGCGCTCGTGTCACCGTGGTGCCGATAGCGATCACTCGGCGGCCCTCACGCCGGGCACGGGCGACCGCATCGGCCGTCGCGGCAGGGATTTGGTAGCGTTCGGTGTGCATGGCGTGGCGCTCGATCTCCGCTTCCCGCACCGGCTGGAAGGTGCCGAGACCGACTTCGAGCGTAATGGTGCCGCGTTCCACTCCCTGCTCATCCAGGGCCTGGAGGATAGCCGGGGTAAAGTGCAGGCCGGCGGTGGGCGCCGCCGCCGAACCCGGTTGGCGGGCGAACACGGTTTGATACCGCTGCCGATCTTCCGGACTTTCCGGCAAATCCGGCGAACGATGAATGTAGGGGGGCAAGGGCAGGCGGCCGAGGCGGTCCAGCAGGGCGAAAAATTCCCCTTGCCAGTCGAAGCGCAAAACGCGCTCGCCGAATGCGCCGCGGCCGACGATTTCCGCCGCGATCTCCGGCTGCGGCTCCGGCCCCGTCGGATTGCCGCCGAACAGAATTTTTTCCCCTACCGGCAGCTTGCGGCCGGGGCGGACCAAAGCCTCCCAGGTGCGCTCGTCGCGGCGGTGGGTAAGAAGAACCTCGACGCGCCGCGTCAAAAAGTCCTTGCGCGCGGGATTGCGCGGACCGGGATGGGGAAAGGCGCGCAGCCCGGCGCGGCGGCCGAAAAGACGCGCGGGAATGACGCGGCTGTCGTTGAAGATAACGAGATCGCCGGCGCGCAAGTGCCGCGGCAGATCGCGAAAAAAGCCATCGGAGCAAATCCCGCTGCGGCGGTCCAGCAGCAGCATGCGCGCGGCATCCCGCTGCGGGGCGGGATGCTGGGCGATCCGCTCCGGCGGCAGGTCATAATCGAAATCCTCCAGGCGCACGGATTTTCAGTTTAGCGGGTCCGTTTTGCCGCTGGCGCCCAGCGTCGCCGCGAGCAGGGCGGGGTGGTCGGACAGAATGCCCGCGACTCCGAGGGCAGCGAGTTGGCGCATGCGCCGCGGGCGATTGACCGTCCAGGCGAGCACGGGCAGATGGCGGCGGCGGCAGGCGCGGAGAAAGGGCGCGGTGACGCGGCGTTCGTGGGCGGCCACACAGGCGAGGGAGACGCGGGGCCAGCGCAAAGACTGGCGGGAGGAGATGTTCCAGCAGAGCGGCAAGGTGGGCTCCAAGGCGGCCAGGCGGCGGAGGACCGAGGGCTCGAAGGAGCTGACGACAAAGCCGCGCTGCGGCGGCCGGCGGCGCAACAGGTGAACCAGCAACGGCTCGCTTCCCGGCGCTTTCAGTTCCAAGTCCAGCCAACAACGCGAGCCGTAGCGGCGCAAGACCTCGGGAAGCGTGGCGAGATGAGGTTGCAGCCGGCGCAACTCTCGAAACCGAGTGGCGGCGATGGAGCACCGGCCCAGGCGGGTATTGTGGTGCACGACGAGATGGCCGTCCAGAGTGCCGCGGATGTCCAACTCCAAACCGCCAAGGCCGGCGGACAAGGCGCGATGAAACGCCGCAAGTGAGTTTTCCGGTTCGTGCGCCGGTTGACCCAAATGCTGAAGGCGATGGCCACGATGGCCCACCAGCAATAATGGAACGGCGGAGTGAGCCGGCGCGAGCCAAGGTGGTTGGGTGCTGGCGCCCAGGGCGCGGTCTAATGCGGGCGGTCGAATGGCCGACCGGCGCCGAGCTGGCGCCTTCCGCTGTTCCCCGGACCCCGGGTACTCCAGATTTTGGAAATGCATGGGAGATTTTCTCCCGGAACGGCAAACAATCAGATTTTAATGGACTTATTCCATCGTGCGGGCATGCTCCTGGGCGCCGCTTTGTCGCCGAAATCGGGCATCCTGTGATATAGTGGATTTTTCGGCGCCGTTCGCTGCGACCGCCGATTGAGCGGCGCATCGCCCGCAGCGCCGAGACGAGAGCTTATGACCAAACTCCGCATGATGAAATATTCCCTCATCCCCCAGGGGACGCGGGCAATCGTTTGTGAAGGAACCATTCGCCTGGCGCTGGTGGATAACGGCAAGCTCGATAAATACTGCCGCGACAATGGGCGCAAGCTGCCGGCCGATGAAGACATCCAGTGGGCATTGAAGCATGCTTTGCTGGCGCGCTACCGCGTGTTCAGCAAACCGATGTCGCGCCGCGAGGTGGAAACCGCCGCGCGCTTGGCGGATTCCTAATCCGCACCGTCCGGTCTGAGGTTCGCTAAACGCCCGCCTTCCGGCGGGCGTTTTTTATTCTGCGGAGTCCTCGGCGAACTGCGTTTCTACCTCGCCCAGCACGGCGGTGACCGTGGTGGCTTGGCCCTGGCGCCAGGCCGCCTCAATGCGCTCGGCTTCTTCCGGATAACGCATGGCGATCATGCGCAAGGCTTGGGCGGGGGGCTCGGCGCCGGCCCCGAGAGCCGCCAGTTGCGCCCGTAACATCGCCATGCCCTGGACCATCGCTTCATCGTCGCTAAGGCGTCCACCGTTCATGGCGCCAGTTTACCAGGGGCCCGGCGCGGGCAGCGGCACATTGACCCGCGCGGGCCGAGCCCCGCCGCAGACGGGGCAGCCCGCGCGAATAGAATGGAAAGAGTGATGCCGGGAGCGGGTCTTTACGGGGAACGATACGACGTGGCCGTGGTGGGCGGCGGGCACGCCGGATGCGAGGCGGCGGTGGCGGCGGCGCGGATGGGTTTGCGCACCGCGTTGTTCACGCTGAACCTGGACCTGATCGCGCAAATGTCCTGCAACCCGGCGATCGGCGGCATCGCCAAGGGGCACCTGGTGCGGGAAGTAGACGCACTGGGCGGCGTGATGGGGCAAGTGGCGGACGACACCGGCATCCAGTTCCGGCTGCTGAACACCAGCCGCGGCCCGGCGGTATGGTCGCCGCGGGCGCAGGCGGACAAAAAGCAGTACCGGATTCGCATGCGCCAAGTGCTGGAGGCGGAGCCCAACCTGCACATTCGCCAAGCCGAGGTGGTGGACATCGTCACCGAGCCGGCGGACGGCGCAGGGCGGCGGCGGGCGACGGGAGTGCAGCTGCGGGATGGGCGCAAGATTACGGCGCAGGCGGTGGTCATCACCACGGGAACGTTCCTGAACGGCCTGATTCACGTCGGCGAGACGACCTATCCGGCGGGACGCAGCGGCGAGCCCGCGGCGCACCATTTGGGCGAGGCGCTGAAGCGGCTGGGCTTTGCCTGCGGACGGCTGAAAACGGGAACGCCGCCGCGGCTGGATGGACGCAGCATTGACTGGGGCCAATTCCAGCCGCAACCGGGAGATGCGGAGCCCACGCCGTTCTCATTTTTGACACGCCGCATCACCCGGCCGCAGGTGCAATGCCATATCGCCTACAGCAATTTGGCGACGGCGCGGGTCATTCGCGAGAACCTGCACCGCAGCCCGCTGTATTCCGGGCAGATCGCCGGCGTGGGGCCGCGGTATTGCCCCAGCTTCGAGGACAAAATCGTTAAGTTTCCAGATAAGGACCGGCACCAGATTTTCTTGGAGCCGGAAGGGTTGGACACGAACGAGATCTACGTCAACGGCTTTTCGACTTCCATGCCGTTGGACGTGCAGGCGGCGATGCTGGCGTCCATTCCCGGGCTGGAACGGGCGGAGATGCTGCGGCCGGGTTACGCCATTGAGTATGACTTCGTGCAGCCGACGGAACTGGGGCCGACGCTGGAAACCAAGGCCATCGCGGGATTGTTCTTGGCCGGGCAGATCAACGGCACTACGGGATATGAAGAGGCAGCATGCCAGGGGCAGATTGCCGGGATCAACGCGGCCCAGGCGGTCCGGGGCGAGGAAGCGCTGGTGTTGAGCCGCACCGAGGCGTATGCGGGGATTTTGGTGGATGATTTGATCGCCCGCGGGGCGGATGAACCCTATCGCATGTTCACCTCGCGGGCGGAGTTCCGGCTGCACCTGCGCATGGACAATGCCGACCGGCGCTTGACGCCGCTAGGACGGCGGGTGGGCCTGGTCAGCGCGGAGCGATGGGCGGTGTTTTGCGCCAAGCGGGAGCGGATCGAAACGCTGGCGGCGTTTTTCGCGGAGCACCGGCCGGACCCGAAAACGCCGGCGGGATCGGCGGTCCACGCCAAGGCGGGGGGGCCGTTGCCCGACCGGCCCACGGCGGAACAATTGCTGCGGCGTCCGGAACTGCGGTTTGGCGATTTCCTGCCGCTATTGGAATTACATTTGCCCGGAGTGCTGGCGGCGCAGCGGGAAGCGGACCCGGCGGGATGGGAACAGCAGGCGGTGGAAACCGAGATTAAGTTCGCCGGCTACCTGGCGCAGCAACGGCGGGAGATGGAACGGGTGCGCAAGGCGGAGGGGCAAGCGATTCCGGCCGGCTTCGACTACACCGCCGTCTCCGGTCTGTCCCGGGAAATGAAGGAGAAGCTGAACCGCGTGCGGCCGTTGACCTTGGCGCAAGCGGCGCATATTCCCGGGGTTACGGCGGCGGCGGTGTCCCTGCTGCATGTCCTGATCGAGGCCCAGGGGCGGTCGCGAGCACGGAGTGGAGAACAACTACATGCGTAGGAGAACATGAGCATGGCAACGGCGGCTACAACGACAACAGTAAAACTAACCATCTCCGATGGCAGCGAGATGGCGGCATTCGTGGCCCGGCCGGCGGGGACGCCGCGGGGCGGGTTGTTGGTGTTCCAGGAGGCGTTTGGCGTCAACGCACACATTCGCGACGTGGCCCAGCGCTGGGCGGCGGAAGGCTACACGGCGATCGCGCCGGAGCTGTTCCATCGGAGCGGGCTGGGCTTCGAGGGCAAATACGACGATTTTCCGGCGGTGATGGTGCATATGAAACGGCTCACGCCGGAGGGTTTGGTGGCCGATATCCGGGCGGCGCACGAATGGCTCGAGAAGGAAGGCAAGATTGGCGGCGCGGCCAAGGAACGCATTGGGGCGATTGGGTTTTGCATGGGCGGCCGGGTGGCGATGTTGGCGGCAACGGCTGTGCCGCTGGCAGCGGCGGTCAGCTATTACGGGGCGGGATTTCCGGCGGAAAAGGCTGCGGAGGTAAAGGCGCCGCTGATGCTGTACTGGGGCGGGCTGGACAAGCACATCACGCCGGAGATCCGGCGCGGGCTGGTGGATGCGTTGACGGCGGCGGGCAAGGAGTTCAGTTCCACGGTGTTTTCGCAAGCCGACCATGGCTTCAACTGCGACCAGCGCGCCAGCTTCAACCCCGAGGCATCGGCGCTGGCGGGAGCCATGACGCGAGCGTTCTTCGAGCGGCACGTCCGCTAGCAAGGCGGCGTAGGGCGGGGCGAGCAACGCGAAGATCGGGACGGCGGCTTGGCCGGGCAGCCGGGACGGCTACCCTACTGGCGCGCCCGCCGCGAAGAAAGTGGGCTGGGCGTCCTCGCCTGTCAGCGTTTTGGCTGCCGGGGACGGCGGCTTGGCCGGGCAGCCGGGACGGCGGCCCTACTGGCGCGCTTGGGGCGAAGCAAGTGGGATGGGCCTCCTCGCCTGTCCGCCCGCTCCGCGCCGCCGGCCGCGTCCACAAGACCCAATGCACCTCCGGCACGTCTACGTCCGCCACCACCAAGACCCTCGGCCCCACGTGGTCACCCCGGATTCGCGCCGCGAAGATCTGATTGTTCACCCGGTACAGCACCAGCCCGTCCGGCCGCACATCCAGGATCTCCGTGTCCTCCGGCCCGGTATGAATCGCCAGCTTCCTCCCGTCCGCCAAGTCGTCGAACTCCAGCTCGCCGGGCAGGTAGAAATATTTGGCCCAGCCCTCGTAAACGCTCCGCGTCCAGGGCAGCGCCGGCGAACCGAAATTCCGCTCATTCGCCGCGCCCGGGTGGTGGGTGTTGTGCGGCGCGCCCACCTCGACCACTGTCACCAGCCAGTCGCCAAACAGCCGCACCTCCGGCTGGCTGCGGTTGGTCGGCAGCATCAGCGTCTGCAGCTTCGGCCGCGCGCGATCGTAGACGTACGCCTTCACCGGCCCCGGCACATGCCGGCCGCTCCCCACGTCCGGGCAGGTCACCGAGACCTCGCCCCCCTTGGAGAAAAACGTCAGTGTGTTCGGCCTCGGCGGGCGCGCCCGCGGCGCCAGCGAGTAAACCAGCCAGCGCGCATTCGCCCCCAGCACCCAAATGCCCCGCCCCCAGCACCGGCCCACGCCGCGCTGGCTCGGCGGCAGGCTCGCAGGGGCCGACGCGATCGCCAACCGTTCGCTGCGCCCTGGCCCGGCCACCGGAGGCAGCGTAACGCTGGACGCGTTCACCTGCGCGCCCAGCGTCTCGTTCCACCCGCAAACGCCGCTTGAAGGCCCACCCACCCGAAAATCCAGGAAATCGCTCCATCGCGCCCGCCGCACCGGCGCCTCGCCCGGCCCTGGGCGCGCGAGGAATGCAAAGACCAGCGCCATCCTTCGCCCGTAGGACCAGAGCGCGTAGAGCAGCGAGCCGCCGTAGGCCGAGGATCCCGCGATTGCCGACCCCACGTCAAAGAATCCCCCGCCCCGCGCCCCTAGCGTAGGGATAGGTCAACGGGTCCGCTGGGTGACTGGGACGCAGCACGGTGACGAACTTCGCCAGCGCCGCGGGCCACAACACGTAAAGATCGCCGTCGTTGTCGCGGTAAACCCGCGCCACGCCGGTATCAACGCTCGCCGCGTTCTCCGGCGCTGGCACGATGTCGTCCACCGCCGTCAGACCCGGATACGCCCCGGGCCGGTACAACCGCGTCGAGCCGTTGCATGGAGCAACCCCGCCCAGCGTCGCGGCCAGGTAATCGGCCCGCAGCGCCTCCGCCAGCAGCCGCCCCGCCGGCGCGCCGCGCCCTTTGCCGCCCGCTCCCCGCGCCCTCGGACCTCTCGCGGCCAGCGCCGGCCCCAGCGCCAGCGCTAGGGCTAATCCCGCAGCCACGCACGCCGCAACCAGCCTGTAAGCGCGCCCCGGCTCGCGAATCGGATTGCACCTCATTGCCACCTCCCGCCCGGTACGCCTAGTGGGTCAGGCGTCCCCGCCCGTGCTCAACTCTAGCGGCGTTCCGCCGACAGCCGCACCGCAAGACAACCATCTCCGCACCCGAGGAACGAACGCTCCCCTGGGGACGCGGACAACTCGTCCGCACCCAGCGGCATGCCAGCCGCCAGCATCGCCAGCATCTTACTCCCACCTGGCAGCATGAAGATAGACGGATAGGCGTCCCCGCCTGTCTGCCCGAGCCGCACCGCGGAATCGGTTCATTCATCCGGCCGCGCCCAGCGCGACCGTACGCAAGCCGGAGGCATACCCCACGACGCCCTGCGCCGCACCGTAGCGGGCCGTCGCCAGCCCGCAAGCGCGGAGAAAGTGGGATGGGCGTCCCCGCCTGTCCGCGTTTTGGCAGCCGGGACGGCAGCTTCGCTGGGCAGCCGGGACGGCTACCCTACTGTTGCGCTCGGCGCGAAGAAACTGGGATGGGCCTCCTCGCCTGGTCCGCCCTGCCCTGCCTCGTCCGCCCCGCATTCTGGCGGAGCCCCGCCGGCCGCGCCTCATCGCACCACAATCGGCCGCAGCTCATCCCGCCGCTGCCGGCGCATCGCGGCCGGCTCCGCCGCCAGCGGTGAAGCTGGCGGGGGAAGGTACCCGCCGAAGCGAGCCAGAGCCGGCCAGCCGTGACTATAACAGAAGATAGGTTAGCGAGTTAGTGCCGCATGCCTCTTGGGCCCGGACCGGCGCCGGCTTTTCCGGGCGCGGTTAACGTCGGGGCGACGGACAGGCGCGGGCCCCAGCCCCGCCAATGGCTGGGCGTAGCGCTTACGCGCCAGTGCAAGTGAGGCGGATGCGGTGGGTCGTCGCACCCTCGCAAACACCGATTGAGATGCGCGGGCCCCAGCCCCGCCGCCTGTGGGGCGTCCCGCTTACGCGACCGGCAGGATGCCAGCGCTGCCGGATTGGGCGATGCTAGGCGGATGGCGCCACGACAGCCCGAACCATCCGCTCCTCCGAACACCACCCACGCCGCCGGCCCACCGAGCCGGCGGGCGCTGCTGGCCGGGGCGATCGGCAACATCCTGGAGTGGTACGACTTCGGACTGTATGGGTTGTTGGCGCCGGTGCTGGCGCGGTTGTTTTTTCCCGGCCAAAGCCACATGGCGGCGCTGCTGGAGGTTTACGGCGGATTCGCGGCGGGGTTCGCCATGCGCCCGTTGGGGGCGGTGGTGCTGGGCCGCTGGGGGGACCGAATCGGGCGGCGGTTCGTGCTGGTGGTCTCGGTGGCGCTGATGGGCGCGGCGACGGTGGCCATCGGCGTGTTGCCCAGTTATGCGGTCATCGGCTTGTGGGCGCCGGTGCTGCTGATCGTGATCCGGCTGTTCCAAGGCTTTTCCGTTGGCGGCGAGTTCGTCGGCTCGGTGACCTATCTGGTGGAGGCGGCCGAACCGCGGCGTCGGGGGCTGACCGGCAGCCTGGCGAATATCGGCTCGACGGTCGGGATGCTGCTGGCGGCGGGGGCGGCGGCGGGGGCGGCGGCCTGGGCCGGGCCGAGGCTTTTGGCAAGCTGGGCCTGGCGGGCGCCGTTCTTGGCGGGCGGCGTATTGGCGCTGGCGGGATACGTGCTGCGGCGGCAGTTGCCGGAACCGGAACGGCACGGCGGAGATGCCCCTGCCGTGCGGGCCACGCGGGTCGCGGAGACAGGCGGTGCAAGGCGGCGGCAGGCGCCGCTGGGACAGGCGCTGCGCGAGGCGCCGCGGCTGATGCTGCTGATCACGCTGTTCACCAGCGGCTATGGCATCGCCGACTATTTGACCATGGTGTTCCTGCCCACCTTCGCCCACACCTGAGGCCATTTCCCGTTGGCCGAGGTGCTGCGCATCAACACCGTCGGGCAGGCGGTGGCGCTAGCGGTGGTGCCGCTGGCGGGATGGATCTCGGACCGCTTCTTGCGGCGGGGCAAGCTGCTGACGCTGGCGTTCGCCGGCGTGGCGGTCTTCGCCTGGGAAGGCTTTGCCCTGGCGCGGCAGGGAAGCAGCGGAGGGCTATGGCTGGCGCAGTTGGGATTCGCCGCCCTGTTCGCGCTGATGATGGGCGCCGCGCCGGCGATGCTGGCGGAACAATTTCCCCCGGATTATCGCGTGACCGGACATGCGGTGGCGTTCAACGTGGGCATCGGCATGGCGGGAGGAACGGCGCCGCTGGTGGCGCTGGCGCTGATCCACGCAAGCGGAAACCCGATGGCGGCGGCGGGGTATTTGATCTTTGCCGCGGTGCTGGCGGCGGTGACGGTGGGGATGTTGCCCGACCGCAGCCGCGATTCCCTGCTCTAGGCGGGGCGGTGTGCCCAGAGGTAAATGGCGCAGTCGACGCCGGCGGGGCGATAACGCATCGCATCGCGTCGTTGGGCGTTTTGTTGGCGCCCGCGTTGCGCCGCGGCTGCGCTTGGACTCCTCACGTACGTCTGGGTACGCTCCGTCGCCCTCGCTTGGGCCGCCTCGCGCTGCTCGGTTCTCGCCCCGCTCCGAGGGGCCGACGGTGCGCCCGGCAACAGATGCAGCGGGCAAGAACGGCGTCGCATTGAGCAGCCGAATGATGGGTGCGGGCCCCAGCCCAGCCTGCGGGGGCCCCCCGGCGGAGTTACGCGGGCTTCGCAGTGACTTCTCGCGCCGGCGTGGCTCCCCGAACCAACGGCGCGACCCCTGCGAGGCGCGCGGAGCTTTTCGCGCAGCGATGGCTGCGGGCTAAAGCCCACCGCACACAGGCTGAAGCCTGTTCCACCGCCGGAAGTCAAGCATGCAGCGCAGCGGTCTGGGAATCGAGTTCTTTCAACGCGTGGACGCTGGGACCGAGGCTGGCCCCCAAAACCCAAGCGGCGCGCAGCCCATTCCCTGCGCGCCGCCGGGCGGAGGTTAGCCCTCGGCGAAGATGCCAGCGCCGGTCGCCGAGTGGCCATGTTGCGCCACCACCAGATCGTTTTTCACGGCGAAGATGCCGGGCAGCCGCGCGATCGCGATGTAGGCGAGCTGCCGGTCCATGGCACTCTCCACGACCCCGTGCAGCGTGACGCGATCATCGTTGACGACGATGCGAATGGTGTGCGCCGGGTTCATGGCGTAACGCGCCAGCACGGCATTGCGATAGATGGCCCGCGCGGCATCGAAGCGGACGTCGTTGCCGATCAAGGATTGCAGGCGAATATGGTCCACCAGCCCGCGCACGCCCTTGGTGTTCTCGACGATGTTGAGCGCGGCCCAGCGGCTGTTCGGATCCCAGGCGCTGCCGCTGACCGTGACCACGCCATGGTGCACATGGACGGCGAAGAAGTTGAAGATCTGGCCCCAGTCCAAACGGCTGTAGATCAGCCGCTGCGCGATCTTTGCGCGCAGGACGGCGTCGGACACATAGGGAGCGTTGACCGCCACGCGGCTGACCAGGCGCCGCCCCGCGGCGACCTTCTGGGCCCAGTGCTGGGCCTGGAGTTCGGAGCGCAGGTCGCGAACGGATCCGGTCAAGATCAAGCGGCTTGGCGTAACCGCGGCGTGAACGGCGGCAACCGCCAGATGGCGGGAGAACTTGGCGTTGAGATAGCGGCTGACCTGGGCATCCGCGGGCCGGGACCGTGGCGGTGGCGCGGCTGCCGCCAGGCCGACAAAGAGAGAGAGGATCGTAAACAGCGCGATCATGCCGCGCCGGTGCGACGAACCGGCGGACCGTGGCGCATGGAGTTTTGGAACGGACATCTTGATCTCCTTTGTCTATTTGACCGGCGGCGGAGAAATTGGTTCCAGCTGGAGGCGAAATGGTCTTCAGACGGGCTTCACAATGTGCGGCGCAATGCTTTCGCGGCAGGCGTACCCTTTCGGTTAGGCCGTCACCGGAGTGGCCGCACGCGCGGCGGGAGCCGTTACCAAGCACGGAAACCACTGGGACGCGGCAGCGTGCTCCGCGATGCAAATGTACGAGCGGCGATGCGTGCGGGGCAAAGTACGCCGCTCTTCACCGCGTGCGGCGCGCGGGCGAGGATGAAGCGCGCTGGCGATGACGAGCGGTTGCGGGCGGCAGCGGCTGACGGCTAGGCGGAGGCGCAGGCCCAAGGCGCGGCGCCCTGCCAGACGGCCAGCGGCGGGGCGGGAGGCGACAGCGGCTCGAGACGCACGAGGGATTCGGGCGACGCGAGGTAGCGGGCGGCGGTGGGGCTGCCGGTGGCGGCTTGATGCCAAGCAAGGGCACTGAGCAGCGCGGCGCGTTCGGCCGGCTCCAGCGCCGGAGCGGGGCGGAGGAAACCGTCGTGAATGCGGCCCGGCGACACGGCGTCGGCGGGAACGTAAGCCAGACCGCCGGTCATGCCGGCGCCGAAATTGGCGCCAAACGGGCCGAGAACGATGACCACGCCGGCGGTCATGTATTCGCAGCCGTGCTGGCCGACGCCTTCGACAATGGCCAGGGCGCCGCTGTTGCGCACGGCGAAGCGCTCGCCGGCGCGGCCGGCGATGGCCACGCGGCCGGAGGTGGCGCCATAGAGCACGGTATTGCCGGAAAGCACGTCGCCGCGCTGCGCGGCGGCGGCGCCGGCGTGGATGGCGACTTCGCCGCCGCTCAAGCCCTTGGCGACGTAATCATTGGCCTCGCCGGCGAGGTGAAAGCGCACGGCGGGAATCAGGAAGGCGGCGAAACTCTGCCCGGCGACGCCGGTAAAGTCGCAGATGACCAGCGGCTCGGCGCCCGGCGCTCCCGATTGCGGCCGCCGGCGCAGCAGCTCACCGCTCAAGGCGGCGCCGGTCGAGCGGTCAGCGTTGGTCAGCGCACGGCGGAAACGCAGCGGCGCGGTGCGCTGCTCCGCGGCGGCGCGGGCCAGGGCCCGCTCCCAGTGTTCATCCGCTGGAGCGGCGGCGGTCATTGGGCGACGGGCTCCCAGGCGGGAGCGCCGGGCGCGGGGCGGCTGGTTGGACGCCGCCGCGGCGGCAGCGGCGCGGGGCGCATCCCCGGCTCGGGACGCAATAAGGCCTCGGCGGCGGGATCATCGGAGCGCAGCCAATCCACGCGGCCGCGAATTTGCTGTAGCGACGCCACGCCCCACGCGGCCAAGGCGTCCCGCACCTCCGTGGCGACGGCGGTGAAATAGGCGATCAGCATCTCCGGCGAACCGGCGAACTTTTTCCGCAACCCGGGTTCTTGGGTCGCGATGCCGACGGGACAAGTGTTGAGATGGCATTGGCGTGCCATGACACAGCCCAAGGCCATCAGGGCGGCGGTGCCGAAGCCGAACTCGTCGGCGCCGAGGAAGGCGGCGATGAGGACATCCCGGCCGGATTTGAAGCCACCGTCGGCCCGCAGCCGGACACGGGAACGGAAGCCCGTGGCGAGCAGGGCTTGATGCGCCTCGCGGAGGCCCAGCTCCCAGGGCAGGCCAGTGTTCTTGATGGAGCTCAACGGCGACGCGCCGGTGCCGCCGTCATGGCCGGCGATGGTGATGACATCCGCGCCGGCCTTGGCGACGCCGGCGGCGATGATGCCGACGCCCGCGCCGGAGACCAATTTGACGCCGATGCGGGCGGTGGGATTGATGGCGCGAAGATCGTGGATCAGCTGGGCGAGATCCTCGATGGAATAGATGTCGTGGTGGGGCGGGGGCGAGATCAAGGCCATGCCGGGAACGGCGTGGCGCAGTTGGGCGATATAGGGCGTGACTTTGGCGGGCGGGAGTTGGCCGCCCTCGCCGGGTTTGGCGCCTTGGGCGATTTTGATTTCCAGCTCGTCGGCGGCCACCAAATAACCAGCGGTGACGCCGAAGCGCGCGGAGGCGACCTGCTTGACGCGATGCCGTTCGCTGGGCGGCAGGGTGGCGTCCTCGCCGCCCTCGCCGGTGTTGCTGCGGGCGCCCAGGCGGTTCATGGCTTGGGCCAAGACGGCTTGGACTTCGCGGCTGACCGAGCCCAGGGACATGGCTTGGGTGGAAAAGCGGGCAAGGATATCGGCCAGCGGCGGCTCCGCCGGGGCGGGAACGCGAGGCGTGGCCTCGGCTTCCGGAGCCTCCGCCGTCTCGGGCAGTTCCACAAGATCCCGCAACGCCACTTGGGGACGTGCGGCCAAGGCGGCGACGTAGTGACGGTAGCCGTCGGCGCTGGGCTGGCGGACAAACGCGTGGAAGCGGCGGATCAGCTCCGGGCTATTCGCATGCGGCTCACCGCCATGGCGGAAGCGAAACAAGCCGGCATCATGCGGCGGCGCGGCAGCCAGCGCGGCCGGCGCGGCGACCGGGGCATACGCGGCGGCGTGGCGCTCAACCATGTCGGCGATCAGGTCGTCCAGGCCGACGCCGGTCCAGTAGGCGGAAGCGCCCGGAAAAAACCGGGCGGCCAGCGCCGGTTCCAGACCCAGGGTGGAAAACAGCTGGGCATGGCGATAGCCCGCCATGGTGGCAATGCCCATGCGGGCAAAAATCTTCTTCAGGCCCGCTTCCAGGCCGTGGCGAAGGTTGGCGGGACCTTCGGGATGTGTGCGGGCGGCCCACTGCCAGGCCAGCCAAGGGTGCACGCCGCTGGCGCCGACGGCGATAAGCAACGCCATATGGTGCGTATCCCAAACCTGACCGGTGCTCACCAGCAGCGGTGTATCCAGCGCGCCGGCATCCCACATCGCTTGCGCGGCGGCGGCGGTGGCCAGCAGGACGGGCGCGGCGCAGCGTTCCGGAGCGACGGCGGCGTCGGACAGCAGAATCGCCGGCGCGCCGGCAGCGAGGCGCGCGGTGACGTCGCCGCGGATGCGGTCGAACAGCTCGTCGCCGGGCTCGGGGTCGCGGTCAGGGGCGAAGGTGATATCCACGGGTTCGGCGGACCACCGTGCCAGATCCTCCGGCGCCAGCACGGGGGAAGCCAGGAGCCCGCTGGGATAGCGAACGGCCAGGGACATGGCCCAGCCCTCGCGCAGGGAGTCCATGGGAGGATTGGTGACCTGCGCGAAGTGCTGCTTGCAGTAGTCCCACAGCAGGCGGCGGGAGGAGAGCACCGCCGGGGGCGCATCATCGCCCATGCTGAACACGGCGGCATTGCCGGTGGAAACCAGCGGCTTGAACAGCAGATGGAACTGATCCTGCGTGAATCCGAATGCTACGGCCTGGCGCGGATCGGGGTCGGAGACGCGGCCCGCCGCAGCGGTAGCGGCGGCGACCGCCGGCGCGGCCGGCATGTCTTCACCGCGGTCCAGGTCCAGCGACACCTCGGACGGGGTTTGATGGTGCACCGCGCTGGTGGCCAAATCCACCCACAGCCCTTCCCCCGGGCCCAGCCGGCCGCGTTCGACCACTTCCTCGCCGCCCAGGTCCACCACGCCGGCTTCCGACGCCACGACCAGCAGGTCGCCCGCGGTGCGCAGCAGGCGGAGCGGACGCAGGCCATTGCGGTCCAAACGCGCGCCGACAATGAGGCCATCGCTATAGGCGAGGGCGGCGGGGCCGTCCCAGGGATCGGCGTCGCAGGCTTCGGGCTGGCCGCTGATCGCGGGGACCAACGCGGCCAAGGCATCGGGCGCCGCCTGGCCCTGGCGCAGGCGGATCTCCAGCGCATTGTCCAGGCTGGCCGAATCGCTGCCACCGGCATCCAGCGGCTGCCACCACGCGCCGGCGCCGAATTGCCGGCGCAGGCGCGGGGCGCGGGCCTGGAGCCAGCAGCGATTGCCGCTGACGGTGTTGATTTCCCCGTTATGGGCGGCAAAACGGAAGGGCTGCGCCAACTGCCAACTGGGATTGGTGTTGGTGGAATACCGCTGGTGAAACACGGCAAACGGCGACAAGAAATCCGCCGCGGCGAGGTCGGGATAAAAACGCGGCAACTGCGCCGGGGTGACCAGGCCCTTATAGACGATGGTGCGGGCGGAAAAGGAGGCGAAATAGGCGCCCTTCGGGGCGGTGGCCTCGGCGTGCTTGCGCGCCAGGAACAACAGGCGCTCGAAGGCTTCCGGGTCGGCGGCGGCTTCGCTGCCTGCGGCGGGCGCGGCGAAGCATTGCCAGACGGCAGGACAGATACGGGCGGCGGCGGGAGCCAAACATCGCGGCTCGACCGGAACCTGGCGCCAGCCGAGAAAGCGGAGACCGGCGGCGCGAACGGCGGTGGCCACGGCGAAGCGGGCCGCCTCGACGCGGGCCACCGGCAGAAAGGCCATGCCCACGGCAAACTGGGGCGGTAAAATCAGGCCGGAGGCGTGGGCGCGGGCGCGGAAAAATCCGGTGGGCAGCGCGGTCAGCAGGCCCGCGCCGTCGCCACCGCAGCCATCGGCATCGGTGCCACCGCGATGCGCCAAGCGGCACAGCGCCGCCAGGGCGCGCTCCACCGGCTCCCGCGTCGCGGCGGGCGGGCCGGAGGGAGACAGGCGGACGAGAAAACCCGTCCCGCAAGCGTCATGATCGGCGGCAAAGCGCACATGACTAGCTAATGACGGGCGGCGTCAAATGTACAATGCAACGTTTCAATGCGCCGCATAGGCAAAGCGTAGGCATCGGCCAGGTCCGGGCCCCCGGCGCCCCATTGGCCCGGCTCGGGCCGGCCAGCCTGGGGTCAAGGCGGGAAAGCCATTGACGGGCGCGGGGCGCGGCTCCCGCGCACAGCGCCGAACGTTTAGTATTTGCAGGCGGTTTGCCGCGATTTGCCGGCGACAGGCCGCCCGAGCCCGGCCGCAGCGGATTGCACCGCACGGAGACGAAAGCGCGGGGAGGGGATTTCGGCCGACAGCCGCGGGCGGCTGGCCCATCACCATTTGTAGCGGCGCTGCGGCAGGCTGAAGCCCGCCGGCACACCGGCTGAAGCCTGTTCCACGGCGCGATGCGGCGTGATTTGCGCCCATTACGGCAGGTGGGCGGACGGGCGGCGAGGCGGACGGCGATGGAACCGTGAGAAACCGGACGGCGGCGGGCCGGCGGCGCGCCCCAGCGCGAGCGGCCGAGCGCCAAAGCGACGGCGTGATAGGGTGAAAAAGAGCTATGACCGCCCCCGCACCGGCGCAAACGGAAACCGAGATCCGCGTGGCGCACAGCCCGGACTCCGACGATGCCTTCATGTTTTACGCCCTGGCGGCGAACAAGCTGGCGACGCCAGGCCTGCGCTTCACTCACGTGCTGGCGGACATTGAAACGCTGAACCGACGGGCGCTGGCGGGCGAGTATGAGATCACCGCCGTCAGCTTCCACGCCTATCCTTATTTGCAAGACCGCTATCGCCTGCTGGCGCATGGCGGCAGCGTGGGCTATGGTTACGGGCCGATGATCGTGGCGCGGCGGGCGATGACGCCGCGGGAAGCGGTGCGGGGCGAGGTGGCCATCGCCGGAGAACGGACCACCTCGGCGCTGTTATTGCGGTTGTTCGCCCCGGAGACGCGGACGCGGGTGATGGCGTTCGATCAAATCATTCCGGCGCTGCAACGGGGCGAGGTGGAGGCGGGCCTGCTGATCCACGAAGGGCAGCTGACCTACGCCAGCGCGGGACTGCACAAGGTGGTGGACCTGGGGCAGTGGTGGCTGGAAACCACCGGCTTGCCGGCGCCGCTGGGCGGCAACGTGATCCGGCGGGATTTGCCGCCGGAGCTGGCGGCCAAGGTTTCCGCGCTGCTGAAGGCTTCCATCGAATACGGCCTGGCGCACCGCGGCGAGGCGCTGGCGCATGCGCTGCAATACGCCCGCGACATGCCGACGGATTTGGCGGACCAGTTCGTGGGCATGTATGTGAACCAGCGGACGGTGGGATATGGCCCCGAGGACCTCCAAGCGATCGAGACGCTGCTGCGCATGGGGCATGAGCGCGGCATCATTCCGCATGCGCCGCGGCTGGATTACCTGGAGTAGCCGCGCCCTGAACGCGCCGGGAGCGTAAATGCCTGGCGCGGGCCCCGGCCCCGCCCGCGGCGGGGCGTCCCGCGGGGCGGAATGTCGCGGCGTTATCGCGCCGGCTTTGGCCTCAGCGCAGGCTGCGCGACGCCCGCGACGGGCGTCTTGCGCCGCCACGATGAACCGCGCCGTTCGCTACCATCGGCCGGAGGCGGCTTCCGGGCCCGATTGCGAGCGGGGTCAGGCAAGCTAGGAAGGTATTTTGCCCGGCGCCGGCCCTAATGGCGGCGCGTTGCCGCCCGCTAGGCATGGCGGCAAGGCATCACGGAGGCGATGGATTTGGCGGAAGGCGACAGCGGAAATTCCCTCCCGGCGACCGCGTCAGGCGGTGGCCGCGCCGGTAGCCCCAATCCGGACGGTCCGGGACCGGAGCTGCGCCGCAACGTGGTGGTGCTGGGCTTGTCGGCGCTGTTCAATGACATCGCCAGCGAGATGGCGTATTGGGTGCTGCCCTACTTTTTGACCGTGCTAGGCGCGGGGCCGGGGTGGCTGGGGCTGATCGAAGGCGTGGCCGAAAGCGCGGCGAGCTGGGTGAAGGTGTGGTCTGGACGCTGGGCGGACCGCACGCAGCGGCGTAAGCCGATGGTGGTCGCGGGATATTTGCTGGCGAACGTCATGAAGCCGCTGCTGGGCTTTACGCACGGGGCAGGACAGGTGCTGGGGGTGCGGGCGGTGGAACGCGGCTCGAAGGGGCTGCGCTCGGCGCCGCGGGACGTCATGATTACGGAATCGGCGGCGCCAGGGCAGGTGGGGGCGGCGTTCGGACTGCGGCAAGCGCTGGATTCGGCGGGAGCGGTGATTGGGCCGGCGCTGGCGTTTTGGCTGATGCTGGCCGGGCGCCAAAACGCGCGGCTGGTATTTTGGGCGGCGGCGATTCCCGGGGCGATCGCGGTGGCGCTGGTATGGGGCATGGCGCGGGAAACGGGCGGACGGAGCGGCGCCAGGGCGGGCGCGAAAGCGCACGCCCAGCGGGCGATCCCGGCGCCCGCGCACGAGCCGTTTTCCCCCGCCTTGCGGCGCGTGCTGGCGGCGGCGGGATTGTTCGGCCTGGCCAACTTCAGCGATATGTTCTTGATTTTGCGCGCGCAGCATTTGGGGTTGGCGCCGGCGCTGGCCCCGCTGCTCGGGCTGGTGTTCAATGTGGTGTTCGCGGCCCTGTCCTATCCCTTTGGCCGATTGAGCGACCGCTGGCCGCGGAAATGGCTGGTGGGAGCGGGATACATCATTTTTGCGGCGGTGTATTGGGGATTCGCGCGGCCGGAAAGCGCGGGGGCGGTATGGGGCCTGTTCGCCGTCTATGGGCTGTACCAGGCGCTAACCGCCGGAGTGCTGAGCGCCCTCATCGCCGATTGCGCCACGCCGGCGAACCGCGGGCGGGCCTTCGGCTGGATCGCGGGCGTCACGGGCATCACTGGGTTTGCCGCTAGCGCGCTGGCCGGGGCGCTGTGGCACTGGCACGGGGCGGGGCTAGCATTCGAGGTGGCGGCGGCGCTGGCGCTGGCCGCGGCCGCGTTGATCTTTACCCTGCCGGCACGGCCCCGCCTCGCGTGACGGGCATCGAAGGGCTGGTTCCGGATGGCATTCGCCGGGTAACGGTGGGCTGGCCTGGAGGCCAGACCGCAGCATGCTAGAGTAAAAAGAATTCTTCACCCCGGCCGGCGGGAGTGAGTCTAGCCGGTGCATCAGTAGCTAGCAGAACCGATTGCATGTGCGTGCGCCCCGCCGCCAATTGGGCGGTCGCGTCCCGAGTCCTTTCACCTTTCCCGAATCCATGAGCCCAACTACTACCGCAGCACCCATCGAACCAGCCACCGCCGTGAACGCGGCGCCACCAGAATCCGAGCGTCCGTGGGAACAACCCTGGTGGAAGCCCGCCAAAGGGCAAAGCGGCGTGTTCGCCTACCTCATTGCCATTCATGTGCTGGCGCTGGCCGGGCTCATTCTGTTTCCGCTGCCGGGATGGAGGGTGTTCACTTGGCTGCTGGTGCTGGGCGGCTTTGGCGGCCTGGGCACCACTATCGGCTACCATCGCCTGCTGGCGCACCGCACGCTGAAGACGAAGTCCTGGATCGAACAATTCCTGATCTTCGCGGCGATGTTCAACGGCTCGGGGTCGCCCGCGAGCTGGGTGGCCTACCACCGGCTGCACCACTCCCGCACCGACACCGAAGACGATATTTCCAGCCCGACGCACGGCGGGTTCTGGTGGGCGCATCTGCGCTGGCTTTACCAAAGCGAGGCGGTGGATGGAACGCGGTGGTGCCCGGACCTGATGCAGGGTGGATACCGCATTTGGTACTACGCCCAGCCGCCGATCTTGCTGCTGTCGCTGTTCTGCGGATTCCTGCTGGGCCTGGGCTGGGCGGGATTCTTTTGGCTGGGCGCGGTGCGGCTGGTTTACGCGCTGCACGGGCAATGCTTGGTGAACAGCCTGACGCATTTGGGCGAGGCGCGCACCAACGGCGACCGCAGCCAGAACGTTTGGTGGCTGGGTCCGTTGCAACTGACCGCCTGGGGCGAGAACTGGCACGGCAATCACCACACCGCCGCCGGGTTGGCCAAATTCAGCCGGCATTGGTGGCAGGTGGACATAGGCTGGTACGTCATCTGCGGGCTGGAGGCCCTGGGGCTGGCGTCCGGCGTGAAGCGGCCGCACGGCGCGGGCCGGTAAGTAAAGCCCAGAGCGGGGCTGGATATCCGCGATGTGGTCGGCGGCGTATAATCGCCGCCGGTGAGGCAATTTCCGATCGCCATCTTCTTGGCCGCGGCGCTGACGGCAATACCGTTGCCTGGCGCGGGCCCCGGCGCGGCTGCCCACCCCAACGCGCACCGCTGCGCGTTGGGGGACCCGGGTTCGCCGCGCATCCCGCTTGCCGCACGGGCGGGATTGGCGGCGCCATTCGCCCCAGCCGCCGCCCGCGCGCCGCTAGGGCCGCGCCGTTCGCACTGGGGGCAAAGCCGGCGCCGCCTCCGTGTAGCGCGCGCCGCCAACGGCCAGCGCGCTTGGCTGCGCTATCCTCCGCTGCCGCCGGCGCAGCGGGCGGCGCTGGCGCGAAGATTGCCGGCCACCCTCCGCATTTTGCGCGCCGCTGACGCCGCTGATGCCGGCGTGTGGCGGAGCGCGGCCGGGGAGTTGCGGCGCGGCTTGCAGGCGATCGCGGGCTGGGCGCCGGCGGCGGCGGGAGCAACGCGCGGAGAAATCGTGCTGGCCGATGCGACGGCGGCGGCACGGCGATTTCCGGGGCTGAAGCCGCCGCGGGCGGTGCGGGCGGAAGGCTATTGGCTGTATGTCGGGCAATGGCGCGGGCGAAAGCTGTGGCTGGTCGCCGGCGATGGAGCGCGCGGCGTGCTGTATGGGGCCTTCGGACTGCTGCGGCGCATGGAGCTGGACGCGCTGCCGCCGCGCCTCAGCGTGGTCAGCAACCCCTCGGCGCCGATCCGCTGGGTGAACGAATGGGACAACCTGAACGGCACGATTGAGCGCGGCTACGGCGGGCGGTCCATTTTGTTCAACCACGGGCGCGTGCGGCGCAACCTGATGCGCGTGCGGCAGTACGCGCGGCTGCTGGCGTCGCTGGGCATCAACGGCTGCGTGGTCAACAACGTCAACGCCGATCCGCGCATTCTGAGGCCGGCGTTTCTGCCGCAACTGGCGCGGCTGGCGGCGGCGATGCGGCCCTGGGGGGTGCGGCTGGGCATCAGCGTTCCGCTGGACGCGCCGAAGGTGATCGGCCGGCTGAAGACCTTCGATCCGGTCAACGCGAGAGTCGCGGCATGGTGGCGGCGCAAGGCGGATGCGATCTACCGCCAGATCCCGGACATGGCGGGATTTTTGGTGAAAGCGGATTCCGAGGGGCAATCCGGGCCCTTGGCGTATGGGCGCACGCAGGCGCAGGCGGCGAACGTGCTGGCGCAGGCGCTGGCGCCGCACGGCGGCGTCGTCATGTACCGGGCGTTCATTTATAAATATCCGCTCGATTGGAACAATCCCAAGGCCGACCGCGCCAAGGCGGCGTATGAAACATTCGCGCCGCTGGACGGGCGATTCGATCGCAACGTCGTGGTGCAGATCAAATACGGGCCGATTGATTTCCAGGTGCGGGAGCCGGTTTCGCCGCTGATTGGCGCGCTGCGGCAAACCAATGAGGCGCTGGAGCTGGAGATCACGCAGGAATACACCGGCCAGCAGCGGCAGGTGTTTTATTGGGCGCCGCTGTGGCGGCACATTTTGCGTTTCAACTTGCAGGCGAACGGGCCGGATACGCCGGTGCGGCAACTGGTGACGGGCCGAACGTTCCACCGGCCGCTGGGCGGATTTGCCGGCGTGGCCAACGTCGGCGGGGACGCGAACTGGATGGGATCCTACCTGGCGCAGGCCAACCTATACGCATTTGGGCGGCTGGCCTGGAACCCGCGGCTGCGGGCGCGGGCCATCGCGCGGCACTGGGCGCGGCTGAGTTTTGGCGCCAAGCCGCGGGTGATCGCCACGGTGACGCGCATTCTGATGGATTCCTGGCCGGCGTATGAGGATTACACCGGCTCGCCGCTGGGGCTGCAAACCTTGACCAATATTCTGGGCCCGCATTACGGGCCCGGCCCGCAAAGCGCCGACCACAACGGCTGGGGACAATGGATCCGCGCCGACCGCTGCCGGCGCGGAGAGCCGGCCAAGCAATGCGGCATCGGCATGGACCGGACGGTGGCGACGGGCACCGGGTTCCTGGGAGAATATGCGCCGGCGGTCGCACGGCGGTATGCGTCGCTGGCCACCTGCCCACAGCATCTTCTTTTGTTCTTCCATCATTTGCCGTACACCTACCGGTTGAAGAACGGGCGAACGATCATCCAGGAGATTTACGATTCGCATTACGCCGGCGCGGCGGAGGCGGCGCGCTGGCCGCGCTGGTGGCGGCGGCTGAAGCCGGAGATGCGGAGCCCATGGGAGCGGCGGCGATATCTGCGGATTCTGCGTGAGCTGCGCTATCAGGCGGGATACGCGATCGTCTGGCGCGACTACATTGACGAATGGTTTTGCCACCGGACGGGAATCCCGGACCGACTGGGGCGCGTCGGACGCCATCCCGGCCGCGTGGAGGCCGAGGCGATGCGGCTGACGGGTTATCGCGTGGAAGCGATTCACCCTTGGGAAGCGGCATCGGGCGGCGAGGCGGTGGGATGCGCGCCGGGACGGCAGTCCTGCACGGCGGCGTTTGTCTTTCACCGCCCGGCGGGACGGTACAACTTGGCGGTGGGATATTTCGACCCGAACGACGGCGTGGCGCGATTCGCCGTGACCATCAATGGGCGGCGGCCGCCGGTGCCGGGCGCCGCGTGGCGGGCGGACCTGCATTTGCCGGCGCGGCGGCTGAACGCCGATACGGCGCTGCGGCACACGCTGCGCGGCGTGCGGCTGCGGCCGGGCCAGACCATCGCCATCACCGGCTGGCCGGCCGGAGACAACAACGCGTCGCTGGATTATGTTGCGTTGTACCCGGTGCCGCGCGAACGGAAGGCGTCGCAGCCAAAGCGTGCGTTAAGGTTCTAGCGGTTGGGTCTACCCGGCGCGAGGCGGGCTCCCTCGCGGCGCGCGGTTTTCCCCGCAATTGCCCGGGCGCGGGCGCCGCGGCGCCCGCGGCGCTGGGGTATGATCGCGGATTATGCCGCTGGCCGCTGGCGAGAAGCTAGGACCGTACCAGATCGTCGCGCCGTTGGGCGCGGGCGGGATGGGGGAGGTCTACCGGGCACGGGACACGCGGCTGGGGCGCGAGGTGG
>DAHVCP010000070.1 GCA_027314025.1 Acidobacteriota bacterium
GCGCCACGGGGGCACGCCCGCCGCACCCCGCGCAGAGGAGCGCCATCGAAGCGATAACAAACCGGCCCCATCTACTACACAGGCTTCGCATTGCCCCTCACGTTCACCGGCGGCGCCGGCCCCACCAAGCCTCCGCGGTCGCTCACGCCAAGCTTCGCGAATGAATTTTGAAGATGGAACCGCACCGTTCGTTCGCTGATGGCCAGGGCGCACGCGATTTCCTTATTCGAAAGGCCCCTGCCAGCTAGAGTGACAGCCTGCTCCTCACGGGCCGACAGTCCCCAATCCCTGCAACGCTCGACGGAGCAAAGCAGGAGGTAGCGCTCCAGCACATCGCGCCGAAACCAGGTGCGCCCGCCACGAACCGCCTCCACCGCGGCGCCGAGGTCCCGATCAACATCAGGATAGGCAACGAAGCCGCGCAACCCCCGAGGGATCAACCGGCATAGCTCCGCGTCGCCGAGCGACGGCCCGACAGCAACGAGAACACTCCGTACCGCAACGCACATTGGATCGACGTAATAAGCAAGCGGCGTCCCGATTTTGTCCGAATCCGCCACCAGAACCGTCGGGGTCCCCGGGCCGTTGAAGGCGCTCCGAGGTCCGCAAACGACTATGGACAAATTCCTGTCTCTGCTTAGAACTTCCGCCAGAAGACGCGCCGCAAGCGGGTGTCGCGAAAATACACCTACATCAATCGTTTTTTGCGGGACCATAACACCTCAAGGCCCAGGGCTGTAGCGTATCACACGCTAATCTACCATTACTACTTTTAACCGATCTTGACTCCGAGGCCAGGGAGCTGCCAAAACACTGGCTGCGGGGCTGCCGATGCGGCAATTAGCACCTGGCGCCCTCGCCAGTTGCTCCCTGGTTTGCGCCGGTGGCCAAACGAGCCTGCAACACCCAGCGAAAGGGAGCAATGAGTCACAAGATGGCAACTCTTATGATCGGCGTCTCGGCAGCTGCGGCGATGGCAGCGCTTATGCAAGTGCCGGCGCGAGCACAGGCGAACTATGCTTTGCCAACGCGCCACATCCCAGCCGCTGTGGCATCCGGCCGCGCGACCTTCATAAGAGCAATGTCCCCAAGTCATGTGCTGGGCATATCGATCATTCTGCCTGTTCGAAATCCGCCCGCGCTCCGGCAGTTTCTACGCGAGGTGAACGACCCATCCAGTCCGAACTATCGCCGCGTTCTGACACCGCAGCAATCAGCGGAGCAATTTTCCCCAACGGCACAACAGTACCAAGCGGTCGCCGAGTTCTTGGAGTCGAAAGGAATTGTCGTTACCCGCACATGGCCCAACCGGCTGCTGATTGACGCCAGGGCGACGGCGGCCCAAATTCAAGGAGCCTTCCACACACCGATCGGTTTATACGAACTCGCAGCGCGCGGCACCTTTTTCGCGCCGGAGCGCGAGCCGACGGTGTCGGTGAACCTTCCCATCTGGCACGTCGGCGGCCTGAGCAATTATGCCATTCCGCGGCCGGCGATTCTCCAGGCTCAGTCCGGCCCGGCACCGACATTGACCGGCTCCGGGCCCAACGGTTACTACATTGGTAGCGACCTCCGCGCAGCATAATTACGGGCAATCTGCCCTAAACGGCGCGGGGCAAACCGTGGGGCTGTTCGAGCTTGGCGGCTACGATATGAGCGACGTCGACGGGTATTTTTCCTCCCTCGGGCAGAACAACAACGTCCCGGTCAACAACGTATTGATCGACACCCAGGTCAGCGGCTCGGACGGAGACGACACCGAACAGGTGTTAGACATTACCATAGCGGCATCCATGGCACCCGGCCTTTCCCAGGTGCGCGTGTATATTGGTCCGCCGCCCAACGACTTCATTGCCGGCGTTACGGACGCAGACATGTTCGCCGCGATGGAGCAGGAAGACATCGCAAAGCAGGTCAGCGTCTCCTGGCTTTGGCCGGACACCTCTGGCGCCGATCACCCGATTTTCCAGGAGATGGATGCGGACGGCCAGAACATCTTCGCTGCGTCAGGCGACGACAACTCCTACCCGAGCTCGCTCTACGTAGGGTACTACCCGGCAGAGGATTCGGCCGTAACCTCGGTGGGCGGGACGACCCTTACGACCAGCGGTGCGGGCGGTTCGTGGGAATCCGAAACGGCGTGGGGACTGAACAACACCCTATGCGCCAGCGGCGGCAGCAGCGGCGGCGGCGTTTCGCCCGACGATATACCGATCCCGCAATATCAGCAATTGGCCGGCGTGATCAACTCCAGCAACGGAGGCTCCGCACAATATAGAAATGTCCCGGACGTTGCATCCGAAGCCAACTGCGACAATTATTTCTACGCCAATGGCGCCCCCGGGACCTCTGGGAACGGCGGTACGAGCTTTGCGGCCCCGACCTGGGCTGGGTACCTAGCGTTGGCCAATCAACAGGCGGCTGCAAACGGCAGCGGGCCAATCCCCTTCATCAATCAGACAATATATCAAGACGTTGCGAATGACCCATTGAGCCTCCACATCAATTTCGTTGACATCACCAGCGGCACGAACTACGGCTATAATGCTGTTCCGGGCTACGATCTGGTGACTGGGTGGGGCAGCCCGAATGGGTGCGATCTGATCAATACCCTCACCGGGACCAGCTCGTGCGCGCCCCCGGTGGGCAGCCCCTCGCCCACCAGCCTGAGCTTTGTCTCCCGATACAACCAGGCGGTAGTCGATGGCGATACGCTAACCAACGACGGCCCCGGGACCATTGCAATGAACACCGTTGCGACAAGTGGATCGCCTTATTTTTACGTCAGCTATGATGGCTGCCCCACCTATCTTCCAAAGGGAAGCTCCTGCCCTGTGCAGGTGACCTTCAACCCGGGAGGTTGTCTTTCGCCCCAGAGCGGTACGCTAACCTACTACGATAGCGGGAGCGGCAGCTCCCAGCAGGTCGGCCTCTCAGGGAAAACCCTATCATGTACCCTCAGACCGACCGGGGCAACCGCACTGCCGGGAGGCAGCGCCGCGGCAACTACGAGGTAGGGGGCGCGGAGGAGTCGCGATTATCCCACCCTGCAACTGGGGTACTCGGCCCGAACATCGGGGGCCAGCCCCGCGTCTGCCCCGGGTCGCCCCGGGGCCGGGGGAGTCACCCGGCGACCGCGCCGGCGGCGAGGGGCTGCCCACGAGGGTGAGCAGCGGTGCCAGCGTTCGTTAGTCTGCCTCCCATTCGTCTCCAAAACCGGGCTGAATTAGGCCGCTTTTCGGGGATAGGGACGTAGAAAAGGCACGCGGGCCAAAGGATTTAGGGTTGTGAAGAAAGAATTGACGCGGTAGAGGTCAGCGGTTCGCGTCCGCTGGGAGCGCGCCGCGGGACGGGGGCCCAGAGCCGGCAGCCCGCCGGGGCGGGCGAGGACGGCGGCGCCACGGTCTGTTAACCTGGCCAGCGTGACGCACGGCGGCGCGGTGGCGCCTGGGACGGGGATTGGGCGGGGGAAGGAAAGGCCTCGGTGAGGTGTCCCGTTTGCGGCGGCCGGGTCGAGCGAACGGCGCTGCGGCTTACTGCGCCGTTTCGGTGCCCGTCGTGCGGTGCGGAACTGGAGTGCGGCAAGAGCTACGGCCGCAGCCGCGCCGTGGTTGGCATATCGCTCGGGGCCGCCCTGGCGAAATTCCTGCGGGTCGGGTGGCCCCTTTTCCCGTTTGTGGCGCTGGCGGCGTGCACCCTTCTGGCGCGCCCTATTATGGCCCTCAGCCTCCGGTACTTTCCGCCACGCCTGCGCCCTCGGGTCGGCCCCGGGCTCGGCCTCGGGAAGTAAGGGCTGCGCAGGGCTCGGGTCTGTCGGAGGCGCGGGCCGATCACGCTAGGCCCGCCGCGCGGCGGGCGGCGGTCTGGTAACCTGGCCAGCGTGACCTATGGGGGCGCGGAGGCGCGCGGGGCGGGGACGGGGCGGTTGCTGGGCCGGGTGCTGGCGGCGCGGGGCATTCGCGACCCCGAGGCGGCGCGGGCGTTTTTGCATCCCGGCTGGGGCGAGCTGCATTCGCCTTGGCGGATGGCGGGGATGGAGGCGGCGGCGGCGCGCATTGGCGCGGCGGTGGCGGGGCGGGAGCCAATCTTCATTTATGGCGACTATGACGCCGACGGGCTGACGGCCACGGCGCTGCTACAGGCGGCGATCGCGCGGCTGGGCGGGGAGGTGACGGCGTATATCCCGGACCGGCTAGGCTCCGGCTACGGGCTGCACTTGCCGGCGATGGAAGCGGCGGCGCGGGCGGGGGCGCGGCTGATGATTACGGTGGACGGGGGCATCCGGGAACACGCGGCGATCGCGCAGGCGGCGGCGTGGGGCATGGAGACAATCGTGACCGACCACCATTTGCCCGCAGCGGAGCTGCCGCCGGCGCTGGCGGTGCTGAATCCGCACCGGCGGGATTGTCCCTATCCCGACGCCGGGCTGACCGGCGTGGGAGTGGCGTTCAAGCTGGCGCAGGCGCTGTTTGAGCGCGCCGGATTGGCGGCGGCGGGCGAGCCGTCGGCATGGCTGGCGGCGGCGTGCAAGCTGGTGGCGATTGGGACGGTGGCGGACGCGGCGGCGCTGACGGGGGAAAACCGGGCGCTGGCGCGGCTGGGGCTGGACGCGCTGAACGGGAGCAACGCGCCGGGGCTGGCGGCGCTGCTGCGGCTGGCGCGGCGGGAGGAGTCGCGCGACCCGTGGCGGGCGGAGGATTTGGCGTTCCGCATCGCGCCGCGGCTGAACGCGGCGGGACGGATGGCGCGGGCGGATGTGGCGCTGGCGCTGCTGACGGCGCGCGGAGCGGAGGTTGAGGAGCTGGCGCGGCAGCTCGAGGAGCTGAACCAAAGCCGGCAAGAGGCGGAGCGGAACGTTTGCAGCGAGGCGCTGGCGATGCTGGCGCTGGCGCCGGATGCGAGCGAAGAGCCGATTTTGGTGCTGGACAGCGCGGGCTGGCACCGCGGCGTTCTGGGGCTGGCGGCGGCGCGGGTAATGGCGGCGACGGGGAAGCCGGTGCTGATCTTCTCGCGGGAAAACGGCCTGGCGCATGGCTCGGGGCGGGCGCCGGCAGGGCGGCATTTGCTGGCGGCGCTGGAGCGCTGCGGGGAATTGTTCGCGCGCTTCGGCGGCCACGCGCAGGCGGTGGGCTGCGTGCTGGCCAGCGAGCGGCTGCCGGAACTGCGGGAACGGCTGCGCGCGGCGGCGGCGGAGGCTTGGGCGGCGGAGGCGGCGAGGCCGGCGGCGGCGACCGCCGAGGCATCGGCGGCTGCGGGAGCGCCGGCGGACGCGGCGGCGCTGGAAGCGGCGGAGGCCGAGGCGGCGGCGATTCCGGTGGAGGCGGGGGAGCTGACGGCGGAGGCGGTACGGGAGCTGGAGCTGCTGGAGCCATGCGGGGCGGGGAATCCCGCGCCGGTGTTCGCCGCCCGTCTGCGGCTGCTGGCGGCGCCGGCGGTGCTGAAAGACCGGCATTTGAAGCTGCGCGTGGCGGGCGCGGACGGGGCGGCGCTGGACGCGCTGCAATGGAATGCGGCGGAGCGGGCCGCCGGACTGGCGGCGGGCGACACGGTGGCGCTGCGGTTCCAGGCGGAGTACTCCCGCCATGCGCGCTTCGGCGAGCGCGTGCAGCTGATGATTCAGGGCTGGGACGGCGGCGCCGGCGGCTCGCGGGCGGAGGGCGCTGGGGGCGCGGGGCGGTGAGGATGGCGGACGCCGGGGGAGAAGGTACCGCCGAGGTGTGGGCGCGGTGCTTTCCGCTGGAGGTGAGCGACGCGGACTTGGCGCGGTTCGCGGCGCAGCTCTCGGAGGAGGAGCGGGCGCGCGCGGATCGGTTCTACTTCGAGCGCGACCGGCGCAGCTTTATCGCCGCGCGGGGCGGGCTGCGGGAAATTTTGGGCGGGGTTTTGCAAATGCCGCCGGCGGAACTGGAGTTCGCCTACGGGGAGCGCGGCAAGCCGCGGCTGAGCGGGCCGCGGGGGGAGCGTTTCTTTTTCAACCTCAGCCACTCGGGGGAGTGGGCGCTATTGGCGTGGACTCGGGCCGGGGAGATCGGGGCGGATATCGAGAAGATGCGGCCAGTGACGCGGGGACTGGCCGCGCGGTATTTCGCGCCGGAGGAAGTGGCGGCGCTGCGGGCGCTGCCGGCGGCGGAGCAGGAGGCGGGGTTCTTCCGCTGCTGGACGCGGAAGGAGGCGTATTTGAAGGCGCTGGGCAGCGGGCTGGCTCTGCCGCTGGACGGCTTCGAGGTTTCGCTGGCTGCGGGCGCGCCGGCGGCGCTGCTGGCGGTGCGGGGCGCGCCGCGAGAGGCGGAGGAGTGGCGGCTGGAGCACCTGGAGCCGGCGCCGGGATACTGCGCCGCCATCGCCCTGCGGCGGCGGGAGTGGCGGCTACACTGGAATTACTGACCAGTGCGGCTCATTGGCCGCGAAATCGCAGTGTGACGGGGGTGACGCGATGACAATCTGGCGCCAAGTGCGGCGGCAATCCGCCGCGATAGCGATGGTTCGGCGGCGTTCCGCCGCGATAGCGATGGTTCGGCGGCGTTCCGCCGCGATAGCGATGCTGCGGCGGCAATCCGCCGCCGTGAGGATGATATTGGCGGTGGTGCTGGCGATGGCCGCGGCGGCAGCGGCGGCGACCCCGCCGAACGCGGGGCGGCAGCAAGCGGTGCGCACCAACGGGCGCAAGACGAAGGGCGCGAAACGGCATCCGGTGCGCCTGCACCAGCCGCATGAACCGTGGCAGGGATGGAAGGGCACGGGCAGCCTGGGGTACAGCATGACCACGGGCGACACGCAAGCCCGCAGCCTCTCCGCCAACCTGCATGCGGTGCGCGGCGGCAAAAACGGCAAGCACGGGCGGGCCAAGTGGCAGACGCTGGTGAACGCGACGCTGCTGTTTTCCCACTCCAGCAGCAATAGCGGCGCGGTGATCCAGTCGGACACGGTCAGCGGCGGGGTGCGCGAGGACCGGGCGCTGGACAAGCAGAACTTTCTGTTCGCCATGGCGCAGCTCGACTACATCCAGCCGCAGGGCATCCGGCTGCGGCAGACCTATGGCGGCGGCTATGGGCGGGACCTGTGGCAGACCAAGCGGCTGACGTTCAGCGGCCTGTTGGGCATGACCTATGTGCATACGGCGTTCGCGCCAGTGGCGGGGGCGCCGGTGGCGCTGACGCAGAACAGCGCCGAGGTGCTGGTGGGGGAAAACTTGACGCTGAAGCTGGCGCACGGGATGAAGATCATCCACGACTTGGAGTTTTACCCCAACCTGAGCCAAACCGGGCAGTACCGGTTCGATACCAACACGGCGTTCGCCGCGCCGGTCAGCAAGCGGCTGTCGTTCACGCTGAGCTACGTCGAGTTTTATTTGAGCAACCCGCTGCCGGGGAATCACAAGAACAATTCGACCTTGGCCGCCGGGCTCGGCGTCACCTTCTAATTTGGGCGGGGCGATCAGCGGCGCATAGCTTCGTTAGGCCGGGGCTCGGGCTCCTCATGTACATCTGGGTACATTGCGTCGCCCTCGCCCCGTCCCGCCTCGCTCTGCTTGCTTCTCGCCCCGCTCACGCGACCCGTGGGTGAGCCCAACGGCTTTCTCGGGCCAGAGGCTGGGCGGGGCGATCAGCTGTCGCCGGCAGCGCGCCGGGCCGACAACCGGGACGGCTATTCCACCACCTTCGCGGCGGCGGCGGTGGTGGTCAGCGCGGGCGCGGATGCGGAGGACGACCGCAGGAGACGGGTCAGATGGCGGCGGGCGAGGCGGATGGCTTGCGGCGTGGGCCGCTTGGGACGGTGGGCGGGCAAGGGATGCAGGCAGAGGTGCGGCAGACGTTCGGTGGTCCAGCCTAGGGTGATGAATGCGCGGCGCCATGAACCAGGCCAGCGCGGCGCGGGCTGGCTGGAGAACAGATGCACCGGGCCGGGCGTGAAGGGCGGGGTATACCCGGCGGCGGCGCGGAGCAGGCGCCAGCGGGGCGGGACCGGGATCGCGGCGAGCAGGGCGGCGGCGCGGCGAGCGAGCCAGGCGGCGGGCGGAGGCCAGGAGCGCCAAAAATCGGGGCGGAGGGTTTGGTAGAGGGCTACGCCGGCGACGGATTCGCCGGCATGGCGCAATTGTTCCGCGACCGCTAGAGCGACCAGGCCGAAACTGCCGGCGCCGGCGAGACGATAGGGCCCACTGGGTTGCCCGCGGCGCAGATGGGCGAGGTAGAGGCTGGCAAGCGCGGGCAGGGAAGCCGTGGTGCGGTGATCGGCAAGATGCAGAATGCGCAGCGGCGAGGGAGCGGACGAGCGCCGCCGCCGCGCCAGCGCCAATGCCAGGGGACAAGGCTCGATCCAGAGCCAAACAGGCGGGCGGGCCGGCCAGTGGGCGGCGGGGTTTGCCGGAGCCGTGGGCGGCGCGGGCAGGCGTGTCGCCTCGGCGATGGCCAACTGCATCAGGTCGCGGGTGCGGCGTTGCGGGCCGGGAGGCACGATGACGACGCGGCCGCCGCGGAGCCAGACGCGCCAGGTCTGGGCAATGGAGGCGATGTCACCGGCGGGGTAATGCCAGAGCTGCACCGGCGGCGGGCCGGTCATTGCGCGGGGCGATAGGCTGCGCATGGGAGCGGCGCGTTGGGCGAGGTGACTGCGGCGGAGCAGGCGGCGGGTGGGGGAAGAAAGCAGCACGGCGGGGGCGGCGGGATCGGCGGCGCGGGGGGCGGGAGCGTCCTCCGGAGCGATGGCGGCCACGGCCGCGGCGTCGCGGCAGAGGTCCACGTGCAGCCAGCGGCGCGCGGCGCGCGGGGGAGGGCCGCCGGCGTAGAGAATGGCGACGATGCCGGAGATGGGGAAGGGCGGCCGTTCCAGGCCGTCGCAGGGGACATAGGCGGCGCCCAGGTAGACCACGGCCAGCATCGCCGCCGCCAAATCGAGCGAGCGGGGCAGGGCGAGCGCCACGCGGTCGCCGGGGCGCAGACCGAGGCGGCGCAGGTAAGCGGCGAGCTGGCGGGCGCGAAGGTCAAATTGGCGATAGGTCCAACGCTGGCCGTCGCAGATCACGGCTTCGCGATCGGCGTTGCGCCGGGCCACGGCGGCGAGGAGCAAGGCCAGGTCGCCGCCGGGATCGGCCGAGGTCGGACGCGGGTTCGGCTTGGGCGGTGACAGCGGCGGATCGAGAGCTCGGGAGTAGGCGCCCGCAGGCAGCGGTGACAACGGCGGAACGGGGGAACGAGCGGGGACGCCCAGCGGCGGGAGCGCCGGATCCGCGACGGCGGCGAGTGGGGATGGTTCTGCCTCGTTGGCGGCAGTGGGACTGGGCGCGCTGGGTTGGGAGGGGGCAGGAGGCGTGGGCGCCAGCGGCTCAGCCTCCCGACGGTGATCGTTCCCGCTGGTTTCAACCCCAGGCGCGCTGCGGCGGATCGGGGGCTCGGGTTCCGATAGCGAATTGGTTGGCTGGGGGCCGGGTTCCCACCCCGAATCCGCGGACGGCTTCGGGGGCGTCGGTTCCCACCCCGAATCCGCCGATGGCCTCGGGGGCCCCAGTTCCGACCCCGGACTTGGGCAAGCCGCCGCGGCGAACTGCGGCGGTGGGAGTCCTGGCGCCTGCGCCGGTGAGCATGCGGCGAAGGGGTAGGCGGGGAGCGCGATGCGCGGCGGCGGCGTGGGGGCGTAGAGGGCCTCCCAGGTTGGTTCCGACGCGGGCTCGGCGGCGGTGAGCCATTGGTTGCCTAGGGCCGTGAGCCACGCGGTCCACGCGGCGGCGAGGTCGTTGCAAGCGGGCGGTGCGGCGGTAGGGAGATCGCCGGATGGGCTGGCCGCGAATGCGCCGGGGGCGGGAGAAAGCTCACAGGGCGAGGGGACGCGCGGATGCGCGCCGGGGGTTTGGCTACCGTGCGGGGATTCGACCGGGGCGTTTGCAGCGGTCACAGGCGCGCCGGGCAGGCAATCGCCCGGCCAGGGCATGCCGGTGGCGGCGTCTATCAGCGGTAGGAGCGGCTCCATAAGCAGGGATGGGGACAGCGGCGGCGGGAGGGGCTGGTGATGGAGACACGCGGCCAGGGCGTCTTCCACTGTAGCCCGCCCGGCAATGGCGGCGGCGGCGTACAGCGCCGGGCCGGAGGCGCGCAGGCGGCGAGGCCGCAGGCCCCAACGCAACAGCAAGCCGGCATGGGCGAAAGCGGACCGGAAGTCGGCGTAAGCGGAGCCGGGGGCGTCGCGATCGGCGGGCGAAAGGCCGATGGCGTCCGCCGCATCGGCGCAGCGGAAGCAGAGTTCCTGATAGGCGGGCGGAGCGTCGGCGGCGGCGGGGACGGATACCGGGGGCAGAGTCAGATCATCGCAATCAGCGAAAGGCGGCGGCGCGGCGGGTGCGGCGAGAGCGGCGATAAGTTCTTGGTGGTTGGCGGCGAGGACATAGCGGCGGCAGGCGAAAGGGTGCCGGCCGATTTGCAAGGTGAATGCGGCGGCGGCGAGATCCAAATGCGGATGGGCGGAAACGAAAGCAGCCAAAGCCGCGGATTGGGCGGCTAGGTCGGCGGGGCTGAGGGCGGAGAGGAGGAACAAGAAGGGATGCGGCGGGACCGGCGGCGGCGGGACCGGCGGTTGGCCCGGTGGATCGCCGCGCGGAGCGACCATGCGATTGGCGCCATCGGCGGCGATGCGGCCGCCAAGGGGCAGGCGCAGGGCGCGCGCCTCGTCTTCGCGCGCCAGCAGCCAGACCGGCCCGGGCGTGGCGGCCAAGGCCAGGTCCACGGCTTCGCCCGCCAGGGCAGCGATGGCGGGGGCGAGGGGCTCACTGGCCAACCCCGCCGGCGGGCCGAGGCGCAACCGCTGCCGGACCCATTCGGCGGCCGCGGGCGGCTCCGGAGCGAAGAGGCCGATGCGGCCGGAATAGCGCAGAGGGTCAATGCCCGCGGCTTCGCAGGCGTGCCAGCAGGCGGCCAGCAATGCCGTGGCGGCCGCGCCGAAGGCGGGGTCGGCGAGCGGTTCGGGGTCGGGCGTTGGGAACGACGGATCCGGGGCGGCTGAGGACGGGCGGTCAGCCTGGCCGACGATGGCAATCGCGGAACAAATGGGGGGCGAGTCGGGCACGGCGGGCGGCGGAGCCGCTGGTTGGAGCGTTGCGGCGGGGCGCGAAGTTGCCCGGACCAATGGTCCAATGCAGGGCGGCGCGGCGGGACGACAGCCGGGACGGCCATCCCACCATCTTCGTTGCGGCGGGGCGGCCCGGCCGCGCGGAGCGCGACCGCACGCAAGCCGGAGGCATACCCCACGCCGGGCGCAGCGGAGCCATTCCGCCCGTCGGAAGCATTGGGGCGATGCGTGGGGTAGGGCTCCTGCCCTGCGTCCGCACTCGTGTTCTGACGGCGTCCCGCCAACGGCGGGGCCGTCGCCCTCCCGTGCGGCGGGCAGCGGCAGCCGGACCGGCCATCCTACGATCTCCGCGGCGGGGCGACAGCCGGGACGGCCATCCCACGATCTACGCGGAGGCGGGCTAATCGCCGGTGAGGCGGGCGAGAGTGGGGAAGAACTCCGGGAAGGAGATGGCGGCGCAGCCGGGGTCGTGGATTTCGCTGTCGCCGGCGGCGGTCAGGGCGGCGATGCTGAAGGCCATGGCGATGCGGTGGTCGCCGCAGCTGTCCAGCGCCGCGCCGTGCAGCGATTGCGGGCCGGGAACGTCGAGGCCGTCGGGGTACTCGGTGCATTCCGCGCCCATGCGGCGGAGATTGGCGGCGATGGCGGCGATGCGGTCGCTCTCCTTGACGCGGAGTTCGGCGACGTCGCGGAAGCGGATGCCGCCCGCGGCGGCGGTGGCGAGGACGGCGAGGATGGGGATTTCGTCAATCAGCGCGACGGCTTCGGCGGCGGCGATTTGCGTGCCCTGAAGGCGGCCGGACTCGGGCGGGCGGGCGGTGAGGCTGCCGGCGAGTTCGCCGTTCTGTTCCTCGATGTTGACCACGCCGATGCGGGCGCCCATGCGGCGGAGAACGTCGAGCAGGGCGGAGCGGCGGGGATTGAGCGAGACCTGATCCACCAGCAGATCCGCCTCCGGCAGCATGGCGGCGGCGCAGAGGAAGAACGCGGCGGAACTAGGGTCGCCGGGAACGTGCAGCTGCTGCGGCGCCAGTTCCGCGCTGGGAGGGCGGAGGGCGATGCGGTTGCGAGCGGGAAAATCCAGGGCGACGCCGAACTGGCGCAGGGCGATCTCGGTGTGGTCGCGGGTGGGCTGCGGCTCGGCGACGATGGTTTCGCCGGCGGCGAACAAGCCGGCGAAGAGCACGGCGGTCTTGACTTGGGCGCTGGCGACCTGGGGCTGGTAGGTAATGCCGCGCAAGCCGGCGACGGGAGTAAACGCCAGGGGCGGGCGGCCGCCGTCGGCGGCGGCGATTTGCGCGCCCATTTGGCTCAAAGGCTCCAGGATGCGGCGCATGGGGCGGCGGCGCAGGGAGGCGTCGCCGCTGATGCGGCTGGCGAACGGCTGTGCGGCCAGAATGCCGCTGAGCATGCGGATGGTGGAACCGGAGTTACCCGCGTCCAATTCGGCGGCGGGCGCGTGCAAGCCGTGGCGGCCATGGCCGGTGATGGCCAGAGCGCCATCGCCGTTGGCGGCCGTGGCATCCGCGGCGGCGCCGATTTCGATCCGCGCGCCCAAGGCGGCGACGCATTGCAAGGTGGAGTGGCAGTCGGCGCCGGTGGAAAAGTTGGCGATGGTGCTGCGGCCATCGGCCAAGGCGGCGAGCATGGCGTAGCGATGGGAGATGGATTTATCGCCGGGCGGGCGAACGACGCCGGAAAATTGGCGGGCGGGACGCAGGGGCTGGACGGAAGGGGTGTCGGTCATGCGGCGTGATCGCGGCGCTGGAGATAAGACGTGGCAGGCACCTATAAGCCGGATTCTGTACGCCCCGCCGAGGCGGGGTGGCAATCATTCCTCTCGAACGGCCATTGCTGGCCGCCTCTAGCAACCTACCCGGGAGTTTTGGCGGACCGGGCCGGCCCGCGCCCCGCGCCTTGCGGCACGGGTCTCCTCCCCTATTTGGTCTTGCTCCGCGTGGGGTTTTCCCTGCCTCCGGCGTCGCCGCCGGAGCGGTGCGCTCTTACCGCACCTTTTCACCCTTACCCCGCCTCGGCGAACGCGGGCCATCGGCCCGCCCCTACCGAAGCCGGGCGGTATGTTTTCTGTGGCACTGGTCCGTGACGGGGCTTTGTGAAGCCCAACCCCTGGCCGTTAGCCAGCACGCTGCCCGGTGGAGTCCGGACTTTCCTCCCCGCCCGCCGGGTGGCGAACGGCGCGATTGCCCGGCGCCTGCCGACTTCCATTATACGGGGCGCGGTTAGAGCGGCGGCGGGGCGCCGGCGTCCGGCGGTTCCGCTCCGCCGCGGAGATGGCGCGTGGCGTGGGCGACATGCTGGCGCAGGTGCAGATGCGGCAGGCGGGCCACGCCGCGCGCCGAAAGCGTGGCGCCGAACAGCAGCAGCAGCGCGCCGGAATAACCCCAGACCAAGAGGGTCACCGGCAGCGCCAGGCTGGCGTAGACCCTGGAGAAATCCAGCAGAGGCAGGATCCAGCGGAAGACGGTTTGGAAAATCTCGGCCAGCACGCCGGCGTACAGGGCGGCGGGAAAGACGCGTTCCGGGGAGATCTTGCCGTTGGGCAGGAGCCAATAAATAAAGAAAAAGCCCAGGATCGCGGCGGGAAAGGCGAAGAACTTCAAGACCACGAAGTCGAGCAGGTTGGGCAGCCACCCATTACCCGGGGCGATCCAATCCACTCCCCGCTGGCCCAAAACGGCCAACTGAATGGAGAGGACGCCGAGGGCGCCGCAGATGGCGACGACGGCCAAGGAAACCACCTGATTGCCGAGATAGCTGCGATTTTTTTTGAAGCCCCAGATGCCGTTGAGGGCGACCTCCAGGGGCAGAAAGACCCCGGTGCTGGTGATCGCCAGCATGACGACGGAGAAGATGCGGGCGGTTTGCTGCGAAGCCAGAAACGTGATGTCGCCGATGATGACGCTGCTGCCGCTGGGCAGGTAGGCGCGGACGAATTGGCCGACGACGGATAGGACGAAAGTGAGCCGCGAGATGTGGCGGGAGACCCAGACCATCAGCAGCATGAAGGGCAGAAAGGCCAGCAGCAGATTGGCGGAGACGGAATAGGCGTAGGTGTGGGCTTCGGTGGTGGCCAGGAACTGGGCGCTGGGGCCGAGCAATTTGCCGGTGGCGCGAATCAGGCGCCAGGTTTCGCGCCAGCGGTGGCGCCAGCGGGTGTTGGCCGACCGTGCCGGACTGGGCGCGTCCGCAGCCGGTGTCGTAGAGCTGCCCATGCAGGTGAGCATAGCCGAATGGCCAGCCCGAGGGGACGGGCGAGGAGGCGCGCGGGCAGATTTTGTGGCGCTAACGCCGGGTTGGGCCGGAACATTAAGGGCCAAACCAACGAGCCGGCGGTGCGGGCGAGCGGCCACCACGGCGGCCGCGGCGGGGACGGATGGGCGTCCGTCTGCCCGCGGGGCTATTCGTAGCGCAGCGCTTCGACCGGATCCAGGCGGGAGGCCTTGACCGCCGGGGCCAGGCCGAAGAACACGCCAACGCCGGCGGAGACGGTCAGGCCGGTGATGACGGCCCAAAGGGGCACGGAGGAGGGCAGGTTGGGCAGCAGGACGTTGATCAGCAGGCTGATGAGCCAGCCGCCGGCGATGCCCAATACGCCGCCGGCGGCGGTCAGCACCACGGCTTCCGAAAGGAACTGGGCGATGATGTCGCGGCGGCGGGCGCCGATGGCCTTGCGCACGCCGATTTCGCGGGTACGCTCGGTGACCGAGACCAGCATGATGTTCATGACCCCGACGCCGCCGATGAGCATGCCGATCGAGGCGATGACGACGATGACCAAGGCGATCTCGGCGGTGATGTCGTGGAATTGGCCGATGATGCTGTCGGCGGTGGCGATGCCGAAGCTGTCGGGAGCGTTCCAGCCGTCGCCGCGGGAGCGGCGCAGGGCGCCGCGGATTTGGCCGATGGCTTCGGACATTTCGCCGGGCTTGGCGGCGGCGGCGAAGAAATGCTCGCGGGCCTCGGGGTAGAGCTTGTGGTAGGTGTTGTAGGGAATTTGGACGGTGAGATTTTGCCGGTTGCCGGTGATCTTCTGCTGGGCGAAGATGCCGACCACGCGGAAGTCCAGCCCATCCACCAGGATGGTCTTGCCGACGGCGTTGCCGCCGTGGGGAAACAGCGCCTTGGCGACGGAATCGCCGATAACCACGACCCGCTCGCGGTGCTCATTCTCGAACTGGTTGAAGTAGCGGCCGGCGGAGAGGGTGCGATTCAGAACCTGGGGGGCGTTGGGGGTGGCGCCGGTGAACTGGATGGGCGTGGCGTCGTGGTTGTGGTATTGCGCCGCGTCGCTGCCGGTGCCGTAGTTGGTGAAGCCGGTAAACACTTGCGCGGTGATGGCCTGACAGGCGGTGCACTGTTCCTCGACGGCGCGGATATTGGCCTGGCTGATGGGTTTGCGCAAGCGCTCGGCGCGGGTCAGGCCGCCGACGTGAATGCCCGGGGTGAATTTGTAGACGAAGATGGTGTCGGTGCCGAAGCCGCGCAACTGCTGCACCACCAGGTTGTTCATGCCGGTGAGGATGCTGCCGATGGCCATCAGCGTGACGGTGCCGACGAAGACGCCGAGGATGGTCAGCAGGGAGCGGAGCTTGTGCTCGCGGACGGTGTCCACGGCGAGCTGGAGGTTTTCGCTGAAGTGCGCGGCCACGGCCTAAACCTCCGAATGCAGCGCCGCGATGGGCGTGAGGCGGGCGGCCTTGCTGGCGGGGTAGACGCCGAAGAACAGGCCGACCAAGGTGGAGATGACCACGGCCAGCACCACGGCGCCGAGGGGCAGGGAGAAGGGAATGGGGGTCAGCGCGCCGGCGGCCAAGGTGAAGAGATAGGCCAACAAGACGCCGATCAAGCCGCCGACGGTGGACAGCACGGCGGATTCCACCAGAAACTGCCAGAGAATGTCGGAGCGGCGGGCGCCCACGGCCTTGCGCGTGCCGACCTCCTGGGTGCGCTCGGTGACGGCGGCCAGCATGATGTTCATGATCACGATGCCGCCGACGACCAGGAAAACGAAGCTGACCCCGACCATGACGCTGGCGATGGCGCCGGTCAGCGTATGCCACAGGGTCATCAGCGCGTCGGAGCCGATGATGCCGAAGTTGTTCTTTTCATTCCAGCTCAGGTGGCGGCGGACGCGCATCAGCATCTCCATCTCGTCCATGGTGGCGGGCAGCAGGCGGGCGCCGCGGGCCTGGACATCCAGGGTGATGGAGTCTTGATTGCCGTAGATCTTCTGGTAGGTCCGCAGCGGGATCATGACGAAGTTGTCTTGCGATTGGCCGAAGACGTCGCCTTGGGCGGTGGCGACGCCGATGATCTCGTACTGCTGGCCGCTGACCAGGATGTGGCGGCCGAGCGGATTGGCGCCGCCGAACAGGTGGGTGACGATATCCGGGCCGACGAAGGCGACATAGGCACGGCGCTGCTCATCGGTGGGCGCCAGGAAGCGGCCATTGGCCACCTGAAACGCCAACATGCCCAGCACGTTGGGGGTGACGCCGCTGATATTGACCTCGTCCAGCGCGCGGCCGTTGTGCTTGACGGTGCCGGTGCGCTGGGTCTGCGCGCCGATGGCCCGCGGCAGGCGGGCGTTGGCGCGCAGGAATTGATAGTCCGGGTAGCGAATGATGGGATTGGTTTCCTTGGCGCGCATGAAGCGCACCGGGTTGGTCATCTCATTCAAGGAAAATTGGCTGACGCTGAAGATGTTGCTGCCGAGGCGGGCGATTTTGCTGCCGACGTAGGTGTTGACGCCCTGCACCATGGCCACCACCGCCACCAGGGTGCAGACGGAAATGATGACGCCGAGCAGGGTGAGGAAGCTGCGCAGCTTGTGCGCCCGCAGGGTGCCGAGCGCGACGATGATGGCTTCGCGGATGCCCATGGCGCGGGCGCGGCGGGCCTAGGCGGGCGGCGCCGGCGGTCGGTTCGCCACCGCATCCCCGCGGCGCGTGCGGGTGTCGCCGGCCACTTGGCCGTCGCGGATATGGATGACGCGGTGGGCGTGTTCGGCGATGTCGTGTTCGTGGGTGACCAGGACGATGGTGTTGCCCCGCTCCCACAGCACTTCCAGCAGCGCCATGATTTCATTGCTGGTGGTGCTGTCTAAATTGCCGGTCGGCTCGTCGGCCAAGATGATGCTGGGGCGGTTGACCAGGGCGCGGGCGATGGCGACGCGCTGCCGCTGGCCGCCGGAGAGCTCGTTGGGCTTGTGGTGGACGCGGTCGGCCAAGTCCACCTGCTGCAAAGCCGCCATGGCCCGTTCGGTGCGTTCGGCGGGCGGAGCGCCGGAGTAGATGAGGGGCAGCTCGACGTTGTGCAGGGCGCTGGTGCGCGGCAGGAGGTTGAAGGTCTGGAAGACGAAACCGATCTCCTGGTTGCGGATGCGGGCCAGTTCGTCATCATCCAGGGCGCTGACCAAATGGCCGCTCAGCCAATACTCGCCGCGGGTGGGCGAATCGAGGCAGCCGATCAGGTTCATCAGCGTGCTCTTGCCGGAGCCGGAAGGGCCCATGATGGCGACGTATTCATTGCGGTAGATCTGGAGATTCACGCCGCGCAGCGCCGCTACTTGCTCACTGCCCATTTGATAAATCTTCCAAAGATTTTCCGTGCGGATGACCACCTCGTGGTCGCCGGCATAGGGCGTGGCGGTGGTGGCGCTGGGCTGGTGAATAGTGGGTGTGGCCATGGTCGGGTCTACGAGGAACTGCTGCTGCTGGTGGTGGCGGTGGAGAGACTATTGTCAATGCGCACGGGCGAGTGGTTGGGCATGGTGCGCAGCGCTTGGTACGGGCCGATGACGACGGCGTCGCCGGCGCGCACCCCCTTCGTCACCTGTATATTATCCACCCCGGTCACGCCGGTGGTCACGGGCACAAAGACGGCGCGGCCGGCGCGCAGGACAAAGACGCCTTGAATCAATTGCGGCTTCCGCCCGCTGGCGGCGGGCGGGGCGGCCTGCACGGCGCCGGCGCGGGGCGGATCCAATTGCGCTTGGGTACGCTCCACGATGGCCTGCAAGGGCACGGTGATCGCTTGAGTCGCGGTGGCGGTGACGATGTTGGCGGTGCAGGAGAGCCCGGGACGCACATCGGCGGGGGGATGCGCCAGGGTCAACACCACCTTGAAGTCCTTGGCCTGGTCGGTATTGGTGCCGGTATTAACGGAGGCGGCCTGGCCGGTGGAGCGGAGGATGGCGGTATCGCCGACCTCGGTTACGGTGGCATGGAAGATGTGATTGCCGTAGGCGTCAATGGTGAGAGTGGCCTTTTGGCCGATCCGGACGGTGTTGATATCGGTCTCATCCACCTGCAGATCGGCTTGGACGATCTTCATATTGGCGACGCGCATCACCTCGCTGCCGGGCTGATTTTGGATGCCGACGACCACGGTATCGCCCACGTGCACGGGCAAATAGGTGACCAATCCATCCAAGGGGCTACGCAGCTGGGTCAACTCAAAGACATTTTTCACGCGGGCCAAATTGGCCTTGGCCTGGGCGATGGCGGCGCCGGAACTGAGCAGATCGGCGGCGGATTGGCGCACCTTGGCGGCGGAAAGGTCGCGCTCGGCGCGCGCGGTGTCGAAGGCGGTTTGGTCGGTCTGGTATTCCTGCTTGGAGATCAACTGATCGCCGTAGAGGCTCTCGGCGCGGCGCCAATTGGCGCGAGCCTGGTTGAGCTGGGCTTGGGTGTTCGCCAGGTCGGCTTTGGAGGTGGCCAGCGTGGCCTTGGCGGCGGCGTATTGGGCGACCGCGGTGCGGACGGCGGCTTGGAAGGCCTGAACGTCGGCGGCCTGCTGGACGTTTTGCACCACGGCCAACAGCTGCCCCTTGCGCACGCGGTCACCTTCCTTCACCAGCAATTGGGTGACCTGGCCAATCGAGTTGGCGTCAATATCGGCGTAGGTTTTGGGCTGGATCTGCCCGGAGGCATTGACGATGGCGCGGATGGTGCGGCTGACGGCGGCGGCGGTCTGCACCTTGACCACGCCTTCCTGGCTGCGCAGCACCGACACACCGACCAAGATCGCTACGGCCAGGAGGGCGCCTAGCGCGAGGAGAGGTTTTTTCCAACGTTTCATGCTTCGAGCCGGGGCGCAAGGCCCGCGTGATGAGATAACGATTACGGCGCTGGATTTGTTTCAAAAAAGCCTTAAATCATTGTATTCCGGAGTTGCCCCCGCCGGGAAACCGGGCGGATTCCGCGCGGTGGCCGCGGCGCTTGCGTCCAATCTGCCTTGAACATACAATGCTGGCAGTGGAACAAACCCGCCCAACTCCTTTCCTGCCACGGAGAGCGGGCGCGCGAGGTGCTGAGCGTTGATCAAGGGTTGGTTTAGGATGCGGTCTCGGGGCGAGGTCCGCCACGGTCGCCACGGGTGCGCCGCTGGTTGGGTAGCGGGCGTGGTGCTCATGGCCAGCGCGGTGGTGTTGCCGCCGCCGTTGCGCGCGCAGCAGCATCCGTTGCCGTTGACGGCGCAACAGCGCAAAAAGCAGAACAAAAGACTGCGGCAAGAACTGAGCGGTTACTACAAGAAGTGGCTGAACGGCGTGGTGTCGTACATCATCTCGCCGCAGGAGCGCAAAGCCTTCCTGCAATTGAAGACCAACGAGGAACGGGACCAGTTCATCGAAGCCTTCTGGGCGCGGCGCAATCCCAATCCGGGCTCGCTGTACAACTCCTATAAAGAGCAGTTCTATCGCCGCGTGGCCTACGCCAACGCCCACTTCGCCGCCGGGGTGCCGGGCTGGCGCACCGACCGCGGGCGGATCTACGTCGTCTTTGGCCCGCCGACCGAGATCACCGACCATCCCAGCGGCGGCACCTATGAACGGCCGATGTCGCAGGGCGGGGGCTCGACCTCGACGTTTCCGTTCACCGACTGGCGCTATCGCTATATTCCCGGCATCGGCGAAAACATCACCATGGAGTTCGTGGACACCTGCATGTGCGGGGACTACCAGCTGACCGACGATCCGTCGAAGAAGGACGCGCTGCTGGAGGTGCCCGGGGCGGGCCTGACCCTCTACGAACAGCTGGGCATGTCCAGCAAACTGGCGCGTTTCCAGAATACCGATGGGACGCACGATCCCTATTCGCCCTTCACGCCGGAGAGCATGAACGAGTTCAGCCGGCTGGAGCGGTACGCGGAGGAGATGGCGCCGCCCAAGGTGAAGTTCAAGGACCTGGAAGCGATCGTCAACCACAACGTCAGCTACCACCTGTTGCCGTTCGAGCTGCGCACCGACTACGTCAAGATCACCAACGACACCGATCTGGTGCCGTTCACCGTGCAGATTCCCGACAGCGCCATGACCTTCCACCAGAAGGACGGCGTGGATACGGGCAAGATCAACGTCTTGGGGCAGATTTCGACGCTCAGCGGCGAGGTGGTGGACACGTTTGAAAACACCGTGGCGCTGAACATCCCCTCGGAGTTGATGTCGCAGTACGCCGACAAGGACAGCCGCTATTGGCACGGCGCGCTGCTGCGGCCGGGGCGGTATAAGGTGGTGCTGGCGTTGAAGGACGCCAACGCGCCCGACAAGATGGGCACGCTGCGTACCGCGATCACGGTGCCGCACTACACGAACAACAAGCTGGCCACCTCCAGCATCATGCTGGCGGATCAGATCGAGCCGGTGCCGGCCAAGCAGGTGGGCACGGGGGAATTTATCATCGGCGACACCAAGGTCCGGCCGGTGGTCGGCAACCGCTTCACGCGGAAGCAGTCCATGGGCATCTGGATGCAGGTGTACAATTTGAAGCTCAACAAGGCGACGCACAAGCCCTCGGCGACGATTGACTGGAAGATCACCAATCTCGCCAACCACAAAACCATTCTCAATTACGTGGAGAAGGCCAGCCAGGTGAGCAACGCGGCCGAACAACTCACCTTGGAAAAGACGCTGCCGCTGGCCAGCCTGGCTCCCGGGTATTACCGCTTGACGGTGAAGGTGACGGACAACTTGGCGGGACAGGCGGTGTCCCCGACGTCCACGTTCACCGTCATGCATTAAGCGAAGCGTGGTTTCCCATTGATGCGTTGGGCTACCTCCCCCCGGAGCCCGGATGGTGCGGGCCGCAGCCGCTGGGCGCTGCGCGCCGTCGCCTGCTGCTGCGCGCTATTGGCGGCGGCTTGGGCGGCGCCGCCTCCGAAGGTGGCGCCGGGCCGGCTGCTGGGGGTGGTGACGGATGCGCTAGGCCAGCCCTTGCCGCACGCCGTGGTCCGTCTGACGCCGGACGCAGGCTCGCGGACAGCGGGCGGAACGCGGCAATGGGTGCGGCGTACCCCCGCCGATGGGGTCTTCCGCTTTTCCGGCCTCGCGCCGGGGCTGTACTGGGTGGAAGCGGGCGCGGGCGCCCGCGTGCTGGCGCGGCGGCGGATCCGCATCAGCGCCAGCCGCACCTCCTACCTGGCATTGCCGCTGCTGAGCGTGCTGCGCACCATCCGGCTGGCGGCGCCGGACCCGGCCGCGGCGCGGCGTTTCGCTTGGGTGGTGCGCACCGATGCCGCACGGCCGGCGCTGCGCTGGCGCCAGGCGGGCGACACGGCCGGCGGCGCGGCGGCGGCGGCCGGGGTCAATGGCTATGTCACCTTCATGGCGGGGACGGCGGCGCAGCCGCTGGGCAGCGATGGCGCCTGGTCCACCAACTTCGCCGTGCAGCATGCCTTGTGGGGCGAATCCGAGCTGGCCCTGAGCGCGGACATGGGCGTCGCCAGCGCCGGGCAAAGCGGCGGGTCCGGGATGCGGGTGGCGTTTGCGCCGCAAGGCGACAGCGGACAGGCGCGGATGATCTTCGGCGTGCAGCAACTGCCCCTACCCGCGCTGGCCGGAGCGCCGGAGTTGCGCGTCTACACCTTCAACTTGGCCAACGGCATGGATGTAACGCCGCGCCTCAAGGTGCAGTACGGCGTGATGGTGGACGACGTGGCGCTGGCGTCGGCGGTGCACCAGATCGCCCCCTACGCGCGGGTGCGCTGGCGGGTGAATCCGCACGCCACGATTGAATATCGTTTCGCATCCGCCACGCCGCCGGTGCATTTCGCGCCGCACTACGCGGAGAGCGGCGATCCCGCGCCGCGGCTGTCGGTGGCCGCGTTCGCGCCGCAGATCGAGCAGGCACAACATCAGGAGGTCGCCTATACCGACGACCTCTCGCCCTACGACCAGTTCAGCATCGCGGTTTTCCACGACGCCTTCACCCACGCCGCCGTGAGCGGCAGCGGCGCGGATGCAACGGATTTGGCGGCGGGATATCTGTTGCCGGACGCCTTCAGCAATATGTTCAGCGCCGACGGCGGCAGCTACTCCGGCGCCGGCGCCCGCGTGGTGTACGCCCGGCAGTTGGCGCACGGCATGGACGCGGTGGTGGAATGGACGGACGGGCCGGTATTGGCGCCCCGGACGGGACACGGAACGCTGCGCGACGGGCGGGTCGCGCCATTGCTGGCGCCGGCGCAGCGGCAGGCGGTCACGCTCAAGTGGGCGGCGGTGATTCCCTTCACCGGTTCTCACATCACCTGTAGCTACCGCTGGCTGGACGGCTCCAGCGCCACGGCGCTGGACCCCTACGACGACACCTTTGGCCGCAGCAACGCCTTCGCGAACGTTGCGATCCGCCAACCCTTGCCGGATTTCGGCTGGGCGGGCGGAAAGGTAACAGCGCTGGCCGAGTTCCATAACCTTCTGGCGCAGGGCTACATTCCGGTGATCAGCGCGGACGGCCATTTGCTTTATCTCATTCAATCCGCCCGCTCGTTCCGGGGCGGTTTGAGCATCAACTTCTAGCCGCCGTTATGGATTCTAGGATCACCGTTATGGGAATCCATATCGGATCGCGGGTATGCCTTCCCGATGGCGGTGGCCCCTCGCCACTGGACGGCATCGGCCGTGTGGTGGATACTGCCTCCGGCTGGCAAGGCAATTGCTGAGTATTGGGCGGATAACTCTATCGGATTCGCCCCGCCCTTTCGTTCGTTCCGCGCCATGCCCGCCGGTCCTGCTTCCGAACGTTCCTTCCTACTGAGCCCGACCGGCGCGGCGCTAGTGTTGGCTACGGCGGTTCTGCTGGTTTTGGGGCTACTGGGCATCCGGCAGCAGGTGATTTTTCACGCGCCCACCGACAACGTGCGCTGGCAGGCGACGGCGCAAGGGCTGGAAGCCGCTCGCGTGCAGTCCCATGGCGCGGCTGGCCGCGCTGGGGTGCGGGCCGGGGACCGTTTGATGGCGGTCGGCGGACGGCCGGTGCAAAGCCCGGCGGCGCTGTCCCGCCGACTCTATGCCACCGGCGCCGGGCATCCGCTGACTTACGCCCTGTTGCGCGATGGGCGGCTCGTGGTGGCCCGCCTGCGATTGGCGGCTCAAAACGGGCATCTGCGGCGCTGGCTGTGGGAGGATCTGATCGGCCTGATTTACCTGGCGGTAGGTATTTTCCTCTTGGTTCGCCGCCCGAGCGCCGTTCACGTTCGCCTGTTCTACCTCTTTTGCCTGGCCTCGTTCGTTCTCTATGCGTTTCATTTCACCGGCAAGCTAAACGCGTTTGACTGGACGGTGTTTTGGGCCAATGAAACGGCGCTGCTGCTGGCGCCGGCGCTATTTCTCCATTTTGCCCTCATGTTTCCCCGGCCCAAGGGCGTGCTGGCCCGGCTGCCCGGCCTGGCGGCGCTGCTGTACCTGCCAGGAGCGGTGCTGTTGGCGGTGCAGGTGGCGGTGGCGCGCGGCGCGGTGGTGACTGCGGCGCCGTTGCCGCAGTTGCAGGCGGCGCTGGACCGTCTGCCGTACCTATGGCTCGCCGCGGCATTCTTGGCGGCCCTCGCCGCGTTCTTCCACACCTATCGGCAAGCGGCGCTGCCGCCCGCCAACACCCAACTGCGGCAGCAGATGAAGTGGGTGACGCGTGGGGCGACGCTGGGGCTGCTGCCTTTCTTGGCGCTGTACGTCGTTCCCTACGTGGCCGGCGTGGACCTGCCGCGCTGGACCGGCTTGTCGCTGCTGTCGCTGATCCTGATTCCGCTCACCTTCGCCTACGCCATCGTCCGCTACCGGCTGATGGACGCCGACATTTTGTTTCGCCAAGGCGTGGTGTACAGCCTGGCGGCGATGGCCATCATCGCCGTGTACTTCCTGGCGGTGGCGGCGGCCGGCGCGCTGGTGCATGCGCACGCGCCCGACCTGGGGCCGGCGGGCTGGGTGCTGGCGATCGTGGTGACGGCGCTGCTGTTCGAGCCGGTGAAGAATTGGTTGCGCGAACGCCTGGACCGGTTGTTCTACCGGGAACGCTACGATTACCGCCGCACGCTGATCGAGTTCGCGCGGCAGATGAACGCCGAGCCGCGGCTGGAGCCGCTGTTGTCGCAGGTGGCGGACCGGCTGAGCGCGACGTTGTCACTGAGCCGGCTGGCGGTGTTTTGCGCCGCCGACGAGGGCGGCTACCGGTTGGCGGCCGGTCGTGGGCTGCCGGCGGGTTTGCCGGCAGCGGCGCAGCAGGGTGTGGCGTTGGACTTCCTTGATCCCGCGGCGGGGCTGTACCACGGGGGCCGCGTCTTCTTTGAGAGCCCGACGCATCCGGCGGCGGCGCCGGCGCCCTACGGGCCCACGGTGGCGGCGCTGGATTTGAACTATTACCTGCCCTGCGAAATTCAAGGCCGGGTGGTCGGCGTGCTGGGGTTGGGTAGGACCACCGGCGGCAACCTGCTGTCCTCCGAGGACGTGGCCTTGGTGGAAGCGCTGGCCGGATATTTGGCCGTGGCCATTGACCACGCCCGCCTTTACGCCACGTTGCGCCAGCAGGCGGGGGAATACGAGCGTCTCAAGGAATTCAACGAAAACATCTTGGAAGGCGTGGCGGTGGGCATCGCGGCGGTGGACGCGGACGATCGCGTGGAGAGCTGGAACGCGCAGATGGAGGCGCTGACCGGTTATCCGCGGGAACGCGTTCTGGGCCAGCCCCTGGGGCAGGCGCTGGGGCGCGCTTTCGCCGCGGAATATTACCGCCGGCGGAATCAAAGCGGCGGACACGCCTACCGCATCCGCTTGGCGCTCGGCGCGGCCGGCGAACGGACCATCCATTTCGCCCTTGCGCCTCTGGTCAACCGGCAGTTGGCGGTGGTGGGGCGGGTCGTGCTGATCGAGGACATCACGGCGCAATGGGATCTGGAGCAGCGCCTGGCGCAGGCGGAGCGGCTGGGCTCGGTGGGCTTGCTGGCGGCGGGCGTGGCGCATGAGGTCAATACGCCGCTCGCGGTGATCGCCAACTACACCCAAATGCTGGCCAAGCAACTGGGACCCGAGGATCCGCGCGCGGCCATCGTGGCGACGATTACCCGGCAGACGTTTCGCGCTTCGGATATCGTTTCCAACCTGCTGCATTTTTCCCGCACCGGCGGCGCCGAACTGCAACCCATCAGCCTGAACCGCGTCATCGGCGATACACTGGCGTTAGCCGAGCATCCGTTGCGCAGCGCGGGCATTCAGGTGGCCAGTGACTTGGCGGCGGACCTGCCCTCCATTGCGGGCGATGCCGGCCGGTTGCAACAGGTGTTCCTAAATCTGATCCTCAACGCGCGCGACGCCATGCCCAACGGCGGGCGGCTGCGCCTGCGCAGCTTCTGCGGCGACGGGCGGGTCTGCGCCGAGGTGGCGGACGACGGCGCGGGAATTCCCGCCGAGGTGCGCAACCGCATCTTCGATCCGTTTTTCACCACCAAGACGCCGGACCGTTCCGGGCCGGTTCCGTCCTCCGGCACCGGGCTCGGCCTTTCCGTCAGCTACGGCATTATTCAAGAGCACGGTGGCCAAATCAGCGTCGCCAGCGCGCCCGGCGAGGGCGCCTGCTTCCGGCTGGAGTTTCCCGCGGCGGCGGAACCGGTGGCCGTCCGGGAAGGCGCGGGGCAGAGGGTGCATGCCTGACGCTTCCACCGTCGTCTCGCCGGCCCTCGCTCCGGCGCGCCCGGACGCGGAGACGCCCCGCGGCCGCGTGCTGATCGTGGACGACGAGCCGGCGGTGCGGGAGGGCTTGGAGGCGTTGCTGCGTTCGGAGGGCTTCGAGGCGCTCACCGCCGCTGACGGCGCATCCGCGCTGGACCTGTTCGGCGCGGCGCCGTTTGACCTGGTTTTGCTGGATGTCGCCCTGCCCGGCGAAAACGGCCTGGACGTGCTGGAGCGGCTGCGGGTCCTGGCCGACACGCCGGTGATCATGATCTCCGCCTACGCCACGGTGGAGATGGCCGTGCGGGCGATGCAGCGCGGCGCCCGCAACTTCCTGCAAAAGCCCTGGAATAACGAGAAGCTGCTGGCCGATGTCGCCGCCGCCATCGCCACCAGCCGGGTGGAACGGGAAAACGTCGAGCTGAAACGTGCCTTGAAACAACGCACCAGCTTCGGCAATATCGTCGGCAAAAGCGAGGCGATGCTGCGCATTTTCGACCTGGTGGCCCAGGTCGCCCCCAGCCGTTCCACCGTCCTATTGCAGGGCGAAAGCGGCACGGGCAAGGAGCTGATCGCCAAAGCGGTGCATTCCCATTCGCCGCGCGCCGATCATGCCTTCGTGCCGGTCAATTGCGGCGGGATGCCGACCGACCTGCTGGAATCCACCCTGTTCGGCCATGTGCGCGGCGCCTTTACCGGCGCCATCGCCCCGAAAAAGGGTCTGTTCGAGGTGGCCGACGGCGGCACCATCTTCCTCGACGAGATCGGCAACATGTCGCTGGAAACGCAGGCGAAGATCCTGCGGGTGCTGCAAGACCGGCGCTTCATGCGGCTGGGCGGGGTGGAGGAGATCCAGGTGGATGCGCGGGTTATTACGGCGACCAACGTGGACCTCCAGCGCATGGTGGCGGACGGGAAGTTTCGCGAGGACTTGTACTACCGGTTGAACGTCATTTCCATCCGGCTGCCCGCATTGCGCGAGCGCCGCGAGGATGTTCCCGCGCTGGCGGATTTTTTCCTGGGCAAGTATTCCCTGGAAAACGGTCTGCCGCCGCGCAAGCTGCTGCCCGAGGCGTTGCGCATTCTGCTCGACTACAACTGGCCGGGCAACGTGCGGGAACTGGAAAACGTCATCGAGCGCGCGGTGGTGCTGTCCTCCGGTCCGGCGGTGGGGCCGGAGCTGTTGCCGGATTCGCTGGTGGGACGGCCACCCTCCTGGGCGGGCTGGGCGCCGGCGACGCACGGCGCCGGAGACCGCAGTCCGGCGACCCTATTCGACATTGTGGATGAGTTTGAAAAGCGGATTATTTTGGACATGCTGGAACAGACCCATGGCCGGCAGACGGATGCCGCCGAACGCTTCCAAATTCCCCTCTCGACGCTGAACCAAAAGATCAAGCGCCACGGCATTGATGCCAAGCGCGTGCGCGGCCAGGAAAGCTAGGCGGCGGCCAGAGGGGCCGGCCGCTGCGTCGCGCCGGTCGGCTCTCCCCGCATTCGTCCAGCGGCTGTTTGCTAAACTAGGAACGGTCCATTTAGGCCCTGGGGCGCCTAGCTCAGTTGGTTAGAGCGCTGTCTTCACACGGCAGAGGTCATAGGTTCGAGTCCTATGGCGCCCACCACGGCCCCCCGGGGTCTGGCGGCAGTCCGCCTGCCTCCCAATCGCCATGTTGATTGCGCTAGAAGAATTGGCCCTCGGGCCAGTGACGCTGGAGCGGGACTTCGCCGCCGGGGAACTGGAGGTACGCCATCCCGACCTGGATGCGTCGGGCCCGGTGCACGCCCGCGCCGAAGCGCGCATGGCGGGACAGGAATTGCGGGTGCATCTGCAATGGAGCGCGGCGGAGAACCTGCTCTGCGCCCGCTGCCTGCAACCGCTGCCGTCCCAATACGCCGGCGATGCCCATTTGGTCTACCATCCCGCCGGAGAATGGTCTCCGGAGCACGCGATGGAGATTCACGATCGAGACACCGACATCGATTTCTACCAACCGCCCGGCCTGGAGCTCGAGGACGTGCTGCGGGAGCAAATCCTGTTGACGCTGCCCATGCGGGTGCTCTGCCGGGAGGATTGCGCCGGCCTCTGCCCTCGCTGCGGCCATAATCGCAATGCCGGGCCTTGTGGCTGTCCGCCCGGCGGTTCCGCCCAATAACTACTGCCATGCCCAACCCCAAACGCCGCCATTCCAAACGCCGCACCAGCACCCGCCGGGCGCACGATTCCCTGTCCGCGCCGTCGCTGTCGGAATGCCCCAACTGCCATGAGCGCAAACTGCCGCACCGGGCATGCCCGCACTGCGGTTATTATCGGGATCGCGAGGTGATGGAAGTCGCTGAGAAGTAACCCGCTGCACGCCCGTGACCACACCCCTTACCATCGCCCTGGACGCCATGGGCAGTGACGGCGCGCCGGAACCGGAGGTGGTCGGCGCCGTCGCCGCGGCCCGCGCCTACGGCATCCGCGTGCTGCTGGTCGGCCAGGAAGCCGTGCTGCGCCCGGCGCTGGCGGCGGCCGGAGGGGCGCGCCGGGCCGCGCCGGGAGTGATCGAGATCGTGGATGCGCCGGAAGTCATCCGCATGGATGAAAAGGCGGTGCGCGCCGTCCGCACCAAGCGCAAATCCTCGATCCATATCGCCGCCCGCCTGGTGCGCGATGGTGAGGCCGTCGGCCTGGTCAGCGCCGGCAACACCGGCGCGGTGATGGCCACGGCCAAGATGGCGCTGGGCAGCCTGCCCGTGGTGCAGCGCCCGGCGCTGGCGGCCGTGGTGCCGACCGCCGCCGGCGGAGCGGCGGTCATGCTGGACGTCGGCGCCAACGTGGATTGCCGCCCGGAGCACCTGGAGCAGTTCGCCATCATGGGCGAGATCTACCATCGCGTCATCCTCGCCTCCGCCCGCCCCCGCGTGGGGCTGTTGTCCATTGGCGAGGAGGAGATCAAGGGGAACGACCTGACGCGCGAAACCTTCGCCCTGCTGCGCCAGTTGCCGATGGATTTCATCGGCAACGTCGAGGGCCGGGACGTCTACAACGGCAACGTGGACGTCATCGTCTGCGACGGTTTTGTCGGCAACGTCGCGTTGAAGATCAGCGAAGGCCTGGTGGAAACGGTCCGCTCCCTGCTGAAGACCTCGCTGCAAAGCACCTGGGCCAGCAAGCTCGGTTATGCCCTGTCGCGCGGCGCCTATGCCCGCTTCAAACGGCAGCTGGACTACAGTGAATACGGCGGCGCGCCGCTGCTGGGCGTGCGCGGCGTGGTGATCATCGCCCACGGCCGTTCCAACGCCAAGGCCATTCAAAACGCCATTCGCGTGGCCCGGGAGTTCCACCTTCGCCACATCAACGAACAGATCGAGGCGGAGATCCTCCGCCATCCCATCCCCGGCGCCGCTCCGCTGGCCGCCGCCGCGCCCACGGCCGAAGGCGGCGCCGCCGCGCCGTCCGCGCCGCCCGCCGCGCAATCATGACCGCTACCGCGTTTCTTTTTCCCGGGCAGGGCTCCCAGTACCCAGGCATGGGCCGCTTGCTGGCGGAGGCCTATCCGGTCGCCGCCGCCACCTTCCACGACGCCGACCAGGCTCTCGGCTTTCCCCTGTCCCGCTTGTGCTTTGAAGGGCCGGAGGAGGAGTTGCAGCGCACCGCCAACACGCAGCCCGCGGTGCTGGCGGTGGACGTCGCCGCCGCCCGGGTGCTGATGGAACAAGGCCTGCGGCCGGATTACGTCGCTGGCCACAGTCTGGGCGAATATGCCGCACTGGTCATCGCCGGCGGGCTGGACTTCAAGGACGCGATCCGCACCGTGCGCCGCCGCGGCGAGCTGATGCAGTCCGCGGTGCCGGAGGGGCAGGGTGCCATGGCCGCCATCCTGGGCCTGGACGCAGAGGCGGTTGCCGCCCTCTGCGCCGAAGCCGCCCAGGGCCAGGTCTGCTCCCCCGCCAACTTCAACGCGCCGGGGCAGACCGTCATCGCCGGGGACGCCGCCGCCGTGCAGCGAGCCGTGGCCCTGGCCGAGGCCCGCCAAGGGCGGGCGGTGCTGCTGCCCGTCAGCGCTCCGTTCCATTGTTCCCTGATGCTGCCCGCGCAGGAAGCGCTGGAAGGCGACCTGTGGAACACTCTGTTTTGTGAGCTGGAGATTCCGCTGGTCAATAATGTGGACGCCGAGCCGATCGAAGGCGCTGAAGAAGCGCGCGACGCGTTGATCCGCCAGGTTGCTTCGCCGGTGCAATGGGAAAAGTCCATGCGCTGGCTGCTGGCCCGCGGGGTGACGACGTTTGTCGAAGCCGGGCCGGGCCGCGTGCTGTCCGGCTTAATCAAGCGGCTGGACCGGGGGAAAACCGTGCTGGCGGTGGATTCTCCCGAGGGCGTGCAGGCCGCGCTTGCGGCCCAGGTCGAATAAGCGCGATCCGCGGCGCCGCGGCGCCGCTCGCGCATTGGGTTCCCCTCATGTTTGCCGCATTGGAAAAAGTCTACGACCCCTCCCGCATCGAACCTGGCTGGGCCCAGCGCTGGGAAAGCGCCGATTGGTTCCATGCCGCCGCGTCCAGCCCGCGTCCGGCGTGGTCGCTGGTGATTCCGCCGCCCAACGTTACCGGCGCTCTGCACCTGGGCCACATGCTGGAGCATACGGAAATTGACGCCATCGTCCGCTGGCGGCGGATGTCCGGCGACAACGCGTTGTGGCTGCCGGGCACCGACCATGCGGGCATCGCCACGCAGATGGTGGTGGAGCGCGAACTGCGCCGCGAGGGCCTAGACCGCCGCCAGATGGGCCGCGAAGCCTTCGTGGAGAAGGTATGGGAATGGAAGCGGCAAAGCGGCGGGACCATCCGCCGCCAAATGGTCCGCCTGGGCGCCTCCTGCGACTGGTCGCGGGAGCGGTTTACGCTCGATCCCGGCCTGTCCCGCGCGGTGCGCGAGGTCTTCGTCACGCTCTACGAGGAGGGCCTGATCTACCGCGGCCGCTACATGGTGAACTGGTGCCCTGGCTGCCAGACCGCCATCAGCGACCTGGAGGTCACGCACGAAGAAACCGTCGGCCATTTGTACCAGATCCGCTACCCGCTGGCCGGTTCGCCGGGCGAGTTCATCCCCGTCGCCACCACGCGGCCGGAAACCATGCTCGGCGACGTGGCCGTCGCGGTGAATCCGCGCGATGAGCGCTATTGCCACCTGGTCGGCCGCAAAGTACGGCTGCCGCTGACCGACCGCGAGATCCCCATCATCGCCGATGAGCTGGCGCAGCCGGAGTTCGGCACCGGCGCGGTGAAAGTGACCCCCGCGCACGACCCCAACGACTTCGCCGCCGGTGAGCGCCATGGCCTGGCGCAGATCGAGGTGATGGATGCGGCGGGCCGGATGAACGACCGCGCCTACGCCTACGCCGGCTTGGACCGGTTCGAGGCCCGCCGCCGCGTCGTCGCCGACTTGCAGGCGCAGGAATTGCTGGCCGGGGTGCAAGACCATCCCATGGCCATCGGCCATTGCCAGCGCTGCCGCAGCATCGTCGAGCCGCGGGTTTCGATGCAGTGGTTCGTCAAGATCGCGCCGTTGGCCGCCGACGCCATCGCCGCCGTCGAGCAAGGGCATATTGCCTTTACCCCCGCCAATTACCGCGCCATCTACCTGGACTGGATGGCCAACATCCACGATTGGTGCATCTCCCGGCAACTGTGGTGGGGCCACCGCATTCCCGCCTGGCATTGCCGCAATCATGGTTGCGTCATCGTCAGCCGCGAAGACCCGGCGAACTGCCCCAACTGCGGCGGGCCCGTGGACCAGGACCCGGAGGTGCTGGACACTTGGTTCAGCTCCGCCCTGTGGCCCTTTTCCACCCTCGGCTGGCCGGAGCAGACCGCCGATCTCGCCACGTTCTATCCCACCAGCCTGCTGATCACCGGCTTCGACATCCTGTTCTTCTGGGTCGCCCGCATGATCATGATGGGCGTGCATTTCCGCCAGCGGGACGGCCGGAGCCTGGCCGCCAGCGTGCCCTTCCGCCAGGTTTACATTCACGGCCTGGTGCGCGACGCGGAAAAGCAAAAGATGTCCAAAACCAAGGGCAATGTCATTGATCCCATGGTGGTGACGGAAAAATACGGCACCGACGCAGTGCGCTTCACCTTTGCGGCAATGGCCGCGCCGGGCGCCGACATCGCCCTGTCCGAAGCGCGCATGGAAGGCTATCGCGCCTTCGCCAACAAGATTTGGAACGCCGCCCGCTTCATCTTCCTCAGCCTGGACCGCGCGGAGGCGGAGTTCGGCTGGCGGCGGCCGCCGCTGCCCGCGCGGGCGGTGATGCGGCCGCCAGGCGGCGATCTCGCCAGCCGCTGGATTTTTTCCCGCCTGAACGGATTGGCGGCGCGGATGCAGGACAGCCTGGCCGCGTTTCGGTTCCATGACGCCGCCGACGGGCTCTATCACTTCTTTTGGCATGAGTTCTGCGACTGGTATCTGGAACTGGCCAAGCTGGCGCTGAACGGCGGCGACGCCGCCGCGGCCCGCGCCGCCGCCGATGGCCTGTTCCACGCCTTGGACGCCGCGCTGCGGTTGCTGCATCCCCTAATGCCGTTCATCACCGAGGAACTTTGGCACGCCCTGGCGGGCGCCGAGCCGCCCGCGCCGACGCTGTCGTTGGCCGCGTTTCCCGCCGCCGGCGCGCTGGACGCCGAAGCCGAGCGGCAAATGAACTTGGTGCAGGACGTGGTGAACCAAGTGCGCCGCCTGCGGGCGGAAAATCAGATCCCGCCCAAAACGCGGCTGCCGCTGCGCATCGACGGCCGTGGCGCCGAAGCCGCCGCCGTCATCGCCGCGCAGGCGGCGCTAATCGCCGCCCTCGCCAACGTGGAACCGGCCGTTGCGCCGGTGCCCGCCGGCGCCGGACGCGGGCATGTCGCCACGCCGGAGTTCGACCTGCTTTTGGATTTGCCCAGCGCCGATGTCGGCGCCGAACGGGAGCGCCTGGACAAGGAAATCGCCGGCCTGGAACGCGCCCTAGCCGGCGTCGAGAGCCGCCTGGCCGACGCCACGTTCCAGCAGCGCGCGCCGGAGCAGATCCGCCAGGCGCAGCAGCAGAAGCGGGAGGAATACGCCCGCCAACTGGATCGCCTGGCCGCCGCCCGTTCCGCGCTGGGATAGCGGTTGGGAGGGTCTGGGGCAGGGAAGGGCTGCGCCGGGGCGAGGGCGCAACTGGCGGCCCGCCGGCCCTAGCCGGGCCAATTTCCCGGCGTCTGGAAGATCTCCGGAATATAGCCGCCGCCGCGGATTACGCCGATCAGATGTCCGATGGAGGCGGCAACGCTTTCCGCGGTCAGCGCGCCGCCCAGCGCCGCCGCGCCGAAAGCGCGCTCGGTCAGCTCCGTCCGCACCAGCCCCGGCGAAACGACCGCGACGCGGATGCCTTGCGCCCGCAACTCCGTATCCTGGCTGATCGCCAGCCCCATGACGCCATGCATGGCGCTTTGATAGGCGCTTTCGCCGGCGAAGGGATGGTGCGCCGCCAGCGAGCCAATATGAATGACGGCCCGCGGCGCGGCCCCCGCGGCCGCCGCCAGGAGCGGCAGTAATGCCCGCACCAGCAGAAACTTGGCTTCCACCGTCAGCCGCCACATGCGCTGGAACTCCGCCGCCGTGGTCTCCGCGATGGGGCGGACGAAAAAATCTCCCGCGCTGGTGACCAGCGCGTCCACGCGCGGCCGCCAGGCGCGGATCGCCGCCGCCGCCACGGTAATCTCGGCTTCCCGTAGAAGATCGGCCGTCACCGGCAGCACGCGGCCGGCGGGAAACTCCGCCGCCAGCGCCTCCAGCCGCGGGCCGCGCCGCGCCAAAACCGCAACCTCCCAATCCTCGGCCAGCAGCCGTCGCGCCGTCGCCAGCCCGATGCCCGACGAAGCCCCGCTGACGACCGCCACGTTCCTGTTTGCCCGCGAATTGTCCGCCGCGCCGTCTGCCGCCATCGCTGTGCTCCCGTCCGTCGCCTCGCTGCTCGCCACGTATGTTCGAGTATGCCAAACGCCGCCGCCCGCGGGCGGCAGCCCGAATGCATACGCGCCGCCGCCGGCGCAGTTGGGCGGCGGCGCCGCAATCCGTTACTCTGGAGAGTCTGGCTCCTCCGGCGCGCAGTGATGGCGTCGGCAGGGCCGGACTCCATTCGCGGGGCGCATTGCCCCGCTCGCAGCACCCGGAGGTTGCATTGCGTATTGCTCTTTTCACCCGCGAATTTCCCCCCAATATTTATGGCGGCGCCGGCGTCCACGTGGATTATTTGAGCCGGGAGCTGGCCCGCCGCATCGAGGTCGAGGTGCACTGCTTCGGCGACCAGCATGAGGATCGCGGCGGCTTGCATGTCTGCGGCGACCAGCCTTGGGCGGCGATCAGCGAGGGCACCGAGGAGAAATTCAAGGGCGCGCTGGAGGCCTTGAGCGTCAACCTGACCTCCATCAAGAACCTTACCGGCGTGCAGTTGGTCCACACCCATACCTGGTATGCCTCCATGGCCGGGTTTTGGGCCAAGAAGCTGTACGGCGTGCCGCAGGTGCTCACCACCCACAGCCTGGAGCCGCTGCGCGCCTGGAAGGCCGAGCAGTTGGGCAGCGGCTACCGCATGAGTTCCTGGATGGAGAAAACCGCCATCGAGGAAGCGGAAGCCGTTATCGCCGTCTCGGCCGAAACCAAGGCCGACATCCTGCGCTGCTATCCCGCCATCCGTCCGGAGCGCGTGCACATCATCTACAACGGCATTGACCTGGAGGAATATCGCCGCACCGCGGACCAAACGGCCCTCAAAGCCTACGGCGTGGATCCGTCGGCGCCCTACGTGTTGTTCGTCGGCCGCATCACCCGGCAGAAGGGCGTAACGCATTTGGTGGACGCCATCGCTCACCTGCCCCAGGACGCGCAGGTGGTGCTCTGCGCCGGCGCGCCGGATACGCCGGAGATCGCCGCGGAGATGCGCGCCAAGGTGGAGGCCGTGCGCCGCACCCATCCCCGCGTCGTGTGGATTGAAAAGATGGTCACCCGCGCCGAGACCATCCAGCTCTACAGCCACGCCGCGCTGTTCTGCTGTCCCTCGGTCTATGAGCCGTTCGGCATTATCAACCTGGAGGCCATGGCCTGCGAATGCGCCGTCGTCGCCAGCGCCACCGGCGGCATCAAGGAAGTCGTGGTGGACGGCCAGACCGGGTATCTGGTGCCCTTCGCCGCCGATGCCAAGACCGGCATGCCCAGCGATCCGCGGCAATTCTCCCGCGACCTAGCCGCCAAGATCACGGCCGTGCTCGGCGACGCGCCGTTGCAGCGCCGTTTCGGCCAAGTGGGCCGCAAGCGCGTCGAGGAGAAGTTCGGCTGGCCCGCCATCGCCGCCGAAACCATCGCCCTCTACGAATCCCTGCTGCGCTAGCAGCTTCGCGCCCCCGGGCCTCGCGCCGCCCCCGGGGTCCGCGCCAATGATGGGATGCTAAACTGAATCCTTCTGCCTCTGCCGTCCCCGTCGTCTAGCCCGGCCTAGGACACCGCCCTTTCACGGCGATAACACGGGTTCAAATCCCGTCGGGGACGCCAACAAAATCATAGACTTACGGTGATCTCCTCCATAAAATCGACGTTCGTTAACGTTCGATAACAGAAGTCAGTCTTCATCGTCTTCTCCTCCCTCTGTTTTCTTATGCAAGATTTGGCGCACGACTCGGCTTTGCGCCTTCCGCTTTGTCTCTGTGATGGCCTGGGTATACACGTCCATCGTCACCTTGAAGTTGGCGTGGCGCAGAAGCTCCTGAATCGTCTTCAGGTCTTCTCCGTTGGCCTTCATCAGGGTGCCGAAGGTATGCCGCAACGTGTGCCATCCTACCGGCTCTGTGATTCCAGCCTTTTGAAGAGCTGGTTTCAGGTACACACGGTAGAGTGACCCCGGCCAGTAGGGTTGCTTGCCCTTGCGCTGCGGACTGGCAAAGACCCAATCCGCAGGCTGGTTGTATCCAGAGCGCAAG